>CAJFOJ010000001.1 GCA_904396495.1 uncultured Oscillospiraceae bacterium
GGCCCGCATGGGGGCGGGAGAACATTGTTCCTCTCTATCCTGCAACCGCGGCCGGGCATGCCATTTAAAACGAGTTTTTTCATAAAGGAGGAAGCGGTATGCCGCTTTTGGAAGTGCGCAACTTAAAAAAAGTATACACTACCCGTTTTGGAGCCAATCAGGTCCAGGCTCTTTCTGACGTGAGCTTTTCGGTGGAAGAGGGAGAATACGTCGCCATTATGGGGGAATCTGGCTCCGGCAAGACAACGCTTTTAAACATCTTAGCTTCCCTCGACAAGCCTACCAGCGGCGACGTCATGTTAAATGGACGGAATCTCACTACCATTAGAGACGGGGAAATCTGCCAGTTTAGGCGGGAGCACCTGGGGTTTGTCTTCCAGGATTTCAACCTGTTGGACACTTTCTCTATCCAGGATAACATCTTCCTGCCGCTGGTGCTATCCCGTAAACCGCACAAGGTGATGGAACAGCGGCTTGCACCCATTGCACAGAAGCTGGGTATTGGGGATATCCTGCAAAAATACCCCTACGAGGTGTCAGGCGGGCAAAAACAGAGGGCAGCGGTGGCTCGGGCTCTTATTACAAACCCTCAGATCGTTTTAGCTGACGAGCCAACGGGAGCACTGGACTCCAAGGCGGCGACCAAGCTTTTACGGATGCTCCATGAGATCAACTTAGATGGGCAGACTATCCTCATGGTCACCCACAGCATCCGGGCCGCCAGTCATGCAGGCAGGGTATTGTTTATCAAGGACGGCGAGGTGTTCCATCAGCTCTACAGAGGGCAGATGTCAAATGATGAGCTGTACCAAAAGATCTCCGACACCCTGACGGTGTTGACGACGGGAGGGAAAAACCTTGAATAGTCTGTTTTTCCCCAAGCTCGCTTGGACAAACCTGCGAAAAAACAAAAGCACCTATCTGCCGTATCTGCTATCAGGGATTTTTTCCGAGGCGGCCTTTTATGTGATGCAGTCTATCGCTGCCAACAAGGGGATTCAGGAGATGCCGGGAGCGGCAACTCTCCAAAGCATTCTGGGGCTGGGAACAGTAGTGATCGGGATTTTCTGTGTTATTTTGCTGTTTTACACAAACTCCTTTTTGTTTAAGCGCAGGAAAAAGGAATTGGGGCTTTACAGCATCTTAGGGCTTCAGAAACGCCACATTGGGCTAACAATGTTTTATGAGACGCTGTACACGGCGGCAATTACCATTGGAGGAGGGCTGCTGTTCGGGATATTGTTCAGTAAGGCGGTGTTCTTACTGCTGTTAAACCTGTTAAATTTCCCGGTGACTTTAACCTTTTCTATTTCTCCATCGGTACTCGCCTCATCGGCGGGGCTGTTCGCGGTGATATTTCTGCTGATACTGGCTGCCAATACCATGCGGGTGAGTTTAGTAAACCCCATCGAACTGCTCCGGGGCGGCCAGACCGGAGAAAAGGAGCCCAAAACCAACTGGCCGCTGACCATCGTGGGAATTTTGATGCTGGGACTGGGGTACGGCATTGCGTTGACGGTGAAATCCCCATTGGACGCCCTGGCGCTCTTTTTTGTGGCGGTCATTGCCGTCATCATCGGCACCTACTGCCTCTTTGTGGCGGGGAGCATCACCCTTTTAAAAGCCCTGAAGCGGAATAAGAAATTTTACTACCAGCCAGAGCACTTTATCTCGGTTTCCGGGATGCTTTACCGGATGAAGCAGAACGCGGTGGGCCTGGGAAACATCTGCATCTTGAGTACTATGGTGCTGGTGGTGGTGTCGACGACGGTTTCCCTGTACCTTGGGCAGGAGAACACTTTGCGTAACCGGTATCCTACCGACATTTCCCTGATGGCCGACGACGAAATGAATTCTCCGGAGGAAATCAATACCATTTTGGATGACGTGGCGCGGAAAAACGGTGTCACCTTGGTCAATCGGATGGACTACCGAAGCTTGACCACCTTCGCCATGGAGGGAGAAAATGGGTTTGATTCCAGCGAAGAATCCATGCAGAACAACGAGATACCGGTCCAGTTCGAACTGATCCCCGTCGAGGATTACAACCGTCTGACAGGGGAAAACAAAACTTTAGGCCCTGGGGAAATCCTCTTTTATGGAGAGGGGTGGCAATTGGACAACGATACGCTGCAATTTAACGGGCAACAGTACGCAGTCAAGGAAAACCTGTCATCTTTCCCCATAAAACTCGGCCAGTACATGGCGGATATGAAGAGCTGTTTTATCGTCATGGACAGCGTTTTATCAGTGCAGGAACTATATCTCGACGCAGCGACCGAACCTCCGGAGAGCCTTCAAATGCACCTTTACGTCTGCGACACGGATGGGACGGAGGATCAAGAGATTGCCTTCGCCAAAGATCTGGGTGAGGCCTTGGACGGGACCGGCATCTACTACGAAAACCGGGCTCTTAACACACAGGAGTGGTACTCTATGTACGGTGGGTTTCTGTTTTTGGGAATCTTTTTGGGTATCCTCTTTTTAATGGCGACGGCCTTGATAATCTACTATAAGCAGATCAGTGAAGGATATGACGACCACGACCGGTTCCAGATTATGCAAAAGGTGGGCATGAGCCGCAAGGAGGTCAAAAAGACCATCCACCAGCAGATCCTAACCGTCTTTTTCCTCCCCATCATCGTGGCGGTGATCCATGTGGCGTTTGCTTTCCGAGTTATCGTAAAGCTTCTGTCCATTTTCTATCTAACTGATGTGGGGTTGTTCTTGCTCTGCACGGTGGGAGTTGTTCTGGCATTCTTTGTCATTTACGCCATTGTCTACGCTTTGACGGCAAGAACCTACTACCGTTTAGTGGAGGAAAGATAGTGAAAAACCCAGCCAAATAGGGTGTTCCCTGTTCGGCTGGGTTTTGTCCGTTGAAAAACGGGATAGAAAGATTGATCACTACCCCGATTTTCAGGATAATTTCCATTATTGCGTCTTTGGAAAAGCCCCCTCGGCATAAAATGGTGGTAAGGCTTCCCGCCAATTTAGTCAGAGGAGGAATATTGATAGATGGAGAAGAAAACCTTTCGGGAAATGATTGAGCGGTATAACCGGGAACTCGCCATGCTTCAGAGACAGTCGAACACCGGGGAAATCATTTCCCAGTCCGGTGCAGCAGCCACGCCTGCGCCCGCCCAGGAGATTCCCATACCCCCGGAGGAACCAACGCCAGTCCCCCCTGTGCAAGAGGAACCCCCTGCACCGCCTACCGGCCCGGACGGCGGCACAGTGCCTACGCCGCCGGAGGAGCCGTCCTGTATGCCTTGCCCCCCCTGTAATCCTTGCCCATGCCCACCCTGTGAAAAACCGGGCTGCGGTGACAACAATTCCTCCGTCCCACCGGAGTGGGGATGTAAGCCGCCCCAGATGCCGGAATGGGGATGCTGCGACCCCTGTGACTGTTGTGGCTGCGGCAAGGAGGCAGGACGGCAGGACGCTGAGCCGGTGGAAGATGAAAAGTTCCAAAAGGCAATGAACATATTTATCTACCGAATGGAGCGGTATCACTATGCCCAGATGCATCAACAGCATCTGGTGGAAAGGATCGCAATGGACCTGAAGTCCATGCCGGATCAGGTAAGGGCCAGAGTGTTAGAGCATTTCCGGAATGTGGACAGCGCATTTGCCGCTCGGGTCGAAGAGGGGATGAATCGATTAGACCCCAGTAACGCTTGTTCCGGATGAAAAGGCGTTTTGACCGGAGGATGATATGTTAAAGTAGCAGCAATATTTTTTCCAAAGTAGTTTGCAAAAAATCGGGCCTAAGACCTGTAGTACTTTGCTGAATGGAGAGCTTTCTTCCGTTTAACAAGTACTGATGGGGACTTGGGCCCCGCTGTTTTTTTGCAGGCTGTTTCGGAGAGGCTTCTGCTTTGTCACAGCTTTGGGCGTTTGATTGGGGTTGAGGACAGCATTTTGCAAGGAGTCAAACAAAAAAATTGGACTTGCTTTTTGGGAAAAGAATTTTTTATTTTTAGATTCTTATAAAATTAGGTCAAGTTGTGTGCAATTGGTAGAATTTATGGGCAAAAAGATAAATTAAAACTATTTTGTATAGAAAATTCTATTTCTTTGCCAATAAAGTGTGAATATAATGGAATTGGTTGTGAACCCGAGGGGCGTCGTTGAGGGGATTTGCTGTATTTTCCCATTTAGTGGACTTGTTCCCTCTTATACTGGAAGTGAGGGCTTGGAGAAAATTAGAAAAACCTGCCCTTTACAATTGCCAGACGGGTCCGAGTGGCTTTGCTTCCATTTTTTGAAGGGTAATGCATCCCTTACATGATATTTATGATTTGGAGTGATGATAGTGGAAAATGCCGCCTTCCTGGTGTCGTCTTTGGAAAAGGTGTTTCCCGACCGGCCACCCACCGCTCTTGAAACCCCTCTTTCCCTTTTAAAGAATGACATATTGTCGTTTCAACTAGCGGTATTTCTAAAGGCTGTCGGTATGATTAACCGAAAAGAGCTGTCGGTGACGGTGGAATCTCCGCTGAGCCGTTGGGTAACGGTGCGGAAGGTGGAACTAGTACCCTCTATGCTGCCGTCTTTTGAAAAGGGAAATCCCGGTATGTATCCGGATTTGCTCAAGCCATTGGAAAATGGACGTTGCCTGATGAGGACCGAGTGCTGGAACGCTCTGTGGATAACTGTCGAAACCGACGAACAGTGCCCTGCAGGAGATTGGCCGGTGGCCATTCGGCTGGAGGGAGAGGGAATCTCCCTGTCCGCCGAGGCTTTGGTTTCGGTGAAAGATGCGGTGCTTCCCCCGCAGAAACTCATACATACTGAGTGGTTCCATGGCGACTGTTTGGCGGACTACTACCACCTTCCGGTATTTAGCGAAGCACACTGGGAGGTAATGGAAAAACAAATCCAGCTGGCGGTTAAACGAGGCGTCAACATGATCTTGACGCCGGTGTTTACTCCTCCGTTGGACACCGCAGTCGGCGGTGAGCGGACGACTATCCAGTTGGTGGATGTTTCTTTACAGGAGGGGAAGTACGCTTTCGGTTTTGAGAAATTCCGCCGGTGGGTGGAAACCTGTCAAAAAGCAGGAATCCAGTATTTCGAAATGGCCCATCTTTACACCCAGTGGGGGGCCAAGCATTGCCCAAAAATCTTAGTGGAGACAGACGGGGAGAAGCAGAAAAAATTTGGGTGGGAGACCGACGCATGCAGCCCGGAGTACCGGGAGTTTTTAGAGGCGTTTCTGCCCGCGCTGATCGAGGAGTGCAAGAAGCTTGGCATCGATAAAAGGATTGTCTTTCACATCTCCGATGAGCCCAGTGAGGCGGATCTGGACTGCTACCGTAAGGCTCGGCAACAGGTGGAGGACCTTTTGCGGGGGTATCCGATCATTGATGCCCTCAGTGATTACAGGTTTTACCAGTCCGGCCTCTGCAATGAGCCGGTGGTAGGACTCGACCACATCGCTCCGTTTTTGGAGAAGAGGAAACCGGAACGTTTTTGGGTCTATTATTGCTGCGCCCAGTGGAAATGGGTTTCCAACCGGTTTATAGCGCTCCCTTCCTCCCAAAACCGTATTTTGGGGGTCCAGCTTTATAAATATCAAGTCCATGGGTTCCTCCATTGGGGATTTAACTTTTATAATTCCCAGTTTTCGAGGCGTCCCATCAATCCCTTTGCAGTGACCGATGCGGACATGGGGTTCCCATCAGGGGATGCGTTTATGGTTTACCCCGGAGAGGATGGCAAACCGTGGAGCTCAATCCGGCTGGAGGTGTTCTACGAAGGGCTTTGCGATCTACGGGCGTTGGCTCTGCTTGAAGAGCTCACCTCCCGAGAAGAGGTGCTCAATACAATTCAGGGAGGCCTTGCAGAGGAATTGACGGTTTTCCAATATCCTAAGGACGCTGCCTATCTACTAAAGCTGCGCAGCCGGATAAACGATGCCATCGCCTGCAAGACGAATGGAAAAGAAGCATAATAGTGGGATTACTCAGTTGCTGGGCCTGAACCTGGAAAGCTGGTTTTGCCTTTGAAGGAATGAGCAAGCTGTTCGATAACGCCAGCTTCCCGTCGTGGGGATGGACTACCTGTCCAATCGATGAATGAGTTTATTGCTGGTATAGGAAAAAACTGAGGATAACTGCGTTGAAAATAGTTGCAAATTAACTGTTTTTTTGCTCGTTTCATCCCTGTATATTCGTCTTTACCTGAAATTTACCGGAAGTTTATCGCTATTTTACCTAATTTTAAAAGGACATAACGAATATAATAATGAAAATTAACGAATATATTGAGGATTTTATAATAGTATAAAATTAAGTCAATTTATAATAAATAAGTATAATAAATGCGCAAAATATCAAAATAAAACTAAAAAGAAAATTTTAGACTATTTTTTTGATGGAAAACAGAAGATATAATAAAGTTGCCCAGAGGAGAGATGGATATTGGGCAAGAAGGATTCTATTTGTAATGAAGAAGGAGAAAGGAGAGATCAATATGATCGCAAAGTTTTTCAAACGGCGATTAACTTCCTGTTTGTGCTTTGTGGTAGCAGCAGCTTGTATTTTAAGCAGCCTGCCCCTTGGTATTGCCGGCAACGGTTACCAGGTATCCGCAGCCGACGGGCAGCCGGAGAGAAACTGGGCACAAGGTGCATCTTATGTGATGGAATATTCAGCTCATCACAACTATGATGACCCGGATGGCACCAAATTAACAGATGGTGTTTATGCCACCGATTACACTGACGATTTGCTGGTATTTGCGACCCGTTTTGGCACCACCTCCATAGTAATGGATTTGGGATACGCGCGGGATGTAAACCGGATAGTCATTTCCGGTTTTGAAAAAGACAGCTATGGTATCGGCCCCGCTACAGATGTAGTAATAGAGTATCTGGACGAGGCGACGGGAGAGTGGGAACAGGCTGCCGCTTGGCAAAATAGCCAACACTTTACCGGTAACGATGATGACGGTTTAGGCGTGGGCTACGGCATCTACGAAGAAGAAGCCGAGGTGAGCTTTAAAGCATCGCAGATCCGTTTTAGCATTAACATGGAAAACGGCTGGCTTGCCTACAACGAAATTGAGGTTTGGGGCCCTGTCGATGAAAATACCCCTAGCATCCCCGTGCTGGAGGAAAACTTGTTGTCTGAGATTATCGCTCCTATCGGCAGCGATGTCGATTTGTCCGTATCGCTGGCTCCTATGGAGTACGGCGAAGGTGATATCACCTATGAGTGGTATAAAAACGGACAAAAAATTGAAGGGGAAAGTTCTAGTACCCTGTCAATCCCCGCCGGTGATGTAGACGATGGGGGCAACTACTACGTAGTGGTCACCAATACCATCGGGGAACTCTCTGAATCGGTGACCAGTAACACCTGTAAGGTGTCGTTCCAGGAGGCCTCTACGGATAGTTTACTCTACGGTGTTCCCTTTACCACCTCGATGACCTACGGAGATCCCAACAGTGGTGGTGCAGGTAACTACATTGCGCGGGATCCATCTAAGCCGGCAGAATACGCGTTGACTGATGGATTGAAAGCCAATGGTGATATTAACAGCATCCTGGCTGCGCGCTATAACAAGTCCAGAGATTCGCTGACTTATGCGGATTTCACCTTTGATATGGGCGAAGTGAAGCAGTTTGAACAGATCAACATTGGAACATTGGGCGGCGGTACGGCCGGTATTTACGGGCCCAGCCGGTTCCAGATTTATGTCACTACGGACGAAGGCGACAACGCTGAGTGGAGCTTGGTTCACGATGTAGAATTAGGCGAAGACGCGGGAATTTACGAATTCGTTTATCGCTCAAACGGCGCTAAAATTTCCGCCCGGCAGATTCGATTCTTAGTCTACTTTGATCCCGAGGCGCGCCACAACTGGATTTCTTTGGATGAGATTGAAGTGTTGGCAGAACCGGATGGACGGGAACCTGACGGTATTTTCACAACCGGTGGCTATGTTCCTCCGGATCAAGAAAATGTCGCATCTTGGGGCCAATCCTACACTGTCAATCAAACCTCTGAGGACGATCCCAATTTGACCGCTCTCACTGACGGTATGACTGGCGATTTCCTGGGGAACAACTGGGTGAATTACCCGGCTTCCAGTGACAATCTGGAAGTTGTGATCGATTTGGGGCAGCCCACTTCCTTTGAGCAGGTTGACTCTAACTATCTGTTTGACAGCAGACAAGGAATTCAGTGGCCTGAATGGGTTCGGGCTGAATACTCCAACGACGGTTCCAGCTGGAGCTTAATTGGACAGCAGGAGCTTGGTGCTCCCACTGAGGAAGAGGCTGAGATTGCTCACGTGCAAATTCCGGTTTCCAATCCAATCACTGCTCAATATGTAAAATTGACGGTGCAGGGCAACGGCGTAATCGCGTTGGACGAGGTCATGGCCTTAAAGCAAAGAACCGTGATCGTAGCGCCGGAAGATCCGGACGTGACCGTCGACCCCAATAACCTGGCTTATAGACGGATTTACACCACAAGTTGGCCGGCCAACAGTTCCTATGTCGATGATAATTATGAATTGACCAACGGTAAGAGAGGCCGTGCGGCGTACAATGATCCTGAGTGGGTCGGCTATCACATGAATGATGGTGCTAACTTGGGACTCAGCGATTTCTATATCACCATTGACCTAGGTTCTGTTCAGAGCTTTGAGCAGGTTAAGGTCGGTACTTTGGAGCAGCAGGGTTCTGGCATTCATGCCGCTACTGCAATGGGTGTGGAGTACTCCAATGACATGCAGAGCTGGACCACCTTATCCGACGACACCTTAAGCTTTGCAGGCGATGGTGTTCACAGATATATCGCCACTGCGGACAGTGCGGTTTCCGCACGGTATGTCCGGGTCAAGGTTGTAGGTACCGGTTGGTTCTTCCTTGATGAAATCGAGGTATTGCAAGTCAAGGATCCCAATCCTGACGCCAATGAAAATCCTGATTACGGCGCTGAGTTGAACCTGTTGCGGGGAAATACCGCTTATACAGTTTCTCAGAGACCGGCTATGAACAACATCACCGGTCTGTTGACCGACGGCAAATACGGTTCTACTTATACCAAATACGATCCCAACTGGATGGGCTTTAACACAACGGGACATGTTGTGATTAATTTCGACCTGCGGGCTCCTGGTTCTGTTTCCCAGCTTATCTTGAGTTCCAGAGAGGACAGCGCCAATCAGCTGACCCTTCCCGACAATGTGAAAATTTACGGTTCTACCAATAACGTCGAATGGATTGAATTGGCGAGCTTTGAGAATCCTCAGGTGACAGATGGACAAAATTACAGCTTTACCTGGGACGCTTCGGAAAGCAGTTTCCCGAATCCTCTCGGCGATGCGGCGGAATATGCTTATATCCGCTACATTCGCGTGGAATTTGACGTTCCGGCAGGCGGCGATTACGTTTACCTGGACGAAGTGAAGGCAATGGGTAAATTGGGCGAGTGTTCCACTGCGGGCATACCCTATATAACGGATGAAACTGGCGCACGCAATGTAGCGATCGGTAAATCTTATACCTATAATCCGGAAACCATAGAAAGTACCTTTGTCAACAGCTATGAAGATGCTGCTATGACAAGGTTGACAGACGGTATCCATGGCGGCGCTTCCTTCAGTGACGGTACTTGGGTCGGTTTTAACCGGGGTGACTTTGCTGATACGAGTGATCTCAGACGTACCCAGAAGAGCTTGCGTTCGATTATTGTGGATTTGGAAGACCTAAAGACCATTAAATCCATTACTTTTGGCAATATCGTCCATGCGGCCTCTGGTATTTCTTCGGCCCCCAACTTTAACATCTATGTTTCAGTTGACGGAGACAAATGGTTACAGGTGAGCAGAAGCACTTCGGTCGGCAAAACTGTTCCGGATGGTGTCTATACCTACGGATGGCGGAATGAAAATGTTTCGGCAAATGGTGCCACCTTTATCGATCTGGTTCCCGATTATGAGATGCTTATCGCAAGATATGTTCGGTTAGAGATCGAGGTTCCTACGTGGACCTTTGTCGATGAAATTACCGTAATGGGTTATGACGATCAAATTGAAGGCGCGCACTTGGCGGATGATGGTACCGCTGACATTGACGGCGAGTATCAGAAGGCCGGCGAGGAGACCGGTGGCGTTCAGGATCTGTTGCTGTGGTATAACGGTTGGTATGGTTATGACTCTGAAGGTGAGGAATATGTTGGTAATGTCACTTTGGACAAAGCCCGTGTTCTGTTGACCTATGTAGACCACAACAACAATGCGGTGGATACCATGTTTGACTCCGTGCTCTTATTGGCGTTGAGATCCCAGTATGGCCGTTACTTTGCTAGCCCTGACAATGGATATGCAACCGCTGATGACTGGCTTTGGTTTATGGATAAGACATTTGGAGAAGACGGGGATGTAGCAACTCTGAATGAGGCGGCTAGACGCGCTTCGGTAGAGTTGAACGACCCCAATTACAAAGTCAAATTAGTCGTGATGTACCCCACTACATTTAGTAATGTATTGAGTTTTGGTTCGCTGGATGGAGAGCGAGATCTCACCTTCCAGACGGAAGACGATCATATTTACGCTTTGAACTGGTGGCTGGATGAAACAATCAAACGTTTCGAGGAAGGCAACTATGAGTATGTAGACTTTGTCGGCTTCTACTACTTGGATGAGGCTGTAAACGGTGCGACAGCGGAACAACGGGTAATGAGATTTACTGACGGCGTTCACGAAAGAGGTTATAAGGCATTCTGGATTCCTTACTGGGGTGCTCCCGGTACTTCCAATGCCCACAACTATGGCTTTGATGCCACTGCGTTGCAGTCCAACCACTTCTTCAGTTATACCTCTGCTTCGTCTCCTTATGTCCCGGGTTCTGTAACAGAACCGGTGAAGAACGGCAACCCCTTGATGGATACACATGCTTACCAGATCAAGACCTTGCATCTTGGGCCTGAGTTTGAGGTTGAGGGCGATGCTTTTGTAAGCTGCATTAAGCACAATGTTTGGCTTGACTATTTGAACGCTGCAGAGCAGTATGGTTATGATGGACCTGGCATCTACCGTGCCTGGTATCAAGACAAAGCCTATGCGCGTTCCGCCATGTCTGGTAATGCGATTATCCGTACACTTTACGATTACACCTATCAAGTCATGAAAGGAACCTATACCCAAAAGGATTATGTCGATCCAGCTGATTTCCCAAGTGAGGCAGAGGTCAATGCTGCTGACGGAGGATTGTATAATGGCGGCGTCGATAATGCAATTGGCGGCGGTTCCTCTTCAGGCGGCGGCTCTGGTTCCGGCGGAGGCGGTGGCGGAGGGTACAATCCCACCGATCCCGATGAGCCGGGTGAACCCAGCACTCCCGAAGAACCCACCGCTCCCAGCGGCGACGACAATTACACCTGGGAAGAAGTGGACGGCGACTACCAGCTCACTGACGCTGACGGCGAAATCGTCACCGGATGGGCGCAAGTGGCCGGTAA
>CAJFOJ010000002.1 GCA_904396495.1 uncultured Oscillospiraceae bacterium
GTGACGATTTCGCCGTCAGCGTCAGTGAGCTGGTAGTCGCCGTCCACCTCTTCCCAGGTATAGTTGTCGTCGCCGCTGGGAACAGTAGGTTCTTCGGGGGTACTGGGTTCATCCGGCTCATCGGGATCGGTGGGATTATACCCTCCGCCACCGCCTCCGCCGGAGCCACCGGATGTACTTCCGTCTCCATTTACAGGATCCCAAGTACTAGCCGACGGACCATAGAAAATTTTCTTGTTAAAGCCCGCTTCCATGGGATGATCCCCGGTGGCAAATTTCGTGATATACTCCCTAGGCTCATAGGTGCCATTCATAAATTGATAGATGTTATCATACAGCTCTCGCATAACAGGATCGTTGGAGGCTGCCAACTGACCAATCGTACCGCATCCTTCGTACCAATTCCGGTAACAATTGTCTCCGTCCGCATTCAGTTTGACGCCGGCATTGAGGTAATCTAGGCCTAGGTTATACCAACTGGGGCGAGAGAAAAGGTGATCGTCAAATTCCATCTCAATACCGATATTGCCATAGGCCGCCAGTTTCATAGCCTGCTCCACCTGCTTTGTGCCACCGGTTCCAAAATCGGTTTCATCTTCCGGAGAAGCAAACATATGGTTTGGTTGGAAAGCGATACAGTCAATACCATAGTCCTTACCCCACAAATAGCCGCACGAACGATAGTGTGGAATCCAATAGTATTTGTAACCGTAAGAATGGACTTTGTCCGCCACATATTGCAAACTGTCTCTAAAATCAATTTGTTCGTTCATTTCATACAAACCGGCCAGTTCCAAATATGGGTATTTCCCAGATTCCATCCGGCTGACCACCTGATCGATCCACCAGTCAGCCGCATATTGATAATCGGCTTCCTCAGAGAAGTCCAGGTTGTGACTGCCGTCTAAGCTTCCAAAATTGGTGACCAACTGATCAATGCTGGGGAACATCACTACTAGCTTTACTTTATAATTGGGATCACCTAGCTCTTCAGCTGCCTTCTGGGCCGCCAGGTTGAGATTATAGACATCTCCGCCGTCGCGGAATGTCTTCTCGATATACCACTCCCAATCCTCAGCGCGAGCCTTT
The DNA here is from genome assembly GCA_904396495.1 of uncultured Oscillospiraceae bacterium. Classification (GTDB taxonomy): domain Bacteria; phylum Bacillota; class Clostridia; order Oscillospirales; family Ruminococcaceae; genus Fumia. Next base: position 1,090 of record CAJFOJ010000002.1, read on the forward strand.
TCATTGGGATCTCCCCAAACATTGCTGAAGATTCTGCCGTACTGGGACAATATACCAAGGAGCAAAACGCTGTCAAACATCGTATCCTGCACATTGCCTTCAGTATCCACGTAAGTGAGGTACGGACGGAATTTTTCCACGGACCAGTCGCCTTTTAAGGTTTCGCTTTCCTCCTCATAGCCATACCAGCCGTTGTAGCAGAGAACCATATCGTGTACGCCGCCCGTGACCTCCTCAGAAGGCCGCATGTAATTCTGAGAATACTCCAGAGTTGAAAGGTTGGTGAGTGGTTTTGCGTCTTCGGTAACACCTTTTACACCGTAAATCTCCAGCTCGTCAAACAGGTTTTTCCCTTTGAGTTCAACATCAACACGAACATATCTCGCCTGGTAGACGGAATTTTCATCCCCAGTCAAATCGATGGATTTGCCGTCGTTTTCGTCTGGATTATGCCAACCGTAGGAAAGAAGCCCCATGGTATCGCTGGTAGAGGAATTTCTAGACAGCGGCATCCAGTTAACGCCATCCATAGAAGCATACATAAAGATCGCCCAAGGAGAGTGGACACCACCTGTCGATGCACCTCCGCAGCAGGACAGGACAATACTGCTGATGGAATGTACCTCTTCCAAGTCAACAACAATTGTTTTCAGTGCCCACCGGTCTACCTGCCTGCCACTCATTGTGGCTGCCTGGACAAACCCAACCCAAGCGGGATCCACAAAGAGGTATTCCCCTCTGACTCCGTCGGTCAATTCCATGCCGCTCTCATCAGGGTAATCATTGACCGGTTCTTCAGGACTTAACGTGTAACTCTTATTGAAGGCCACATTGTAAGGATCAATGCCGTCACCAAGACACGGCCCCGCATCGGCAGTTTTCACGTTGACGCCTTCGATTTTCACCTCGTCAATATAGGTGTAGACGCCTTCTTCATCGGACACATCAAAGGCTATTTTAACAAATCCGGTATAAGGGAGCACATACTCTGGTTCGGTAGATACAAATGCATCCTCAGGGTTAGAGGCATCCCAAACCAACGGCGTATCATCTTCGATTCCAAAGGTGGAAACGCCTTTATTGAAGGTTTTCAGTGTCGTCCACTTGTTTCCGTCATCGGATACGTAGAATTTCAAGTTTTTAGGAGTTGTCAGTTTCAGGGAGGCGTCTTCCCTGCTGTAAACGGTAATTTTTGACAGGGAATGCATGCCCTGCAAATTGAAAATAATTTCAATGTGGTTATGGGCCTCATTTTTAGATTTTAAGAATCCAACCCAGTTGGGGTCACGGATCGTCGCAGTGACGCCATACCGCCCATCGGTCAGCACACCGTCCTCCCCGTTGTCCGGAAGCCTGGAAATAGTGTAGTCCTGGCCCCGTACGATATTATAGGGGTCTGGAATCACATTGGCCTCTTTCAAAACTTGAATTTCATCCATGAAAAGCCAACCGCTACTAGGAGTAGTCGTAAAACGCAGATAACGCCCAGTTACCCCCTCTTCATTGATATAAGAGAAACGTCTCAAAGAGCCAACGCCACTACAATCAGCGCCAGTGCCCTCCGCAAGCACCTGCCAGTTTTGCTTGTCACTTGAAACTTCTATTTTAATGTTGTTAGGCATTTGAATACTGGGGCCGGCCCAGTAACCGTACTCAATGTAGACCTCCTCAAAATACTCATCTTTTTCCAAGTCAAGAGTTACAACTACGTCCTCTGGAGTTTCTGCTCCATCTGGAATCGCTAAAAAGCCCACCCATTCGGGATCAGAGAATTCCACACCTGTGCCATGAAGGCCGTCGGTCAGCTCCAGGTTACCAGTATCGGGATAGCTGCCATTGGGTTCGCGGCTGTACTCATAAGGTTTGCCATATGCGATATCGTTACTCATATCGGGCAGAGGTTGGGGTTCTTCCTCACCCTGCTCCGGAATATTGCTTGTTTTCAGCACCCGTACTTCGTCCACCAGCATCAGATCCTTGCCGCCGGTTGTCAAAACGAATTTTACATACCTTCCGGTGCCGCTTACCTTCTCGGCCCATGTGTGAATCAAAGTCTCTGACACGTCAACCTTTTTCAAACTAAAGGTTCCCCGGTCATTCCAGTCAGACCTATTATCAGAAGTCAGCACCTGCACTGTCCCAGGCCACTCGGCTAAAGCAACTTCATCTCGTAGGAAGTTTGCTTCCACCTGCTCAAAGCTCTGGGAAGATCCTAAATCCACAATTATTTCACCGTTGCCCTCCACACTGGAAAAGCCAAGCCATCTACCATCCATAAAATCTTCTTTGGTTCCATAAAGGCCGTCAGTCATCTGCCCTTGGTCGGTAAAATATTCTCCCAGAGAATCGGACAGCGTATAGGATTTTCCAAATGCCAGATTGTTGGCGTCACTATCCGGTACATCGCTGGGTGGGTTAGGATCATCTAACGCCGACTCTTCTATGGTGACGAGCGAGGCAGAAGAAAAGCTTTGTACTTCCGTTCCATCTTCAAATCGGTTGATGACACAAGCCTGGTAGATACCGCTGTCAGAAAGCTGGGCATTGGGAATTTTGATGGTCTTTTGGCCGCGAAAGTCTGGAAGCTCCTCATTATCTTTCAACCATACGATGTCGACTTCACTGCCCATTTCCTTCAAAATATAGTCCATTTTCAAGTTGACGGCATCGCCCTCAAACTTATTTACATTAGTAGGAAGGTCAGATGTAAAAATTGCCTCTTTTGGGTTGCGATCTGACCAAATTCCCATAATCTGAATTTCGGAAATAAACAGCCAAGAGGTCGCAAATTTAATATACACCTTCACAAAACGGCCAGAGGCCGCCTCCCCTTTTAGCGTATAAGTATGAGTCGCTGCGTCTCCAGAATCGCCGGAATCGCCGGATGCAAACTCAGTCCAATTGAGCTTATCAGAGGAATAAGATACCTGTACAGAGTTCGGCGCACCAAGGCCCGGTCCCGAATCACAAAGGTACTCAAAGTTTATTTCATCAAAAGTTTGAGTATAACCGAAGTCAAAAATCAACTCAGTTTCTCCTTCGGCGTAACCGACATAATTTGGGTCACCGTAATCAAGCGAGCCGTACAATCCGTCAGTTAGTTCCCGGTTACCGGTATCCGGATAGAGGTTTTGAAATGGTTCCGTACCACTGTAGGTAGATTCCAGCGCCAGATTAACCCGGTTGTCACTGGAATCTTCCTCCGAAAGCTCCTCCATAGTGGGAAGGGCCTCATCGTTTCCCTCAATGGGGTTTGATTCCGTCTCATCGGTCAGTCCGGACTTCTCCGAATCCTCGCTGACTTCTTCAGCAGGCTCAGGTTCTTCCCCGTTGATTTCTTCAGTGGGCTCTGATGTTTCTTCTCCACTCGTATCGTCAACGAGTTCTGACCCTTCTTCTAAATCGGCTGTTCCCGTAGACCCCGTCTCATTGATAACTGTAGTCCCCTGGGTTTCCACCGGTGGCTCCCCATATGCGCTAACCGGGATTGCGCTAAGCGCACACGTCAGCGACAAAATAATCGCCAACAGGGATGACCATGTTTTTTTCTTTTTGCCTAACACAACAAATCTCCTCCTATATTAACTCACAGATATTGTGATGGACTATCATTGCCTTTCATGATACTTGAAAAAGTTGTGGTAAATTTTATCTGAGAAAGTTACAGTCATGGATTCAAACTAGTTTTGATTTAATTATATGTCTATCAAAATAATTGTCAATACTGCATATTAAAAAGATAAGAATAATACGAATAATGGTAAGAATGTACATTTTATTTTTGTCGAAATACTTGGAAACTGATCCAATCCAACCTTTTTGCCATTTGATGGCCCTCACCCCTTAAAAAGCAGTGGAATTACAAAGATTTTTGGACTGAAAATCTTAGATAAACTTCAATTATTCTGATAATTTTGATTGTTTTTTCTTGTTGAAATCCTACATTCAACTATGATTCTCTTTCAACCCTTTGATGCGATTGAGTAAAAAGAGAAAAATATTGTAACAAATGATAAAAATGTCTAGGTTTATAGCGATAAAGGCTATTGCCATAAGTTATCATCAAATTCAGAGAACATCAAATACGCTGTATACAAAATTCAACATGGAAAAAACTATCATTTAACAAAAAGATGGGAAGCACTTATAATTTTAAGAGTAATGACAAAATATTGGGACAAAAGCAGTAAAAAAGGAAAGCAATTTACTTGTATATTTTCTTTCTCAAATTATTTATAGGCAAACAAAAAAGATGGCAGACGCTTTTGTCTCTACCATCTTTTTCCGTTTTAACACCAGATTCAGAGTTCTACGGTTATTGATAAATGAGCCAGTAAAACAGAAGCCAGCTGCCTCTGCACTCTGCCAAAAGAAGGATTACCTGACAGTAAAATACTCTTGATCGGCCTCGGTCAACCGAGGGGCTAAATATTCCTGATAATACCGATCTGAGGCGATATCCCAATCGGCATATGCGCTGTCCCCACGTTTATCTTGCAACCCGTAATTTTGTATCAGGTATTGGGACAAATAGCTAGTCACTTTGATGCTGCCGTGCATATTCATGTGGCTCCCATTATAATAATCGGTTTTGTAATCAATCCCAATTTCTTCGGAGAGATCGTCCATGTCGAGCACATCAAAACCTCTTGACCGAACCAACTCCACCGCGGCGTTTTGCATTCCCAATTGTGTTTCATCGGTAAGGCTGAGGGGAGTTACCACAAACAGCACGGTGATGTTCTCCTGCTCGCAGTAGTCCACCAACTCCATCAACGCGTCATAAGATGAGTCATCTAGTGGGTGGTAGTATTCGGAGCCATCCAGCCTATCGCTGACGTCCTCGACAGAATCCAAAAAAGTCTCGTAGGTATTTCCCGTCTTATAAAGGTCTTCGGGAGGATTAAAATCGTTACTCCCCAATTCTGACCAACGCTCATGATAGAGGACAAAAGGAAGATAAAACTCAAGGCTCTCGGAGAAATTAAGGCCCGCTTGGTCAGTGAGATCGCGAATCATTTGATATTTGGTGAGGGAGGAAGGCATATTATCCGACAGATTATGTAAATTGGTGTTGGTGATTTCAATCTGCACGGAGGCCAAATTCACAATGAACATGGAGTTCGGCTGAGTTTTCCGTGTTTCCTCCATAATGTATTTTGCCATCTGTATCGGCTGACTAGAAGTGGAATAGGGATAAACAGTAATGCCGTATTCCATCCAGGCATAGGGGGCCATCCAAAATGCGTAAGTCGCGCTGGAGCCAATAAAAACGGCGTCTAAGCTATCCTCTTTTTGCTCATAAAAGCCTTCTATACGCTGTTGATCCCGGATATCCTTATTGCCCACAAGAATTTCCTGGGCCACAAAAAACAAAACCAAGAAAATTAAGATTGCAGCGACTATTTTGATGCTTTTCTTAACCATTCTTCTCCCTCAGAACTCTTCGCAGTAATTTTCCGTTAAAGGTGCGGGGAATTTGTTCAATCTCCTCGATATAAGCGGGAATTTTATACGGCTCTAACAATTCCATTAATTTAGAATTAATGGAAACTGGATCAAAAGAATACCCTTTTTTCAATTGAACATACAACTTAGGAACCCAACCTTTGATGGGATCCGGCACACCGATACAACCACAATCTGCAACCGACGGGTGCATTTTGGCGGCATCTTCAATTTCATCCGGGGAGACCTTATTCCCTCCAGTATTAATCACATCGCCCTTACGGCCCAAGAGGATGATATCCCCCTCTTCATCGATATAGGCTTCGTCGTTGGAATAAATGTATCCATCCGCCATGACCCGATCTGTTTCCGTTTGGTCTTGCCAGTAGCCCCGCATATTCATGCGGCCTCGACTAGCAAGAAAGCCCGTATGGTCTTTGGAGGAACGGATCGGGGTGCGGTTTTCATCAACAATTACGATGGTGGCGTTACAGGTAGGGTGCCCTATGCATTTGGGCTTGTCGCAATCCGTGTTAAAATCAAAAATACAGATACAGCCGCTTTCCGTACTGCCGTAGAAATTAAATAATCGAGTTTTCGGCAGGAGAGCCCGTATAGTTTTCATATCCGTATCGGACAACGGCGCAGAGCCGAATTGCATGTACCGGATCACATCTTTGTATTCTCCGAACTTGCCTTTAGAAAGCTTGAGCAAAACGCTCAGGGCAGTGGGAACCAGGTCAAAAGAATTGACCCGATAACGATCCACCATATCAAAAAACAATTTGACATTCATTACACCGGTAGCCAAAACTACTGTGGCGCCCTTGACCATATTGCTGTAATACCTTCTCAATCCATGGGAATGATTGAGAGGAGAAGGAATCATCTCCACATTATCTTCCAGCATAGAAACGCCGCAGATAACATTCTCGGCCAAAGCCAAATTGTTGTCATGAGTGATGACAATACCTTTTTCAGTGCCGGTAGTCCCGGTACTGAAGAGAATTTCAGAGACTTCGTCTTTGAGCGGGAAATGAGTAGATAAAGCCTGAGGGACGTTTTCCCTCTCAAGTACAATTTGAGCAAGGGTAGCCGTTTTAGCCTCTAGGAGGGAACCGTTTTCCTTTTGGGTGACGACCAGTTCAGCCGAACTCATCTGCGCAATGCGCTGGGTTTTACTCCAGGCGCAATTGCGTTCCACCGGGACAAAAACAGCGCCCAACAAATGCAAAGCGAGTTCCAGTCCCAGAAAATCAATCGTCTGGGAAGCTTCAACAACCACCTTATCGCCCTTTGAGATTCCGCGATTCTGTAGCACAGAAACCAGCCTTAGAATTTCATCCCGATACTGGGAATAAGTCACATCGCGGTTCTCATCCGCCAAACAAAGTTTATCCGGTGAAAAAGTGGCGTGATGGAATACCGCCTCTACAACTGAATTCATTTTTGATCTGCCCCCTCGCTATTACACCGTGCTAAACGCCGGCCAGAAGGTCAGCATGAGATAGGCCAAAACGCTCAGCAGTATAATTAGAATGATCGTCAGCGGTACGCCTTGTTTCATCATGTATTTGGGTTTGAGTCCATATCCTACTGGGATAGCACGTATGGACGTGGGCAGAATATAAGAAAGGTTAACACCGATCGTCGCAATATACACATAGGGGATCGGGTCCTTGCCAAGGCCCTGCACAATGCTGATGACAATGGGGATAGAAACCGCAGCAGTCGCCGTATTGCTCGTAATATCCGACAAAATAATCGTTAAGACCAAAATAATCAAAACGGTGACAAATCCTCCGCTTAAGTTGGCCTGTGAAACAAAGTTTCCGATATTTTCAGCAGCTCCACTGTCATTAATAAGGGTGCCCGCCGCAAGTCCCCCTGCAAAGATAAAAATCAAATCCCAAATAATTTTGCCCTGGACTTCTTTCCATTTCATGAGTTTCGTGCCATCCTTGCGATTGATGGTAAAACTCAGAATAGCGCAGATTATAAAGAGATACGCGGGTTTTAAACCGGGCAGGAAATCCTGATACAGTTCCCTCGTAAAGGACAGAATCGTAGGGACGGCAAAGAGAGCCAACGACCACTTTTCTTCCCGGGTCATAGGGGGCATTTCCTTATAAAGAGAGACAAAATACTCCTTGCTTCCCGCAATTTTTTCATTCTTTTTGACGTTTCGGATCAGATAAAGAATATTGCTGACGACTAGCACCACCATAATGGGCAAGAAACGGATCACCCACGACAGATACATATACTCCTGCCCCGTGAGCTGTTCCAAATATTCTACTGTGATTAGATTCATCGCTCCACCCAAAGGAGAAGCAAGTCCGCCGACTCCTGCCGCATAGGCAATGGTGAGCAAAATGAGAGAACCGTTTTTGCTGGAGCCAATATCTTCTTCACCGACAAATCTCAGCATAGAGATGGCGATGGGGGTAACGGTCGCACATACCACAGCATTTGGCAGCACTGAAGAGAGAGCCGCCGACAATATAAACCAAAATGCCACCTGAATGCGCACATTGCTGCCGATCAGGGATAAAAATTTAACGGCAATGCGCTTGTCCAAACCCGTCATTTCCCACGAAACCACCACAATAGAGGCGCCCAAAAGAAGCATAATGGTTTCAGAAGCGTAGTTGGCAATGACCGAAGACATATCCGCCATCGAGAACAAAGCATTCACCGCGATTGGCAAAAAGCCGGTTACGGCATAGTCCACCGGGCCGGTAACCCACCAAAAGGCCATCCAGGCCACTGTTCCCACAGCCCCTCTCGCTGCTGCAGAGGGGAAGACACTTTGTGGCAGGCCCAGATATAGGACGAGGAAAAGAACGGGGCCTAGAATCAAAAAGAGCGTTTTTTTATTCAGTTTTTTCATGACAGCTCCTGAATCATTTCCCACATAGATTGAACCGATTGGAAGTACATGGGTTGGATATACTCCATGGTCACAGTGACGTCGAACATGTCCTCAATCATGGATACAATGTTCACAATACTCATAGAATCCAGCAAACCGTCATCCACCAAATGTTCTTCATGGTCAAAATCAATGTTGGGGAAAGCTTCTTTCAATGCTTGTTTTAACTCGTCCATAAAAAATTCTCCTTTTTAAAATTGTTCATAAATAAAACTGCTTGCATCGTATCCGGGACCGTAAATCCCAAAAATTAACACTGCAAAAACACCAGCTAACACGATAACCCAGCGGAAAAGCCATTGTTGTTCCGCCAGTTTTTCGCGGATGTTCATATGTTCTTGCAGCATGTCCACCACCCAAAGCACGATTATTGCAACCACTGCAAGGAATAAATTAGCCCAATCCAAGCCATAGTTGGGCAGGGCGCCCGGAGTGACAAAATGAAGCCCCAATCCGGAAAACATCAGCTGAAAAATCCCCACCGACGCATTGAAGCTAGCAGCGCGGAAAAAAACGCGTCCGATGCAACAAAGAACAAAGGTCCTAGACATCTGCCACAGCCGCCAAGAAAAACAGTTATTTTTGATGTGGAGCCTCTCAATGATCTTTTGATTCATTCTATCAAAGACAATACCCAAGACGATCAACGTCGCGTGGAAAATGCCCCACGCTACATAATTCCAAGCAGCACCGTGCCAAATCCCCGTAATCAGCCACACTACAATGGCCGGAATAGAAGAGGCGATCATCTCGCCATGCTCTTTCTTTTTGGGCTTCTTTTTAAATTTTCGCACAAAAGAACTGATCGATACCGGATAATAGATGTAGTCTTTAAACCATTCTCCCAAAGAAATATGCCAACGGCGCCAAAATTCCGGCATAGTTTTAGAAAAATAAGGGTGATTAAAATTCTTTTTCAGCCTGATACCAAACATTTCCGAGACACCGGAAACGATATCAATACATCCTGAAAAATCCGCATAAATCTGAATAGAGTAGAGCACAGTAGCGATTACTAAAATCACGCCGTAATAATCTTGATAGTTATCGTATACCGAACTGACAAAAATCCCTAGTCGGTCAGCGATAACCAATTTTTTAAAAAGCCCCCACAAGGCAAGTTGAGCGCCCTTCACCAGCCTGTCCGATTGAAACACTATTTTTTTCTGCAGAGGCAATTGACTTTTAAACTCATGGAATCGATCAATTGGACCTTGTACTACATGAGGAAAATACGTCAAAAACACAGCGTAAGTCACCAACGACTGCTCTGCCTGATATCTTTTCCAGTAAATATCCAGTAAATACCCTATAGCCATAAAGGTGTAAAAAGAAACTCCCAAGGGTACAATCATTTGAAACGTATCCAAAAACGGGAGCACCACCAACTTATTGACATTTTTTAGTATAAATAACGAGTATTTACAAATAACCAGCAACGCCACTGAAATACCTAACGCCAACAGCATATATTTTTTGGCCTTCGCCTTACTTTGGGCTTTAACTTGCTTCTTTTGCGCGGGATCGCTACAATCAGACAATAGCGCAGCCTCTTTCACATAAATCGAACCGATAGCTTTTGCTGCATAAAAAGTACTCAGCAGTGTAACGGCTAAAAATGGAATGTATTCAATTCCGGCAACGGCATAAAACACCATATTGCCAATTAATAAAACATATTTTTGGCATTTTCCGGGCACTAGATAATACGCCGCAAGAACAACCGCCGCAAACAACAAAAAACTCATCGACTGATAACTCATAATTTTCTGGTTCCCCCGAAATATAGTGGGCTATATCATACAATAATAGCATTAAAAATCAATGTAAATCATCATAATTAAAAAAACAAACTATATCCCTGTTATTGGCACTATCAAAATGGTTTTCCAACATCTATGTATTCTGTATAGTCCCGGCAGTAGGACTAATAAATATTCAGTTTCGATTTGAAATATCCTTTAATATAAAATGCATCAAAATCTAGGAGGCAAGGTAATAGCAGCACATAAATGCAGCTTGAGAAGTCGAGCAGGTTTTCTATTTCTAAAAAAAATACAATCCATTATTTATATTATTATACACACAGAGAATTGTCAAGATCATCTTTGAACTAATGAAGCTCGGATTCCGATCAACGGAAATAATTATTTTAAACCATCGTTTAGAAATATTTCGGTTCTAGATTTACTCCGTAGGTCATGTTATCTACCATATTAACAACATTATAAATCAAAAAGTTCGTGTGAATAAATGTGTATAATTTAAATGATCCACTCATTTTCCAATTACATCTGACGCGTTACTTGAACATTCTCCCTTTTCCACGTTTCCGTGAAAAAGAAGAAGCCCCACAAACCTAGTGTTCATGGGGCTTTTCCTTGGAGCTGGTAATCGGACTCGAACCGATGACCTGCGCATTACGAATGCGCTGCTCTACCAACTGAGCCATACCAGCATAAAGAATACTCTATGTTACGACTGAATTATTTTATCACAAAAATTATGTTTTGTAAATAGCAGGTAGAACATCTTTCTGGGAGAATTGACTGCAAGTTTCGACTGATTACCTATGTTATCAATAAAAGATGTATCTTGATATAACGATCGACTCAATTATTTGCTATCAATTGTCATCGAAAATAGTAATACAACACAATGTAAAATTGTATAAAAGTAAAACTATTTTTGTATCGTTAGGAACTTTTGTATTTCATATAATAATATTATCTCAAGGTATTTGATAGCTAGACAGCCTATATTACTTATGCTATAATGTGTGAAATTATGTGACAAATGCGGATTAGCTAAAAGAGTAAAATTGACCTCCTAATGGTACGTATTCAATTTCATGTGAAATGGAATCTTTTGGTTTTATAACACTGACATTTTGAAAATTGTGTATAACCAAACAGAACTTAAGATCGATTTTAACATAAAATGGAGGAATTCTGAATGCAATTGACAATTAAAAATGGCCGGCCGGCGCTGGTGGATGAGGGTGGAAATGTAATATTTCATTCCATATATACGGGCTGCCGCTATCGGGGAACCATGTACAATGTATTGACAGATTATACGGAACAGCAATGGACGGTACGCGAGACTCCCCCATTTGATTCAAAAAAAGATTTTTCCGTGTTGGGGGAAAATGTTCACTACTTTGTGGCGGAATGTGAAAATAGTACCCTATGGGCAGCTCTTGGTGCCACAGATGCACTTTTTCGCACCGAAACCCGGAATCTCGGCAAAGAAAAGGAGCCAGTCGACGTGATTGCACTGGGGGGAATGTACGCTAACCGAATTGATCGGGTAATAGCTAATACTTTTACACAGCAAAATGGGCTCAAACTCTATGATATGTTGTCGGAAACAAATGTCAAAATCTTTTTGGAAAACGATTTTACCGATAGTGCTGTACATATGCCCGCTATTGACAGGGACGGACAGGCGATTCATTTCGGATTTGTAAGCTTTGAGCGTTATTTTTCCTCTGTCTTTGCCCGTGAGGATGGAACCGTCGAATACCGGCACTTTCTGGATGGAAGAAAACTTTCAGCCGGTGGGACGCTGCATTCGGATTGGATGCTTTTTTCCTTTTATGGCGACCTGATAACTGGCCTACCAAACTATACCCTTCTGATTCATAATTTTAACCGGTTTATAGACCGTCACACCGAGGCGCCTACAGGTTTTAGCTCTTGGTATTATTACCTGTCCAACATCAACGAGCGCATGGTTTATGAAAACCTTGCAAAATGTGATGAAATACGCGACCGCGTCCCCCTAAAGGTCTTTCAGATTGACGATGGCTGGTCTTCCGGCAATCACAATGGACCAGAGAATAAAACTCGTTTTCCAAAAGGGATGAAATTCTATGCTGATTTGATTCGAGAACACGGGTATATCGCTGGCCTATGGCTCTCGCCCTTCAATTTTCAAAAGGACAGCGCCCTTGTGCAAGAGCATCCCGATTGGTTTGTCCATACAACGAATGGGGGGCTTGCTGAGGCTTGCGGCAACTATATGCTGGATGTCACTCATCCAGGGGCAAAGGAATACGTTCGAAACCTTTATCATATGCTCACTTACGAATGGGGGTTTCGCTATCTAAAAATCGATATCGTCAGCAATTATATGACGGCTGGGGTATACTACGACCCGGAGTCGGGGGCCCTACAGAACGTCCGGGAATATTTTCGGCTAGTACGCGAGACGGTTCATCCAGACACCTACATCCTTGGCTGTACCTGTCCGATATTTGAGGTAGCGGAGTTTGTGGACGGCATGCGCATTGCCGGTGATATTTTTGAACGATGGGAATCTCTTATTCAGGTGTTTCATTCAGTTTTAAAAAGATATTATATGAATCGAAAGTTATTTGTATCGGATCCTGACTGCTTAATGATTCGCAAAGCTGAAAATGAGGACGAAGATTGCCGCAGGTACTGTTCCCGCACCGACGAAGAAATCCACACCTTTCTTGTCGCCATTTACGCTGCAGGCGGTGCCTTGTTCCTTTCTGATAAGCTGCCACTGATAGATGATCGTCAGATTGACATGTATGCGCGGTTGTTCCCTGTGGAAGATCGCGTGGGTGTTCCCATTGACCTTTTGGAGTCCTATATTCCCGGCGTAATTGACTGTGGAAATGACGGTAACACACACAGGGTAGCTATCATCAACTGGAGCGATCGGGAGCGTACTTTCCGCATTCCGATTGTTAGCACATGTGAGGCTATTGAACTCTTTACGGACGAAAACCTAGGCACCCATAGCGACGTGTATGAGGCAACTCTTGCCCCTCATTGCTCGCAACTTGTGTGTTTCAAAAGCCTTGGAGAATAATAGTGGCTTTCTATTGTCTCAGGGGCAGAATGTGGGCCGCTCACACCGATTGGATAAAGTTATAGTGCCTTAAACACTTTGTAATGTTTCCCGCGTCAAATACACATCCGGTGTGAAATTGAATTTATATAAAGAAAGAAGTCTATTTCCGTAAAGAAATAGACTTCTTTCGACATTGCAAGGGGTGGGCACTTTAGATGCCACCCTCCGTCGCGAGCGTCACGGCCGGACAAAAGAAAAGAGTCTGAGCGCGAATCGCGTCCAGACTCAGTCTGGAAAGGGTGGACACTTTAGATGCCGCCTGACTTCTTGCTACGGAGAAACACCTTTCTAATCCAATTGTTCATTACTAAATACTTAATTAGATTGCAAATCTTTACGACTCATAAAATCAATAAAAGAATGAAATGCCTTTTTATCAGGTGGACTTATATTATCTGGTATTTCGTTGATATCAAACCATTTCAATTCGGATACTTCTGCTTGTTCGCAAGTGATATCTCCTGAAAAATCATTACAGGTATAAATAATTTGTACGATACTTACCTTATCACCATTTGGATAGGTATAACGCATCTCTTCACCTGAAAATACGCCTAATAAACAAAGCGTATTTGCGGTTAAACCAGTTTCTTCTAACAATTCTCTTTTTGCTGCTTCTTCGACTGTCTCGCCTAATTCCAAACCGCCTGCGTGCATAGACCAGCAGCCATTATCTTTTCTTTTTTGTAACAATACTCTTCTGTTTTTGTAAATAAATACGCCAGCACCAACACCAATATATTCATCATGACCAATTTTTTTGCGCAGCTGTTCTACATAGCTCAATATTATCCCCTCACTTTCCACATCGGTTAGATTCATTCGACCTCTGAAAATAAAAAATACTGTCTCGCTCTTAATTGTTCATTTAAAGTATAAAGAGAATATAATCTACCAATTAAGAACCATCTCGACTGATTGTAAATAAACGGATATTAAAAATGAAGTGGACATCTAAAGTGTCCACTTCATCTGGTGGGCGAGGGTGGATTCGGACCACCGAAGCAATGATGCAACAGATTTACAGTCTGCCCCCTTTGGCCACTCGGGAACTCGCCCA
>CAJFOJ010000003.1 GCA_904396495.1 uncultured Oscillospiraceae bacterium
TGGGCGAGTTCCCGAGTGGCCAAAGGGGGCAGACTGTAAATCTGTTGCATCATTGCTTCGGTGGTCCGAATCCACCCTCGCCCACCAATGTCGAAAGAAGTCTATTTCCGTAAAGAAATAGACTTCTTTCGTTTTTTCTGATAAAATGTAAATGGAACTGTTTATATTAGTTTGATTATACTGCCAATGCGCTATAAGCTAACATAAGTAATTTTATTGAAAGGAATTAGCAATGTACACTTTCTTTCGAGGAGTTCAATGGGTTGCGCCGACTGATTTAGGTGTAAGTCAGTTGTACTTAAATAAATCCAAGCTTAGAGATGTCGAAAAATGGTTTGACCCAAACAATATGAATTTGTGTCAACCGCTTCCCGTCCATGATTTTGGAGATGGCAGGCTAACTTTGACAGACGGTCATAGTCGATCTTTTACCGCCTACCAGCATAAAGTAAAGGTGCCGATCGTTTATGATACGGATGATATTGTAACATGTGAAGAAGGACAGCTGCTTTATAAAAATGACATCGTTTGGTGCCGGCGTTTCAATCTTCGGACAGTTGCCGACCTTGAAAATCGTGTTGTTGACAATTCTGAATATCAATCTCTTTGGATTGATCGCTGCGAACAAGCCTACAATTTATTAACTCAGACTAATGATTATGAGAGAGCAGACATACAGCGGCAGTATCCGGATTTGTTTTTATATGGTGCAAATGAAGATTTAACAATCTATTTTTTTGAGAATATGAATGGGAAGATAGTTGAGGTCCATCTATAGTGATTGATTTTTGTGCTAAATTTCTTAGCGGATACTGACAGTAAAAACGGTCACCAAAGACAGACTGAGTCTGGATGCAATTTGCGTTCGGACTCTTTTCTTTTATGATAAATATTTCTGTTAAAGCGAGAAGGAATTTTTCTTCCAAAACGCCAATCTACATACAATGTGCAATTGAGCTATCTTACCCGAAACCCTTTGGTTATACTAAAAATATGAAATAGGTTACATGATAAATAACAGATAAAATTTCAATGGATACATTAAAAAACTGGGGCGCTTTTATATAAGATGTTTTGACAGGCCACAGAATGAAAAATCCTTATAGGTTTGCTTTGGTTGCATTTTCCACCCCGATATGGTATGATAATATAAAATTAGACTATTCTAGTGTAAAATACCTAGATAAGGGCTTTTTAAAAGGATAATTATAATCCAAGTTTTTTAGTAGAGTGATTGGGAGCAGGAATTTGTGTAGATTTGACTCATTGTGAAGGACGTGCAATTAATATGAAGGCTTTATCTCAGCGTTATAAGAGAAATACGCGTTTGTATTTAATGGGAATACTGATTGCATTGGAACTTCTCATGTCATTTTCCTTTTTAGGGTACCTTCATGTAGAACCCATTTCTATTACTACCGCTTACATCCCGGTTCTGTTGGCAGGAGCGCTGATAGGGTTACCGGAAGCTGTCATTTTGGGTGCTGTGTTTGGCTTAGCCAGTATGTGGAAGGCTGGCGCTAGCTATGTTATGCCGGTAGATCAACTGTTTTCCCCTATTATGAGTGGGCAACCGTTGGAGAGTATCCTGCTCAGCGTGGGAAGCAGAATGCTTTTTGGATTGGTCATAGGCCTTTTATATTTGGCGGCGAGACGGATTCGGTATACAGGCTTTTTCGTTTGTATGATTTCCTTTTTTGGGCCGTTTTTACACTCTATCTTAGTATACAGTGCGATGGGATTTTTTTCCCAGAGGCAGGTTATCACACAGGTAATGCATTGCAGAGCTTTTTAACTGTCAATAATTTTGCAACCAATTTGATGACAATGGGGATTGTTTGTCTTTTTTGGCGCTTGGAAAAATCAAAATTTTGGCAAGAATTTCGAGCTAGGGTGGAAAAAGCGCAGAGCCTTCAACTGAAGGAGCGCTATCACCGCCTGTCTTTGGTGGTCATTCTTCTGCTGACGATTTGTCTTGCTATGGCGGTCGGTATATATTTTGTCCATAGAATGGACTATGTGTTGAGACAAAATGGAATTATTTTGAGCGATGAAAATTATTCTGATTTGCTCCATCTACAAATACAGTTTCTCATAGGAATCCTCGCGATGATGACACTAGTCATTATATTTTTGATATTTAACCGCAGGTATGCTACCTATATGAATTATGTAGCAAAAATTGATGCCCTTACTGGGGTTATGACGCGAAAGACATTCTTTGAAACCTGTTCAAAGGTTCTGAGTGAGTTTCATTCTCAGGAAGGTATTTTGGGATATTTTATCATGATGGATGTAGACTCTTTTAAAGAGATTAACGATCAATATGGACATCCTGAGGGCGATCAAATCCTTCAAAGAACTGCCCAGGAATTGAGAGAGGTCTTTGGGCACAATGGCCTGACCGGTCGAGTGGGCGGTGATGAGTTTGCGGTATTGCTTTCGATTCCCATCACTTTGGAAGAACTGGAGGCTAATCTCCAACTATTTCTGAACCGCATTCATCAGGTGGGAGTGGAGAATCGTCGGCTTTCGTGCAGTATTGGCGCCATGCCCATTACATTCCCTAATACAGTCGAGGCATTATATCAGGGGGCTGATCGACTTATGTATCTTGCCAAGAAACGTGGACGGGATCAATATGTGATTGGCGGGCTTGGGAATAATATTTCTTCGGAGCAAGAATTTATTTAAAAAATAAATATTTTAATCTTTATGATAAATAGGAAAAATATAGAATTCGATGTGATGAAGGAGGTTTCTATGAAGGGCTCTTTACTGAATGGAGAACACAGTTTATCAAATGGTGTCCGCGGACATATTGGCAGAGTTGTTTTTATTTTGCTTGCGTCCGCTATTATGGCGGTCAACATCAAAAGTTTTGTGGAAGCGGGCGGATTGTTCCCGGGTGGATTTAACGGGCTGACACTTTTAATTCAGCGGAGTGCACAAGAATTTTTGGGCCTTTCGGTGCCATTTTCCCTGATCAACTTTTTGCTAAATGCAGTGCCGGCTGCATTTAGCTTTCGAATGATTGGCAGGCGATTTACTTTATATTCTTGTCTGATGATTGTTTTGACCAGTATACTAACGGATGTTATCCCTTCTATGCCGCTCACCAATGATATCTTGTTGATATGCATTTTTGGCGGGATGATCAATGGCTTTGCTATTAGTTTGTGCCTAATGGGCCGTGCAACTAGTGGTGGTACTGACTTTATTGCAGTAGCACTGTCTCAAAAGCTCCATGTGGATTGCTGGAATTACATTTTATTAGGAAATGCTTTGATGCTTGTGATCGCTGGTTTGCTGTTCGGATGGAATAATGCCCTTTATTCCATCATATTCCAGTTCGCTTCAACTCAAGTTGTGAAAATTTTAGATACTCGTTATAAGAGAAATACGCTCTTTATTATTTCTGAGAAATCGGAGGAAATCTATGAGCACATCCGAGAATCAACACACCACGGGGCGACGTTGTTCCGTGGAACGGGATTGTATAACGGAGAGCCACGTTCGATGATTTATTCGGTAATTTCTGGCGACCAGGTGAAAAAGGTGACCAAAGAGGTTCACAGGGTGGATCCCAAAGCCTTTATCAACATTTTAAAGACGGATCAGGTAGCGGGGAATTTTTATCAGCGTCCCAATGATTGATTGCGTATATGAAGAACATGTTTTGGAAAGGATATACACAAAATAAGTGACCTTCCTTACAAATATTTCTTGACATGGTAGAAAATTTATGCTAGAATAAGTAAGCTGTCATGTATGAATAAGTTTGTTCAAAATGGCAGCGGTTTTATATTTTGGGCGAGTTCCCGAGTGGCCAAAGGGGGCAGACTGTAAATCTGTTGCATCATTGCTTCGGTGGTCCGAATCCACCCTCGCCCACCA
>CAJFOJ010000004.1 GCA_904396495.1 uncultured Oscillospiraceae bacterium
CGGGCAAAACATTAACATATTTGCGAATGTTTTGCCTATAAAATCACCCCAAATACACTCCCATATACTTGAATTTGCCGAGTGGGAGTGATGAATGCACCTGAAAAGCCTTGACTTTAGGTCACATTTCTAGGTTGTAAGTGTCTATTCAATGATTAGAGATGCTAATAAAACCACTTCCCAGCATAAAAATGTTTAGTTTTTAAATAAAATCATACAAGATAAAAAAGTAGTGTTCAATGTAAATAATTCAATCAATAAAAATAGACAAGTTAAGATACCCTGCAAATGTTACCCACAAGAGATACGGGAGCATGAGATAACCAGACAACTTTGAAATCCGAAAGAACATAATCGTTGTCGTTAGAACTAACAACCACAGCAATACAAGCCAAATAAAAGCAAACAAGTATGATCCCATATTGAAAAAATAATAGACCAGAAAAAATTAACCGCCAATTGTAAGCCATAAAATAAAAGGGCCTTCTGGTTTTGTTTGCTTGATGTGTATACTAAATATGAGGCAATCCCCATTAGCATATAAAGCACAGCCCATACCACTGGAAATAACCACTCTGGAGGATATAGGGGAGGCTTGTCAAACATTTGGAATGCATCCATGCCTTTTCGGGTCAAAAGCGCGGAAAGCCCACCGACTGCAAGAGGGATGGCAAGGAAAAGTATTAACTTCTTCCATTTTATTTTCAAAGAAATCACCTCGAACCATATGCATAATTGTCACACCTTATGCTGGTTAGTACTAACTGGTCTGCACCGGTCATTCAATTCGCCAAGGCCCTCTCAACAAAATGGACAACGAAGTTGTTTATGTCGCAAAAAACAGCCTGCCCACTATTGTTAGCGAGCAGACTGTTTTGAAAATAAATCACTTAATAATTCCGGATTAGAGAAACGACCTTCCCCAAAATCGTCAATTGTTCTACGATAATTGGCTCAAAATCCGGGTTTTCCGGCATCAAACGGAAACTCTTTTTATCCTTATAAAACCGCTTGACTGTCGCCTCGTCTCCAATTAGCGCAACAATGATTTCTCCATTACGACAAGAAGGTGTCTTTTTGACGATGACGATATCCCCATCTAAAATACCGGCATTCTTCATACTTTCTCCCCGTACGTGAAGGGCAAAGTAGTCCTTAGAATCTCCCCTTAGGTTGAAAACAGGAATAAAATCCTCAACCTCTTCAATGGCAGTAATCGGAATTCCGGCAGTTACTGTGCCCAACAAAGGGACGCTAATGGAACCGCTAGAGGGCAGTTTTATAGTGCGCTTTTTAAACTCATCTTTGACAATATACCCTTCTTCAGTCAGACGTTTTAAGTAATAGTGTACAGTGGAAGTGGAGGGAATCCCCACCTCGCGGCAAATTTCCCGCACAGTGGGGGAAATGTTGTAATTTAAAATACACTCCCGAATGTACTCGTATATTTTTTGTTCCTTGTCGTTTAACATGAAGGCCGCTCCTTTTTAGTCATCCAGTCGCAGTTTATCCTTTATCTTATGCAACACCGAATTTTTTGCCATGATAAGCAGTTTATCCCCCGAATAAACGCAGGTGTTACCACGGGGGATAATAATCTCGCCATCCCGGTCAATGGAAACAATGATCGACTGATCGGGCATTTTGATATCAGTGAGTTTTTTTCCATCGTATTTAAAATCCTCCGGTAGCAACACTTCATTGAGAGAGGACTCTCCTTGATTGAGAGATACCAATTGCCGAATACGGGAAAAATCCACCTCCCGTTCAATAAGCCTCGTAATGTTGTCAGTACTGGAAACGGTGATATCGATACCCAGCTTTTTCATCACTTCTGCATTTTTAGGGTTGTTGACTTTAGCAATGGTCCGTTTGATATGGAACATCATCCGGGCCAATTGGCAGGCGATTAAATTATTTTCATCCTGCCCAGTGACGGCAATTAAGGCGTCCGCCTGCTCAATTCCGGCATTGACCAACATCTCAATGGCAGTGCCGTCACCGCAGACGATTGGAGCATCCAAATCGTCAGCTAAAAAGCTGCAAAGCGCTTTATCAATCTCGACAATCGTGGGCTCATGATGATGCTCAATCAGCGCTTTGGCAAGATAATAACCCACTTTTCCGCCGCCTACAATCACAATTCTCATATTTGTTTTTCAAACCTTTCCCATTTAAACGTTTGCCGATTCAGTCAATTCAAATAACAATTAACTGATAATTTTCGACACCACCAACTGGTCAGTTGCCTGCAACATGACATTTGTCTTGTTGGTGAGGACCATTGTCCCGTCGGCATGTAGCACAGCGAATACTGCCTCCCGCTCATTCCCCTGAATTTCGTCGGTGTGAACCCCGATCAGCCGCTTGGGGACAGGGAAGGTGTGGAAATCTACAGGATTGCTCTCAAATTCGACACTTTGAAGTTCCTGCTTCAGCAAAGCGCTCTTGACGGAATCCACCGTAATGTTGGTGGGACAGATGGTATTCAATCCAAAATGGCGAAAGACGTTTTCCCTTTTTGGGTCATAGATACGGGCGATGACAGTATTGATATGGAAAAACTCCCGAGCCAATTGGCAGACCATAATGTTTACATTATCGTCCTGGCTCACCGCCGCGACAGCGTCGCAGTTTTCAATGCCCGCCTTCCGCAGTACATCTTGATCAATGGGCACTCCCACTGTAATATACCCGCTGTAGTCCTCTGGCAGTAAGTCAAAGGAACTTTCATAACGGTCGATAATGGAAACATCGTGGCCCTCCCGGCTCAATACACCCGCCAAGGTGGAACCCACTTTTCCACAACCGACAATCAGGATATTCATCGCTAAGATCCAGCCTTTCTCAAGTACTTATAAACACGGAAAAACCGGTAGTCGCCCGGAATATTTCTAAGATATTCCAGTTCGTTCCGGTGGAATCCCTTTGATTCAGTATCATTGTAGAAGCTTTTCCCCAAAAAGTCAATAGATATGCGCACCGTTGTTAATATTTAATTTATATTTTAATTGACATTGCTTGATTTTTTGAAATTCTCCCACTATACTGAAAATAAAAAGCTGCAATAAGTGCTTTCTATAGAGTTTCTCACAAATTCTTATGTCAATCTATAAAACGGCTATTTTTAAAAAGGCGGTCATACTATATGTCACAGGAAAAGACCAATGTGATGCGATTATTAGATCGGGCAAAAATCCCCTATACCCCTCACTATTACGACCATCGGGACGGGGCCATTGACGGCGTCGCCGTAGCCCAAAAGTTAGGGCAGCCTCTGGAGCAGGTCTTTAAAACGTTGGTAACCAGAGGGAACCATAGTCTTTACGTTTTTGTCATCCCGGTGGCGGAAGAGCTGGATTTGAAAACCGCGGCAAAAACCTGCGGCGAAAAGTCAGTGGAAATGGTCCACGTCAAGGAACTAATCACTCTTACCGGCTACATTCGGGGAGGCTGTTCGCCTATCGGAATGAAAAAGGCCCTGCCTACCTTTGTGGATGAATCGGCAAAAAAGCAGCCCGCTATTATGGTCAGCGCCGGGAAAATTGGCACCCAGGTAGAGCTTTCCCCCGCTGATTTAACTGCCCTAATCGGAGCCGAATTCGCTCCCCTTATTAAACAGCGTTAATGGAAAGGGGGCTTCCTATGAAAGTCCATCTGCCTTCTTTTGCAGGGCAGGCCATCAGCCGGCTCAACGCCGCGGGATTTGATGCCTATGTTGTCGGTGGATGTGTCCGGGACAGTCTGATTGGACGGGTACCTGACGACTGGGATATCGCCTCATCTGCCACACCAGAACAAACAAAGGCAGTTTTCGAAGACTTGCCTGTCATAGAAACGGGCATACAGCATGGAACTGTAACAGTGCTTTTGGAAGGACGGCCACTGGAAATTACCACCTACCGGCTGGACGGGCAATACAGCGACGGCCGTCACCCCGACCAGGTCCATTTCACCAAAAAGCTCAAAGAAGATTTGGCCCGCCGGGATTTTACCGTCAACGCCCTGGCCTATCATCCAAGGTTAGGAATTGTGGATTGTTTCGGAGGAGTCGAGGATTTACAGCAAGGCGTTATCCGTTGCGTGGGGGAGCCAGATAGGCGGTTTCAAGAGGACGCGCTGCGGGTTATGCGGGGAATCCGTTTTGCCTCCCAATTGGGTTTTTCCCTGGAGGCAAAAACTGAAATATCTCTGCGCAAACACGCCCCTTTACTGCAAAAAATCGCTGCTGAACGGCTACGGGTAGAACTGGTGAAGCTTCTGTGCGGCGCACAGGCGGAAAAAGTGCTGCTGAATTTTCCGGACGTATTAGCGCAGTTGATCCCCGAACTTCTGCCCATGGTGGGATTTGACCAGCGGACGCCCTATCATATCTATGATGTGTACCAGCACACTGCCCACTCGGTAGGGGCGGTTGAAAGCGATCCAATTCTGCGGCTCACTATGCTGCTCCACGATATTGGCAAGCCGAGCTGCTTTACAGTGGATTATAAGGGACAAGGCCACTTCAAAGGGCACGGAGCGGTCAGCGTTAGGATGTGTGAGGAGATTCTTCCCCGTCTACGGTTTGACAACCACACTACCGAACGGGTATTGAAGCTGGTAAAATACCACGATGCAGTGATAGAACCGAGGGAAAATCTCATTAAGCGTTGGCTGAACCGCCTGACCCCGGATGGTTTTGAGCAGTTGATGAAGGTGAAGCTCGCCGACAATGCAGCACAAAATCCCATTTACGACCGAAGTGATTGTTACCGAGCAATCATCCGCATCGCCCACGAAATCCTCCAACGGGAAGATTGCTTTTCCTTATCCTCCCTGGCTGTCAATGGAGACGATCTCATGGAGCTTGGAATTCCCGCTGGTAAAAAACTGGGGGAAACGCTTCAATTTTTGTTGCAGGCGGTTATCGACGAAAAATGTGTAAATGACCGGGAACAGCTTTTAGAATACTGCAGAAAATACCGGCAAATACCATAACTGGGAACAAAAATTCCGTTATATTTTGCAATTCTCGACGAAAAAGGGAAATTCCCTCTGTTTTCTGTTGACAAGCCCTCTTTCCTTGGGTATACTGATAAATGATAATTACCTTATCAAGAGTGGCGGAGGGACAGGACCTGTGAAGCCACGGCAACCTGCTTTTGCAAGGTGCCATTTCCTGCGACGCAGTCGAGAGATGAGGTTTACTGGGAAACTGTATGCACTCGCTCACAGGCGGGTGCTTTTTCATTTTGAGATGGAGAGACACTCTTTTCATCCGATTCGATTGCTAAAAGCTGGATGTTCCCTTCCCCTGGAATATTTGGTCAACTACGGTGCGAAAACATTTCGGTTTATCGCCAGAAAGAAAGGAACGAAAATATGTCGAAAATTTTGTTTACATCGGAATCGGTGACTGAAGGGCACCCTGATAAAATCTGCGATCAGATTTCCGATGCGGTTCTGGATGCCATCCTCTCCCAGGATCCAGACGGTCGCGTCGCCTGTGAAACCTGCTGTACTACCGGTATGGTCATGGTAATGGGAGAAATCTCCACTCAGTGCTATGTGGACATTCCAAAAATTGTCCGGGAGGTGGTCTTGGACATCGGCTATGACCGGGCAGAGTACGGCTTTGATGGCAATACCTGTGCAGTGCTCACCAGCATTGACGAACAATCTAAGGACATCGCCATGGGTGTGGATAAAGCGCTGGAGGTCAAAGAGGGCAAGGACTTGGACGACGAAAACGGTGCAGGCGATCAGGGCATGATGTTTGGATACGCCTGTGATGAGACTCCCGAGTTAATGCCCATGCCTATCTCCTTAGCCCACAAGCTGACAAAGCGCCTCACCGAAGTTCGGAAAAACGGCATGTTACCCTACCTTCGTCCCGACGGAAAATCCCAGGTCACCGTCGAGTACCAAAACGGCCGCCCTGTCCGGGTAGAGGCCGTGGTCATTTCCTCTCAGCACGCTGATGATGTAGCTTTAAATCAGATTCGTAAAGATATTGTAGAGCAGGTGATTTTACCAGTCATTCCAGCGGAACTTTTAGATGAAGATACCAAGTATTACATCAACCCTACTGGGAGGTTTGTCATCGGCGGTCCTCAGGGAGACAGTGGCCTAACTGGGCGGAAAATCATTGTCGATACCTACGGCGGCTATGCCCGACACGGCGGCGGCGCTTTTTCCGGAAAGGACCCAACCAAGGTGGACCGCTCAGCCGCCTATGCGGCCCGCTGGGTAGCGAAAAACATCGTAGCGGCGGGACTCGCCAAAAGATGTGAGGTAGAGCTCGCCTATGCCATCGGCGTCGCCCGTCCGGTTTCCATCATGGTGGACACCTACGGCACAGGGCGCTTTGCTGACGAGGACATCGAAAAAGCAGTGGAAAAGGTCTTTGACCTACGTCCGACGGCTATTATCAAGCAGCTCGATCTGCGCCGCCCCATCTATCGAAACCTCGCTAAATACGGTCACATGGGCCGGGAGGACTTAGAGGTCAGTTGGGAAAAAACCGATAAAATTGAGGCCTTGAGAGCGGCAATCGAAAGGTAAACCTCACCTTTTTTTCCTTTTTTTCATATACTGTCCCACGAGGTGATTGCCGTGCTGATTGCATTTGGACTGGGGGCAATGATTCTCCTCGCCCTCATCGGGGCAGTGGAAGTCATCTGCCTGCTGTCGCGCAAATTCTGGCGCAAAGGTGCCGCTGAGACGGTGACGCTGTCAATTATTCCGGCCAAAGGACATATGGACAATATCGAATACTTAGTCCGAGCGGCGCAGGCCGACCTGCATTGGCTGGAAAACTCTAGAGGACGGCTCATCGTATTAAACCTTGGGATGGATGAAGAAAGCAAACGGCTGATAACAGAGATGCGTGGGGTGGAGCTGTTGGAGGAAGAGGAACTATGTCCTTTGTTGCAAAATACTCTCATTGGACAGAATTAGGGGATATCAAAGCAAAATGGATGGGGACTTTTCAGATACACCCCAGAACCGAGGGACTATGGAAAGACAATTGGTGCAAATCGAAGGCATGGTCGAAAACGTGGTATTCGGAAACGAAAATACCGGGTTTGCCGTCATCGAGCTGAATACCGGTGAGGAAATCCTGCCGGTGGTGGGGGAACTCTACGGCGTGGAGGAAGGTGAGGAGCTGAAAGTCACCGGCACCTACGCCTCTCATCCCAAATTCGGCTACCAGTTCAAAGCCGAAGTCTACGAGCGGAGCCTCCCCGCAACGGCAACCGCCATCAAGAAATTTCTGTGCTCTGGCGCTGTCAAGGGAATTGGCAGCGTCCTGGCCCAGCGGATTGTCGACGTGTTCGGAGAGGACACCCTTAATATTCTCGAAGAAAATCCCCAGCGACTTGTGGAGGTCAAGGGAATTACCCAGAAAAAAGCTGACGCGCTCGCTATTGAGTTTCATCGGCTTTTTGGCATGCGTTCCGCCATGATGTTTTTTTCCACCTACGGCCTGACCCCTAGCCAGAGCATCCGCATCTGGAAAAAGTGGGGCGTCATCTCGGTAGACGTCATAAAGGACAACCCCTACCTGCTGTGTGAGGACGACATCATGGTGGAATTTCGCACTGCCGACCAAATGGCCCTTTCTTTAGGCATGGACGAGCATTCTGGCAAACGGATTTTCGGGGCTATCCAGCACGTGCTACGCCATAACCTAAAAAACGGCCACACCTGCTTGGCAAGGGAAACGGTTTCCTCCTTGGTGAGCAAACTGCTCGCAAATGTGGGAACCGACCCCATCGAAATAGAGATTGATAATCGCATTGCAGATGAGGAACTTTTTTCAGTCCAACGAAAGAGGGAATTTCTCTTTTTGCCATCCATGTATGGGGCAGAGCGGTACATCGCTTTACGGCTTTCCATGATGCTTCAAAACAAATTTTTTGTCCACAAAGACATCGATCTAATGATTAATAAAGTGGAAGAGCAGAAGGGGATCCGATACGAAGGCCTTCAGCGGGGGGCAATTAAAGAAGCGCTCCAGCAGAGCATCCTACTTTTAACCGGCGGCCCCGGCACCGGCAAGACCACCACCTTAAACGCCATCATTGAACTGTTGGAGCAGGAGGGACTTGCCATTGCCATCGCGGCCCCCACCGGCCGGGCCGCCAAACGGATTTCCGAGGTGACAGGAAGAGAGGCCAAAACCATCCACCGCCTCTTGGAAGTGGATTTCAGCGGCGGGGATACCCTCAAATTTATCCACAACGAAAAAAATCCTCTCAAAGCAGACGCAGTGGTTATCGATGAGATGTCGATGGTGGACACTACTCTCTTTGAATCACTACTTCGAGGGGTCAAGATGGGGGCCAAGCTAATTCTCGTAGGCGACTCCGACCAGCTGCCGTCGGTGGGTCCGGGCAATATTCTCAGAGACCTCATCGACAGTGAAGTGATTCCCACTGTGCAGTTAAAACAGGTTTTCCGGCAGGCTGCCCAAAGCCTCATCGTCACCAACGCCCACAGAATAGTAAGCGGCGAGATGCCGGATTTGAGTCAAAAGCACAACGACTTCTTTTTCATGCAGCGGGGAAGTGAAACAGCGGTTGCTGAAACTGTTGTCGAGTTGGTTTCCAAACGGTTACCCAAAAGCTATGGTTTTTCACCAATAGCCGACATCCAGGTGTTGACGCCTCAACGGCAGGGGAATCTGGGCGTCTATGTTTTAAATAGCCAGCTTCAAGAGGTGATCAACCCCAAATCCGCTGCAAAAAAAGAGTTTAAGGGCATCTTTTGTACCTTCCGAGAAGGGGACAAGGTGATGCAGATTCGCAATAACTACGACATGGAGTGGACAAAGGGCGACGAAGACGGACTGGGAATTTTTAACGGCGATATTGGTATCATTAGGCTCATTGATTCCGCCACTGCCACCATGGTCATCGACTTTGAGGATCGCATCTGCCATTACCCCTTTGAAATGGCCGCAGAGCTAGAACTGGCCTACGCCGTCACCGTCCACAAAAGCCAAGGCAGTGAGTACGACGCGGTTATCCTCCCCATCTTTGGAGGCTTTGATAAACTCTATTTCCGGAACCTTTTGTACACCGCAGTCACGCGGGCCAAAAAGCTTCTCATCATCGTGGGGAGCAGGGGCAGGGTAGAATACATGGTACAAAATAACCGAAAGATGTTGCGGTACACCAATTTGCGAAATTTTTTGGTTGAGGCGGTAGAACATGGAAGTTAGCAAGAAAGAACTCCTTATCTCCATTTTCTTTCCAAAGCATTGTCCATTTTGCGGTCAACCAATGGAAGCCGACCGGACGTACTGTAAAGCATGCAAAGATCAGCTGCCTTGGATTATGCCGGGTACCCTTTGTCCCTCTTGTGGGAAAAAGGACTGCATCTGCCTGGACAATCCCTGTTTAAATCGACTTTATGTCCCGCTGCTCTATAAGGGATCTGCGGCAAATGCCATCAAAAATCTCAAATTTTATGGTAAACGGAGCTATTCCCGCCCGTTAGGTGAGCTTTTGGGGAACTTTATCCGAGCAGAAAGCCCAGTACCCCACTTCGATTGTATTATTCCAATCCCCATGACAAAACGGGACATCCGGAAACGCGGATATAGTCAATCGACACTGATCGCCCGCTTCATCGGTCAATCGCTTGCCATTCCCGTCGAGAAAAAAATTCTTGTAAAAGTCCACCAAACGAAAAAGCAGCACTGTTTAAATGCAGAAGAGCGAAAAATCAACTTAAAAGGCGCTTTTGTTGTCACAAATCCCCAGATGCTGAAAGGGAAATCTGTTCTCCTCTGCGACGATGTCCTCACCACTGGTGCCACTTTACAGGAAGCGGCAAGGATGCTGAAAGAGGCGGGGGCCTCTGATATCAGTGCAGTTGTCGTCGCCACAACGGAAAAACTTGAAATACACGCCGAAACCGTGGTATAATATTTACAGGTGGCACACAAATTGTGCCACCGCCTTTGGTGTAAGGTGTTATATTGCAAAATTTTTTATGCATTAAAAATCAAGCTCCATCCAGCAGGTTATCTGCCGCCATAGAGGATTTGCTGAGAGGGCGGCCTTATTAAACGACACAACCACCTACTCCGCAGCGCGATTTGTAGTATACCCGTTAAATAATGACAGAATCCGCGCGGAAAACGCAGTAAAATAACATAAATGTAAGGAGGCTCATTCATGGCAGGTGTAGATTTGGGCATCGATCTGGGCACGACAAAAATTATTATTTACCGATACGGCAAAGGTATTGTACTGGAGGAGCCCAGCGTCGTCGCTTATCATACAAAAACAGAAAAAGTCGTGGCCGTCGGGCACGAGGCATTGCGGATGTTGGGGAGGACCCCTGCTTATATCCGCACCGAATGCCCCATCCGGGACGGTGTCATATCAAACCATTTGTTTACCGAGTACTTAATCAAGGAATTTGTCAAAAAGGTTTCCAAAAGTTTTCTCATAAAGCCGCGCATAGCCATCTGTATTCCTTCAGCTATCACCGATGTGGAAGCCCGCGCCGTAGTTGAGGCAGCCATGAGTGCCGGTGCCCGGAAAGTGTATCTTGTCGATGAACCCATCGCCGCCGCCATCGGGGCAGGCTTGGACATCACAAAGCCCAACGGCCAGATGATGGTGGATTCCGGTGGTGGGACCACTGACGTGGCGGTGATTGCTTTGGGCGGCATTGTCGCGTCTTATTCTATGAGGGTAGCGGGTAACAGCTTCGACGAAGCCATCGTTAAATACCTGCAAAATCAGTACAAACTGGCGATTGGAACCAGCGTGGCTGAGCGGATTAAAAAGGAAATCGGCTGTGTATTTGATCCGTCGGAAGAGGTGACTACTACCGTAAAAGGGCGTAACCTGGTGACCGGTTATCCAGAGCAGATCACCATTAACCAACTGGAGTTATTTGAGGTGCTCCGACCCTTTGCGGCGGAAATCGTCATGGGGGTCAGAAACGTTTTGGAGCGCACACCGCCGGAACTCACCGGTGACATCTATCAAAACGGTATTACAATGACGGGTGGCACTTCCCAGCTAAAAGGGTTAGACAAGCTCATCGAGGAAAATACCGGCGTCAGTGTCCAGGTTGCGGAAAACCCACGGGACTGCGTCGGCATCGGCACTGGTAAGTGCTTTGATATGTTAGACGAGTTGAAGGAAGGCTTTACCCGTGCCTCCACCTATATTCATTAATTTCAATTAAAATACCCTTTAGCCTATGAAATAGGCTAAAGGGTATTTTAACATATAGACCTTCTTAGTGAAAAGGGCAAAAGGAAGGCCTTGAGGACTTCATCGTTCCTAGGCCTTCCTTTTGTGTGATAAACACGGTTCTATCATAGGGGGTTTAGTCAAATTCCGCAATCATTGTCACAGGGGAGGCGTCTAAGCCTACCAAACGCAGGGGAATGCCATACACTGTACAATAACCTTTATGCCCCAAAATAGGGATAAAATTCATACACTCATATATGAGGAGCGGACGCAGGCCGTCCTCTCTTTCATCCAGCAAAACGTGGTGATTGGCAAAGCCGGTGGCAAAACCGTCGGTGCCATCCACGCTCAAAGTATCTAACGCGATTGCTTTCAGATTGGGTAATTCCTCCCGGAGGTACCGGGCCGCCTCCAAGGTGAGGGCTGGGAAATCATCCCGGTAAACCTGCTCATTATTAAGGTACTGGGAATACCCCATATACAGCATCAAAAGGTCGGCGTTTTCGATTCCTGACCGCTGCTTCAACTGCCCTATCTGGATGCGTCCACCTTTGGATGACCGGACATCAACCAAAAGTGCCTTGCGGAAGATAAAATCCTCTACCTTAACCCGATCTATGGTTTCTCCCGACTCACAAAAATGGTAGGGAGCATCCACATGGGAACCGCCGTGGGTAAACAAGCTAATCACCGTCTGGTTGTTGATATCGCCGGATTGAATCCTGGTAAAAGGCGTAAAATTTGGTCTGGGTGTCGCTTCATCGTATCGGACGATATCCGGAGAAATAGGAATCGACAATTCGTACAGCATAACGTTCCCCCTTTAGTAGTGGGGCTGCCCGGTGTGGCAGGTGATCCCGCCATCCACGGGCAGGTTGACGCCGTTTAAAAAGTCCACCTTCCTCGCCGCCAAAAACAGAGCTACTTCGGCGATTTCCTCCGGTGTAGCAAAAGTATGGGTGGGGTAGGCCTCCCGGTTGACCTGCTCTGCATAGTCGATTTTCCGGAAGGTGTATTCCAACATCTCGGTCCGAACCGCTCCAGGGCAGATGGCGTTACAGCGGATTCCCTGATCGGCGTAATCGATGGCGATGGCCCGGGTTAAGTTGGTAACGGCGCCTTTGGCCGTGTTATAGGCCGCCATAGAATAGTCGGCGCAGATTCCTGACACAGATGACATGTTGATAATAGTCCCGTATTGCTTCTTCACCATCATCGGCAGAAAATAATAGCAGGCAAGGTACACGCCGCGGCAGTCAATGGACATAATTCTGTCAAACTCTGAGGGAGGGGTCTCTAAAATCCTTCCCGCCAGGTGAATTCCCGCGTTGTTAAATAGCACATCGCAACCGCCGAACTCCTTTTCCACATATTCCGCCATGGCCTTGACCTCATCTTCTACGCTCACATCCATCTGATAAAAGCGCACACATGCCTCTGGATATTTTTCGGCACACTCTTTCTGAAGGGCTTCCCCTTCCGTTTTTTTCCGCCCTGCAAACACCACGTTCGCCCGGTTTTCTGCAAACAGCCGCACCGTCGAAGCGCCAATTCCCGTTGTCCCGCCGATGATGACGGTGGTTTTACCCTGTAGCATTTATAGTCACCTCTCCCTTTCCGATTAACTCCACAGCCTATCATGGGACCAGAGATAGTCCCAATCACTGGTGTCCTCCCACAGTCCCTTGACACGGGAATGCATATGCTCTTTCAAGACCTCGTCATCAATATCGGTAATGCCCAAACCGGGAGCAGTGGGCAGCTTCGCCTGGCCGTCCACAATAATCGGTTTGTCACATCCCTTTACAATGTCGTTCCACCAAGGAATATCGTTTGAATGATGCTCCAAAGCGAGGAAATTCCGGGTCGCGGCCGCCACATGGACCGCAGCTAGGAATGCGATGGGGCTCTCCGCATTGTGGATGGCCATAGCCACGCCGTGCTCCTCTGCGATTTCGCCGATCTTCTTGGTTTCCAAAATTCCGCCCGCTGTCAACACATCGGGGTGGATAACCGAAAAAGCCCCAGAGGAGACGATTTCCCGGAAAGCCTCCTTGCCGTAGGTGTCCTCTCCTGTACACAGAGGCACAGCGGTCGCCGCGGCAATTCTCTGCCACTGGTTGAGATACTGCCAGGGGAGCAAGTCCTCCGCCCAGGCAATGTTGTACTTTTCAAGCCGCTTTAACAGCCGGATACAGTCCTCCACACCGATGTGGCCAAAGTGGTCAATGCTGATGGGAACCTCATAACCTACTATCGATCTAGCGTCGGCAACATACTGTTCCAAATAGTCAAGACCCTTTTCAGTGAGATGGATGCCGGTAAAGGGATGCTCGATGTTATACAGATCGTAGATGGCTTTTTCTTTTAGGTTTTCCTCCACAGTGTGGCCGCCGCGCTTAAAGATGGGCATATCGGCGTCCTGCCGCATGGCGTCCAAAATCCATTGGGGGCCGCAGAGAGTGCCCGGCTCATCTAGCAGCAGGTCAATCCCCACATCCATTTTTAAAAACTTAAATCCCTTTTCCATCCGTTTTTTCAGCGCCGCGCCCATAGCCTTGCCGTCGTGCTTTCCATACACATCGGTGTCGCAGTACACCGTCACCGTGTCTCGGTACTTTCCGCCGATGAGCTGATACACGGGAACCGAATACGCTTTTCCCACAATGTCCCAAAGCGCCACTTCAATCCCACTGACGCCGCCGCCCTGCCGGCCATGGTATCCAAACTGCTTAATCCGATTAAACAGGCGATCCACATCACAGGGATTTTCGTTGATGAGCCTGCTTTTCAGCATCAACGCGTATTGCTTGCAAGCGAAATCCCGCACCTCGCCAAAGCCCACAATTCCCTGGTTGGTATACACCTTGATCAGCGAATTTTCAAAGGGTCCCCCTTCGATATCGGTAAACCGGATGTCGGTAATTCTTAACTGAGAAGGGGCGGAGCAGGTATTGACGTTTTCCTGGATTCTTTCTTTGATCTGCATTTCCTGACCATTCCTTTCTCCGCGTTCCACGCCGGCGTAGTCATTCTTTAAAGCCGGCCCATGCGCAGAATGTTTCTTAATTTTATAAGTATATGAAAGCTGAGCAGCCAATCTATGAGAGTATGGCAGCCGACCGAATGGGCCGCCAACATTTTTCTTCGCTTTTGCCCCGGGTTTTATTAAATTCCGGATGCTTTCTCCATTATTGCTTCCTCGGTCGCCTCATCATGGCCGAACTCAGAAACTAGTTTTCCTTCGTACATCACCAAAATGCGGTTGCTCATCTGCATGACTTCCGGCAATTCGGAAGACACCATGATAATGGAGTGACCGTTTTCCACCAGCTTGTGGAGCAACTCATAAATCTCATGTTTGGCGTTGACGTCGATCCCTCGGGTCCCCTCGTCAAACAAAATGATCTTCGGCTCGATGAAGAGCCACTTGGCCAACACCACCTTCTGCTGGTTACCACCGCTGAGGTTTACGACCTCTTGTTCCACATGGGGAGTGGCAATCCGGAGGCTTTCAACAAAACTTTGGGCCACCTGCCGACTCTTTTTTCCGGAAATTACTCCCAGCCGGGTCAATTTATCCAGGCCCACATAGCCAATATTTCGTTCTACACTGTCATCCAGGATAAGCCCATCGTAATGTCGATCCTCGGTGACAAAGCCAAAGCCTGCGTCAATTGCATCCTTGGGTTTTTTCGGAGCATAGGGGTTGCCGCGAAGGGTAATCTTGCCAGAGGTAATTTTGTCCAATCCAAACAGAGCCCGGCAAATTTCGGTTCGGCCGGAGCCCACTAGGCCCGCAAAGCCCAAAATTTCCCCTTGATGCAATTCAAACGAGACGTCCTTGACAAAATTAGTGGAAAGTCCTTCCACATGCAGGACGGTTTCTCCAATTTCGGTATGGATAGGGGGATAAATATTCTTAATTTCCCGTCCCACCATATACTGAACCAAGTCAAACTGGTTGACCGAATGGACATCGTCAATGTTGACGACGTTTTCCCCATCTTTTAGCACTGCGATAGTATCGGCGATTTCAAACACCTCGTCCATGTGGTGGGAGATATAGATGATTCCTACACCGCTTTTCTTTAGTTTCCGAATAATTTGAAACAATGTTTTTACATCGTTTTCCGGCAATACCGCTGAAGGTTCGTCCAGAATCAAAATTTTCGGGGTAAACCGAATCGCTTTGGCAACCTCAACCCGCTGGGCGTTGGCCACCGAAATGTCGGATACCAGCTTGGTCGGATCCAAGTCCCCAAATCCCAGGGAATCCAACAATTCCTTAGCCTCCCGGTTCATCCGTTTCCGATCCAGAATGCGCGCTTTGTTAATGGGAAGTTCGCTGAAAAACAAGTTTTCTGCCACCGACATTGTAGGGATCAAGGAAAAGTGCTGTTGCACCGCGCGGATCCCAGCTTTTTGTGCATCCAATGGGTTTGATATATGTACTTCCTCCCCATCGATTGAGATGGTGCCCTCATCTTTCCGAATGACGCCGCAAAGCGTTTTGATAAGCGTACTTTTGCCCGCTCCATTTTCTCCCACTAAGGCCAGTACTTCGCCTTTGTCCAGTTCCAGATCCACATGGTTTAATGCGACTACGCCGGGGTATCTCTTGGTAATTCCCTTCATCGAAAGCAACGATTTCATCTTGAAGACTCCTTTTTGCGAATGGAACTGGCATATACCGCCACCAGAATAATCAGGCCCTTGATGATCTGCTGCCAATAGATGCTGACACTTAAAAGGTTCATAATATTGCCAATTAACCCCATGACCAAGGCACCTACAATGACGCCACCCACCGTTCCGATACCGCCTGTCATGCTGGCGCCGCCGATGACAACCGAAGCGATGGCCGTCAGCTCCCAGCCGTCTCCAACCGAGTTGGAACCCAGGGTCAACCGGGACGCCATCAACACGCCGCCAATGGCACAGAAGAATCCGGAAACAGCGTAAGCCGACGTTTCCACCCGTTTGATATTGACACCACTGAGGCGAACAGCTTCCTTATTGCCACCAAAGCCCTTTAAGTGTCTTCCGGCTTTGGTATGTTCCAAAATGTGATTTAAAATAATGGCAATTACAAACCATATAACGGCCATTAGTGGAAGAAACCAGAAAGAAATATTTCCGATTTTTAAAAAAGAAGCGTATTTTTCGTTATCGTAAAACACCTGGCGACCGGTTGACAACAAAAGTCCAATGCCGCCAAAGACATTCAATGTAGACAACGTCGCAATAAAAGGAATAATTTTAAATCGGGTTACCAAAATGCCGTTGATCAGTCCTGCTACCAGGCCCACAATTAAAGTCAAACCAATTGCTAGGGGAATGGGCATGCCAGCTCTCAGCATCAGCGAGACGACAACCGTTGTCATCGAGACAATGGCACCTACCGAAAGATCGATGCCACCTGTCAAAATAACCAGCAATTCACCCAGCGCCACAATGCCCACCGCTGCGTTTTGCTTAAACAGGTTAGAGATATTGGTGGTGGTAAAAAATTTATCGCTGACCAGCGCAGAGATGACAACCATAACGATCAGTAAAATGTATTTGGAGTTTTTTACGAGCAGTTTCTTCAGATGAATTTCTCTTTTCATGTTTCTATCCTCCCGCCCTTGGCGTTGGCAAGCAGGGTTGCTGCTTGCCAACGCCCCATATCGCTTAGAAGCCGTATTCCATATATTCGTCTACATTTTCATAGCTGACGATAATGACGGGGATCAAATATTCTGCTTCCACGGGCTCTCCATTGAACATGTCGTCCAAAACATCCATGGCCATTTCAGCGATCATATCCGGGCTGTTTAGACCGGTGACCAAGTCGGGGCCATTGGCTCCACCTTGATTTTCCTTCATCTTCTCAAAGAAGGCTTTCTCTCCGTCAAATCCTGTAACTACTTTCACATCAGTGCGGTTGGCGTTTTCGATGGCGGTCAATGCGCCCAATGCCTGCGCGTCGTGATGCGCAATGACAATGTCAATCTGATCGTTGGCAGCTAGCATTTCTTCCATCTGGCTCATTCCGTCGGACTCGCCCACATCGGTGGGGGCATAACGCTCGTCGATGAGGGAGTATCTAGCCATTTCGCCCTGATCGGACATGCCGCCCATAATACCGCCAAATCGGAAAGCAGGAGAACCAGTATCCGTGGGGGTACTGCGTACATAGACCATGTTGCCGCCATCATATTTCTCAGCAACATATTGTCCTATGCCGCGGGCGATGGCAAAGTTGTCAATCCCCACATAGGTATATCCCGACCCTGCAGAGGTATTGTCTACACAGATTAACGGGATGCCGGCGTTTTCACAGAGTTGCACTACAGAAGGCACAATTTCATCGCCTACGGGGTTTAGCACCAGGGCCTCTACGCCCTGTGCAATCAAGTCTTCTGCCAACTGGAGCTGTTCTTCCGCGGTGCGGTTCTGGCTGACGGTCATGCTGACGTCTACGCCTTTTTCCTCCGCCAGTTCTTCAAACCGCTCACTCATAGCGGCATGATAGGTCGTTCCCAACGTCAGCTGGATAAAACCGACCTTATGACCCGACGCACCTGCTCCTCCTGTACTGGAATCCCCGTCGGATTCTGACACAGGCGCAGAAGAATTGCTGCCATCAGAAGACAAATTGGCAGCCTCATCCTGACATCCGGAAAGAGTCAGGGAAAACACCATCGCACATGCCAATACCGCACTCAATAATCTTGCCTTTTTCATTGTTATCCTCCTTTGTACCTAATCATCTGCCTTAAAACGTCGCAAATGATTTGATTATATCTTCGTCTTTTATTCTGGAACCGTCTTGGTTTTCAGCGAGCGCCGCGCATTGTATAAGCATACAATCCCCCTTTGCTTGAAACTTGGAATCAATGTCCTATGCGCTTTCAAAATTTTTTAACTGGATCGATCAACAAAAATGTCGTCGTAATACCTTGTGTACACTTACGCTCACTGTCAATTATCAACGCAAACCCGAACAAAAGGCGTTTTGATACCTATTTTTAAGACCAGCCAAACAATCTCTGTCTCTATTTTTGTAGAATATAGAAGTCAAAGCCTCCTATTTTTTTCGGCAAAATACCCATATTTTCCTTTTGCAAACCCTTCTGCTGCAACTTGACGCCGCGATATCGTAAATATGCTTCCGTCCGGCTGAAATTGTTGACTGAAATACCGACAGCGCCCTTTGGGTTAGAATTCTCTCCCCATCCACTGTCTACAAAATTTGTTTGTATCATGTCATCCAGTGACAAGGCCCACAACAATTTTTCGACATCAGAGGGTAGTTTCTCGTGGAACACCACCCGAGATATGGAAAATCCCTGGACCTGCTGTACCGCTTGCCGCGTAAGACGTTCTATTTGCTCATATTGCCCCTGGGACACCATTTCCCGCGGACAAAGCCAGCTTCCGCCGCAGGCACCTACATTGGGTAAATCAAGATACGCTGACAGGTTTTCTATCCCAATGCCCCCTGTGGGGATAAATGTCACTTCCTGATAAGGGGAGGAAAGGGCTTTGAGCATCCTCGTTCCACCTGACGCCTCAGCCGGAAAAAACTTCAGTTCCCGAAGCCCCATGCCCATCGCCGCCTCCACCTCAGACGGAGTGGCTACACCGGGAAAAACCGGAACGCCTGCCTGTTGACACCATTTCACCACCTCTGGATTGAACCCGGGGCTTACAATAAACTGGGCACCTGCGGCAACTGCCTGTTCCGCCTGCTCGCAGCAGAGCACTGTCCCCGCTCCAACAAACATCTTCGGGTAATTATTATGGATTGCTTCAATAGCACCGATTCCGGCGTTGGTGCGCAGGGTGATCTCCACGCAGGATAGCCCGCCACTCCACAGTGCACGTGCCAAGGGGATAGCCTGGCGGGCATCGTCAATTACCACTACCGGCAACAACCCATTTGCATAGAACACTTGCATCGCGTCAGTCATTTGGCTTTCTCCAATCCGGTCGTCCTTTTATAAAGGCATCAAGTTCCTCTATATCGGGTAGTCCATCGTTGTCGCCCCTGCTCATTACCTGGATTGCGCCGATGGCGCATCCAATCTTCACCGCCTGCTCAAGAGGCTTACCGTCTAAAAGTTCTGACAGCACACCCGCCGCAAAACCGTCTCCCGCTCCAACCGTGTCTACAACCTGCGATACAGGGAACCCGTCTACATATCCGGTATTTCCCCGGCAATCCGCATAATAGGCTCCCTGGGCTCCTAATTTTACGATAACGGTTTGAGTGCCCATCTCCATATAGCGGCGTGCGACCTCCTCCGGGCGGTCTTCTCCAATTAATATTTTTGCTTCGTTGATTCCGGGGAGAAAAACATCCGATTTAGCAGCCATTTTATTGATGTATTCTGTCATAGCAGATGTTGAAGGCCACAACTGCGGTCTCAAATTTGGGTCAAAGGAGAATAGACATCCATCTTCCCTCGCTTTTTTGTTCAACGTTTCCGCCATTTCTCGGCAGGACTCGGAAAGGGCTGGAGTAATCCCCGTCAAATGGACAATGCCATATTGTCTAAAGTCAAGTCCTTCGACATCCTGTTTGCTCAAGCTGGAAGCTGCGCTCCCTTTACGAAAATAAAAGATACCCGGGTCTCCATGGTCCACCTTTTCCTTCAACATAAAGCCAGTGGGAAGAGAATCGGAAAACAGAATTTGTCCAGTGGAAATCCCTACTTGGTTCATCACATTGACAATCCTTTTTCCAAAGGGATCATCGCCCAGCTTTGTCAGATAGGTGACGGGTTTATGGAGCCTGGTGAGGCCTACAGCGACGTTAAATTCCGCTCCACAGGTGGTCAGGCTGAATTCATTCACATCTTCCAAACGCCCTGTTTCATTGGCGATAAACAGCCCCATGGGTTCACCTACTAGTAACACTCTTTTTTCCATTCAAATGGCTCCTTTTTGCACTCATTTGCCTTTCAACTGAGTGGATTCCCGGGCATTTAGCACACAGTGCAGAGAAATTTCTTCCGGAAGGAGATCGGGATGCTGAAGCTTTTGCAGCAGCCTTTGAGCCGCTCGGTATCCGATTTCGGTGGAAGGGACTTTCAAGGTGGTAACATGGGGCCGGATCATATAGGGCCAGTTTAGTTCATTGCTCCAGTCCCAGTCCTCCGGGCCGCACAGGCCTATTTCATCTGGCATAGACATGCCAAGCTCCGATATTCCGTGATAGGCCCTGGCGGTTGTAATAGAGTTTGTACCGATAACTGCAGGGACGTCGTCCTCTTTCAGAGATTTCTTCAATCGTTGTAGTTGGGAAACAGTGGAGATCCCCTCGCTGTGATCAATGATAAAAATGTCCTCCTGCTCTTTTGGAGAATATCCGTAAATCTCCTCCACCGCCTGTATAAAGCTCTCTCGTCTTCGCATACGAGTGGAATTCTGTTCGCAATTTTGAGTGAAAAGAACGGGGCGGCTGTACCCCTTTTCCCGTAGATGCTGGATCAGTGTCCGCATTCCCGCTTCGTGATCCGATGTCACCACATCCAAGGTATAATTGCGGATTTTCCGGTCGCAAAGGACAATTGGTACCCCTTTACAAGAGGTTTCGATCAGAAAATCGTTGTCATAGGCACTGGTGTTAACCAAAAGTCCGGAAGCCCCCTTGGAAATCAGCGAATCGATATTGTTTTTTTCCTTTTCCAAAGAATCACCGCTATTGGAAATCAGTAAGGTGTACCCATTTTCATCCAAGCATCGGCTGATACCCATGATGAGCGCCACCGAGAACGGGGAGGTAATGTCGGCAATGGACACTCCGATTAAATTAGTGGTTCGCTTTTTTAAATTACTGGCGATGGCGCTGGGCTTGTAGTCACTAACCCCAATTACCGTTTTAATTCTTTCCCAGGTTTTTTCACTCATCAGTTCCCTGTGTCCATTTAGATACCGGGAAACCGTCGCTTTTGAAACACCTGCGGCAGCCGCAATATCATCTATGGTCAATTTTTTTGAAGAAGCCATTTGCTACGTCCCTTTCCACATTTAAAGATGAATCTTTTGGTTTATTAAATTGCGCCGACCTCACCGTAGACTTTTTCTAGTGAATCGCCGTTCAGCAGGCCATCGCGAACCTGATCTTCTTTTTGAATGGTTTCCAAGGCTTGTTCAAATACCTGGTCCGCGATCTCCTTCGGGATGACTGCAACACCGTCGATATCCCCAAATATGATATCGCCCGGGCGGATGGTCACACCATCTAAAATAACCGGAATCTGGCACTCGTTAATCTCCGTCCTTCCTTTCGACGTCCGAGGGTCCCTACCGGCATAAAACAGGGGAAAATCCATCTCCTTGATAGCCTTCAAGTCACGAACATACCCATCTAAGAGGACGCCTGCGCCTTTTCGCTGCTTAACCGCAGTTGCAAATAATTCTCCAAAAACAGCGCAATTGTAATCGCCCCTAGTGACCAAAACGTAAATCTCCCCCTCGCTCAGCTGGTCTACCACCTTACATTGGGCCGTCAGCGGGCTCTCCGGCATGGAGTAAACGATTGTGGCAATACTGGTAAATGCCGGGCCACAAATCACCGTGTCATCTGTCAGCGGCATCAGTTTATTTCCGATCCCCTGGTTTCGGTATCCCATCCCGTCCATGACATCACACAAAACCCCAGAATAGAGCTTTTCCTTTAAAAACTCACTGTCATATTTAGCCATTGCATTTCCCTCCTATTATGAATTACTGTATTTTTAATACCTTTATGAAATAAAATGATATTGGCTCTGCCCCCTATGCCTTTTGCTCCTATAAAACGCACCAAAGATCACCCATAATCTTGCGCTTACTTTTTCCATATAGAAATAAAATTTTGAAATCGTTTTCTATATTAGAAATTTAACAAATAAAAGATTATATTTTTATTTGTTACCTAACTAATTGAAAATTTTGGTATATTATATTGAAGTATTCTTTTTAATATGCTTTATTCTTGGTATAATAAGTTTGAAGTTTAGAAACCGGTTTCATAAAATTATAAAAAAATAACTTTTATAATTATAATTTTTTCCTTCGATAGACATACATTAACATATTTCTACATTTTTGAAAAGCTTTTTTAAAAATATTCTATATATTTTATATATTATTTATTTTATTTTTGTATATTTTGTATATATAAAAATTTTTATATTGTTATATTAATCGATTTCATAATTTATTGATATAGTAGAAACATCTAACGAAATCCAGATCCGTCCTCTCCTCACGCATATCGAAACAAAAGCAATAGTTGACAAAAACTCCAGTTCACGTTATGATGGGATTACAATTTATTTTATCATGGGGGTTATTAGTTTTGGACGACGGGCATGCGTGGTATTTGTTTATTGCGTTACTTTTACTGGTTTTGTGCAGTTACTTCACAGCCAGTGCATCCGCCATCGTAGGAGTCAATGACTCCGTTTTAAAAGAACGTGCAGAAAGCGGCGATCAAAAGGCAAAAAGATTATTTGATTGTCTTCACAAAAACGACCATTATGTTGACCGCATTCGGGAGACTGCCTGGATTTGCGGCGCGGCCGCCGCTGGGGTGGGAACCGTTTTTCTGAGCACATTATTTTTTCATAGTCTTATCACAGTCCTTCCCCAACACGATTCACTTACAGCCGGCATCTCTGTTCTACTTGCCGTCGTGCTTTGTGTGTTCACGGTGGTTTCCGTTGGGTTTCGGATTCCGCAGCAAATTGGAAACCGTTATTGTGAAAGCTTTGGGTATAGCACTGTAAGCCTTTTACGTCCCTTGGCAGCTTTGTTTGCTCCTCTGGAATTTTTGATTCGCGGTTCTTCTCATTTGATTTCGAAACTTTTGGGCGCGGACCCCACCAAGGCTCAGGAAGAAATTACCGAAGAGGAAATCCGGATGTTGGTAGACGTGGGCAATGAGATTGGCTTTATCGAGGAAAGCCAAAAAGAGATGATTAACAACATCTTCGAATTCGATGACACCACGGCAGGTGAAGTGATGACCCATCGCACCGAAATAGTCGCCGTGGAACAAAATGCTAAGATCAGCGAAATTGTTTATTTGGCTATCAATGAGGGGTTTTCCCGCCTTCCTGTCTATGATAAGGATTTGGATAACATTATGGGGCTGATTTACGTCAAGGATTTGCTTTGCCTAGTTGGATGTAATTCCTCGGAGGATTTTCAGACAGCAGATTTTATAAGACCTGTATTATACGTTCCTGAATCTACAAAATGCCGTACTTTGTTTGCAGAATTTAAAAAAAGCAAGGCTCATATGGCAGTCGTGGTAGATGAATACGGCGGTACTGCCGGTATTGTCAGCATGGAGGACATCTTGGAATCTATCGTTGGCGACATTGAGGATGAATACGACGAACAGCAAGAAGATATCCAAAAAATTGGAGAAGATACCTATATCGTAGATGGCACTACCGATTTGGAAGATGTGAGTGTGTTGTTAAACCTGTCTTTTGAAGAGGACGAGGATTTTGACACGTTGGGTGGTTTTATCATCCACATGCTGGGACGAATTCCCAAAGATGAGGAGACGCCGCAGGTTATATTTGAGGGATATCGTTTTTCAGTCCTTTCGATGAATGAAAAGCGTATTGACAAAATAAAAGTGCAAAAAATAGAAGAATCGTCCACCAACGATTTATCAGACGAAACCGTAGCCGCCGATCAATAGGCGGCTATTTTTTGAGTAGGGGCCAAAACTGCTATGATAAAGCTGTCGGCTAGTCGAAAAAGAGTTAAACCAGACTGCATAGCAAAATAATGACAGAATAAACAAATGAAAATAAGGTCATACCCCTACAAACAAGAGACAAAGCCAACTATTTTTGCTTTGCGTTCATGCCCCCACAATCACTTCTTACCTGAAAAGGTGATAGCGGTTTGATATTTTTGTGTCTTTTGTGTAAATCATGAGAAAAGGGGTACTTTTTTAAAGATGTGCCCTTTACTTTTAAAACAAAGCGTGATAAAATTGTAACGATGAATTAAGGGGGATTTGCGCCTGTTTGAGCGCTGTTTTCCTTGATTTCCGGTAGGACGGCTGCCGGCGCCAAAGACTTGAAAAAACGCTTGGTTTTTTCAAGCGCTTTTTTGTGCGTAAAACACATCCGGATCAAATTGCAAGGAGGATATAAAATGGCAAGAAAAATGAAAACCATGGACGGTAACAACGCTGCAGCCCACGTTTCATACGCGTTTACCGACTTGGCGGCAATCTACCCCATTACGCCCTCTTCCGTTATGGCGGAAGTCACGGACAAATGGTCTGCCGAAGGAAAGAAAAACATTTTTGGACAGGAAGTCCGCGTTGTCGAAATGCAATCCGAAGCGGGTGCGGCCGGTACGGTGCACGGCTCTTTGGCCGCAGGTGCCCTGACCACCACCTTCACCGCTTCTCAGGGTCTTCTTTTGATGATCCCCAACATGTATAAAATCGCAGGCGAGTTGCTGCCCGGCGTCATCAACGTTTCTGCGCGTGCGCTGGCAAGCCACGCCCTCTCTATCTTCGGCGACCACTCCGACATCTACGCCTGCCGTCAGACCGGTTTTGCGATGCTTTGCTCCACCAATCCTCAGGAAGTCATGGATTTGGGCGCTGTCGCCCACTGCTCCGCCATTAAGGGCAGAGTTCCTTTCCTGCATTTCTTCGACGGTTTTAGAACCTCTCACGAAATTCAGAAAATTGAGATGTGGGATTATGAGGATTTGAAAGAATTGGTGGATATGGACGCAGTTCAGGCATTCAGAAACCGTGCCCTCAACCCCAATCACCCCGTTTTGCGCGGAAGCGCGCAGAATCCCGACATTTTCTTCCAGGCAAGAGAGGCCTGCAACAGCTACTACAATGCTGTACCCGAAATTGTCGAAGAGTATATGAATAAGGTCAACGCCAAAATCGGTACTGACTACAAACTCTTTAACTACTACGGTGCTGCCGATGCGGAACACGTCATTGTTGCAATGGGTTCTGTCTGTGACACCATTGAAGAGACCATCGACTATCTGAATGCCCAAGGTGGTAAATACGGTCTTGTGAAAGTAAGATTGTATCGTCCCTTCTCCGCTGCCCACCTGATCTCCGCTATTCCAGATAGCGTGAAGCAGATCACCGTCCTCGACCGGACCAAAGAGCCTGGCGCTATGGGTGAGCCCCTGTATCTGGACGTTGTAGCTGCTTTAAAAGACAGCAAATTCCACGACGTCCCCGTCTTCACCGGTAGATATGGTTTGGGCTCCAAGGACACCACACCCGCCCAGATTATCGCCGTTTACAAAAACAAAGAGAAAAAACAGTTCACCATCGGCATTGTCGACGATGTGACCCACCTGTCTTTGGAATTGGGCGAAAACCCCTCCACTACTCCCGACGACATCACCAGTTGTAAATTCTGGGGCTTAGGTGCCGACGGTACAGTTGGAGCCAACAAAAACTCCATCAAGATCATCGGTGACCACACCGACATGAACGCACAGGCCTACTTTGATTACGACTCCAAGAAATCCGGCGGTGTCACCATTTCCCACCTCCGTTTCGGTAAGTCCAAGATCAAATCCACCTACCTCATCAACAAGGCGGACTTCGTCGCCTGCCACAACCCGGCTTATGTGACCAA
Source organism: uncultured Oscillospiraceae bacterium (assembly GCA_904396495.1). Lineage (GTDB taxonomy): Bacteria > Bacillota > Clostridia > Oscillospirales > Ruminococcaceae > Fumia. Next base: position 25,850 of record CAJFOJ010000004.1, read on the forward strand.
GTACGAAATGGTCCAAGATGTTAAACCAGGCGGTACCTTCCTTTTAAACTGCGACTGGACCGATGAGCAGCTGGAAGAGCACATCCCCGGCCAGATGAAGCGGTACATTGCCAACAATAACATCAAATTCTACACCATCGACGGTATCAAGATCGGTAAGGAGATTGGCTTGGGCGGAAGGATCAACACCGTTTTGCAGTCCGCTTTCTTTAAACTGGCCAACATCATCCCCACTGAAGATGCCATCAAGTATATGAAAGACGCCGCTACCGCTTCTTACTCCAAGAAGGGTGAAGCTATCGTCAAGATGAACCATGACGCTATCGACCGCGGTGCCACCGACGTTCACGAGGTAAAGGTTCCCGATTCCTGGAAAAACGCTCCTGACACCGACCTGACTGTTAAGGCCACTGGCAACCGCAAAGATGTTGTTGATTTCGTCAACGATATCGTCATCCCCGTTTCTTCCCAGAAGGGCAACGAGCTTCCGGTTTCCACCTTTATTGGCGACCGGACTGACGGTACCTTCCCACAGGGTACTGCTGCTTATGAAAAACGCGGTGTCGCGGTTGACGTCCCCGTTTGGAACCCCGACAACTGTATCCAGTGCGGATTCTGCTCTTTGGTTTGCCCCCATGCGGTTATCCGTCCTTTCGCCATGACTGAGGACGAAGCAGCTAATGCCCCTGACTGCCAGGCTTCTATTCCCATGACCGGCATGCCCGGTATGAAATTTGCCATCGGCATTTCGGTTCTTGACTGCTTGAACTGCGGCCTCTGCGCAAATGTCTGCCCCGGCAAGAAGGGCGAGAAGGCCCTCACTATGGTTTCTTTGGACAGCCAGCGCGAGAAACAAAATGGCTTCAACTATCTGTTTGATCTGCCTGAGAAACCCGAAGTCCTTGAGAAATTTAAAGAAACCACTGTCAAGGGCAGCCAGTTCAAACAACCCCTGTTGGAGTTCTCTGGCGCTTGTGCTGGATGTGGCGAAACCCCTTACGCCAAACTCGCCACCCAGCTCTACGGTGACAGAATGTATATTGCCAATGCTACCGGCTGTTCCTCTATCTGGGGTGGTTCCGCACCTTCTACTCCTTACACTGTAAACAAGTCCGGATTTGGTCCCGCTTGGGCCAACTCCTTGTTTGAGGACAACGCCGAGTACGGTTACGGCATGTTCTTGGCTCAGGACACTATTCGCAGAAGCCTAGCTGATCTGACTAAGGAAATGATCGCTGTCGACTACTGCGACGCAGATTTGAAAGCTGCCGCTCAGAATTGGCTGGACACTATGGATGAAGGCGCTGCCAACTCCGCTGCCACCGCCGCTTACGTCAAAGCGTTGGAGGCTTGTGTTGACCCTGAAGGCAAGGAATGTCCCTGCGAGGCCTGCACCAAGGGACGCGAAATCCTCAAGAAGAAGGATTACCTGGTCAAGAAGTCCGTCTGGATCTTGGGCGGCGACGGCTGGGCCTACGACATCGGTTTCGGCGGTCTGGATCACGTCATCGCTTCCGGCCAGGATGTAAACATTTTGGTATTCGATACCGAAGTTTACTCCAACACCGGCGGACAATCCTCTAAATCCACTCCCACCGGCGCAATCGCTCAGTTTGCCGCTGCTGGTAAAGAAGTGAAAAAGAAAGACTTGGCTGCTATCGCCATGAGTTACGGTTATGTTTACGTCGCTCAGGTCTCCATGGGCGCCGATTACAACCAGTGCTTGAAAGCCTTTGTCGAGGCAGAGCACTACCATGGTCCTTCCTTGATCATCGCCTATGCCCCCTGTATCAATCACGGCATTAAGGGCGGTATGGTTCAAGCTCAGGCTGAGGAAAAGCGAGCGGTTCAGGCCGGCTACTGGCACCTGTTCCGTTACAATCCCGCTCTGAAAGCGGAGGGCAAGAATCCCTTCCATTTGGACAGCAAAGCCCCCACCGCTGCATATAAGGACTTTATTATGAACGAAGTTCGTTATAATGCGTTGGCGCGGTCCAATCCTGCCCGTGCAGAAGCCCTCTTTGACAAAGCAGAAGAGGCTGCTGCTGAGAAATACGCCCGTCTGGCTGCAATGTCCGACTAATTTGACGCAGTTCATAAAAATTAGGTAGTTTCTGCAAAAAGACGCCTCCTGATGTAGTTCTTGTCTACATCAGGAGGTGTTACTATTTGTCGATAACTTGCAAAAGCCGAATTATTTCGTGAAAAGGTTAAGGTAGGGGAAGAAACAAACTGGGAAATAACAAAAAATATTTTTTGACCAAACGGCCGCACTCCAATTTTAAACAGGAGTGCGGCCGTTTCATATCAAATTATTCTTCGTTTGATGCTTTTCTATATCTAATTTAACAATAATGATCCAATAGGGTATATTGTTCGTTATTCCTGTTCTGGTCTGACGATCGATAATGCCAATTCATCCAGTTGCGATTTGTCGATTTCAGAAGGGCACTGGGACATGAGTTCGCTGGCGTTTTGCACCTTTGGAAAGGCGGTGACATCACGGATGTTATCCGCCCCACATAGAATCATGGCAAGCCGATCCAGGCCGATACCCATACCGCCGTGAGGAGGCGCGCCATAGCGGTAGGCGTCCACCAAAAAGCCGAACTTCGCCTCGATTTCCTCGTCCGTGAGACCCAGTGCACGGAACATCTTCTGCTGAAGCTCAAAATCGGTAATGCGAATGGATCCGCTGCACAGCTCAACACCGTTGAGCACCAGGTCATAGGCTTTGGCGCGGACAGCACCTGGATCAGAATCCAGTTTATCGAGATCTTCATCCATAGGCATAGTGAAGGGATGGTGCATAGCAACCCAAGTTTTTAAATCATCATCCCATTCAAAGAAAGGAAACTGGGTAATCCACAAAAAGTCAAAACCATCAGGAATGATGTCCATCCGTTTCGCGGTCATGAGACGAAGGGCGCCCAGTACCGGCAAAACAACCTTGTTTTTGTCGGCGACAATGAGGGCCACATCCCCTTTTTCGCATTGAAGTCGAGACAGAATGGCGTTAAGCTCCCCTTCGCCCATAAATTTTGCAAAGGAGCAGTTGGGCGTGTCATCCACCCATCTAATAAAGGCCAATCCTTTGGCGCCGATGCCCTTCGCTTGCTCGGTCAGCTTGTCGATTTCCTTGCGGGTATAGGTGCCAGCTCCGCCTTTGACGACAATACCGCGTACGCTACCTCCCGCTTCTATGGCGGAAGTAAACACCCCAAAACCACAGTTCTTTACCAAATCCGAAAGGTTGATGATTTCCATGCCAAAGCGGGTGTCAGGCTTATCTGAGCCGTAGCGCTCCATAGCGTCTTGATAGGTGAGACGGGGCAGGGGGAGCTTTACATCGACATCCAAAACCTCTTTCATCAGGTACTGAACAAATCCCTCGCCGATTTCCAGCACATCTTCCATATCCACAAAGGACATTTCCATATCGATCTGGGTGAATTCTGGCTGGCGGTCAGCGCGCAGATCCTCATCCCGGAAGCAACGAGCCAACTGGACATACCGGTCGAATCCAGAAATCATCAGCAGTTGCTTGTACATTTGTGGCGACTGGGGTAGGGCGTAAAATTTGCCCGGATGGACACGGGAAGGGATGACGTAATCCCTGGCCCCTTCCGGCGTAGATTTGATCATCATGGGGGTGTCGATTTCGATGAAGCCATTTTGGTAAAAATATTCTCTGGCAGCGCGGGCGATTTTACCCCGGCGGATCAGGTTTTCCTGCAGATTTTTCCTCCGCAGGTCTAGATATCGGTACCGTAGCCGCAGCTCCTCGTTGGTGTCGGTATCATCGGTGATGTGAAAAGGAGGCGTTTGGGCCTTGGCGAGAATCCGCAGGTCGGTGACAAACACCTCGATTTCACCAGTAGGGATGTCGGGGTTAATACTTTCCCGGCGGCGCACCGTGCCCTTGGCCATTAAAACATATTCTGAGTGAACCTCTTTGGCCTTGGCGATTACGTCCCGATCGGACTTGTCGTCAAAGGTGAGCTGGATAATACCGGAACGGTCCCTGAGGTCGATAAATACCAGTTCCCCCTTGTCCCGCTGTTTCTGAGTAAAACCGGCAACTACTACTTCTTTGTCGATGTCGGCCGTGGTCACTTCGGTACAGTAATGGGTGCGTTTTAAGCCCTTCATCGTGTCCGCCATACAATAAAACTCCTTTATAATCGATTAAAATTCAGGTCATTTTCCGCTTTCTTCCATGGACAGCGCTTCGGTCATTTTTTGGATCTGGTCGTCGTACAAAAATTTAATGAGCGATTCATCCAAAGCGATTTCAAGGCTTTCGCCGGTCTGCATGTTCTTGATATTGGCTTTGTTGTCAGCGAGCTCATTATCCCCTAAAACCATCGAAAACTGAGCCTCGATCTTATCGGCGTATTTCATCTGCGCCTTGACGCTGCGACCCATAGTATCGCATTCGGCGTAAAAGCCTTCATTGCGAAGATCGGTTACAAGCTGAAGCGCCCTGATGGAAGCTTCCTCTCCGATGGAGGCAATGTAAAGGTCACAGGGCTGGGGGGCAGGGATTTCCACTCCCTGAGCTTCCGCCACCATGAGGAGCCGTTCAATCCCCATAGCAAAGCCCAATGCCGGTTGATCGTTGCCACCCAAGCTTTTTAAAAGGCCGTCATACCGTCCGCCACCGCAGACAGTGCTTTGGGCGCCAATGTCGCCGGAGACGAACTCAAAAACTGTTTTGTTATAATAATCCAATCCCCGGACGATGCGGGGATTGACCACATAGGCGATGTTTAAAGCATCCAGCCGCTTTTTGAGCCCTTCAAAGTGGGCCTTGCAGTCATCGCAGAGGTAATCTAGCACTACGGGGGCATCTTTTGCGATTTCCTTGCAAACGGGGCTCTTGCAGTCGAGTATCCGCATAGGGTTTTTGTCCAGGCGGGTGAGACAGGTGTCACAAAGCTCGTCTTTACGTCCCTCAAAATACTGTTTTAACGCAGCGTGGTACTCCCTGCGGCAGGTGGGACAGCCGATGGAGTTGATTTCCAGCGAAAGCCCCCCAATGCCCAGAATGGCAAAAAAGTCATTGACAAAGGAAATAACTTCCACATCGGCGCTGGGAGAAGCGGAGCCAAACATCTCGACACCCAGCTGGTGGAATTGACGGAAGCGGCCAGCCTGGGGCTTTTCGTTGCGAAAGCATGAGATGTTGTAGCTCACCTTGACGGGCAATGCCTCATTGATGAGACCGCTTTGCAAGACAGCGCGGTTGATACCCGCAGTGCCCTCCGGGCGCAGGGTCAAATCCCGCCCTCCCTTGTCGGTAAAGGTGTACATCTCTTTCTGCACCACATCTGTAGTGTCTCCTACCGAGCGGGTAAAGAGTCGCGTTTCCTCAAATACAGGGGTGCGCATCTCCTTAAAGCCATAGAGCCTTGCCGTGTCAAGGAACAGCCGCTCCACAAACTGCCATTTATAACTTTGAGAAGGTAACACATCCTGGGTCCCTTTGATGGATTTGATTTCTAAAGCCATATGGAAACTCCTTTTACGTCTTTTGGCAAAGAAAACAAGCTCATCGAGTCCGATAAGCTTACTTTCGATCCGCTATTGTTTTTTGAACCGTTACAGCCCTTGGTTGACAATCATTCTCCAATCTAGGTCGCCGCGCTCCAGTCCGTGGATGAGGACCTCAGCAGTGGCGATGTTGGTCGCCATGGGAATATTGTGAACATCGCAGAGCCGCAATAAGGTGGTCTCGTTGGGCTCGTGGGCTTTGGGAGTCAACGGGTCACGGAAAAACAGCAACAGGTCGATTTCATTGCAGGCAATGAGAGATGCGATCTGTTGGTCGCCACCCTGAGAGCCGCTTAAAAAGCGTTTGATATTAAGGCCGGTGGCCTCGGCGATGAGTTTGCCTGTGGTGCCGGTGGAACACAGATTATGATGGCTCATGATGCCACAATACGCAATGCAAAACTGCACCATCAATTCTTTTTTTGAATCATGTGCGATTAATCCGATATTCATAATTTTGTTCCTCCTTGTCGTTTTTTATTTTAAGGTAACTTAATTCACCAGTAAGGGGATGTATTCGCCTTCGATGCGCAAAGCGATGGCCTTGCAGATGCGTACGATGCGAGTATCCTCTGTTAGGGGGAGGCCTTTAGAGGTGCAAACCTGCATCTCCTGATCTTCGGGCAAAACGCCGATTAGCTGAGAGCCCACCCCGTCAATCACCTCGTCCAAATCAGAGACAATCTGTTTTTTTACCAGCTTGCTGTTCACCCGGTTGATAACCAGGCGGTGGTTGTTCATATGGGCTTTCTGTAAAGCGCCGACTACTTTGCCACCATCCCGGACGCAGACCGAATCAGGCGTTGCCACCACCAATGCCAAATCTGACGTAGAGGCAATGCGCATACTAAATCCCAACCCCGCAGGCGTGTCCAAAATGATGATATCAAAGTGAGGGCGCAGTCCTGCAACCAAAATATTCACATCTTCTATGGAGATGGAAGACTCCATAGAAACCGGCGCCACGATGACGTTAAGGTTTGGGTTCCACGGGGATTCCACAATCGCTTTGTTGATATTGCAGCGGCCCTCCAGCAGATCTCCCAAGTCGTAGACAATCCGATCGGAAATGCCTAGCATCAGGTCCATCCCACGCAGGCCAACATCGAATTCAATCATTAAAACGCTTTTTCCAAGAAGAGCGTAAGCCATTCCAAGTCCGACACACAATGTGGATTTACCCACGCCGCCTTTGCCGGAAGTAACCGACAGGACTCGCGCCATGCAATTCTTCCTTTCGCTTCTAAGCATAGAGTCCGGCATTGCAGCCTATCGATTTCCAAGAAAAGGATAGCTGTTGACCGCTAACCTTCTTACATTTTACCATATATTTTGCAAGAATACTATAGCCAGAAAACCTCTTTTTAAAAATTTTCACATTACTCCTCTTGAGAGCTTTCGTTAGAAGATGAATTTTCCTCCTGAGAGGACGAAGCGCCGCTCTCTCCATCTGCATTCTCCTTCGGCTGCTCTTTGATGCCATAGGCACTGTCCTTGCCGTGAGTGGAGTAATAGGCGTCTAAAATTTGACGCACCAGGTAGTTGGCGTTTTCCCCCTCCTCCAGCATAACGCTGAACGCGATTTCCGGATCGTCTACAGGGGCGAAACCAATGACGGCAGAGTTTGTCGTGTTGTTGTCCACCTGGGGAGAACCGGTTTTGATGGCCACCTGATACTCTAAATTACTCAGGGAATATGATCCGCCCAGCTTTTCCGCCGCGCCGATCATGCCATCTACAATGGCTTGGTAGTTTTCCGGATGGATTTCAACCTGGGAGGCGATTTCCGGCTCGGTGGTGGAGAGGACTTCTTTATCATCGTAACTGCGCACCTCTTTGATGAGATGGGCTTTGTATCGGGTGCCTCTATTGGCCAATGTCATAGCCTGAATGGCCATTTGCAGCGGCGTAACCGAAGTGTCCATCTGTCCGATGGCGGCTTGTACCACATTGCCCTGAAACCAGGTCGATCCCAAAGCCTCAGAACGTGCTGGACTGGATAAAGCCCCTTGCTTGGATGGGATTTCCAATCCAGTTTCTTCTCCCAGCCCTAAAAGGCCGGCGTATTCATTCATTTTGTCGATCCCCAATCGGCGTCCCACATCGTAAAAAAAGATATTGCAGGATTCTGTCAAGGCCTTGGAAACATTTACTACCCCATGCCAACCGAGGCAAGTAGGACGGAACTGGTTATTGGGCAGAATATCGTAGTAATAATAGGTATGCTGGCAGTTGACAGTAGAACTGGGATCAATGATACCTTCCTCCAGTGCTCCCACTGCAACTGCTGTTTTAAAGGTGGAGCCTGGACGATAAAGGCCGTCCGTCGCCCGATTGAATAAGGGATTATTGTCTGTATTTAAAAGCTCTGTATAGTCGGAAAAGTAATTATTGATATCATAGCTGGGGTAGTTTACCATGGCTAGAACCCCACCGGTTTTCACATCCAGTACCACAACAGAACCGGCCTTGACATCGCTGCCCTTACCATCTGTGCGGGAGCGGAGCAATTCGATGTGTCCCTCCAGCGCATCCTTTACCTTCTGCTGAAAAGCAGCGTCAACCGTGAGAACCACTTTGTCTCCGGACTGAGGGGCCTGGGTCACTTCCTCACTGATAATGTCTCCATTTTTATTTTGCTCTACTGCACGGACACCGTCCACCCCATGGAGAGTGGTTTCCATGACCTGTTCAATGCCGAAACGGCCCACTTGGTCATTCATTTTATACCCTAGATCTTTGTAGGTGTCTTCGTATTCCTCCGCGTACATGGCGCCGATAGTACCGACTATATGGGGCAAAAGGTCTCCATTTGGATAGGTGCGGATATCCTCTTCCACTACGTCCACACCGGGAAATTGATGGGACATTTCTTTCATTTTTAGAACAAATTCAATGGGGACATCCTGGGCAAATACATATTGATTATTGTTAATGGAAAAATCAGAGATGACCATGCCGTAGCGTACTCCCGCGATTTTCCGGGCAGTTTCGTCGTCGTAGCCTTCGATGCCAAAGGTATCCAACAGGTAATACATGCAGTTTTCTGCAGTGGCGTAGACATTGAGTTCTAACTTTTTCTTTAAAGTTTCAATTTCCTTTTCCTGATCGTCCATAAACTCTGGGGCGCCGGTTCGTGTAATGGGAAGGGGGTCGTTCCATTCTACGCCGTTTTCCTCGCAGAGCTCCACCAGCTCTCTTATAATGTCGTTTTGTTCATCCTGGGGGAGAAAGGCGTATTGGAACACAATGTTAAAGCCCGCCTTATTTTCCGCCAACGCTACGCCGTTACAGTCCACAATATCACCGCGGGCGGCCTTGATGGGCAGTTTACTGCTGGTCATTTGATGGGTTTGTTGGTTGAACTCTTCACCCTGTACAATTTGGTAGGACATCAGCAATAGGACGAAAAAGGCCGAGAAAACGGCAGCCAAAATAGAAAGTACGACCAATCGGTTCCGTTCGGTTGGTTTTTTGGCGGTTTTCATGTACAGTACGCTCCTTCCTCAAAAATAAAGGAAAAAAGACTCGCCAACGGCACAATACTTCCGATGCCGCTGACGATTATCTATGTTCGGATCATGGTATTGAATTTTGTGGCGATCAGCCGGATGAGGTAGAACAAGGGCACAGCAAAAACGGTCGTGTACAAGGAGGTGAACAATAGCTGCACAAAACTGAGCCAAACCCCGCTAAATCCCCAGATGAGATAATAAAATAAAAAGTTCCAGATGCTGCAGATAAGGCTTACAGCTCCCACGGCGAGCAGGGCATTTATCACGTTTACTCGCACCAAATACATGGATAGAAGCGCTGCCAAAAGGCAACAGATCATCAACACCATGCCGTAAAATCCAAAGACCTTCCCAGAAGCAAAATCCCAGAGGAATCCGGTAACAAGGCCAAATACAGCGCTTCCGACTTCCCCTTCGTACAATGCAATACAAACGGCAAGTGGAATGAGCAAAACGGGTTTGACGTGATGAATGGTCAAAAGAGAGGGAGCGGTTTGGATACAGTAAAGCAATAGTAGCAATACCGCATAAATTCCCCATTTAATTACCGCTTTTGAAGTTTTGCCCAGCGTCATCACGTCCCCTCGCTTTCATCTTGAGAGGATTCGTGATCCTGTTTGCCCAAAAAGTCGGTTAGTACAAACACATGCTTAATTTCGTAAATATCGGACACCGGCTTAATGCTAGCCCAGGCTGTAATGCCAGATTCTTCTAGAGCAACTTCCTCCACGGTACCGATGACCAAGTCAGGGGGGTAGTATCCGCTGGTTCCAGCGGTGACAATAATGTCGCCCTGTTTTACTTCAGTGTTTTTGGGAAGCAGCTCCAATTTGGCTAGGCCCTTATCTGCCAATGTAATTTCCCCGGTCAGGTTGCCAGTTTCCTTAGTGCGGATTTCCACGGCGCCCACGTTAATTTCGGGGCTCAATATAGTGACGACCTTGGCATAAGTAGGCCCGAGAGAATCCACATACCCCACCAATCCGTCACCGGTGATGACAGGATCCCATTTGGAAATGCCGTGGACGGTTCCCTTGTCAATGGTAAAGGAACCAAATCGATCGGAGGGGTCTCGGCCGATAATGCCGGCGTCAATCATCTGTATATCTGGATTTTGCTCTTTTAAATCCACAATTTCCCGGAGCCGCTCGTTTTCCGTTTTGGTGTTTTCATAATCTACCATCTGTTTTCGCAGTTCTGAGATTTCCTCTTTGAGCTGTTCATTTTCCTCTTGATTTGCTTTGGCATTGATAAAGATGGAAAAGAAATCGGTGATTGAATCGGAAAGGGCTGCTGACGCCTTTTGAGCGGGCACGACGATAAAAGAAACAATTTTCTCCGGAATCGTCGCCAAGCCGCCAGTGGAGGCGGAATAGAGCATGACGCCCACAATAACCGCCAAGACGGCCGCGATAATTTTAAAGCGGACGCTGCTGAAAAAATCGCGCAAGGCGCCACCCCTTTCTGATAAAGATCGAATTGCCGAAAAGGAAAGAGCATACGGGACAACAGGCCGCCATGCATTAATGGAAGACCATGCATAAGCTGTTTGCCGTAAAAACGCTCTTCCCTTTTGAAATTAATAGTGGGTTTCCTCTTCACTGAGGATGTCGGTAAGGCGATCGATGTTGTCGAGCACCATGCCGGTGCCATTCGCCACACAATCCAACGGCTCCTCCGCAATTTTAACCGGCATGCCAGTTTCCTGGTTGATGAGTTTATCGAGATTTTTAAGCAGTGCTCCGCCGCCGGTTAACGTAATGCCCTGGTCGATAATGTCCGCTGCCAATTCTGGAGGAGTGCGCTCCAAGGTGATGCGGATAGCCTCCAATACCATACTAAGCGGGTCCTCCAAAGCGCTGCGAATCTGGTCAGAGGTGACGACGATGTTTTCTGGCAGGCCATTTAAAAGGTTCCTGCCCTTGATTTCCATTGACAGCTCTCCATCCTCTAACGGACAGGCAGAACCGATGTTGATTTTAATATCTTCGGCAGTGCGCTCGCCAATGAGGAGGTTGTACTTTTTCTTGATGAAGTTGATGATAGCAGCGTCGAATTCATCTCCGCCCACTCTTACTGATTTGGCCGCAACGATGCCACCCAGAGAGATGACGGCAACTTCACTGGTGCCGCCGCCGATATCGACAACCATGGAACCGGTGGGCTCGGCGACCGGCAAACCTGCGCCGATAGCGGCTGCCATGGGTTCTTCTATGATGGCAACCCGTTTGGCACCCGCCTGTTCGGTGGCATCACGGACGGCCCGGCGTTCAACTGCGGTGACGCCGGAGGGGATACAGATGACAACCCGTGCCCGCGTAAAGAAAGATTTTCCAATCGCTTTGCGAATAAATTCCTGTAACATGCTGGTTGTAATATCAAAGTCGGCGATGACGCCGTCTTTTAATGGCCGCACTGTGACAATGGAACCGGGGGTTCTGCCGATGACATCCTTAGCCTCCTGGCCCACGCATTTGACCTTGTCGTTTTTAATATCCACGGCGACGACGCTGGGTTCCCTGATGATAATGCCCTTTCCTTTCATATAGACCAGGGTATTGGCTGTCCCCAAATCAATGCCGATATCTTTTGAAAACATAAGTGCTACTCCTCTCGATACGGCCGTTTCTCTATTTACGCGGCCTTCCTTTTACCAATATTTTTATTATAACCTTTTAAAGGGTATTACACAATCTTTTTTTAAAAAATGCCCCCGTTTCCGATAAAATCCCGCAGTTCCCGCTTAAAACGAGCGACAGGGAACCCGACGACATTAAAGTAATCCCCATGGATTTCTTTGACCAGAGTGCTGCCATACCCCTGAATTCCATAAGCACCCGCTTTATCAAAGGGCTCGCCAGTGTCTAGATATTCGTTGATGTCTTGCGGGGACAAAGGAAAAAATACAACCTCTGTCGAGGAGACAAAGGAACGGCTGATTTGCCCATAGATAGTCACCCCGGTTAGGACACGATGGGCTTTCCCAGACAAAGCGGATAGCATATGAAATGCCTCCTCCTGATTCTTGGGTATGCCGAATATGCAATTATCTGGAGACACCACCACGGTGTCCCCACCGATGACAATAGTACCCTGGTTGCCGTTTAGAAAAACCTCTTGGGCCTTTTCAAAAGAAAGCTTTTCGACTAGTTGTTCCGGAGAAAGGCACTGCTTCATGAGTGGTTCTTCGTCAAACTGAGAGGGAACCACCGAAAACTCGGGGATAATGAGACGCAGCAATTCCCTTCTGCGCGGTGAACGAGAGGCCAATATAAAACGCTTCGTTTCCATCAAATTTTTCTCGCCACCTTTGCATAGATGAGGATGGAACTGATGATGCAGAGAAGCTTTGCAATGTTGACTTCTAACACAAATCCGAAATTGAGTTTGACAATCGCCAGATCAATGGACACTGGATTTGGATACCCAACTCCAATGGAATCCCCCCAGCAGAGCCATTTTAAAAAGGAAACGTCCTGCGCCAGATTGGTGATGATGGTTCCAAGGATAATCCCAGACAGCAAAAACAACAGAAATAGCAGTGTTTTTTTCAATTCGTCTCCTCTTTTCATGATAGCTTTTCACGTCCGGTTGAACCGAAGCCTCCAGAACCTCTTGCAGTGTCGTCCAGCTCCACAACTTCCTCGATTTCAGGCAGTAGGATAGGGGAAACGACCAGTTGTGCGATACGGTCGCCGTTGTGAATGGTAAAGGGGGTATTTGAGTGGTTTGTGACCGGAACTAAAATTTCGCCTCGGTAATCGCTGTCGACGACGCCGACACAGTTGGCCAAAGTGATGCCGTGTTTGGAGGCCAATCCACTGCGAGGATAAATAAGCCCCACCGTTCCCACTTCCAAACCGACGGCGATACCTGTGGGTATTTTCACGATTTCACCGGGGCGAATGATCACATCCTGATCCAAAAGAGCAGATAAATCGAGCCCCGCGCTTTCCGCCGTAGCCCGTTTGGGTATTACAGCACCAGCGCGCATACATTTGATTTTGAGTTTCATAATAGGGATACCTCATTCTACGCCGCGGTAGTACAATCCGCGGGTGCATTCCTGCGAAAGTTTTTGTCCCTGCTGGAATGCCTCTACAATTTCTTTTGCCTGCTTTTTTTCTTCGATGGTAAAATCCAGCAGGATAAAGTGGATATTTGAAATTTCGCGCTGCCGGTCGCTGATGGAGAGGGGCAACGGGTTGTAAATAAAACTTACTTCCTCGTCGCAACGCACCGGAAATCGAAGTCCTTTGCGATCGATAAGATACCCCTTTTTCCCGCAAGCCTTACAGCCGATTTGAGCCTTGACGGGACAGTTGCGCACGGCCATCAACGGCAGATGGCCGTAGCCTACCATCCCCATTGCCAACGGTGTCTTTAGTTGCCGGATCCAGTCCAATTTTGCTTCAATGGAAACCATCGCCGATCGAAGCCCCAAATTTTTGCCAACTTTCAGGCTGTAGGAATTGGCAAGGTTTAAAAATGAACCGCCAAAGAGCTGCATTTCCGCCTGTTTTCCCAAGGTTATGTGGGAAAGGTTATCGCAATACAACGAGGTAAATCCCACCTGCCGTAACCGTTTTAACTGTGTCAAAGCCCTTTCTTCCCTGTGAAAAGCATATCGGGGCGCAACCAGTATAATTTTATCACAATAGGGAAATAATTCCTCTTGATGCGCTTCCACCTCATGAAGCGGGAGCAAAATTTTATCCAAATACGGCTCTGTGTCCCAGGGAATCTGATTGTATCGCAGAAATTTTCCCCAGTAAACGAGAGGCCCGGTTTGGGCAATAGTTTCCACCTGGGGGAGAGGGCAATCCAAAAATTCCACCGGCATTCCGCCACGGAGCAAATCCAACTTTTTAACAGCCTCCCGGCGGACACTATTAAAAGCGGCGGAAGGAAGTGTCAAGCCGCTGTCTATTTCAGCGTCAAAGTCCTCCAAATAGTAAGGGGTTCCCCCCAGTTTAGAGAGGAATTTTTTGGAGATGTCGGCGGTCGCCGCGTTCCCCATGGTTTCTTGAGGGATTTCCCCCTCCGCCCAAACCGTGTGCCCGTCCAGGTCGTGGATTTCCAGTCGAATGGGTTTGTTCCTCTTCATAACAAAAGTCATTGACACCGGAATCAGGGGAGTCTGCCTATGATATAACTGGGCAAGGGGCTTTAAGACTTCATTTGCTGCGACCACGTCTTCTTTTTTTCGGAACCCAAACATGGATTTGTCCAATTGGGCGTCAAAATAGCCACTGGTAAATCCGCTTCTGGAAAAGACTGCCTGTAAAGCTGCAAGGTCGGGTTGTTCTCCATCCAATGCCTTACGGCAGGCGGTCACGGCAGCGGCCACGTATTCCGGCCGCTTCATCCGGCCTTCGATTTTTACCGAATTTACACCTATTTTTCGCAGGAGTGGAAGTTTGTCCACCAAACTCATATCCTTGAGGGAGAGGACGTTTTCCCCTTTTCCCATTGCAGTAAAAGGCAGGCGGCAAGGCTGGGCGCATTGCCCCCGGTTGCCGCTTTTTCCACCGAATAAAGCGCTCATATAGCATTGCCCTGAAACACACATGCAATGCGCCCCATGGACGAATACTTCCAATTCTAACGAGGTGCTTTGCCGAATGTGAACAATTTCCTCCCGCGAGAGTTCCCGGGCCAGCACCACACGGGAAAAGCCCATATCTTCCGCTGCTTTGACGCCGGCAGGAGAACAAATTGCCATCTGGGTCGAAGCGTGGAGAGCCACACTCGGCGCTAAAGTTTTGACAATGGATGCAACGCCGATATCCTGCACAATAAAGGCGTCAACTCCTGCTTTGCAAGCCACTTTAATGCAATGCTTTAAGTTATCCAATTCATGATCAAATACCAGGATATTCAGCGCTTGGTGCACCTGGACTCCACAGCGATGAGCGTATGTCACTGCCTCATAAAGCTCGTCCTCACTAAAATTCTGGCTGTTTTTGCGGGCGCTAAAATTTTTTTGCCCCAAGTAAACCGCGTTTGCTCCACAGCGCACAGCGGCCTTTAATGCTTCCATCGAACCGACGGGCGCCAATAATTCCACTTTGTTCAATTCAAGGGCCCGCCTTTCGAATTGGTTTCAGTTTAGCTGTTATCCACTTTGTCTCGGAGGGAGCGAAGACCTAAGTCATTTTTTAAGGACTCGTTTTCACTTTTGAGTGCGTCGAGCTCTTTGCGGAGCTGATCTGCCTCGATACGCATATTAGTGGCCTCTTCCACATAGCCTTTGATCTGTGCGCGGATATTGTCCACGTCGGAGACTGACTTCATGTTGTCGTCCAGAAGAGAGAGTCCCACCATAACGGCGGCGGAAGTAAGGCTCGCGCTTTCGTTTTCGTCCATAAACTGGGTGATTTTTTTGTCCAGGTCTTTGGCAAGCGTGATGACATAGGACGGATTTTCTTCCGTCTGCAGGTTATAACTTTTCCCGCAGATGACGACTTTCACTTTATTGAGCATACCCTTTTCCCCCTAATGCGGCGGTAAAGCCACATTTTTTCTGCAAAAACTGCCTATTTGAAGGCCCTTCCGGCAAAATGAGACAGTTTTTTTGCATATATACTATAATTATATTATATTTTCCTCTAAATGCAAAGTAGTTTCATAGTTTTTTTATAATTTGCTTTCTTTTTCCCGCATTTTATATGGAAAATCCATTCAAATGTTTTCAAAAGGCATTGCCTTTTGAAAAAGTAAATTGTAAAATAATAGTTGCACCCCATATTACGGATGCACATGCCTGCTTAATTAAACAATAGCGGGAACAAAATACCCGCTGCGACACTGTTTTTTAAACTTGCTATAGAGAGCGTCAACGTATATAGAAGAGAAGCGGCGCATTGAAAGGAAGTGACGGCTCCAATGGACAACCTTCCAAAGAAGCGGATCGTCCTACTGGATGAAATTCGCGGATTCGCAATCGTCTGTATGGTGATCTACCATTTTTTATATGACTTGATTCAAGGGCAAATCCTATCAATTCCCATCTTCGATTCCGGCCCGATCAATTTTATTCGAGACATATTTGCGGGACTCTTTATGTTCCTTTCCGGTATCAGCTGTCTTTTGTCGAGAAATAACCTGCGACGGGGCGTTTACTGCATGGGGGCGGCTTTTCTGGTCACTGGCGTCACCGCTTTATTTATGCCTCAAATGCCCATCCGGTTTGGCATTTTGCATCTGTTAGGCACCTGTATGATTCTATTCGGCGTGCTGGAACCGCTGCTTCAAAAGATGAAGAGGCCCTTGTGGGGAATCGTGTTGTGCGCAGTGATGTTTTTGCTCACCTGGGGAGCAAAAGAGGGATATGTAGGAATCCCTACATTGCTGGAAATCTCCATCCCTGAAATTTTTTATCAAACCGAAGTGTTTTTCCCCTTTGGCGTCATGTCAGAAGGCTTTGTATCCGGGGATTATTATCCCCTTTTCCCCTGGATGTTCTGCTTTTTTGCGGGGGGATTTTTCGCCCTTTGGTACCGAAACCGCGAAATCCCCAGGTGGGCTTATAATACCCACTTGCCATTTTTGGCGCTGGCGGGAAGATACACCCTGTGGATTTATCTAATTCACCAGCCGGTACTGTTCGTGATATTAAAGCTCATTGAAATCATTCGATCTTAATAATCTGCCGGTATACGGCTGTGTACCGGGGAGGAACCGGCTTGTCCAGATGGTACCGTCCAAAATACCAATGGGTAAATTGGCAACGGCTCGCCACCTCGTCAAAAAGGCTGTGAATAAAGCTTAGCTCATTGTCATCCATATATAGGAACTGCTTAATGGTCCCCGGGGCGTCATGAGTGACGATAAAGTCCACCCGATTGCGGTGGGCGGCCAACTGATCTAATGCATGCTGGGTTTCCTGGACAGAGGGCTGTTCTTCCTCCCAGAATGCCTTTTCCACATCGTTTAGGTCGAGAGCACGCTCCTTGGAATCCCCGCCGCCAAAGGCAAAGACTGACCTGCCGTCTATTTCATAGATTTCCCCACGCATGAGCTGGTAGAGGTTGCCGCTGATTTTCCGCGCCTTGCCTCCCTTGTAAGCGACGACGGGGTATTCTTTTAATAACTCGTAATTGTCGTGACATCCTTCGACAAAAAGGGTATCATAGCGGCGCTTGCCGATTTTTTTTAATATTTTCTGTTCTTCTTTGGAGCCATCCCACACAAATCCAAAATCGCCGCAGACGATGAGCACGTCCCGGCTTTTGAGTTTTTTCAGTTCCGGCACACAGAGACGGTCAAAATCTCCGTGGAGATCCCCCGTAATACAGATCACAACCTCGTTCCCCTTTCCCAGCATATAACTTATTTGAATGCCTTTATAAAGCGATTTCCTCTATCCGCTATTATACAATACTTTCATTTGAGGGGCAATAGAAAGAAGCTAAAACTAGATAAAAAGGAAAACCGATGCAGCCGAATTCCAAGGCTGCATCGGTTTTATTACAAGGCAATTCTGGTATCGGCACCGGGAAGTTCTTCCATCTCTTCCGAGTATAAAGCTCCACTTTGGATAAGCTCCCTCACCTGATCCTCGTATTGTGGGTAGACTAAATAGTTGGTCCCTCCCAAAATGACGACGTCGTGGGGCGTTTCTGAAAAATAGATGGGAGTAATCATAGTGAGAAGTGATTCCAATTTCTCCTGGGTGAGCAGGTGAAATTCCGGCTTGTAAACGTCGGAAAAATACGGTCCACTGTACTTTTCCGGCATCCATTCGTCGTATTGAGCGCTTTGCCCCGTGCAGAAAAAGACAAGCCCGGTTTTATCGGGATATTGCATCAGTGTTTGCCGGTCTTCCTTAGGAATATAGGCGACGGCAGGAATTTCTTCAATGGAGGGCTCAAAAAAGTCAAAAGCGTTTCTCTGTAAAAAGGATAGGATGTATTTGTCGCTTGGATAAACGGAAAACTGGACGCCGATATATGCGTCCGCGGTGTTGAACAGCTCTAAAAATCCTACGGGGCTTTCTACAGGAGACATGTGAAAACTGCTGTCCCGGTTTCGGATATCGGTTTCAATGGCATTTTTTAAATCGTCCGCCTGCTCTGTCGTCATCGAATAGGAAACAGCGCCCTGACAGAGGTTACTGTACAACGAAACAGAATCAAACCGATCAAAATTCACTTTTTCAAGCCACTGTAAAAAGCCCTGCTTATAAGCTTCACTCTGTGCAATTTGGTATAAAGGCTTTGTTAGTACAAAGGGGCAACGGTTGTATTCCCGGTACATTTTAAATCCATTTTGAAGCGTATAGGTAATCCGCACCTGGCACTCCCCATAGTCCAATGAAGAATAGGTTCCGTCATCAAAAGAATAGGGGGTGTATTCTACAAACTTGTACTGAGGCGGCAAACGCGAGGAAGTCGCTTCAGAATCAAAAGACGGGTTTTCCTGTAAAGTATCAAGATTGGCCACTATGCTTTGATGAAAATCAAGAGCCCTTTGGATACTTTCCCGATCGGAAAGAATGATGCTGCTCCTTAGCGCAGAGGAAGCGTAGGAACCTGGAGCATCCCACTCAATTTGAACGCCCTCTACCTGCTGGATTGCGGGTATACGGGTTTCAAAGCCAAAGGTGTGAGTCAGGTTGCTGATTGCGAAAAAGGCGGTGGCCAACACGGCAGCAGCACAGCCTACGATAGCGGTTTGAGCGATTTTACGAAATCCCCGGTTGCGAATGGTGTCCAGCGCAAAGTAGGTGATAAGCCCTAGCAAGATACCCAACAAATAGGAGTAAATTTGTTCGCCGCCCAAGGCCAAAGACATTCCCAGACCGACGGTAATGGAAATGAGTAAACTCCCAATGTAAAATAGGGGAACGTAGGCAAAACTTTGCCCAGCGCTTTCACTTTTGCGCTTTTGATACAGGTAAGCGCCTAGGAAGGCGACGATTACAGCAATAAATAACAGGGGGAGCAACTTCCACCACTGGTAGGACTGCCAGTCAGGGTAAAAGTACAAAAGCTGTCGCGCGGCAGAAAAGCTGTACAAAATGTCGCTGACGATATTCATCGAATGGGCCGGATATCCATAGGTATTGGAGGAAACAAAGGAAAAGCCGGCAGATAAAAAGAGAGGATATCCGATATGCAGCATTCCAAAATAGGTGATGCTTTCAAACAACGTACCACAGTTAACCATGATAAAGACCATGGTGCTGTAAAAGCAGATCATCGCCATAAAGATCAAGGGATAATCCACCTGTAGGGCGACAAAATCGTTGAGAAAACTCTGAATTGCCACTGTAACCCCGCCAAACAGCAGGTAGGGAATGAGCAAAACAGTTAGACCAAACAGGTAATTCCCCCAAAAAAGGTTTTTTCTGCTGACAGGCAGGGAGTGAAAGACATCTACCGCTTGCCGGTTGTTGATGTACTGAAAGAGAATGAGGGGTAACGCAATGCTCATCCCCAAAGCCAGCAGATGGAACAACGCTTCAGTGGGAATATAGACCCGTCCGGCGGCGGAATTTGACAACGCAGACAGCAACAGGGCCAGGGGCATGAGTAAAAACATAAGGATGGCATAGAGTATCCATATACTTTTATATCGGTGTAGGTTGTGGGTAAATACGCTACTCATCCGGTTGCTTTTAATGGAAGATAACATTGGCGTCATACCCTTTCACCTCCATTTCGTACAGGAATACTTCTTCTAATGTCAGCGGAAGCGCCTCCAGCGCCAGCGGCCGCAACGGATTGAGTTTTTCTTCGATTTCGGCTAAATTTCCCTTGACAATCAGCGTCAAAAAACGCCCAACAGCTTGATAAGACATGAGGGACACGGTTTGGGACAGCTGTTCTTTTGATAGATCGGATGCAAACACCACCTGAATTTTGTGGACCTCTCCTCGTAGGTCGTCCAATTGCTTACTATAGAGCAAATCACCTTTGTGCAGAATTCCCACTGTGTCGCAGATTTCATCCAGTTCCCGCAGGTTGTGAGATGAGATGACAGCGGTCATCTGCCGGTCGGCCATGGCGTCAGAGAGGACCTTGCGCACCACCTGTCGTTTTACCGGGTCTAAGCCGTCAAAGCACTCGTCTAACAGCAGATAGTCCGGCATGGTAGACATTCCTAACAAAAACGCACTTTGCCGCTTCATCCCCTTGGAGTAGGTGGCAATTTTCTTGTCGGCAGGAAGGTGGAAAAGCTCGCACAGTTCTTGATACAGGCTTAGGTTGAAGTTAGGGTAAAATCGGCAGTAAAAATCCGCCATATTGTGGAGCGTATACTGGCCAATAAAATAAGGCTCATCAGATACAAAAAAGACTTTCTGCTTCATTTCCGGGTTTTCAAAAATCTCTTTCCCTTCTACTAAAACTTTGCCTCCATCTGGAGCATAAACCCCCGCAATCAATCGCAATAAGGTAGATTTACCAGCGCCATTAGAACCTACTAAACCGTAAATCGATCCTTTCCGAATTTCCATGCTGATGTGATCCAGTGCTCTCACTTCGCCAAACCGTTTTTCCACTTGGTTCATTTGAATCACTTGTCCTCACCTGTCCTTCCATCCGCATAAACCGTCTCGATTATGCCCTCCAGCTCGCTCTGAGATACCCCAAACTGCTTTGCTTTTCCCGCAATTTTTAAAAAGTCCGCCAAAACCTCCTGTTTTACTGACTGAACAGAAAAAATATCGTCGGTGACAAAACTTCCCTTGCCGGAAACCGAATAGATGATTTTTTCATTTTCCAGTTCTTGATAGGCTTTGGAGACAGTATTGGGATTGATCCCCAGCTCTCTGGCTAATACCCGAACAGAAGGAAGCTGCTCATTGGGCTTTAACACACCCATACAAGCAAACTTCACCACCTGTTCTTTTAACTGTAAATAGATGGCTTCGCCGTTTTTTAGATTAATCTGAAACATGCCCTCACCTCGAAAAAGGATGGCTTTTCTTTGAATGGCACTCCTGCGTATTATCTGTACTAGTTTGATTAATACACTTTGAGTATATGAAAAACGCTAGGATAAATCAATGGCAATCATGCATAAATTTTAGGAAAATACATTGTATATTACCGCAATCAAAAACGATTTTATATTTTTTACAGACTTTTGACACAATAAAGCTGGACTTTTTAAAAGTCTTTTAATATAATATAATGGGAAAGATTTGGGAAACCTTTTAATAAGAATTTCTTTTATTTAAATTCAGCAATTCATTGTACTCGGTTTTGTACTTGTTTACCAAGTCAGAATTGTTCCTACCATTTACCCTGTTATAATTTAATGCCGCGGCAGACCGGCTAAAAATAGGCCTGTAAAAAGAAAGGATGATTGTTATTATGAGAAAAACAAAAATTATCTGTACCTTGGGCCCCGCCTGCGACAGCGAGGAAATGATCGAAAAACTGATGTTAGCCGGCATGAATGTCGCACGTTTCAATTTTTCCCATCAAACTCATCCTGAACACAAAGAGCGTTATGAGCGGGTTGACCGGGTGAGGAGAAAGTTAAACCTCCCAGTAGCCACTTTACTGGATACCCGTGGGCCAGAAATCCGCCTGCGCCTCATTGAAAATGGAAGGACGGAACTGCAAGAAGGCCAGGAGTTTACCCTCACTACCAAAGATATTCTCGGAAACAATCAAAGGGTGTCTGTGACATTTGATCGACTTCCCCAGGACGTCAACGAAGGGACTCATATTCTCATCGATGACGGGTTAATCGATATGATTGTCACCTCGGTGGAAAAAACGGAAATCCACTGCAAGGTTTTAAACGGCGGTCCCATTTCCAACCGGAAGGGAGTAAACGTTCCTGATACGAGGTTATCCATGCCCTTTATCAGCGATCAGGACCGGGAAGATTTGCTTTTTGGTATTCAAACAGGGTTCGATTTTGTGGCGGCATCCTTTACGCGAACCGCCGACGATATTCGGGAGATGCGGAAAATTCTCGATGACAACGGTGGTTCCCACATAAAAATTATCGCTAAAATCGAAAACTCCGAAGGCGTTTCTAATATGGATGAGATCATCCAGGTGGCCGACGGAATCATGGTTGCCCGCGGAGATATGGGAGTTGAGATTTCCTATGAAAATATTCCAGCCATTCAAAAAAAGTTGATAAAATGTGCGTATAATGCTGGCAAACAGGTAATTACGGCGACCCAGATGCTGGACTCCATGATGAAGAATCCACGTCCTACCCGCGCTGAGATTACCGACGTTGCCAATGCAGTTTATGACGGTACTAGTGCTGTGATGCTTTCTGGAGAAACCGCCGCAGGATTGCACCCTGTTGAAGCGCTGAAGACCATGGTAGCCATTGCCGAGCGTACGGAGGCAGACATTGATTATGCTAACCGTTTCCGTACCAGACCTGCCCAACGGGACCCCGATGTGACTGATGCGATTTCCCACGCTACCGTTACCACCGCCCTCGACTTAGATGCAAACTATATTATCACCGTTACCGTTAATGGCCGCACCGCCCGCCAGATTTCTAAATATCGGCCCAAATGTGATGTAATTGCCTGCTCGCCACGGGAGTATGCCGTACGCCAATTAAATTTGGTTTGGGGTGTGACCCCTATCCTGGTGGATGAGAAAAAAACCACCGACGAGCTGTTTGCCCACGCTTATGACAAGGTCATGGAACACGGTTTGGTCAAGAAGGGCGAGCTGGTAGTCACCACTGCCGGTATTCCCCTTGGAATTTCCGGGAATACCAATCTGCTTCGGGTGGACACCATTGGTGAACAGGTGTGATATCATCCAGTTTAAGAGTAGTCGTTTGTATTTTATGAGAATTTTTGCTTATGGAATCAGATGTGATAGATTGGCTATATTTATACCCCATTGCCGGAAAAATCCAGTAATGGGGTTTTATAACTGCACTTTTTTACCATTTTTTCAATTATTTTTCTCTTTTTTTAATTCAGTATTGACATTCTAGCCGCCTCTTCTATAATAAGAGAGACAAAGCTTTCAATAGAAAGTGTGAAAGGGGCAATACAATATGTTGGCAAAAACACCACCCATGGGGTGGAACTCCTGGAATACCTTTGGAGCCGATATCAATGAAAAGTTGATTTTTGAAACAGCTGACGTCATGGCAAACGAGGGCTTTTTGGAAGCCGGATATGAATATTTGGTCATCGACGACTGCTGGTCATTAAAGGAACGGGATGAAAACGGGTTGTTGGTTCCCGACCCTGAAAAGTTTCCCCACGGCATGAAATATGTAGCCGATTATGTCCATAGTAAAGGGCTTAAATTTGGAATGTATTCCTGTGCCGGAACGTGGACCTGCGCAGGTTACCCTTCCAGCTTTGACCACGAGTATCTGGATGCAAAGACCTTTGCAGACTGGGGCGTGGATTTTCTCAAATACGATTTTTGTAACTTTCCGTCAACCGCCAATTGTAAGCACCGGTACCACCGGATGAGTATGGCTCTCAAAGCCAGTGGCAGGGAGATATTGTTCTCCGCCTGCAACTGGGGGAGAGAAGAACCCTGGAAATGGATGAAATCCATTGGTGCCCATATGTACCGGTCCACTGGAGATATCCGGGACAATTACGAATCCTTTAAGGGGCTTGCCTTGAGCCAGATTGAAAATCTGCCATACTCCAGCTCTGGAAGCTTTAACGATCCCGATATGCTGGTAGTTGGCATGTACGGTAAAGGGAATGTGGGCTTTGGCGGCTGTACCGATTTGGAATACGAAACCCATTTCTCCCTGTGGTGTATGTTTGGTGTGCCGTTAATGATGGGCGGAGATATGCGAAATATGAGCGACGCCTCTCGCAACCTGCTATTAAACAAAGAATTGATCGCTATCGACCAGGATGAGGAGTGCCGTGCGCCAATGGTGGTCAGCAACAGTAAGGATCCATATACTGGGGATCATTACATCATGTTCCGCCATTTGTCAAATAATGAATTTGCATTGGCGTATTTCAACTTCTCCGAGCAGGACGACAGGGAAATTGTCACCTATGGTTTTTCCTTTGATGATCTTGGGATTCCCTATGACAGTGGGTATGGTTTAGAACTGACCGATGTGCTCACAGGAGAGAATATCGGCGTCAAACGGGATGTATTTATTCCACAATTGAAGGCCCACGGCTGCAAAGTATACCGCGGCAAACTGGTCAAGGTGAAATAAGAATATTGTGAAGGTGATTTTCCTTGAAAAATTGCTGTAGAAATTGTGGGCGTGTATTGACCCCAGACGAAATTGCCATCTATAAGCGGATGGTCAATCGGGGGGCTGAGGATTTTTTGTGTATCACCTGTTTTGCAAAAGCCTACCGTGTGTCGGAAGAACTAATCCGGGAAAAGATTGAGCACTTTCGCGCCATGGGATGTACTTTGTTTCAAGTATAGACAAAACCGCCGGTTTTTTAACCGGCGGTTTTTATATGTCTCAATGAACGTTTAGGAGTGGCTGACCAAGCTTTTTCGTTTCCAGCGCCCAGTGGCAAAATATATCCCGGCAATCAGACTTCCCAGTGCCCAACCGAAACCATAGGATAAAAACAAGTAATTTTTTCCCCAGTGTTCGGCGATGAAGTAGGCGATGGGCACCCGGGCAAACCAAAGAGCTACAAAGGAAGCAATCATCGGCACAATGGTTTCACCTGTTCCGCGCAGTGTGCTGTTAAATATAAACATAAAGGCCAACAAAAAATAAAAGGGCAAAACACAATGAAGGTAGGAAATTCCAGCGTCAATGACATCCGGACTCTTGCTAAACATCTGCATCAAAAAGCCGCTGATTGGATACAAAGCAGCGCCGATGAGGACACTGGAACCGACTGTGATCACTGTCCCCGCCCGGATTCCCTCATATACCCGCGAATGGTCTCCCGCCCCAATATTTTGTCCTGTATAAGTAGTAATCGCAGCGGCGAAACTTTGAATCGGCATAAAGGCAAAGGTGTCGATTTTATTGGCACCGTTAAAACCGGCCATAAAGTTAAAACCATAGCTGTTAACCAGTGACTGCATGACCATGGTCCCCACCGAAAAGAGGGCCTGCTGGATGCCGGAGGGAATTCCCAGCTTAATCGCTTCCTTAAAAAGCTGTTTGTCAAAGAAAAAGGGGAAAAGACGGATGTGGATGAAGTCATACTGCTTATTGATGAATTGAATGCCGAACACCCAAGAGGATATTTGGGCGATAATGGTCGCAAGCGCCACGCCTGCCACCCCCATTTTTAGCGGGATGGCAAACAGCAAATCCAATACAATATTGATGACAGTGGCCACCGCCAAAAAAAGCAGAGAAGTTTTACTATCCCCAAGTCCCTGCAAAATTCCTGCGTTGATGTTGTATCCAAGGCTCCCGATCATGCCGATAAAAATGATGATCATATAGGTGTGAGCCATACTAAGCGTACCGTCGTCCGGCACCTGAATCAACTGTAAAAGCGGTTTACTGGCAAAAATACCGATGAGGGAGAGAGGAATGATGCCGACGATCATGGAGGTGTAAATGGTTCCCACTGTTTCATTGACCCGCTTGAAATCCCTTGCCCCGTAAAATTGAGAGATCATCACAGTAGCCCCCACCCCAATTCCCATGAAGAGGGAACTCATCATAAAAATAATGGGAAAGCCCGTCCCCACGGCGGCCAGCGCCTTGTCGCCAATCACATTGCCTACGACGATACTGTCCACCATATTGTATAGCTGTTGCAGAACATTTCCAAAAAGCAAGGGAAGGGAAAATAAAAAAATTAACCGATAGGGATTTCCTTGCGTCATGTCCGTCATATTGCCTTGATTGCCAACTCGCTTCTTTTTCAAAACTTTTCTCTCCTATCTGGTTTTTAACATTCATTCAGAACCTTCTACCGAATTATTGCAAGGCAATTATACCATATCATGCCTGGATTTAAAATGGAACAATTTGCACAAAGTGGATGGAAACAGCCCTTTGGTTTTCTATCCCGCCTTCTAAAAAGGCCTTATTTCTCATAAGATAATATTGGTGACAATCTCGATAGAAAGAAGGACGTCTATTGTTTAAGCGCTTTATACGCGGCCTTTTGGGGCTATATTTCGCCTTGCTGCTCTGCGGGGGAAAATCGGTTCCCGAATTGTGTTTTGAAAATATGCCTCCCCCACAAAACGCCTCTTTTTCCCCGATCTGTACGACGATGCCCCTTGCCCTCCCCTTACAGGAGGCCCGCCTCACCTCCCCCTTTGGGTATCGCTACCATCCGATCAGCGGGCAATTGGATTTTCATTATGGTCTGGATTTAGCAGCACCGGAAAAAACGATGATTTTTGCCGCAGTGGGAGGAATTGTCCAAGTAGCCGACACTCATGACAGCTACGGAAATTATTTAGTCATCGATCACTACAACGGTTTTTCCACCTTGTACGCCCATTGCAGCAAATTGCTTGTCCAGAAGGGAGACCTGGTTGGAAGGGGAGAAAAAATCGCCCTGGTAGGACATACGGGAGAGGCAACAGGCGATCATCTTCACTTTGAAATCCGTTTACACGGCATTCGGTACGATCCACTGTGGATTCTGGGCGACGGGGAAAAGCTCACCCTGATTCCGGAACCGGAATTGGCCCAAACAACCGATTGATCTTAAAAGAAAGGGCCGTTGATAATGCTGTCTTTTCAGTTGGGAAAGGTCAGGGTCTATATCTGGTTTTCCTTTGTTGCCGTTGTTTGCCTTTTTTTTGCCATCGGGCAAAACCCGTGGGGTATGTGGTGTATCAGCGCCAGTATACTCCATGAATTAGGCCATTTGGCGGCATTTTTAGTAAAAAAGTGTCCTCCGTTGGAGCTTCACTTTGAATACAGTGGAATCCGGCTGATCCCCAAAAGGCAGATGTACCCTATCAAACGAGAAGTCTTTTTTCTGATCAGCGGAAGTGCGGTGAATTTTATCTGCTTTTTGGCATTGTGGCTGCTAAGGCTACCGGTTCCCGCCTTTTTCCACCTGATTTTAGGTTTTTTTAATCTTCTACCTCTTCAGGGCCTCGACGGCGGGCAAATCCTTCAGTTGCTACTAGATTGGAAATTTGATCCGCGGATGGGTGCGTCCATTAGCACAATGATTTCATGGATCGCCGATTTTTCCCTTGTTATAGGCGGCTTTCTCCTGTTTTGCAGAACCGGAAATTTTACCCTTTTACTGATTGTCATCTATTTTCTCATTTTGGGTTTCACTACTGATAAAAAGGTATCTAGTGGATAATTGGCGTCAAATTATTACAACTCGGTTAAAAATCACAGTCTTCTATTGGATTTTAAGGGGATTATGTTATAATAGGCGTAGGAAACTCGATATTTGTAATGTCACTCGCACAGAGCTTATTTTAAAGTTTCGTATCCTGTCGCACCGGTCAATTTTGTCCGGTTGCCAACAAATCCTGATAGAAAGGACTGAAAATCTTGAACAAGAAGTTAAGTTTGATTATCGCAGCAATTATGCTCACTGCCCTTGCAGTCTCTAGCTGTAACAACAGTGATACCCCGTCTGAGCCCAGCTCTAGTGATACTTCGGTTTCCCAGCCCTCCAGCGAATCGGAAGAGGCACCGGAATCTTCTTCCCCGACCGTACAGATTTATGACCCCGAAACCCAACAGGTTTCTAAAGTTCCCGTGGAAGAGGGAGAAAGCAACGCGGCAGCAGTCACCGATGAACAATTGATTGAAATTCTCAACGACCGATTCGCCTTTGAGGCAGGGGGAAACGAATTTAAAATCATCATCAATTCCATTGAGGAGGAGGGAACAGGCCTTCACATCGATTTTGCCGGCAATTCCATTCCAGCCGTCTCCATGGGCTCCACAGACGAAAACACTTGCTTGATTTCGATTGCAGAAACCCTTCTCCAAAATCACCCTTCCTGCTCAGAGGTGTATTATTCCATCGACGGAGGGGCCTATATGTCCGGCCACATTGAACTGGATATCAATGAACCCTTCCGGTACGATTCTAAACTTGCCCAATAAATACATGAAAAGCGCCTGGATTTTTCCAGGCGCTTTTATCTTTTAGTGACAATGTCCGCCGCAATGATGTTCTTCCCCACAGTGGTGCTCCTCGCCGTGATGGTGATCACAAGTCGCGTCATTATTAAACAGCAGGCTACCGTTAATATAAGCGTGAACAGCCCCATCCGCTGTCCCGCTGACGCCTGCCGCCAGTTGAACACCAGCTTGTCCAAGGGCCACTCGTGCTCCCGCTCCGATGCCGCCGCAGATGAGCAAATCCACCTGGTTCTGGGACAGCAATCCGGCTAAAGCGGAATGTCCGTTTTCACCGGCGCTTAATACCTGCTTACCGATGATTTCCTTTCCCTCCACGTCAAACAAGGTAAACTCCTTAGATTTTCCAAAATGCTGAAAGACGTTTCCATTTTCGGTTGGTACTGCGATTCTCATAACCTTTTCTCCTTTTTTCAAATGCTGCTTCAAAGGCGGCTTTCCTGTCGCTCGCCGGCACCCAGAACAGTTATTTGGAGGCCGGTCACAAATCGAGTAGTTTCCCCCTTCGATTTGCAGCGTATTTCCGTTTATTAGCGCCCGGGCCAGTTTTTGACGGGCAGAAGCGTAAATGCGCTGGACAGTAGGGCGAGCCACATTCATTTGGTTTGCGCACTCTTGCTGGGTACAGCCCTCTAAATCCATGAGACGGATGGCCTCAAATTCTTCCACTGTCATCTGAATCACAGCGGGATCAGGCCCGTCCAAAGCGCCGAAGCGGCGGCATTTGGGAAGGGCACACACCCTTCTACATTTCTGTGGCCGCGGCATCAGCATCACCCCTTGTACAACAATCTATAATGAACATATGCTCATTATATACCCAAACCGTTTTCTTGTCAAATTGAAAAGAGGAAGCCAAATGGCTTCCTCTTTTCCCTACTTGATTTTTCCAATGTCCTTGCGGTAATGGGCATCTTTAAAGTGTATTTTTGAAACCGCCTCATAGCTCTTTTGAATGGCTTCCTCTAAGTTTTGACCAATAGCGGTCACGCCTAAGACCCGTCCTCCCGAAGTATAAAATTTTCCGTTTTCGAATTTGGTTCCCGCGTGGAAAACAGTGACGCCGGGCGCTTGACCCTTATTGTCAAGTCCTTCGATTTCGTAACCAGTCTGGTACTTTCGAGGATACCCCCCAGAAGCCATGACTACACAGGCGGCGCTGCCACTTGAGAATTTAACCTCTACCTCTGCAAGCTGTTCATCACGCACCGCTTCAAAAATAGTGAGCAAATCGGACTGAAGCAAAGGCAGAACTACCTGGGTTTCCGGATCTCCAAAGCGACAGTTGTATTCAATAACTTTTACGCCGTTTTTGGTGATCATCAAGCCAAAGAAGAGGCATCCCTTAAAAGGCCGGCCTTCTTTGTTCATCGCTTCGACGGTGGGCAGAAAGATATTTTCCATACATTCCTTGGCCACCTCACCGGTGTAATAGGGGTTGGGGGCAATGGTGCCCATGCCGCCGGTGTTGAGCCCTTTGTCGTTGTCCAGCGCCCGTTTGTGATCCTTGGCGGACACCATGGGGACGATGGTGTGAGAGTCGGTAAAGGCCAGCACTGAAACTTCGGGGCCCTCTAAAAACTCCTCAATGACAATGTGGTTTCCCGATGCACCAAAGATTTTATCACCCATGATGGAGTGAATCGCGTCAATGGCCTCCTTCTCGTTTTGGGCGATGATGACGCCCTTACCCAGAGCCAGGCCGTCTGCTTTGATGACGGTGGGGTAGGTGTTTTCCGCCTTCACATAGGCGATAGCTGTTTCTTCGCTGTCAAAGGTCTCGTATTTAGCAGTGGGAATGCCGTACTTCTTCATCAGGTTTTTGCTAAACACCTTGCTTCCTTCCAAGATGGCCGCCTTTTTGTTTGGGCCAAAGGAGGGGATACCGGCCGCTTCCAATGCGTCCACCATGCCGAGGACCAGCGGGTCATCTGGAGCGACGACGGCGAAGTCAATATGGTTTTCTACCGCAAAGTCCACCATTTTCTCAATATCGGTGGCCTTGATGTCCACCGGAGTGCAGCAGGTGCTCATTCCGCCGTTTCCAGGGGCAACGAAAATCTCGTCCACTTTTGGGTTTTGGAGCAGTTTGGTGACCAGAGCGTGCTCCCGTCCGCCGGAGCCAACAACCAGTAATTTCATAGCCAGTTTCCTTTCTCAGAGAGATATTAGTGATGGAACAGACGAATGCCGGTAAAGGCCATGGCGATGCCGTATTTATCACAGATTTCAATCACATTGTCATCGCGGATAGAACCGCCGGGCTGGGCGATGTACTGGACACCGCTGCGATGAGCCCGCTCAATGTTGTCCCCAAAGGGGAAGAACGCGTCGGAACCTAAGGCCACACCCTGCATGGTGTTAAGCCAGGCACGTTTTTCCTCCCGCGTCAGGGGTTCCGGCTTCACGGTGAAGAAGTTTTCCCAGACACCGTCGGCCAAAACATCCATATAGTCGTCGGAAATGTAAACATCGATGGTATTGTCCCGGTCGGGGCGGCGGATTCCCTCTTTAAAGGGGAGATTCATCACCTTTTCATGCTGCCTTAAGTACCAGAAGTCCGCCTTGTTGCCCGCCAATCGAGTGCAGTGGACTCTGGACTGCTGCCCCGCGCCGATGCCAATGGCCTGTCCGTCTTTGACGTAGCAGACAGAGTTCGATTGGGTGTATTTTAGGGTGATAAGGGAGATGATGAGGTCGCGTTTGGCATCTGCCGGAAAGTCCTTGTTGGCGGTAGGGATATTGGCAAAGAGGCTTCCATCGATTTTCAGTTCGTTTCTCCCCTGCTCGAAAGTCACGCCAAAGACATCCTTGTGCTCGATTGGGGCAGGGGTGTAGCTTGGGTCAATTTTCACCACGTTGTAGCCGCCCTTGCGCTTTCCTTTGAGGATTGCCAGCGCCTCGTCGGTGTAATCAGGGGCTATAACACCGTCAGAAACCTCACGGGCGATGAGTTTCGCCGTGGATGCATCACAGGTATCGGAAAGAGCAATCCAGTCCCCGTAGGAAGACATCCGATCGGCGCCCCGTGCTCTCGCGTAGGCGCAGGCCAGAGGGGACAATTCCATATCGTCCACAAAGTAGATTTTTTTCAGGGTGTCAGAGAGGGGGAGGGCCAAAGCGGCACCTGCCGGGGAAACATGCTTAAAGGAAGCGGCGGCGGCGATGCTGGTGGCCTCTTTCAGCTCCTTGACTAATTGCCAGCTATTAAAGGCATCTAAAAAGTTGATATAACCGGGCTTTCCATTTAACACCTCAATGGGAAGCTCCCTACCGTCCTTCATAAAGATTTTCGACGGCTTCTGGTTGGGGTTGCAGCCGTATTTCAGCTCCAGTTCTTTCACAATATATCCATCCTTTCGCAACTACTTCACATTCTTGTTGATAATGCGGGTCTCGGTTTTACCGGTTTTTAGATTGACAAACCGAGTGAACAGGGACACCTTGTTCGCTTCGTTTAAATTATCCCACAGCATTTTGGTAAAGCATTCGATGCAGCCTTCAATCTCAACCTGCTTGGGCTCCCCAGTAAAGGACGGTATAGGATTGCCGTCGTGTTCATAAGTGTGGATGAAGTGGGCCTGTCCCGGTTTTGGGTTTTCGTACTCATAAAAATAGCGGCGAGCGGATTCGGGATTGCCCTCGTTGCTTTTGAGAATGGAGAGTCGGTAGTCGCCGTTTTCCTCTAAAAGCCCGGAGATGCGGGGAGTAAAGTTAGGACCGTCCGGTTCAAAGGTACGAGTGCGGAGGGCCTCCTCAAAGGTTTTCCCCGCTTTGAGAAAATCGTAAACCGTGTCTGTCTGGTCTCCATTTGTGACGATGGTGCGGCCGCCTAACACGCGAACCGGCCAATAGATGATAAGGCTCGGGTCGGAGAGCTTTTTCGGATCAAACGCTTCGGTACGGATGCCATTTTGCTCCTCTACAAAAACCCGATTACGACTGTTTTCGCTTCTACCCATGATGAAATACCCGATAACAGCGTTCTCCCCGTCTGAACTCCTGCCTAATACGATGCCGCGGCCAGGATAACTGTTTTGCTGCAAATCCTTTACGATGTCGATCATCAATTCCTCGCTCCTCACTTTAAAATCCTTGTCTTGTTTCCCTCCACTACAATGCGATCCTCGCAAAAAAGCGAAACCGCCTTCGGCAGAAGCTTCCATTCCACCTGCTCCATCACCCGTTTTTGCAGGCTTTCCGGGGTATCATCGTCCAAGACTTCGACGGCCCCCTGCAAAATAATTGGCCCACCGTCACAAATTTCGTTGGCGAAGTGGACAGTGGCACCGGCCAACTTCACCCCTTTTGCCAGCGCCGCCTCATGGACCTTGAGCCCGTAAAATCCCGGCCCACAAAAGGCGGGGATCAGCGCCGGATGGACATTTATAATCTTGTTGGGATAGGCTTTGGACACTGTTTCGTCTAAGATAATCATAAACCCAGCATAGACGATAAGATCGGCCTCTTCCTCCCGTAGGGCCTTTAAAATCTCATGGCTGTAGTCGCCCCGGTCCGGGTAATCCTTTTTGGGGATGACACGGGTGGCAATTCCGTTTTCCCTGGCCCGGGTCAGCGCATAAGCCTCCCCATTGGAAGCGATGACACAGGTGATTTTGCCGTTTTTGATTTCGCTGCGCTTCTCCGCGTCAATGAGGGCCTGCAAATTGGTTCCACCACCGGAAACCAATACGACGATATTTTTCATTTTGATTTTCCATGGACCTAAAATTCGTCCAGCCGTCCTTTCCTCAGAATACTATTTATATAAAGAACAAATTATTCACTCCATGACTATTCGAGGATGACACCTTCATCGCTTTCCACCAGTTCACCCAAGATGTATGCCGCTTCTCCAGCTGTCTGCAAGATGTTAAGGGCCAGATCAGCGTCTTCTTTGGCAACGCAGGCGACCATTCCCACCCCCATGTTGAAGGTGTTAAACATATCCCGTTCCGGAATATTCCCGGTGCGGGCGATCAAATCGAAAATGGGAAGGACTTTCACATCGGCACGATTAATTTTCGCCGAAAGCCCCTTTTTGAGAGAACGGGGGATATTTTCGTAAAAACCGCCGCCTGTAATGTGTGCCACCGATTTGACGGTGACTTTCTCAAACAGGGACAGCATAGGTTTTACATAAATTTTAGTAGGAGTTAATAGGGTTTCGCCCAAAGTGTTCCCTAAAGTGTCCACATATGTAGCAAGGTCGGTTTTTTCGATGTTAAACACCTTACGGACCAACGAAAAACCGTTGGAATGAACGCCTGAAGAGGGCAGGGCTATGAGGACATCCCCGGCTTTTTGGGTGCTGTTGTCTAAGATTTTGTCTTTATCGACAACGCCAACGCTAAATCCTGCCAAATCATATTCATCCACAGGATAGAAGCCGGGCATCTCCGCTGTTTCGCCGCCCACCAGGGCACAACCGGACTGGACGCAGCCTTCCGCCACACCGCTGACGATCTCCGCCACCTTTTCCGGCACGTTTTTGCCCACAGCCACATAGTCCAAGAAAAAGAGGGGTTTCGCGCCGCAGCAGATAATGTCGTTGACGCACATAGCCACACAGTCAATGCCCACTGTGTTGTGTTTTTCCTGCAAAAACGCCAGTTTTAATTTTGTCCCAACGCCGTCGGTGCCAGAAACTAAAACCGGTTTCTGAACACCGGTGAGATCCAACTCGAACAAGCCGCCAAAGCCGCCAAGTCCCGTCAAAACCGAACTGGTCATCGTCTTTGCCACGTGGGCTTTCATCAGTTCCACCGCTTTGTATCCGGCAGTCACATCGACGCCGGCCTTTTTGTAGCTCTCACTAAAACTTTTCACAAACTTCCATGCCTTTCCGGGGAAATCCCCTGTCCATATATAGAAGGCTTATCACAAGCGGAAATCTCCAGACAGTGTCCTGCTCCGGAGATTTTGCCTATTTTCTGTGCCTGATCGCTTTTCTCCTAGGTTATTCCTCTCCGCTCCAACAATAGGTGCAGATTTGATCTCGGGGAAGGCCGATGGCCTCCAGCATTCCGTCCAATGTCTGATAGCGGAGGGTGGTAAAATCGAGCTTTTCCCCAATTTTTTTCACCATCTTCTGATAGCGCTCCGTCTTGTCGTCACAGTATTCGTCCAAATGATTGAGCGCCTGTTCCCCTTCCAATTCCGCAATAACCCGACGGGTAATCAATTCCATCTCAGAAGTACTTCTGGAGAAGTTTAAGTATTTACAACCGAACATAATGGGAGGGCATGCGGAACGGATGTGAACCTCCTTGGCCCCGCTTTTGTAAAGAAAATCCACTGTTTCGCCCATTTGGGTGCCGCGGACGATAGAATCGTCGATAAACAAAAGGCTCTTGTCCCGGATCAGAGCATCCACTGGGATGAGCTTCATATGGGCCACCAGGTTTCTCATAGACTGGTTGGTCGGCATAAAACTCCTAGGCCAAGTAGGTGTGTATTTGATAAAAGGCCGGGCGAACGGAATGCCTGAGCGGTTGGCATAACCAATGGCGTGGGGCACGCCGGAATCCGGGATGCCGGCCACATAGTCGATGCCCTCATACTGATCGTGCTCGGCCAATATTTCGCCGCAGCGGCATCGCATAGCTTCAACATTTACGTTTTCATAGCTGGAGGTGGGGTAGCCGTAATAAATCCAGAGAAAAGCGCAGATTTTCATCGGTTTGTCTGGCTTTCGGAGCACCTGGACATTATTTACGTCCATCAGCACAATTTCCCCTGGTCCCAGCTCCCGATCCAGACCATATCCCAAATTCAGATAGGAAAACGACTCAAAGGAAACGCACCGCGCCCCGTCTTTTTTGCCCAGAATCACCGGAGTACGCCCCATCTTATCCCGGGCGGCGTAAATGCCTTCCTTGGTGAGAAGGAGCATGGACATCGATCCGTCGATGCGCTCCTGGGCGAACCGAATCCCCTCGGGGATGCTGTCTTTCTGGTTGATAAGGGAGGCCACTAGTTCGGTGGCGTTGACCTTGCCGCCGCTCATCTCTAAAAAGTGGGTGCTGCCATTTTGAAAGGCACTGCGGATAAGTTCTTCTTCGTTGTTGATCCTTCCTACTGTTGTAATGGCGTAATTCCCTAAATGAGAGCGTACGATGAGTGGCTGGGGTTCATTGTCGCTGATACAGCCAATCCCCATAGTACCAGCCATTTCATTGACATCCTTTTCAAACTTTGTCCGAAAAGGGGAGTTTTCAATGTTGTGGATAGCCCGCTGAAAACCGGCCTCTTTTGAATACACCGCCATGCCGCCCCGCCTGGTTCCCAGGTGGGAATGGTAATCTACGCCGAAAAAAAGATCCATCACACAGTCTTCCCGTGAAACGGCGCCAAAAAATCCACCCAAAACTGATTCCTCCTGTTCCGATTGCCCGCTCAAAATCGCGGGCTGTGTGCAACGGTGAGTGAGTTGCTGTAAATTTTACCGATTATTCGCCCAATAGGCGTTTCATGATTTCCTTGTATGCGTCTTCCTCGCCGCCCATGTCTCTGCGGAACCGGTCCTTGTCCAATTTTTCATGGGTTTTGCTATCCCAGAATCGGCAGGTGTCAGGCGAGATTTCATCCGCCAAAACAATAGTGCCATCGGAGGTCTTGCCAAATTCTAATTTGAAGTCGATGAGTTCAATTCCCACATCCTTCAGGTAATCGGTAAGGAAGCGGTTGACGTGGAAAGAGTACGCCGCTATTTTGTCTAACTCTTCTTTGGTGGCAACGCCCAAAGCGGCGATGTGGTATTCATTGATCATGGGATCCCCCAGGTCGTCGTCTTTGTAGCAGTACTCCAAAACGGTAGATTTGAGCTTGGTGCCCTCCGGCAGGCCCAGCCGTTTGGAAAGGGAACCGGCGGCGATATTCCTGACGATGACTTCTAACGGGATAATAGTCACTTTTTTGACCAGAGTTTCCCGGTCGGAGAGTTCTTTTACAAAATGGGTGGGAACCCCGTCTGCCTCCAGCAGCTTCATCAGGTGGTTGGTGACCCGATTGTTGATGATGCCCTTATTGTGGATGGTGCCTTTTTTTAGCCCATTTAACGCGGTGGCGTCGTCTTTATAATCGACGATGTACAGCTCAGGATCATCAGTTTTAAACACCCTTTTGGCCTTTCCTTCGTAAAGCTGTTCCAATTTTTCCATAATGTCATTCCCCTTTTCCAAAACTCACAATTTATTTGTTGACTTCATTTTGAAGCTTTGCGTCTTTTTTGCGGACTTCCTCCGCCATGTCCTCTTTCATTTTCTCCAATTTGGCGCTGAGGGTATCATCACTGAGAGCCAAGATTTGGAGGGCTAAAATGGCGGCGTTTTTCGCACCGTTCACGGCGACAGTTGCAACTGGGATTCCGGAGGGCATCTGAACCGTGGCCAAGAGGGCGTCCAACCCCTCAAAGGAGGATTTAATTGGGATACCGATAACCGGCAAAGTGGTGTGGGCCGCCAAAACACCGCCAAGATGAGCCGCCATGCCGGCGGCGGCAATGATAACGCCGAAGCCGTTTGTTTTTGCGTTTTTAGCAAATGCACAGGCTTCCGCGGGGGTACGGTGGGCAGACATAACGTGAACTTCGGTTTCGACGCCGAACTCCTTGAGGCAGTCTACCGCTTTTTTGACAGTTGCCCAATCGCTGTCACTGCCCATGATGACTGCAACTTTTTTCAGCATTTTTCTTCTTCCTTTCTCCTAAAAAACAAAAAAGCCGCGATTTCCCGCAGCCTGCAACAATGCTTTTATAAAACGCGGCAGAGCGCACCTGTCCCCATTGAATAATAGCTTCCAAATTCACAGCTTTGGTCGCCGCTTTGAAAAGAACCATTCGACAGAAACATCATGGGTACACCTCATTCTTCCGCAGTTTTACTCATACTACTATAATAATGCAAAAACACCGCCTTTTCAAGCGCAAAAAATTCACAAATCCCACTACCGAAACCCATTCCTTTTGTGCATAGTGGATATGCTTTCCAAGATAACTGGAAAGCATATTACAAAAGTACCTGTCCATTGATGACCAGCTGAAACTTTAGCCCCAGCTTTTCAGCAGCCTTGCGACAGAGGATCATCCGATCAAGAAAGATCTCAAAGTAGTCCATCACCGCCGACATCTCGGTGTCGATGGTCAGAGCCAACAAAAACCGCTGATGATCCTCAGTGATGTCGGCATAAGCGTGCTCGACAGCATAGTTAACACGGTCGTGGATGTCAAAGGTAGCAAAGTCGGAATTACGGACACGGGAGCGGCGCACGTCGGTTTTGTCGGCCAAAATAAGGGCAGCGGCCACAGGGTTCACTGGCATAGCGGTGCCTTCGTCGTGGTTTCCGATGGCGCTAATAACAGTAGCGATTTCGTCGGCGGGCATTCCCAGCTTATCCAGAAGCCGGAACGCCATGACAGCGCCGCTCTGAGCATGGTCAATCCGGTTGACGATGTTGCCGATGTCGTGGAGGTAACCGGCAATCCTTGCCAGCTCCGCCTCCCGATGGGAATACTGAAGCTCCTCTAAAATCTGCCCCGCCTTTTCCGCAACCTTGGTCACGTGGGCAAAACTGTGCTCGGTGTAACCCAAAGCGATTAGCGATTCATCCGCCTTTTGAATATAGGTCTTAATTTGGGGGTTGTTTTTGATTTGGTGAAATGTAATCATGCTTTTTCCTTTCCTTACATCTGCTGAATTACCCGGTAAAGCTCCGCAGCCGTCTCGTCGGAAATTTTCGCCACCTGCCTTAATTCGTCGGGCGATGCCTCTTTGAGCCGCTTTTTGGTGCGGAATTCCTTCATGAGCGCCTTGACCTTTGCCTCGCCGATGCCCTTCACCTTTCGCAGTTCGCTCTGGTAGGTTTCTTTTTTGTGAAGGGTTCGCTGGTAGGCGATGGCAAACCGATGGACTTCATCCTGAATGTTGGTGACCAGCGTAAACGCCGATTTGACGGTAGAGATGGCGATTTCTCCCCCCTCGCCTGTAATGGCCCGGGTGCGGTGCCGGCTGTCCTTGACCATACCAAACAACGGCACGTCGATCCCCAGTTCCTTAAGCAGGGGCTCTACCGCGGCCACGTGGCCCTTGCCGCCGTCCAGTAAAATCAGGTCGGGCAGTCGCGAAAAGGCCGGGTCTTTTTCCAGATACCTTGTAAACCGCCGCCTCAGCACCTCCCGCATGGAGGCGTAGTCATCCTGTCCGGCCACGTCTTTAATGGCGAACCGTTTGTAATCACTCTTTAATGGCCGGCCATTTTCAAAGACGATCATGCCACCTACACGGGCAGTTTCCCCCCAGTTTGAAATGTCGTAGGCCTCAATATAATAAGGAGTGCTGGCAAGTCCCAGCAGCCTTCCTAATTCTTCCAGCCCTGCCACTTCTCGCCCAGTGCGCTGGACTTTTAAAGAGAGTTGTTCCACTGCGTTGTTATAAGCCATTTCCACTAATTTTTTCCGCTCTCCCTTCTGGGGGACCGAAGCGGTAATGGCATGGGAACTGCGGTGGCGGAGGAATTGTTGGAACAGTTCCATATCCTCCACCTCTTCGTCGAGGACGACCGCCTTGGGAAAATCATGGGCATTTGCGTAATAGCGAGTAAGGAACTCATCCCGGATGTCTTGTAAGTCATACACTTCGTCAAACATAAAGTTTTCTTTGTCGGAGAGCCGCCCTTCCCGGAACTTAAGCACGACACAACATGCCATCAGATGATTTTGCACAAAGCCCCACACATCCATCGAACGGTTTTCGTCCAATAAAACCACCTGGGTGTCCCCAACCTTGACGATGGCGTTGATTCGATCCCGCAGGCGAGCGGCTTTCTCGAATTCTAGGTTTTCCGCCGCTTGTTCCATCTCCTGCCGCATCTGATCCACATTAACGCTGCCGCCGCTGCGGATGTACTCGATAGCGTCATCCAATATGGCGTGATATTCCTCCTTGGAGGTTTTTCCTTGGCAGAGCCCCATGCACTGCTTTATGTGAAAGTTGAGGCAGGGCCGCCCCTTTCGAAAATCCTGTGGAAATTTACGGGAACAGGTGGGTAAGCGGAAGATTTTGTTCACCTGTTCCACTGTTTGCTTGACCACAAACCCGCTGGTGTAAGGTCCCAGATATGTTCCGCTTCCGGTCTTCTGCAAAGCGACGGAGATACGAGGGTACGCCTCATCGGAAATATGGATATAGTGGTAGCCTTTGTCGTCCTTTAACAGAATGTTGTATTTGGGGCTGTAATGCTTAATCAGGCTGCACTCCAACACCAGGGCCTCAAATTCACTGGCAGTGACAATGTAGTCAAAATCGTTGACCATCGAAACCATCTTCCGCACCTTTTCATTGTGGGAAGCATTCTGGCGGAAATAGCTGACCACCCTATTTTTCAACACCTTGGCCTTGCCCACGTAGATGATTTCGCCCTGCTTGTCTTTCATCAGATAGACGCCGGGCTGTGTGGTCAAGCTGAGGGCTTTCTGTTTGAGCTGCTCAATATCCATCGGTTACCTCGTTTTCACATGGGGAAAAGAAAATAGCGCCGCCGATAGGGCAGCGCCTGATGTCATCAAAAATTACTCCGCAAAGGCGGATTCTACCAATTTAACCAAAGCGTCAACTGCTTCCTGCTCGTCAGGGCCGTCAGCAATGATCCGGATATCGGTGCCACCGATAATACCCAACGAAAGAACGCCCAGCAAACTTTTGGCGTTTACCCTACGTTCTTCTTTCTCGACCCATACGGAAGATTTGTACTCGTTTGCCCTCTGGATGAAGAAGGTGGCAGGACGGGCGTGGAGACCGACATGGTTTTTGACGGTTACATCTTTCATGTACATATACACTACTCTCCTAAACTACAACAAAACATCAAATTATTTCTATTGGATACCGTTTCCATTCAAATTATCTATATTATACCACGGCAAAAAAGGGAGTCAATAAAAATTATCACAGAAAAGCCGTCTTTCGCAAAAATTCGGCGACAGCGTAAAATCTCCATAATAGTTTTCCACATATTTATGCATTATCACCAGTTTTTAAAGGCGAGTTTTCCACATTATCCAGAGGACAACCATTCATAAATGATAACCTCTTATTTTGCCAGCAAATCCGGACGCTTTTTGCGGGTGCGGAGCAACGACTGTTCCTCTCTCCAGACATCAATATTGGCATGGTGACCGGAGAGGAGTACATCGGGCACCCGCATGCCGTCCCATTCTTCGGGGCGGGTGTACTGGGGATATTCCAACAGGCCGTTCATATGGCTCTCCTTCTCAAAGCACTCATCAGCCGCCAAGACCCCGTCGCACAGCCGCACCACACTGTCGATAAGTACCAAGGCCCCCAATTCCCCACCGGTTAGTACATAATCCCCAATGGAGATTTCCTCGTCCACAATCCGCTCAAGGATCCGTTCGTCCACTCCCTCATAGTGCCCGCAGAGCAAAAAAATATGGGGCACTTCCCGCAACTGTAAAGCTTTTTTCTGGTTGAGGGTTTTCCCCTGAGGCGAAAGGTAAATGACATAAGGGACGGATTGTGCCTGCCGCACAACGTCGAGATAACAGCGGTAGATAGGCTCTGGCTGCATGACCATCCCCTTGCCGCCGCCGTAGGGGGAATCGTCCACCCGGTGATGCTTCGGGTCAGGGGAGTAATCCCTAATGTTGTGACAGTGAATTTCCACCAGGCTGTTTTTCCGGGCCCGGCCGATGATGCTGGTTTGCAACACCGCCTCGCACATTTCTGGAAAGAGGGTGGCTACGTCGATCCTAATCATCAAATAGTCCCTCCAAAGGACGGATTTTCATCATCCCGTTTTGCAGATCGGTTTGAATGACAACCTGTGGGATAGCGGGGATATAGCGAGTTTTTCCGTCAGCGAAGCGGATGTGATAGACGTCGTTGGCGCCAGTCTGGCTCACCTCTGTGAGTGTACCGTACACTCTGTTTTCGTCGTCGGCATCCACTACTTTCAATCCGATCAAATCGGCGATAAAATAGCTTCCCTCTGGGAGGCTCACCTGATCCCTGGAGATGTAAAGCACCTTATTGACCAATGTTTGGGCGGCCTCCGCGGTATCGATCCCCCAGAGGTGCATAATGACAATATTTTTATGGGGCCGGGCAGAGCGCACCTTAACAGGCCGGCCGTCCAGATAGACTTTTTTGAAACCGGCAGCAAAATCGGGAGTATCACACCAGGGCTGTAAGCGGATTTCCCCCTTTAAAGCGTGAATCGCCACCACTTTTCCCAGTTCCAACAAATCTTTCTCCATAAAAATAAACGTTCCTTTCCGGCATTAATGATTCCCTGGCCGATCCCTTTGCGACCAGGGTGGACTCTTAACTCCCAGCTTCCAGTTTGATTGTCTGCATTTTATCATTGACAAGCAGGGTTTGTCAACAGGACCAAGAGCACCATGCTTTTTGTTAAAAATTCCCGCCTGAAGGTCTCAGGCGGGAAGAAAAATCAATCGATTTCGACCATAATTTTTTCGTTGCGCTGTGCAGCACAGGAGCGCATCACCACACGGATTGCCTTGGCAATTCTCCCCTGCTTACCGATAACGCGACCCATGTCGTCGGGGGCGACGTTTAAATGATAAACAATCACGCCTTCCTCGTTGGGCTCGTCGACCGAAACTTTGACAGCGTCCTTGTCCTCGACCAAACCCTTGGCCATGGAAATCAATAATTCCTGCATATTATTCTCCTTTGCGGTTGCTCAATTTGTTTCTGTAAAGTCCGAACATACCGTGTATATTACAACGGTATTCTGACGCTGGAATCCCGACAGACGGGATGAACCGCAACCGTTCACATTACTTTTCAGCGCCGATTTTCAAGATTTTCTTGACGGTATCGGTGGGCTGAGCACCGTTGGCAATCCATTTGTTTGCCTTGTCCAGGTCCACATTGATGACACTGGGGTTCTTGGTGGGATCGTAAGTGCCGATCTCCTCAATGAATCTGCCGTCTCTGGGATATCTGGAATCCGCAACTACAATACGGTAAAAGGGAGCTTTTTTTGCGCCCATTCTGCGCAGTCTGATTTTAACAGCCATTCTAACACCTCCTAAAATTACTCTCTATCTACATTCCGCCAAAAACTCCAGCGGAGTGTAACCAAAAAATTACATCATGGGAGGAAGCCTCATCCGGCGTTTACCTTTTTTGCCGCCGCCCAACTTTTTCATCATCTGCTTCATCTGCTCAAACTGCTTGAGCAGGCGGTTGACGTCGGGAACCTCGGTGCCGCTGCCAGCGGCGATGCGCCGCTTTCGGCTAGGGTTGATAATGGACGGTTTCGCTCGTTCCTCTTTGGTCATCGAGGTGATCATTGCTTCGATGCGAATAAATTGATTGTCGTCCAAATTCATTTCATCTATTTTATTGCCCACGCCGGGGAGCATTGACACAATTTGCCGCAGGGAACCCATTTTGCGAATCTGCCGCAACTGGTCGAGAAGGTCGTTCATGTCAAAGCTGTTTTCCTTCATCTTTTTTGCAAGCTCAGCCGCTTCCTTTTCATTTACCGCGTCCTGAGCCTTTTCGATGAGGGTCAAAACATCGCCCATTCCCAAAATGCGCGATGCCATCCGCTCCGGGTGGAAGGGCTCCAAATCGTCGATCTTTTCTCCGATACCGGAAAATTTAATAGGCTTTCCGGTGACCTGCAAAACCGAGATCGCTGCGCCGCCTCTCGTATCGGAATCCAGCTTTGTCAAGATAACGCCGGTGATAGGAAGCGCTTTGTTAAAGGTGTCCGCCACATTGACGGCATCCTGCCCAGTCATGGCATCCACCACCAACAAAGTTTCGTTGG
Source organism: uncultured Oscillospiraceae bacterium (assembly GCA_904396495.1). Lineage (GTDB taxonomy): Bacteria > Bacillota > Clostridia > Oscillospirales > Ruminococcaceae > Fumia. The sequence goes on from CAJFOJ010000004.1 coordinate 68,755, forward strand.
GATTAACCGCCCGCTCGATATTTTTGAGTTCCTCCATCAGCTTTTCATCGATGTGAAGCCGGCCAGCCGTATCGATAATCACTAAATCATTGCCGTGGTCTTTGGCGTATTTGATTCCCTCAGCCGCGATTTTCACAGGGTCGCCCTGTCCCATCTCAAAAACAGTCGCTCCCGCCTTTTCTCCTACAATTTTTAACTGCTCAATGGCGGCGGGACGGTAAACGTCACAGGCGACTAGCAGAGGACGTCTGCCCTGGTTTTTAAAGTATTTTGCAAGCTTTGCCGAGTGGGTTGTTTTACCACTTCCCTGCAATCCGCACATCAAGACGATACAGGGCGGCTTGGAAGGGAAGTTCAGCCGGGCGTTCTGCCCGCCCATCAGGGCTGTCAGCTCTTCATTGACAATTTTGATGACCTGCTGGGCAGGGGTAAGGCTTGCCAAAACTTCCTGCCCCATTGCCCGTTCGCTGACAGTTTTGATAAAATCCTTGACGACTTTATAGTTTACGTCCGCTTCCAGAAGTGCAAGTTTCACTTCCCGCATGGCTTCTTTAATATCGGTTTCATTTAATTTGCCTTTGCTTTTGAGTTTTTTAAACGCTGCGGACAGTTTATCTGCAAGGCTTTCAAACGCCAAAATCAATCCCTCCTACCAGGACGTTTGTGATCTATTATGAGAAGTTTTCATCAATATAATCGTTTAATAGCGTGCGAATGGCGACGGAATCCTCCTCGATAGCCGCCGACGAAGTAAAGCCTTCATTAGTGCGTTCAATGTCAGCGCAGAGCCCCGTAACCCGCTCAGCCACCTCAATGAGGCCGGTAATTTTTTCTGCGAAATGAAGCTTATTTTCCAGCTCCGTCAAATATGCTTCCCCGCGTTTGATGTTGTCCCGTACCCCTTGCCTGGTAATCCCTTCGTGTTCGGAAATCTCGGACAGGGAAAGGTCCTGATTATAATATAGTTCCATAACGTCTTTTTGTTTGTCGGTGAGCATATCGCCGTAAAAATCCAAAAGTACCGAAAAATGCAAATCTTTACTCATTTTTATGACCGTGCTTATGCGTCAGCACAAGCTTCCTTTCTTCGGAATTACGTCACTTATACAATGGGAATTACCATCAAAGATATGCGGCGGCAAAGGCCACAAAACAGAGTTTAAAAAATTTTTCTTCCAACTCCTACCGATTTTTCGACGTCTGCAACCTTTTTTCTTTTACAAGAACCTATTATACACAAGTTCCGCCTGCCTGTCAAGCAATTTCCTTTACAGACAAAAATATTTTCCATATAATCTTTGATTTTTCGTAAAAAAAGGAAACCCTATCAAGTAACCAACAAAAAATTTGAATGGAAAGGGTGTATCCGCTTTGGTCAAGATTATTTTGTTGGGCCAGCCCCACAATCGGCATCTGGAACAGTTTTTTATTGAAAATTTGTCAAAGCATTACTGCCTCACAGCGTTCTCGGATAACGGAGTTCTTTCTGTGGGGGAAGGGAAAAGTTTAATGCTTTTGAGCTTGCCAAAGCTAGCTTACTGTCACAGCGACCAATGCATCAATATTTTGGCCCCTCATTTTAAGTTGTTGGATCCTTTGCCGGCAGGGACTACCGTCATCGCTGCTTCTGACGATGAACGTCAGCTCAAAGCTTTGGCTAAAGTGCAGATACCGGTGATTACCTGTGGGCTTTCCTCCAAAGACACCTTTACCTTTTCCAGCAAAGAGGAGGAGAGCGCTGTAGTGGCCTTGATGCGCAGTATAAAAAGCGTCTACGGGCACACCGTCGAACCTATGGAAGTACCCATTACCTTTCCTCCTAAAACTGATGATTTCACTTTGCTGTCTTATACTGCAAGCTTAATTTTAACCGAAACCATCAGTTCTCAAAATAATGATTTAAAACAAGAATTTACCAGTTATAAAACAAATACTTCAGCAAACAATACTACTGCAAACGCAAATGAAAAAGAAATTAAGGAGTGTTAATATTATGAACAGCAACAACAATATTATGGTTCCTCAGGCTAAAGAAGCAATGGAAAGATTTAAGATGGAAGCTGCAAGCGAAGTCGGCGTCAACCTGAAACAGGGTTACAACGGCGATTTGACCTCCAGAGAAGCTGGTTCTGTCGGCGGTCAGATGGTTAAGAAGATGATCGAAGCTTACGAAAACGGCATGAAATAAGCACTTTCTTACAAAGTTTATTTCATCTATAAAAATCGATATTTTTTAGAAAAAAATAGCGCTTTCGGTTAAAATCCGAGCGCTATTTTTTCAGTTAAATTTTTGTCGTTTTTAAAGGTTCTAGAAATCAATTGAGATTTCAGAGAAACACAAATTACCGCACCCCTAAATCCTTCCAGTTTATTATCCACTATGACACCTAAGATCGCTGAAAAGTGAATTACTGAGGGGTGATCATCATGCAATGTGTAAAACAGCTATTTTTTCTTGTAGATCACTCCGGCGCACATACCGATAATACCCCCCAAGGGTAGAAAAAGTCCGACGTTGTGAATCAAAAGTCCCAAAACAAGCCCTACGGCGATTCCTCCGCCCAAACCAATTACCAACCGCATCACCTGTGGGCGTTCCCACTTTTTCATATCGCTTTTCCTCTCTTCACGGCCAATTCCAAAAATCACGTTCTGGCCTTTTGATTTCATTCTATCACACCCTAAGTGGCCTTGCAACTACCGCAAAAGTCAAATTAGGACAAAAAAATAGGCAAATACCTGCCTTGTGCCCACATCTGTTTTATACTATACTTTGAATGAATTATTGTCGTTACTTCTTAAAATTTTATTGTGAAAGGAGCCCTAATTATGGCTAAAATCAAAGTGGCGATTATTGGCTGCGGAACCATCGCAACCAACGCTCACATTCCATCTTATCTTAATAATCCTGATGTAGAAATTAAATATTTCTGTGACATCATTCCGGAGCGAGCTGAAGCAAAAGTAAAAAAGCATGGAGTAGGCACCGCAGTTGTAGACTATCACGATATACTAAATGACGAGGAGGTCCAGGCGGTATCAGTATGTACCCCCAACAATTTACATAACCAGATTGCCATCGACTTTTTGCGGGCAGGTAAAAACGTTCTCTGTGAAAAGCCTGCTGCTCGTACCTATAAGGAAGCCTTAGAAATGCAGAAGGTTCAACACGAGACCGGTAAGGTGTTGAATATCGGCGTCGTCAACCGCTTTAACACCAGCGTCAATATGATTAAAGGGATAATCGACAAAGGCGAGTTGGGTGAAGTCTACCACGTATATGCCAGCTTTAGGGCGCATCGCTCTATTCCCGGGCTAGGCGGCATGTTTACCACCAAGGAGATTTCCGGCGGCGGCGTTTTGATCGACTGGGGCGTACACTATCTGGATTTGATTATGTACTGCCTGGGTGACCCCAAGCCGCTCACCGTTTCGGGGGAAGCTTATTGTAAGCTGGGGCGAAATATTCCGGAATACTCCTATATCAACATGTGGGCCAGCGAGCCCGATCCCAATGGGACCTACGATGTTGATGATTTCATCACTGGCATGGTCCGCACCGAAGGCCCCACCATTACTTTAAATGGTGCCTGGGCCCAGAATATCGGCGAAGATGAATGTTATGTGGATTTCATTGGCGATAAAGCCGGCATCCGTCTCCAATACGGCTCCACCTTTAAGATTTACTCGGCCAAAGGCAAATCTCTCTATGAAATCATCCCCACTTACAAAATGGAGGACGCTTTTCAAAATGAAATCAACGCCTTTATCCGTTGCATTCAGACTGGAGAAAAGCTTCCCTCCCATATTGATACCGTTGTCATCACTGCCAAAATGATGCAGGGTCTATACGATTCGTCTGAAACCCACAAGGAAATCTCTTTTGTGGACTAGGAGAGGAAGGCGCATATGAAGAAAATCGGAATCATCGATTATTTTCTCGACGAATGGCACGCAAATCATCTCCCTCAGTGGGTTCACGACGCCTCTAAAGGCGGATATGAAATCACCTGCGCTTACGGGAAAATTGACGCTCCAGAAGGGCTCAGCTCTGCCCAATGGTGCCAGAAATTTGGAATTTGCCACTGTGAAACAATTGAAGGCGTTATTTCCCAAAGCGATGTGCTGATGGTACTGTCCCCGGACAATCCGGAAATGCACTGGGAACTTTGCCAGCTTCCTCTGCGTAGCGGAAAATACACCTATGTAGACAAGACGTTTGCCCCCGATTATAAAACGGCTGAAGCGTTATTTGATTTGGCCCAGCAGCATCACACCCCTATGTTTTCTACCTCTGCCCTCCGTTTTTCTAAAGAATTAGAAGGGGTGTCAAAGGAGGGAATCCGCACCTTGGCCACCACCGGCGCCGGTGTGATGTCCAACTATGCCATTCATCAGTTGGAGATGATCGTTCAACTGATGGGGACGAAGGCTGAGCGGCTGATGTTTATGGGAAGCGAAAGCTGTCCCCAATTGATCATCCAGTTTTCGGGGAACCGATCCGCTGTGATGGGCCAATATGGTTGGGATTGCCCTTTTAGCATCCATGGGGCTAAAGACGATGGTACTTTTATAAACATCCCTTCCTGTTCGGAGTATTTTGAACGCTTTGTGCCGGCGTTGCTCCAATTTTTTGAGACGGGAGAGCCGCCGGTTCCAGCTGAAGAGACCATCATGATCGCAAAACTCCGAGAATACGGTATCAATGCTATTAATTGGCCTGGAACCTGGGTACATTTATCTTAAATGAATCAAACGGCTCGGAAATTCCGGGCCGTTTTTCTTGCCTGTGCGATACCAAATATGGTATGATAAAAGAGATAATTTAGCGGTCAGGAGGCTTTCCTATGGATAAGAAAAAAATGGAATATGGAAAGCAGTTTCACTGTAGCTTTGACACCTTTGAAAACCCAAAAGAATTTGATATCCTCACCTTGTATCAGTGCGGGGAAATGAGTTGTGAGCAGGGCTTTATTGTCGCCGATCACAAACAGCTCTGCTATGAAATCAGCTGTTTTATCGGCGGGGAAGGGTACAATTATCGGGATGAGCAAAAATATTCGGTAAAGGAAGGAGATATCTTTATCAATATTCCCGGGGACAATCACAAAATTGTGTCGTCGGATACCGCCCCACTTCGTTTTCTGTATATGGGATGGATATTTACCGACCAAGTTGCAGAACATCTGCTCCCTATTGTAGAATTTTTTGAAAAGCCCTTGGAAAATCCTCTGATGCAGGACAGGCTGGGAATTTCCTTTTATCTTTCCAAGCTGATCAGCGAGTTCTATAACGGTACAGACTTTTCAGAAGAGATGGTCAATTCCTATGTTTTCCAGATCCTTTGCTTATTGTATCGCACCTGGCAAATCCCGGGGTATCCCGCCGGGCCTTCCCGAAAGGGGAACCGCGTGGGGGGCACGGTGTACAGAGTTATTCAATATGTGGATAACAATATTTTTGACATCGAGAATGTAGGTACCATCTGCCGGGACCTCTGTTACAGTTCCAGCTATCTTTCCCGGGTTTTTCATGCCCGCACCGGTATGACGTTACAACACTACCTAAACGAGAAAAAAATAGAAAGCGCCGCCGAATTAATTGAAAACGGCGGGCTTTCCATCACTGAAATCGCGGAAAAGCTCCACTTTGATTCGGTTCAGTCCTTCAGCCGGATATTTAAACGAGTTGCCGGTATCTCCCCATCCCATTATGCAAGGAACTTGGAGGAACAGAGGGATTGAAAACATAGCTGTGCTGTGCTATACTGAGAAAGTCTCTCTATAATACCATGAAGGATTGTGATTTTATGCCAGCCAAAAAACGCAAACGGCGGCTAAAAGTAAAAAATATAGTCTTAGCTCTGCTGCTGTTGTGCGTCCTTGTGGGCGTTACTTGGGCGGTGGTTTACTTTGTCCAGGTTTTTCAATACAATTATAAGGAATTAAACCCGGACAATTTGGGGCTAACCTCCGGCGAAGAAACCCTCACCGATGATCAAAACGACCACTCGATTACAAATATCGCCCTGTTTGGCGTGGATGAACGAGAAGGGGAAACTGCTTTTCGTTCCGACGCAATCATGGTGCTGACAGTGGACAAGCAGCACAACAAGATCAAGCTTTCCACCGTGATGCGGGACAGCTATGTCCCAATCGACGGACACGGAAAAGATAAAATTGCCCATGCGTATTTTTATGGTGGTCCAGAGTTGGCGGTGAAAACCTTAAATCAAAACTTTGACCTTAACATCCGGGAATACGCGACAGTAAACTTTAACCAGATGGCCCAAATCGTGGACGCAGTGGGCGGCGTTGACATCGAGCTCTCTGAAGAAGAACGCAAAAACGCCAACCACAGCATCTGGGAACAGTCGCAGGTGGCGGGTTTGCCGGAAGATTATATCGAATCCTCAGGACTACAGACCCTAAACGGCACCCAAGCGGTAGCCTATGCCCGCATCCGGTATGTGGGAAACGCGGACTTCCAACGAACCAATCGTCAACGGGAAGTGCTGCGGCAGATATTCGAGAAAGTAAAGAAAATGAACCCATTAGACTATCCCGGTTTTGCCAAAAAACTTCTGCCCTGCATTGAAACTTCGTTAAACATCGGGGAAATCATGGACTTAGGCGGCATTATGCTGCGGGATGTCACCTTTGAGGAAATGCGCTTTCCAGATAGCCGTGATTTAATCGGAGCAGACGGGACCATCCGAGTGAACGGCACTGATTACCTCAACTTAGACATTGAACTGACCAAAGAGCACATGCATCAGTTTATTTTTGACGATCAAGATCCCTTTGCGGAACGCAACCAATCAAGCTCTTTAGCCAGTGATGGTTCACAGCAGGACAGTTCTAATGACCAAAACACACAAATGGCCGGATAAATTCCCGGCCATTTTCTGTCTTTTAAGAGTTATATATTTGGTTTGCAAACGGCAGCTATCCAGTCGTTGTCCTCCCGTATTTCCTCGATGGTAAATCCTGCTTCCCGCAGCTTATCGGTTACTTCGTGGGCGCGGCTGTTGATGATCCCGGAGACGATCAGCTTGCCATCCCATTTAAGGAAACGCCGGAACAGTGGAGCCATGGCGATAATAACGTCGGCCACAATGTTGGCGACAATGATGTCATAAGGATTGCCGTCAATGGTTCTTGCAAGATTTTCATCCTCCAATATATTTCCACAGTGAACGGTAAAGTGTTCGTTATCCACTCCGTTGAGGGCAGCGTTTTCGTGGGAAATTTTGGTCGCCAGTTCATCAATGTCGATAGCGGTGACATCCTCCGCACCCAACAGCAACGCCGCGATGGACAGGATGCCGCTGCCGCAGCCCATGTCCAGTACCGCCTTACCCTGTGGGGCAATTTCATCCAATAGGGCCAAGCAAAGGCGAGTGGTGTTGTGCCCTCCTGTCCCAAAGGCCATCCCCGGATTCAGACGGAGAATTATCTCTCCCGCCTTCGGATGATATTCTTCCCATTCGGGGACAACTACCAAATGACGTCCAACGGGGATAGGGTGGTAGTACTTTTTCCAAGCGGTTTCCCATTCCTCTTCCTCTTTGTAATGAACTTCGGTATGAAGCGTTCCCAAATCAATTTCGTGATCCCTTTGCAAATATAAAAGATCCGCCTTAATTTGGTTTAATGCCTCGAATCCCTGCGGGTTGTCCGCCAAGTAAAATTTGACCTTGGTGACGCAGTTCTGCATTTTCATCAGATCCTCATCGACATAATCCCAGTGGATAGTAGTGTCGTTTAAAAACGCATTGAAATCGTCGGCGTCTTCAATCATAACACAGTTAACGCCATGTACCATCAAAAAACCAGTCAAAATTTCGATCCCCTGGGTGGTAGTTTGAATACTGACTTCTGCCCAATTCATCGCAATTCCCCTTTTGAAAATTTTGTTGTTTTCATGATACCAGAAAATAGTGCGAAGGACAAGGGCATAAAAACTTACAGCGGTTAAAGGACGGTTCCTGAGCGTTTTATTGTTAGGAATTTCACATATTTTTTGTGGATAGTTACTGAATAATTTGCAAAAATTAAGCAGATTTGTCAATTGCGGTTGTGAATTGACTTGTGTATAATGAAATCGATTACAAATACAGTGGAGGGCGTTTTTATGGAATACGGAATTCAGATGTTCAGCTTGCGGGATATTGCACGGGATGATATGGAAAAAGCCTTAAAAATTGCAAGTGAAATCGGCTATCACGGAGTGGAATTTGCACAGTTTGGGAACTGTTCCGCTGCCCAGATTAAGGGATGGTTGGAAAAATATCATTTAGCCCCCTGGAGTTCCCATATCATGCTGGAAGATTTACAAAACGACTTTGCAAAAACCGTTGATTTTCATAGAGAAATTGGTTGTTATAACCTGACAATCTGCTGTGTGATTCGGGACACCAAATCGGATGTGGAGGCAGCTATCAAGGGGATTAACGAGATGATTCCCCGACTGGCAGAGGAGGGGATGACCCTGCACTTCCACAACCACTACTGGGATCACAATCCCAATCGCGACAATGTCATAAATTTTCAGGAATTGGTGACCCGTACCAACGTAAACCTGGAATTGGACACCTATTGGCTTTGCGTGGGTGGTCTCGACCCGGTGACCATCATGGATAAGATGAAGGATCGGGTACATTTCATTCATTTAAAAGATGGCGACGGCGGATTTAATGGCCGCTCCTTAGGACAGGGGGCAACGCCGATTAAAAAAGTGCATAAAAAAGCAGAAGAATTAGGATACCGGATGATTGTGGAGAGTGAAGGCTGTAATCCTACCGGCCCTGAAGAAGTAAAACGTTGCTATGACTATCTAATGAGCATTTCCAAATAGGGGGAATACTGATGAAAAAGAATGTTGCGATTATTGGGTACGGCGGAATGGGAGGTTGGCACGAGGAGCACCTGTTAAAAAGCGATGTAGCCAACTTGGTTGGCGTTTATGACATCAAGGAGGAGCGTCAACAGGCCGCCCGGGATAAGGGAATCCACACCTATGATTCCTTGGAGCAGCTGTTAGCTGATCCCTCCATCGATATTGTCACCATTGCCACACCAAACGATGTGCACCGAGAAATCGCAATCAAGGCGCTAAAGGCGGGAAAAAATGTCATTAGCGAGAAGCCCGTCACCGTTTCTTCTGCTGACTTACAGGCGATGATTGACGCCGCCAACCAGTGTGGAAAATTGTTTACTGTCCATCAGAACCGTCGTTGGGACGCGGATTTTCTCGCAATGAAGCAAATTTACAAAAGTGGAGTACTGGGCGACGTGTTCAGCATTGAATCCCGGGTGCACGGCTCTCGTGGCATCCCTGGAGATTGGCGGGGACAAAAAGAGCATGGCGGTGGTATGATGCTTGACTGGGGCGTCCACCTGATTGACCAGGTTTTGCAGATGGTGCGCGAAAAAATTGTTTTGATTTACGCCGTAATGGATCACATTACAAACTACCAGGTAGACGATGGGTTTAAAATGAACATCACCTTTGAAAGCGGCAAAGTGGTGCACGTGGAGGTGGGAACCAGCAATTTTATCAATTTGCCCCGCTGGTATATGCAAGGAACCAATGGTACCGCGATGATTAGCGATTGGGATTTGAGCGGCAAAATTGTCTGCTGCGAGAATTGGAACGAAAAGGATGTTATTCCGGTCAAAACAGCGGCAGGGCTCACCAAAACTATGGCCCCCAGGAAAGATGATACTATTGTCGAGCACCCTATTCCGCATCCAGAGCCGGATGTACATGATTTTTACCGCAATGTCTGTAAAGCTATCGACGGACTGGAACCGCAACTCATTACCCACCCCCAGATGATGCGTGTTATGAGAGTAATGGAGGCTGCTTTTGAATCTGATCGGCTTCATCAAGTTGTTTCTTTTACTGATGAGGGATGTGAGGAATAAAAGCCTTGTTGAGAATAAAAGTTGGCTCTGAATAGTTTGCTTTAGATGGCAATAGCACGATTGACCTGTTATCACAATAAGTTTAACAGAATCCACATTAGAAAAAACAGAGGGAAATCCCTCTGTTTTTTATTGATTTTATAGACGAAAATCCCTTTATCACTTCCCATAAGTATTTAGAAACCCCCGTAAAAACAGCTTGGGATGATACACATAGGCACAGGACCATATATACTTGTTTTTATGGTCATTATGTTGCACATCTGAAGTTAATATGTTTTAAAAACAAAGGCTTTATAAATACTAAAAATGATAATGTAGCCATTATAGCATTCATCCACAATTTACTCAATCATGATTCTGCCCTGATAGCAGGGCCAGCTACTCTCGTCAACGGTCAAAATGAAGGGGTTTCGTACGCAGTTGCCAACTATGGTTGTCCTTGCTCACTGGCAGACAAGGGAGCTAAAGCAATAAATACTTTCGCCCTTGCATAGTATACTTTTTTCTTACATCCGTCCGTATATCTTTATATCACTATACGAAAGGACACTATTTGGGCGCCAAAGCGTTAAAACAGCATTGTTGATTTAGGTCCCTAACTTGAGGAAGGGTAAGCATTTAACTGTTCAACACTTTTTGATAGTATCAAACCAAAATACTATTTTTAGCAGGTTAATAAAAAAGTAGCAATCTGTCCTTTTAAAGTCCATATTGAAATCTGGTGATAAAAGCGCTATAATAAAAGCAATATGTATAAAAGCGGTTTTATATTTTATCAACGAATTGCCAGAATACCTGCTTTTTACTAGTAATTTTTAGCATTGTGAAATTATTAAGTTTGGAGCAGCGGCCGCTTTCTCAATGTAGATCGGCTTTTCTTTTTTCCAAACATTTGGAAAGGCGGTACTTCCATGTGCGTACATGTTTCACCGACAGACACCTGTGAAATACAGTTACTAGGTGGGTTTAAAATTATTTATCGGGGCCGCGAAATATCGGACGCATCCGTTCGTACCAAGAAGGTGTGGATGCTAATACAATATCTAATTGCAAATCGCAATAGTACGATTTCTATCGATCAACTTGTCTCTGATATTTGGGGTTTAAAAGAGAGCCATGACCCGTTAAACGTTTTAAAGAATTTGGTTTACCGCGCACGGCATATTCTGAAGGACCTCAGTCCTGACCAGGAGGCCGAATTTATTTTGTACGCCAAGGAGTCCTATTGCTGGAATTCGTCCATTTCTTGGAAAGTAGATACTGAACGGTTTGAGGAATGTATCCGCCGGGCGGAATCAACCAGATACAATAATGATAAAATCGCAAATTATTATGAAGCGTTCCGAATTTATAAAGGGGAATTTCTCCCCAAATCGGCTTACTGTGATTGGGTTATCCGTAAAAGCACCAATTACGCTACCCTGTATATTACTTGTACAGTCAAGCTATGCAAACTGTTGGAGGAGCAAAACCGTTTTGACGAAATCATTCAAATCTGTGAAACCGCTGTAAACATTTATCCTTACGAAGAAAGGTTACACGAGCAGCTTCTCAAGGGTTATATATCCTCTGGTCGATTCAGCAAAGCACTATCCCACTATAACGATATCTCCAAACTGTTTTATAGCGAATTGGGGGTCTGCCTCTCCGATGAAATAAAAACGCTCTATCAAAAAATTATCAGTAGCATCAGCGCGATTGAAATGGACCTCTCACTGATCTGCGAGGACTTAAACGAATCTGACCAACAGAAACAGGCTTTTTTCTGTGACTATGAGATCTTTAAAAATTTCTATCAAATGCAGGCTCGGGCCATGGCACGAACAGGACAGTCGATTAACATCGCCCTTCTCACCCTGAGTGGAGTGGATCAGCCAATCCCTGAAAATGACGTCTTAAAATCCTCAATGCAACTTTTAAAGAATACTATTCTCGAAAATTTGAGGCGCGCTGATGTTGTGTCTGCTTTTAGCAGTATCCAGTTCGTTTTGATGTTGCCTAGTACTACCTACGAAAACGCCCAAATGATCTGTCACCGGATTATCGACAAATTTGTTGAAAAAAGTCCTTCAAAGCAGGTCAAAATTGTCGCAAACGTGCGGCCTTTAAAACCAGTTGATTTGTAAATTATGTCTCGAAAGGACTACTTTTAAATAGTAGTCCTTTCGTTTTTTTACAAATTTTTTAGTTTCTTTACCGAATTACTCCTTTATCTATTTACTAAATTAAAATATCATGCTATAATAACCTCAATTGACACACAATCTGTGTCACCGGTCGGTGCGCAAAACCGCCCTTTTACATCTTATGACAACAAATAACACTTCTAGGAAAAACCTATATACCTTTAGTGTTGTTGCTCAAAACGGCATGATATTTCACCCAAATGAGCTTGTTGTCCTACCAGAAAGGGCTGGGAAGATAATTTCCGATGAATAGACAGTTCACTGCAAAGTGGGAGTTCCGTATAATCGGAGAATATCATTTACTATGTGAAGCGGATCCCGACTTTTGACAAATTCTGAGAAAGATTTGGTGATGGACAATGAAGAAGACACTAGCTTTGTTGACAGCTTTGGTAATGGCAGTAGGTTTTACGCTGACAAGCTGTGGCGGTGACAAAGAGGATACTTCCTTGGCTGATGTACAGGCTAAGGGCGAATTGGTGATGGGATTAGACGATTCTTTTCCTCCCATGGGTTTTAGAGACGAGGATCAAAATATCGTCGGGTTCGACGTGGATGTTGCAAAAGAGGTAGCGGCTAAAATGGGTGTGGAACTCAAACTTCAACCCATCGATTGGAATTCCAAAGAACAGGAATTGAGCAGCGGTAATGTAGATTGCCTCTGGAATGGCTTTACCAAAACGGAGCAGCGGGAGCAGGAGATGAACCTCTCCGACCCTTATATGAAGAACACCCAGGTTGTCGTGGTGTTGGCTGACAGCGATATTAACACTATTGACGATTTGGCGGGCAAAGTGGTCGACGTACAAAGCGGTTCCTCTGCTGAACTCGCTATTGACGGGATGCCGGAATTCAAGGAAAGTGTCAAAGAGTTGGTTACCATTTCCGACAATGTTAAGGCGATGATGGATTTGGGAATCGAAGGCGCCGACGCAGTCGTCATGGATGAAGTTGTTGCCCGGTACTACATGGAACAGGAGCCCGGCACCTATCGTCTGTTAGATGAATCGCTGGCGGACGAAGAGTATGTCATCGGTTTTGAGAAAAATGCCCAGAGCCTCCGGGATGAAGTCCAGAAATGCCTGGGCGAGTTGGCAGAAGATGGAACGTTAGCTGAAATTTCCACCAAGTGGTTTGGCTCAGATATTACCACAGTGCAATAAATTTTGTTCTCACTACTGATGATACATTGCAGCAGACGTCTGTGCCGTCTGCTGCAATTGTGTCATTAAAGAACAGTATTCGTAATATGTAAAAAATTTGGGAGGAAAAAAGTGGAATTTGACACCCTTTTGAAATTGATTCCCCAAATGTTGGAAGCGTCTTTGGTGACGTTGCAGGTGTTTTTTCTCACACTGATATTATCCATTCCATTGGGATTTCTCGTCTGCTTTGGACGTATGTCTAAAAATATTGTTATCCGGAAAGTAATTGGGTTTTATCTGCTTATCATGAGAGGAACTCCCCTGATTTTGCAGCTGATATTTTTTTATTTTGCCCCCAGCCAGCTGTTTGGAATTACCATTCCGCGGTTTTGGGCGGCAATCCTTTCCTTTGTTCTCAATTATGCCGCTTACTTTTGCGAGATTTTCCGCAGCGGTATCGAGTCAATCCCCATTGGACAGAAAGAGGCAGCGGCCATTCTCGGATTTACAAAGGTCCAGACCTTCTTTCACATCTCCCTGCCCCAGGTGATCAAACGCATTCTGCCGCCGATGAGCAGCGAATGTATGACGCTAGTCAAGGACACAGCTCTGGCCCAGACCATCGGCGTGGCGGAGATGTTCCGGTTGGCCCAGACTGCCACTACTCGGGAATTCTCTATCGTTCCTATTTTCGTGGCAGGTATTTTCTATCTAATTATGAACGGCGTAGTCTCCATCTGCTTTACCCATATGGAAAAACGCCTCAGTTACTATGATTAATTTACTTGGCGGCTTTCGTGCGCCAAAACCGGCGCAAATCCCGATGAAAGGAACCCTTTGTTTTCTCAAAGGCCTGAGGAAGAATATGAGCGTTTTAACAGTGAAAAATCTAAAAAAGAGCTTTGGAGATTTAGAGGTCATCAAGGATATCTCTTTCTCCCTTGAGGATGGAGAGGTGTTGGCCATTATCGGACCATCCGGTTCCGGTAAATCCACGCTGCTCAGATGTATCAACATGTTGGAGACAGTGGATGGCGGGGAGATTTCTATTTGCGGGGATTTGCTGGTCTCAGATCAATATTCGGAAGATACCGCTAGGGCAACTACAGCAAAAAGCCATAAAAAAGAAAAGAAGGCCAAAGCAGTAGGAAAACCGATTTATGCCCCCAAGGAACAGCTGCGGAAAATTCGCCTCAACACCGGGCTAGTATTTCAAAACTACAACCTGTTTCCTCATTTTTCCGTCTTGCGGAATATCACCGAGGCCCCAATTCGCGTTACCGGCATGGACAAGTTAGAGGCCCAGGAAAATGCCAGGAAGTTACTGCAAAAAATGGGGTTATCCGGAAAGGAAGACGCCTATCCCTGCCAGTTGTCCGGCGGGCAGGCGCAACGGGTATCTATTGCCCGTGCAATGGCGTTAAACCCCAAAATTTTGTTTTTTGATGAGCCCACTTCCGCCCTGGATCCGGAACTCACAGGCGAAATTTTAAAGGTTATCCGGGAATTGGCCGCCGAAAAGATGACAATGGTGATTGTGACTCACGAAATGGCTTTTGCTAGGGAAGTTGCGGACCGGGTCATCTTCATGGATCAAGGGATTATTGTGGATCAGGGGACGCCGGAAGCACTCTTTACCTCTAATCATCCCCGTACCAGAGGCTTTTTGGGCAATTATTATCAGTCTCCCCTGTAAAAGCTAGCTCTCTGAATTTTTTTGATTGGCGTCGTTAAAAAGATAAAAAGCACCATGGCGATAGCCATGGTGCTTTTTATCTTTGGTGAGGATAAGTGGACTTGAACCACCGACCCCCTGCATGTCAAGCAGGTACTCTAACCAGCTGAGCTATACCCTCATTTACTGAACTGACGTTTATTATACTATAGCCTAGCCCAAATGTCAAGGAAATTTTATAAAATATTAAAGGCCGGGAAATTTTACAGTTCCCCGGCCTTTCGTGTATCTCACTTACACTTCTTCTGGCAAAATTTTATTGGCGACGACGCCTACCACCACAGCAATAAACAAGCCGGAGATGGTATAATCCCCGATGGTAATACCCGCACTCATTCCCAATCCGAAAACGAGGATTAGAGCGGTGATGAGCATGTTGCGGCTGTGGGAAAAATCCAGCTGCGCTTCTGTGAGCGTTCGCATACCGACCGCAGCGATCATGCCAAACAACACCACCGACATTCCACCTTTGACAGCATTTGGAATACAAAGCAAGATAGCGCCGAACTTGCCGATAAGTCCCAAGGCAATAGCAAAGATAGCGGCAATTTTGAGCACGACGGTGTCATATACTTTGGTGACGGCCAAAACGCCGGTGTTCTCGGAATAGGTGGTATTTGCAGGACCACCCAGCAGTCCTGCTGCCACAGTAGCAAGGCCGTCTCCTATCAAAGTGCGATGCAGACCCGGATCTTCCAAAAAGTCCTTGCCTACAACCGAGCCATTGGTGGTCATATCTCCGATATGCTCCATAAAGGTAACAAAGGCGATGGGGGCGATGAGCGCAATAGCGTCCCAATGGAAGGTAGGCAGGGTAAAGAATTCGCCAAAATTCCAGAAAGGGCTTATCCATGCGGCGTCGGCGATAGGCTGGAAACTGACTAAGCCGGGAAATACACCAGTGGCAGACAAAATAATAGAGAGGAGATAACCGCTCACCAAACCAATAAGGACTGGAACCAATTTAAAAAAGCCCTTGGCAAAGATAGACACGCCGATGATGACCAGTAGCACAAAAATAGCGACCCACCAATTTTCCTTTGCCATATCGATGCCGGTTGGAGCCAAGGTAAGGCCGATGACAACAATGACTGGTCCTGTCACGACCGGTGGAAAAAATTTTTTAACCCGTTTTACGCCGACGAGTTTTACAATAAGGGCTAATACGCAATATACAAGGCCAGCGGCGATAATCCCCCCCTGGGCTGCTTGGATACCGGGAGTGATGTTATCCCCCTCACGATACCGGGCGATAATCACCTGCAAAGCGGCAATATAGGCAAAGCTGGATCCGACAAATACTGGCACCCGGTTTCCAGTGCAAAAATGAAAAATCAGCGTACCGATGCCAGCACAAATCAGAGCAACCGACGGGTTGAGTCCAGTCAGCGTGGGCACCAGCACCGTTGCGCCAAACATGGCGAATAAATGCTGAATACCCAGCAATACTTTCTTAGAAGGGGACAGTTGGGGGACAGTCATCAAAATTACCTCCTGCTTGTTAAATTTCCGCCGTATTTTCTTACATAAAACACAATTTATTATATCTAAAAAAGAATAATTTGTAAATATAATATAACGAAATAATGTCACAAAAAGTAAGCACTATTTCCGTCAAATCGTCTTGTTGCATTATGGCCAAGCGAGAGGGACCTCTCGCCCTCGGCAAAGAAAGAAGGAAAGCCATTGGAACTCCATTCCAAAAATGTCAAAAAAATTCTTTTTATTATTGTCTTTGCCATTTTGGCATACACATTGGCACAAAACTTAGGAATTGCTAGACAGGCTTTTTCCTGGATTACCGCTGTGCTTTCCCCGTTTATTATTGGCTTCTGTCTTGCGTTTATCTTTAACGTGCCCTTAAAATTTCTAGAAGAAAAGTTATGTGTCCGACTTGACGGGAAAGGGTTTCGATGGTGGGGACGGTGGAAACGGGGCATCTGCCTCACATCGACCTATCTTTTGGTACTGCTGCTTTTATTGGCACTCTTTTTTTTAGTGGTACCAGAACTTAAAAAAAGTTTTTCCCTCCTGACTGAAAACCTGCCCGGATACCTGGCTGAACTGGAGCTTTGGATTCAGCAACTGATGAAGCAGTTTGACGTTTCTACCGCAGCTTTAACGCGTTTTACCATGGATTGGGACACTGTATTTGCAAAGCTTGGTGAAACGGCGCAGAAGGCCATGCCGAATTTTTTAAATGGAACAATGGATATGGCCGCCAGTCTCATTGGGGGAACCTTTAATTTTGTCGTGGGGTTTGCCTTTTCCACTTATATGCTTCTTCAGAAGGAAAAGCTCTGCCAAAATGCTAAAAAATGTTTTTTTGCCTTTCTTGACCGCAGTAAGGCAGAAGCACTGATTTCGGTGGGGAAGCTCTCCAACGAGATGTTTGCAAAATTTGTTTGCGGCCAACTGACTGAGGCGGTGATTATCGGTGTGCTTTGCTTTCTCGGGATGAGCGTATTTTCCATCCCCTATGCGCCACTTATCGCCACAATCATCGGTGTAACAGCGCTTATTCCTATCTTCGGGGCTTTTATCGGCACCGCCTTCGGGGCCTTCTTGCTTTTAATGGTGCGCCCTATTACTGCCCTGTGGTTTGTACTCTTCATCATCGTTTTGCAGCAGATAGAAGGAAATTTTATCTATCCAAAAGTAGTGGGCGGATCGATCGGTTTGCCGGGGATATGGGTTTTATTCGCGGTGACGCTTGGAGGAAACCTCTTTGGTGTCATGGGGATGCTACTGGGAGTCCCCATTTCGGCGGTATTGTACACCCTCCTTCGCCGGTCAGTTCTAAGAAGGCTTAAGGAGAAAAAAATATCAGACTTTGAAATCCGGCAGGCAGGAAAAAAGCTCAATTAAAATCGGGAGTTCTCAAGGAGAGCTCCCGACCCTGCCATTTTTCATATCTTTTGCATTAGGCCCATTTTAGACCCATTTACATATCCTCTTCTTCCTTTTTATAAACGACTGTGGCCTTTTCCAAGGAAATAAAAAAGCACCGCCATTCCCGCAGAGGCAGCGGACATAGCGGCCAGAGCCAAACCGAGCCACTTACTCCAGCCGGGATGATATTTGGTGCTGACAAAAACTGCGGTGGGACCGTCCTGGGAGCCGCCAATAATGCACACACCAGGTTGTTGACCAGCATAGCTCACCCGACAGCACTTCAATCCGAATATTTTTTGAAGCACGGTGCGTGTCACGAAAATGCCAATGGATAAAACGGCGCTACACCCGGCGATGACCATAAAAATCCGTTTGAGCTTTTGCATGGGTGATCCTCCTCGATTTTAATGTCTTTATTGTACTGCAAAAGTGTAAGAAACACAATGGGTTTTGTTGAAAGCAGTCAAAATGAATGCTATAATAACCTTACCAATTATTTCATTTTAAAAACTAAGTACAAAACCATCCAGGAAAGGGGCAAAAATTATGGTGCGATACGGAACGGTCGGCACTGGTTGGATCACCGATGCCTTTATTAAGGGAACACAGATGGTCGAGGGGCTTGAGCTTTATGCGGTTTGCTCCAGAGAGCGGAAAAAGGGGGAACAGTTTGCCTCTGATCACGGTGCAAAGCTGGTATTTACCAATTGTCAGGAAATGGCGGAATGCGACGAGATTGACGCTGTGTATATTGCAAGTCCCAATGCCCTGCACTACGAACAGAGCAAGCTGTTTTTGCAGCATGGTAAACATGTGATTTGTGAAAAGCCCATCACAGTGGAGCCGGAAGAGCTAATGGAACTCCAGGCTCTGGCAGAGGAAAAGAGCCTGATCTACATGGAGGCGATCATGATGCTACACCTGCCACAGCGAGAACTCCTCCGCAAAGCGCTACGCCGGATTGGCAGGGTTACGACGGCACGGTTTGATTTTTCGCAACTCTCCTCCAAGTATCCTGCGCTTTTGGCAGGAGAACTGCCCAATATCTTTAATCCGCGCCTTGCCACGGGTTGCTTAATGGATTTAGGAATATATTGTGTTTATCCTGCGGTGGATTTGTTTGGCGAACCCCAGGAGATTAGCACCAATGCGGGGTTTCTCCCCTCCGGAGCCGACGGGTACGACAACGCCATATTTGTCTATCCCGATAAACAGGTGTCTATCTCCTGCTCTAAACTCGGGCAAAGTGTGATTGGATCGGAAATTATGGGAGACGAGGGAACGATTATCATTCACTCCATATCAAAGCTTACCGGCATTTCCGTTATCGACCGGGACGGCAGGGAGGAAAAATTGGTGGGAAACGTCGAAAAAAGCGAGCTCATGAGCAAAGAAGCACAGAGCTTTTACAACTATATTACCTCTCCGGAGAGGTATCAAACAGAGTACCGAGAAAATAACCGTTTGACCCTGCTGGTTAATCAACTGTTAAAACAGATGCGTAAACAGGCGGGGATCGTATTTTTGTAATCGAAAAAAGAGGCGTTTGATATGAGCAAAATAAAATTCCAAAAATTTTTGTGTATTTCTTTGGTAGGATTACTAAGCCTGAGCGGCTGCGGCGGCGATGAAAATTCATCCTTAGTTTCACAAGAACCCACCTCAGTCGTAATTGAAAGCCCTGCGCCCACCGATACCATCCTCAATCCTTTAACGGGTAATCCCGGCTTTTGCGAAAATGCCGTCGGAAAGCGTCCAATTGCCGTCATGGTGAACAACATCGGCCAGGCATTACCCCACCGTGGGCTTTCCAAAGCGGACATCGTGTACGAGGTAGTGGTGGAAGGCGGCATCACCCGAATGATGGCGGTCTTCGCCGATCAGGATCATGTCCCTTATGTGGGCCCTGTGCGGAGCGCACGGCACTATTACGTTGATTTGGCTCTTCCTTATAACGCAATCTTTGTCCATTTTGGCGGCAGTCCGGCCGGTTACGACCGTATTCAGAGCACTGGAATTGACCATATCGACGGGATGACCTACAGCAATGACTTTTATCAGGACATGCAGCGCGCCCAAAGCAGAGGGCGGGAGCACAGCTATTTTATCAGTTGGGAAGAGATTAGCGCTTTGATATCAAAAGCGGGAATTTCCGAGGACGGAGAGACGACAGCCCCGTTTCAGTTTGCCGATCAAGAGAGGTTCCTTTCCGATGAGGACGCAAAAGAGGTATTTGTTTCCTTTTCCGGCTCGGCCAACAGCAGTTTTTCTTATAACCGTTCCACCGGATTGTACGACAAATGGCGCAATGGAGAGGAACACATCGACGCGGATACCGGCAAAGTCCTCCAGTACAAAAACATTTTGATTTTATATACCAGCATAGGAAGCTACCAAGGAGAAACTTACCGGCGGGAGGTGTCCCTGAGTTCTGGAGGCGGATATTACATTACAAATGGTGGCAAAGAGCCAATCCAGTGGACGAAAGGAAACTCCGCAAACCAGTTTTCCTTTACAAGAGAAAATGGAGAAGCATTAACGGTGAATACCGGGAAAACCTATATTTGTATCGTGGGAAAGGATCGGCAGAATCAGACGACTTTCTCCGGCGTAAGCGCCTAATCTAAAGTGGTAGAAAGGAAATTTACCTATGAAATTTTCGGAAATGCCTTATCAGCGTCCTGACAAGGATGAAATTCTTAAAAAGATGGACCATGTTATCAATATACTTCGAAATGCCCAAAACACTGAAGAAGCGATCTGTGCCATGAAGGCGATGGAGCAAGTTGTCGTAGATGTAGACACTATGGGAACCATCTGTCACATCCGCAACACAGTTGACACCACCGACTCCTTTTATGAGGCGGAACGAGAATACAACGACTCCCTTTCTCCAGTCTTGAGTGAAAAGATCCAGGCGTTTAACAAAGAACTGCTTATATCCAAATTTCGCCCAGAGTTGGAGCAAAAATATGGCGCGCTTCTCTTTACCAATATGGAACTGGATTTACAGGGCTTTTCCCCGGAAATTATCCCGTTGATGCAACAAGAGAACCAACTGGAAGCAGAGTATCAAAAATTGTACGCATCGGCGAAAATTCCTTTTGACGGCCAAGTGTTGACTATCGCTCAGTTGTACCCTTATAAGCAAAGTCCGGATCGAACTGTCCGGAAGGCTGCCTGGGAGGCAGAAGGAAGTTTCTTTGATCAACATCATGAACAGTTTGACGAAATCTTTGACAAGCTCATTAAAAACAGGACGGAGCAGGCTCAAAAACTGGGCTTTCATGACTTTGTAAAGCTGGGGTATATCCGTCGGCAGCGCAACTGCTACGGTCCCGAAGAGGTGGCCCGCTTTCGCCGTCAAGTAGTTGAGGAGCTGGTTCCGCTGGCGGTAAAGATCAAGGGAAATCAGGCAAAACGCATTGATGTACCAAAGCCCAAAATATATGATGATTTGTTTGCTTTCCCAGACGGCAACGCGGTTCCCCAAGGTACTCCAGACGAACTTTTGGCTGCCGGCAAAAAGATGTACGAGGAAATGTCGCCGGAGACCGCAGCGTTTATCGATCAGATGTTTGAGATGGAGCTGTTTGACGTGCTCGCAAAGGAAGGGAAGGCGCCGGGCGGCTATTGTACGACGATTTTAGGCTACAATTGTCCCTTTATCTTCTCGAATTTTAATGGGACATCCGGAGATGTGGATGTCCTCACCCACGAGGCTGGCCACGCATTTGCTTCCTATATTGCCTCCCGGGAAATTGAACTCATCGATTTGAGAAATCCTTCGATGGAGGGCTGCGAAACCCATTCCATGTCGATGGAGTTTTTAACGGCTCCTTGGCATCATCTGTTCTTTAAAGAGCAAACTTCCAAATACGAACTGTCCCATGCGGAAGACGCCTTGACTTTTGTACCCTACGGCTGCATGGTGGATCATTTTCAGGAGATTGTCTACTCCCATCCTGAATTGACTCCCCAGCAAAGAAATGAGGAATGGCTAAAACTGGAAAAAATCTACCGACCCTATATGGATCATGATGATCTGCCCTTCTATGGCAGGGGAGCGGGATGGCAGCGGCAATTGCACATCTATCTCTATCCCTTCTACTATGTCGATTACTGTTTGGCCCAGACTGCCGCCCTCCAGATATGGATGGAAGCGGTGAAAGATCGAGAAAGAGCATGGAAAAAATATTTTGATCTGGTAAAGCTGGGCGGCACCAAAACCTTTGTCGATCTTCTAAAAAGCGCTGGACTTCAATCTCCATTTGAGGACGGAAGCATTCAAAAAATTGCCCACCCTGTCAGTAGATGGCTCAATGATCATCAAATATAGTGGCTAACGTGACAATTAATCAATGTTTAAATACCACATATATAACAGGATAAATTCCGCAGGAAATTTTTCCCGCGGGATTTTTCTATTATTTGCGAATCGCCCAAGATACGTCAGACATAGATAAGCCGCTTCACATTGTGGAGATAAATGATACTGTGTCAAGAGGCTCTCGACCTGCCATGGATATCATCGGAATCAGAGAACTACCCATTAAATACAACAGGCAGGGGAAGCATACCTAACAAAATTGACATTGATGTAAGGGAAGTAACCTCTTTCTCTTTATCCTTTGACACAAAGGATTAGAACCGATAATAGTAGAATAAAACATTTTTAGCACCTTGCAAAGACAAAATGAGCTTTTGTTTGCCAATCAAAGGTTAATACTGTTCTAAAAACAAAATATTATGTGGTCGTTATAGCGGATCTTCGGGTTTTAACGTACAGAGATCAGAATTTTTAATTATCAAAACGCCTGTGAATAATCACAGGCGTTTATAGCTTTATTTGTCTAAGATTTCCGCCTTACAATTTGAAACAAAAGTTGGATCGCTGTTATTGTTTCCTACAATAACTGTCATGCCAAATTCACTGCGCAAAACCGTTCCCTGCGCCACTGTCTGTCCACCGGCATTTATACTAGCTCCAGCCGTACCAACAGGCAGATAGGCGCGTACAGCCGCTTCACAGTCAGCACCGCATCCCGTCGGAGCTGGGGTGGGGGCCGCAAGATAGGTGATCGTATTGTTATACTTCGCGCTGGTAATGCGCACGGATGCAATTCTGCATAAGGACACCGCTTCTTGGGCGACCCCCTGTGCGTTCGTCAATTGCAGCAGTCCTGCGTTGGGATTGCTATTAGGGCCAGGCAACAAAGAACCCAGTCTACCGCTCGCGTTATTTCCGCTTTCCATTGCAACGACCACGTTATCAGAAGGATATAAGGAGATAAGTTGCCTGAGTACATTTCTCATCTGATTGACGCAGGCACATTCCACTCCATTTCCATCTGCTCCAGTGGGGCCGGTAGAACCTGTTGGACCAGTGGGGCCTGTCGCTCCGGTTGGGCCAGTAGGACCTGTTGGGCCGGTTGCTCCCGTTCCCGTCGCTCCTGTTGCTCCGGTCGGCCCGGTAGGACCTGTCGGGCCAGTGGAACCAGTAGCTCCTGTAGGGCCAGTAGGGCCAATATCTCCATCATTTCCATCAGCGCCTCTAGGAATTACAAATTCCAAAACGTGATTGGGAGAACCTGTCGTATCCGTCACTGAAGCATCCGTTCCCGGTTCACCAGTAGTAGTCGTTCCTACCGACACAGTATCCGCTATGCCGTCTTCGCCGGTCGGACCTGTCGGTCCTGTCGCTCCGGTTGGACCTGTGGGACCCGTCGGGCCAGTTGCACCGGTTCCCGTCGCTCCCGTTGCTCCGGTCGGACCTGTGGGACCCGTCGGGCCGGTTGCTCCAGTTCCCGTCGCTCCTGTTGCTCCGGTTGGACCTGTGGGACCCGTCGGGCCGGTTGCTCCCGTTCCCGTCGCTCCCGTTGCTCCGGTTGGGCCTGTGGGACCCGTCGGGCCGGTTGC
>CAJFOJ010000005.1 GCA_904396495.1 uncultured Oscillospiraceae bacterium
AAATCCAGCGGTGCGATGCAGACAGGTTGGCTGAAGGACGGAAATACCTGGTATTACCTGAAATCCAGCGGTGCGATGCAGACAGGCTGGCTGAAGGACGGAAATACCTGGTATTACCTGAAATCCAGCGGTGCGATGCAGACGGGTTGGCTGAAGGACGGAAACACCTGGTATTACCTGAAACCCAGCGGTGCAATGCAGACAGGTTGGCTGAAGGACGGGAACACCTGGTATTACTTAAAAGCCAATGGCGCGATGGTTACTGGGTGGTATTGGGTTGGAAACACCTGCTATTATTTTTACAATAGTGGCAAGATGGCATCCAATACTACTATCGAAGGCTATCGATTAAATGCTTCGGGTGCCTGGGTAAAGTAAGTGAAAAACTCCTGCCAAAAAGGCAGGAGTTTTTCGGTAATGCTACCAAATAATGAAGTGTTTGCCCCTCTATTTATGGGCGGCGTTCCATTGACAAGGCGGCGGGAATTGTGATAAGATAATCATAACGTATGCGATGGGACAACTTGTGTATTTGAATTGCGCACATTTTCGTTTGCTCCGATCGGCGTTGTTTTCCGGATTTTTTGCCTGAAAAGGGTAGCTGTTTGTGCCCTGGGCGGAAGTCCCAATCTATTCATCGAGGTGCAACATGAAATACTTAGTTTTACTCTGCGACGGTATGGCGGACACTCCCGTGCCGGAGCTCAACGGAAAAACCCCCATGGAGGCGGCAACCAAGCCCAATATGGACGCTCTGGCGAAAAAGAGCTTTGTGGGGCTCGCCAAAACTGTTCCAGACGGCATGAAACCGGGCAGTGACGTGGCAAATCTCTCCGCAATGGGCTATAACCCAGCAAGCTGCTACACCGGCCGTTCCCCGCTGGAGGCGGCGTCCATCGGCATCGACTTAAAGCCCGACGATTACGCCATCCGCTGTAATTTGGTCACTTTAAGCGACGAGGAAAATTACGCCGACAAAACCATGGTGGACTACTGCTCCGACGACATCTCCACCGAGGAGGCCGACGAGCTGGTGCGGTTTTTGCAGCAGCATCTGCCGGAGGGGATTTCCCTTTACACCGGCGTCAGCTACCGTCACTGCCTCGTCTGGGATAACGCCTGTCCCGACATCGGCGAGCTGACCCCGCCCCACGACATCTCCGGCCGGAAGGTGACCCAGTATCTTCCCGACCCGGAAAAGGCGGGCGTTTTGCTTGACTTGATGAAGAAAAGCTACGACCTTTTGAAAGACCATCCCGTCAATAAAGCCCGCGTCGCCCGGGGAAAACGCCCCGCCAACTCCATGTGGCTCTGGGGGCAGGGGAGAAAGGCGCAGCTTGACGCCTTTGAAGCGAAAAACGGTGTCAAGGGCGCCGTCATCTCCGCCGTGGACCTGATTAAGGGCATCGGAATTCTCGCCAAAATGGACGTCATCGAGGTGGAGGGCGCCACCGGCTACATTGACACCAACTTTGACGGCAAAGCGGCGGCCTGTATCAAGGCCTTTGAGCATAGCGACCTGGTTTACGTCCATGTGGAGGCCCCCGACGAGTGCGGCCACCGTGGAGAGGTGCAAAATAAAGTCCGTTCCATTGAGATCATCGACGAAAAGATTTTAGGGCCTGTCAAAGCTGCCCTCGAACAAATGGGCCCCCACCGCATTATGGTATTGCCCGATCATCCCACACCACTCGCCATCAAAACCCACTCTTCCGATCCGGTACCCTATCTTATCTACGACAGCGAAAAGACCCAACCCGGTGTGGACGTCTTCTCGGAGGCAACCGCCAAGGCCACAGGAAACTACCTGGACAAAGGTTATGAGCTCATGGGTAGGCTCATTGGAAAATAAGCTTTCAAACTTTTCCATCAACTCCACTTTTTATGGGTGGGGTTGATGTTTTTTACCCTGAAAAATGCCTGGTGAAAGCTGTGTCGAGACTTGAGGGATGGTTAACACGGCAACAGGATATGCAAAAAATTTAGATCCTATTTATTTGACGTATTATGACAAAAAAGCAGACAAAAGGACGAAAGACGCCTTATTTTGTAAAATTTCCATAATTTTTTTGTCATTAGTTCAGCCCTGATTTCAGATTTTTCATAAAAAAGCTTGACAAAATTCTTTTTCTAAGGTATGATAGACAAAGCGACAGAAGGTTAAGGTGAATGGATGTGAAAGTTGCCGATTCCGCTTCCCCTTTGAGGGAACTTAGCGACGGGGAACTGGTGCAGAGATGTGCTGGGGATACCGACGCGGTTGCGGTTTTGATTTCCCGTTATATTCCCTTAATCAACAAGTACGCGTTTCAGTTCAGCAAAATTTTAGATTTCGATGACTTGGTTCAGGAAGGCTCTTTAGGGCTCCTGGACGCCATCAGTAGCTTTAGACCTGACAAAGACGTAAAATTCAGTACCTACGCAGCCGTCTGCATCCGCAACAAGATGCTCAAAGCAGTGGAAAAGGCTTCTTCCCAAAAATCCGGTGCCTTAATCGGGAGCGTATCCCTTGACCAAATGCCGGAGCGGGCCGATGACCTGACCCCTGAGAACATCTTTATCGGCAAGGAGAGCCTCGACGCCGTTATGGACGACGTCAAAAAGGTGCTTTCGCCGTTGGAGCGGAGGATCTTATTTTCCCACTTGGGGGGACTGGATTACAAGACGATTGCGCAAAACCTCAAAATCTCGCAAAAGTCGGTTGATAATGCTCTGCAGCGTGTCCGAAGAAAACTGAAATCCATTCACCGGGCCTAAAATCCGGTGTTGCACGGGAAAACCCGTGTTTGCTAAACCCGAAGATGCCCCGATAGCTTAATCGCAGAGCGTTGCAAAGACAAAGGTGACGGTGCAAGTCCGTCTTGCGGGCGAATATTTTATCCTAAGCGAGGTATTTTGAGATGTACGAAGACAAAACCCTAAGATGCAAAGAGTGTGGCAACGAATTCGTTTTCACCGCTGGTGAACAGGAATTCTACGCAGAGAGAGGCTTTGAGAACGAGCCCCAGAGATGCAAAGCTTGCCGCGATGCCCGCAAAAACCAGAACAGAGCGCAGAGAGAGATGTTTACTGCTACCTGTGCTGCCTGCGGCGGCGAGGCGAAGGTTCCCTTCCAGCCCCGTGAAGACCGTCCGGTTTATTGCAGCGAGTGCTTTGCAAAAATGAGAGAAGAATAATCTTTTCGTAAATGAGACGAGGCAGGGAATTCCCGGCCTCGTTTTTTTGCGTCCAAATATATTATTGGTTATATTATTCCTTTTTTGCTCCTTCACCGACACCATTTTTTTCTCGTTCAGTCGCCGGGAGCCCGCCGGACTCCAACGCTTTGGCGTTGAGTCCGCAGGCAGGCTTAAGGGGCTGTATTGTCTAGCCCCACACCATTCTAAAGAATGGCGCTAGAATCCGACCGCGGGGGGAGGGCTCCGCGCTTCGCTTAGAATCCTAGGAAGTTGCGCCATCAAACTTTGTTTGATGGTTCCCCATGCCACCCCTCGTGCCTTTCTAGGGCTTGTAGTAAAACGGGGATGTTTTTGCTTCGTCGCTATCCGGGGCTGCGCGCTTTGCCGCTCGCCCCGGTCGTTAACTGGGACGTTTCCGAAAAAAGGCGGGCCGGAGGAGCGTTAGCGACGACGGCCCTAAAACGAAGAAAGCTACAACGTTCTGTCACGTACAGTTTTCTAGGGTGTGCTGTAGGGGTCGCAGGGGGAGGGCGACTATCTTGAATTCGGCCCCCGTATGGAGCCCTCCCCCCGGCGCCTTTGATTCTTAAGGGTTTGGCGCAGCAAACCCTTAAGCCGCCAGCCGGGGCGGGTCCCGGCGACGTTACGAAAAGAAAATGGTATCGGTGAAGGAGCAGAAAATTTCAGCATTAGAAAAAATATTTTTATAACCTCTTGACTTTCCGGCGTCGGTAAGCCTATAATAATACCGACCCCAAAAAGTGAGGTGATGGCTGCATGGGCACCAAAAAGATGGGACGTCCCACTGACAATCCGAAGAATGTTTCCGTCAAGTTTAAGGCTGACGATGAAACTTTTGAAAAACTGAAAGAATGCAGCGAAGAAATGAAGGTTTCGAGAGCAGAAGTTATCCGACAGGGCATTCACAAGATGCACGACGACCTCAAAAAGTAGGAAAACCTGAACTGAACCAGAAGAAGTGGACAATAGACAAATCCCCCCTGATGTAGGAAAATAGAAGTACATCAGGGGGGATTGCTATGAGTAAGAGAAATTACACGCA
>CAJFOJ010000006.1 GCA_904396495.1 uncultured Oscillospiraceae bacterium
TCGCCTAGCTTGGTTTATGGCGCACGACTGGAACTCGTGTATGGGTTAATAGCTCATCGAGGGTTCGAATCCCTCCTTCTCCGCCATGTCGCCGCAAGCTTCATATCGCTTGCGGCGACTTTTTTACATAAGTCATCGGCGCGCTCATTCTACAGCGTCTCCTTTTCCGAAAAAGGTCACGCTGTGCCTTCGCCGCTCGCTTGTAAACGCGCTTGCGACGCTTCAGCTTGCTACCAACCTTTTTTGGGGGCTCGATGGTTCGAAGTTGCCTGCTGAAAACGCTAAAATATTATTTCCATGTGCCTCTCACAGACGAGAACCCCGCAAACAAGGCGTTTGTGGGGATTTTTACTTTGCTTTTCCGGAGTAATTGATTGCGTATGATCTGCGAAAGGAGAACTCTTATGCCCAGTACATTGAACACCTTATCCATTGCCCACCGATTCATCAAGGAACACGCTCGCCCCGGAGATTTTTGGATTGACGGTACGGCGGGGAGAGGGCACGACACTGCCTTCCTTTGCGAACTTGTCGGGGAAGGGGGGAGGGTGCTGTCTTTTGACATCCAGCAAGAGGCCATCGAGAGCACCCGGTCGCTGCTTACAGAGAGGGGATTTCACTGGACAGAGGTGGTCTTGGACAGTCACAGCAACATGGACCGGTATGCCGATGAAGCGCAAGTGGATGGCATCGTCTTTAACTTTGGGTATCTTCCCGGCGGCGACCATAGTATCTGCACCCAGGCCAAGACGAGCATCGAGGCCATTAAAAAGGGCCTTGTACTGTTGCGCCCAGGTGGGGTGATGAGCCTTTGCATTTACTATGGCGGGGACAGTGGGTTTGATGAGAAAAACGCCTTAATGGAATATCTTAAAACAGTGGACAGTAAGCGTTATACCGTTCTGATTACCGATTTTTACAACCGTCCAAACTGTCCGCCCATCGCTGTTTTTATTTTGAAGGATTGCTAAAACCCATAGCCTTCGAGTTGGAATAAATAGTGCTACAGTCAATATCATTCCTATTTCTGTATATGTTTTCTCTTGTATTTAGGACGGAATAGGGTATCCGAAGAGCTTGTTTTCGACCGTTTTCCAGTTAGGAATTGCCATTGGGGGAGACCGACAAAAGTAAATCCATCTACACTTTGTTTGAATGGGAACATTACAGGAAACGCTTTCCTTTTTCGCAAAATTATGTTATACTAAAATAAGTCTACGCAAATTTTCTGGGGGATTCAGCGGATACCCTAATTTCAAAAAAGTATGCAGGTGAAAATTGTGCAAAATAATTATGATGTCATTGTTGTCGGTTCCGGAGCGGCGGGGCTTTATACCGCGCTGAACCTGGATCCAAAGCTGAGGGTGTTGGTGCTCTCAAAAAGAGATTTGCTGCTGAGCAATTCAGCCCTGGCGCAAGGAGGAATTGCCGCTGTGGTCAACACCGCCAATGACAATGTGGATATGCACCTCAACGACAGTTTGATCGCAGGCGGTTTTAAAAACAACACCGAGAGCCTCAAGGTATTGGTCAACGAAGGACCCAAGGACGTTTTAAACCTTATCAACCTGGGGGTTGAGTTCGACAAAAAGGAAGACGGCAGCTATGACCTGACTTTAGAAGGCGGACACAGCCGTCACAGGATTTTCCACCACAAGGACAACACTGGTCGGGAAATCGTCGAAAAACTCCTGGCGGTGGCAAAGACCTTTAAAAACATCACGTTGATGGAGAAGTCTATTGTCTGCGATTTACAGCAGACTCCCGGCGGTTTTTCGTTGGATGTTTTAAAGGATGGAGAACATCAATACTTTAACTGCAATTATTGCGTGTTGGCCACCGGCGGTATCGGAAGGGTGTACGAGTTTACCACCAACTCCGCCATCGCCACCGGCGACGGGATTACCCTGGCCTACAACATGGGGGCGAAGATCAAAAACCTCCATCTGGTGCAGTTTCACCCTACCGCTTTCGCCAACAAGGACCGGGAGTGTTTTCTCATCTCCGAGTCGGTCCGCGGCGAGGGGGCCTATCTCTTAAACGGCAACCACCAGCGGTTTATGTCCCGGTATGACGACCGGCTGGAGCTGGCGCCCCGGGATGTGGTTTCCCACTGCATTATGGAAGAATCCCACAAACTTCGGGACAACCACTTTTACCTGGACATCACCCATAAGGACCCGGAATTTATCAAAAACCGCTTCCCTATGATTTACAGCAAGCTTTTAGATGAAGGCATTGACATGACAAAAGACCTGATTCCCGTCTACCCCTGCCAGCACTACCTGATGGGCGGCATTGACGTAGGGTTAAACGGCGAGAGCACCATACATAACCTGTACGCCGCTGGGGAGTGCTCCCATACCGGCGTACACGGCAACAACCGGCTTGCCAGCAACTCGCTGCTGGAGGCAATTGTTTTTGCACACCAGATTGCCGAGGACATCAATAAAAAGGTGGACGAAAACGGCGTCCATGAAGTGATCCCTTATGAATTTTCGCTGCCCGCCGGCACTGAGCCTATCCCCCACGGTATCCGCACCGAAATTCGCGCTATTATGCAGAAGAGCCATTTCGTGTTGCCGGACACAGTGGCGGCCATTGAGGGATTCGAGCGGATCAAAGAGCTCAAAAGCCTCATTGAAAAGGGCGATTGGCTGGTAAATGTGGATTACATCGAGGCCCGTTCTTTAGCGACGGTGGCCTATCTGATCTTAAAAGAAGTCATTTGACGGACAGGAGAGAAAACCATGATGACGCTACCACAGTTTTATATTGACGACCTGATCAAACGGGCGATAACAGAAGATATAAACTACGTCGACGTGACGACGGATTACCTCTTGGATGACGCCCACACGTCCACAGCGGTTTTTCTCGCCAAGGACACCGGCGTTTTAGCCGGTATTGACATCGCCCTTCGGGTGTTTGAGCTGATGGACGATACCTTGACCTTCACGGTAACGAAAAAAGACGGCGACGAGGTGAAAAAGGGCGATATTATCGCCACGGTGCAGGGGAAGACTAAATCCATCCTCAAATCGGAGCGGACGGCGTTAAACCTCGTCCAGCACATGTCGGGCATTGCGACAGCTACCCACAAATGCGTGGAGCTCACAAAGGGCACCAACGCCTCCATCGTCGAGACGAGAAAGACCCTGCCCGGCCTGCGCCCCATCCAAAAATACGCGGTTGTCGTCGGGGGTGGGAGAAATCACCGGTATAATTTAAGCGACGCCGCCATGCTCAAGGACAACCACATCGACGCTTACGGTAGCCTCACAAACGCGGTCAACGCCCTGCGGGCCAGGACCGGCCATATGGTGAAAATCGAGGTGGAAGTGGATTCTTTGGAGCTCTTGCGGGAGGCGCTTGACGTCAAAGCCGACATCATCATGCTGGATAACATGAGTTATGAGCAGATGGCTGAGGCTGTGAAAATCACGGACGGACGGGCTATGCTGGAAGCGTCCGGCAATATCACGCTGGAAAACATCGCGGAAGTGGCGAAAACCGGCGTAGACATCATCTCGCTGGGGGCGCTGACCCATTCGGTGAAAGCCTTCGACATTTCATTGAAAATCAAGACGGACAAAAAATAACGGCAATTTTGGTGGGCGGAAGAGACTTTTGCCGCTTCTGGAACAAGCGCAGTTTCGCGCGGAGTTCCAGGGCGCTGTCGCTTTTGCCCACTTTTTTTGCCGTGTGGATAAGATCGGGGCCGGAAGCTGTTTCGCGGCCCATCGGAAAGACAAGGAACTTTGAAAGATAAACCTTGCAAAGTCAGTTTTGCGATTTTTGCCGCATAAAGGCGCGCGGCAATTTTGCTACGCAAAACCAGTCACAAGTTATAAAGAAAGGAAGCTTTCGTATAGCGAAAGCTATGGCCATAAATATGTTAATTTCATTGCAGGACGCGGAAATTTCCTTTGGGGGAACCACCGTCCTGACGGAAATCAGCGGGGAGGTACAGGACAATTCCCGCATCGGCCTCATTGGGCCAAACGGGGCGGGTAAATCCACCCTTCTCAACATGATTTGTGGGAGTCTCGAGACGGAAAAAGGGGTTATCTCCCGGAAATCCGGCCTTCAGATCGGCTATTTGCAGCAAAACAGCGGACTTCAAAGCGGAAACACCATAAGAGAGGAAATGCGCTCGGTTTTTGCGCCGCTTTTAAAAGCCAAAGAGGAGCTTGACGACATCCATCTGGCCATGGCGGACTGCCAAGAGGATTCTGAGGAATTTCGGGCTTTGGCAAAGGAGTACGACCAAAAGCTCAGCTATTTTGAAGGAAACGACGGCTACCTTATCGAGGTGAAAATCCAAACCGTCCTAAACGGCATGGGCTTTGAAGACAGGGATCCGGAGACGGTCATCGACACTTTAAGCGGCGGCGAAAAGACTCGTCTCGCCCTGGCAAAACTGCTGCTCAGCGAACCGGAGCTTCTCATTCTCGACGAGCCGACAAACCACCTGGATTTCAAGACGCTTAGGTGGCTGGAGGAACATCTGAGCGCCTACAAGGGCGCCATCATCGTCGTATCCCACGACCGGTATTTTCTCGACAAGGTGGTTCGGGAAATCTGGGAAATCGAGTTTCAGTCCATGCGGATTTTCCCCGGGAACTACAGCAAATACAAGGTTCTAAAGGCGGAGCTCATGGCCCGCTGGGAAAAAGAGTACGAGGCTCAGCAGGAAGAAATCGCCGATTTGGAGGACTACATCGCACGGAATATCGTTCGGGCTACCACCTCCAAAAGCGCAAAGTCCAGAGTCAAGAAATTAGAGCGGATGGAGATGATCGAGCGGCCCCGGGAGTTTAACAAACGCATCTCCCTGCGGTTTGACTTTGACCGGGACCCGGTGAAGGAGGTGCTCAGCGTCAGCGATGCCGCCCTTACTGTCGGCGAGGGGGAGAACCGGAAGAAACTTTTTGAGAACCTGAGCTTTGTCGTGGAGCGGGGCGATAAAATCGCCATCATCGGGGAAAACGGCATCGGGAAAACTTCGCTGCTGAAGGCAATTCAGGGGCAGCTTAAACTGGACGCCGGAAAGTACCGCTGGGGGCAGGAAGTGAAAATCGCCTACTTTGAGCAGGAAAACAAGCAGCTAAACCCCAATAACACCGTTTTGGAGGAGCTTTGGAGCCGGTATCCGAGAAAAACCGAGACCGAAATTCGCAAGATTTTGGGGCAGGTACTGCTCACCGGCGAAAACGTCTACAAGAAAGTGGGGGTGTTAAGCGGCGGCGAGCGGGCGAAGCTCGCTTTCGCTCTCCTCATGATGCAGCGGGGCAACGTCCTCATCCTGGACGAGCCTACAAACCACCTGGATTTGTGGAGCAAGGAAATTTTGGAAAACGCTTTACGGGACTTCAAGGGAACGCTTATTTTCGTCTCTCACGACCGGTATCTGTTGCAGGCGGTGCCCGACCGGATCATCGAGATTTTCGGCGATCATGTGGAAGTGTTCAAGGGAAATTACGACTACTACCTCGAAAAACAGCAGCAGAAGGAGCAGTTAAGACAGGCGGCCGCAACCACCGAGAAAAAGGCGGCCCCAAGCGGGAACCAAAGCGGTTACCGATCTAAACAGCAGCGGGCGGAGGACGCGCAGCGCCGGGCCAAAATCCGGGAGCTGGAAAAGGAAATGGAGACCTTGGAAGGGCAGATCGCCGAGATCGAAGAACACCTGCTCCACCCGGAGATTTTTGAAAACGACTACCAGAAAATGCAGGAGGAATGCGCACTTTTGGAAACACTCAAGCAAAAACTCAACGACAGCACCGATTTGTGGGTGGAACTGAGCGAATAAATGTCCATAAACGCAATAAATCCCCGGCCTTCATGCCGGGGATTTTGTTATGATCACACTAGAAAACTATGGGGTGGAGTCCATCCTATAACCGCTTATCATCTTCCATTGTACTGGCAAGTGGGGTGCTCACTCTGCCAGACTCTTTAAAAACTCCTCCACGCCGTCCTGGTCTACATTCTGGACGACTAGGCGGTGCTTTCTCTCATTGTAGGTATAGATGATGACGTCACTGCAATGGGCCATCTTCTGAAAGAGGGACTGACGCACCTCCACCCGGGCGATTTTGTTCTTGTGGACCACTGTTGTGTAAATGGCGTAAGCGAACGTGGAACGGAAGGTGTACACATCGTCGCGAATGCCGATGCCTACATGGAAAAAGGCAGTAATTTTTACAAACAGCCACCAGACGATGGGAATATGAACCATGATGCCCAGATAGAGGATCAGTTCGTGAAATTCCGGAAAAAAGTAATGAAGGAGCAGAAAACCCGCCAAGGTGCAGAGAAGAGTGGTACAGGGCGGAATGAGAAATCGGGTGATGGTGCGGGTGGGCGGTTTATACAGCCGGGCGGAGGGCTGAATCTCCGGGAGAATCAAATGGAGGCTCTGCCTAAGCCCTTGGCTGTCCACGGCGGGAAGCAGGGCGGCCAGCTCATTTTTGTCTTTGCCGTAGCCGGTACAACTGATCATAGCCGAATAAAAACCGAATATTTTGGTCATGAAGCTCTGCCGCAGGGTCAGGCAGTTGATTTCGTCCACCGCCATGTGGTATTCCCGCTGGACGAGGATGCCAGCCCGAGCATAGAGGCATCCGCCTTTTCGGGCAGTGTAAAAGTTTAGGTGGTTTACAAGGTTGATGAGAAAACCGATGAGCCATCCGCCTAAAATGATGCAGGCCAAAATAGCGGCAGCGGGCGGTAGGCGGTAGGCCAAAATTTGTGTGAGCCTCGTCATATAATAAACCAAGAGATCCTCGGCGGACTGCCCCAAGATTTTGCCTGTTTGGGTGATAAAGGTGGAAACAAACAACACGCCAGTTATGGTGTTGGAGGTGATGAGGGATAAAATAGCGATGTACGCTGCCCGAGGCTTGTAGCTTTTTGTGACGGTGCCGGTATCGGTGAGGTAGACGGTGGAGAGAGAGACGATTTCTTCCGCTAGATCCCGATGCAGGAGCATTTTGACGTCAGAGCGGCTTTTTTTTCCGGCGTCGGTTTCGAGCTTGAGGCGGACAATGTGAAAAGGCCTCAAGTAAAAGGGCCTGTCAATACCGACCGACGACAGATTGGCGTAGGGGATGTACTGCTCCGAGTGAAAGAAAATCCCCTTTCTAAAATACAGCCCCTTCTGCTGGATTTTAAAGGTTGTGAAATACCATTGGAAGAAACCGAACAGGACAATCAAAAAGAGAATCAACAAATCAAACCACACGCCGGAAAGCCAAAAGACAAAGCTTTGACGGACCAGCACCAGAGAGCGGAGCAATGGGAAGATGAGCAGGAATATATATTTCCAGAAGGCGTGGACAATCGAAAGGGGATGCTGCCGGTAAATTTGATTCATGGCTGCATCTCCTGATTCTCTGTAATAGGAATTTCCTGGACAATCCGGCCTTTTTGTGCCGGATGCCGGGGGGTAATATCGTTTAAAAGCTGTTGTGCCTGTTTTAACGGGAGCCAGGGGATGGTCAACTGACCGCCCATGGAATTGACAACGATGCTGCGGGTGCGGAGCAGGTAGGAAACAGGTGTGCGGACGATCGTCACATACATAATTGACCGCCGAAGCATCTGTTTTCTAGTGTGAAAGACTAACCCACCCCGATATTCCACATACTCGCTGGTGGTCTCATATTGGCAGCTTAAATGGAGCAGAGGCAGGTAAAGAAAGGCAAAAAAGACGTAGATAAATCCGATTAGCCAGAGCAGGCCATACCAAAGCCAGGTGCGGGGATAAAAAATTAAAAGCACCAAAGCGATCAAGACAGCCGCCAAAAGTGCAAGACCAATTTCCCAGACAACCAGCGCTTTTTTGGAGATTCCGCCTTTCATACCTTTCCTCCTTTCTTGAATGGCATTGTCGATGCAACATGAAATTATTCTACCATAAAACCGGATGAGAAGCAAATATTGCCAGGGATTTTAACAGATACCATTATGTTATGCTCAAATGGGCTACATTAGCCATACAATTACAAAAATTCCTATTTTCTGTAAGATTGCAAGGTGACATCCTATTTTGAAAAAGCGGGACGCCACAAATAGATAGAAGGCCCTTTAGCCTGTATCATCTGCATCTGCCTTCATTTCTCCGGACATCCTTTCTAGCTGCTTTGGGGACAGCATAGATATAGAAAAAAGGTGTTTTGAAATAAAATATGGCGAATCGGTTTTACATAGTTTTTACCTTTGTTATACGCTTCCCTGATTTTTCGATACTGGTAAATCCGTTACAATAAACTTGTAAATACGACAAAGGTAAATGAAAAACCTTGTAAGGCGTTACAAGGAGTCCTCACTATTAGAAAGGATGATAACATTATGAAAAAATTGACATCTTTGCTTTTGGCGGGTATTCTGGCCGTCGGCGCGCTGTCTGGATGCAGCGGCAACAATCAGGGCAGTTCTTCTGATTCTCAGTCCTCCGCTTCTCAGTCCTCTCAGGAGTCTAACTCCTCTGATTCTTCCACCGAATCGCTGAGCGGTAAGGTGAGCATGTCCGGCTCCACCTCGATGGAAGAAGTCGCAAAAGCTTTGGCGGAAGGATTTAACGCAAAATATCCCGATGTCTCCATCGACGTACAGTTGGGCGGTTCCTCCACTGGTGTGAAAAACGCCCAGGAGGGCGTTAGTGATATCGGCAACGTGAGCCGTGCCCTCGCCGAAGATGAGACCGGTTTGGACGCTGAGACCATCGCTCTAGACGGTATCGCCGTCATCGTCAACACTGCAAATCCTGTCGAGGACTTGACCCTTGAACAGATCGCTCAGATTTACACCGGCGAGATCACCAACTGGCAGGATGTGGGCGGCAACGACGAGGAAATCACGGTAGTCGGACGGGAAGCCGGATCCGGCACTAGAGACGGCTTTGAGAGCGTTGTCGGCATCGAGGACAGCGCCCAACACGATCAGGAACTCACCTCAACAGGCGCTGTGCAGACAGCGGTGGCTTCCACCCCCGGCGCCATTGGATATGTCTCTCTCGCAAACGTGGATGATACCGTCAAAGCTCTGAAAATCGGCGGTGTAGCCCCTTCCATCGAGACAGTGCAGGACGGTACATACACCTTGCAGAGACCCTTCGTTATGGTGACCAAATCCGGCACCGAACTCCGGCCTGAAGTAAAAGCTTTCTTGGAATTCGTCCTCAGTGACGAAGGCCAGAGCATTGCTTCCCAGATCGGCCTGGTTCCGTTGAGCTAACAAGGCGGAAAGCATAGGGTGGGGGTAACGCTCCGCCCTTTTGTTCTATCTGCCCCCGGTTGTTAAGACAATCGCCTATCAGCTTTAAGAAATTCTGTTGCATTTTCTAGCTTCTGTCCCGATTCCAGGAAAGGAATGAAGATTGATATGGTAGGAACAGTCGCCGCCAAAAAGAAAATGGGTGCCAAAAAGGCCATTGAACAGGTGATGAGCGCCATTTTCTTCGTCTGCGGCATACTATCGATACTCTGCGTGGCGGTCATTACCATCTATATGATTGCCTCCGGTACGCCTGCGATTGCCGAGATCGGCCTCGGCGAGTTTTTGCTGGGAACTGTCTGGGCCCCCACGGCCACCGACCCGCAATTCGGCATCCTGCCCCTGATTTTAAGTTCCATCTGTGGAACCTTCGGGGCAATTCTCATCGGTGTCCCCCTAGGGGTTCTTACCGCTGTGTTTATCTGCTACCTGACCCCAAAAAAGCTCTGTTCATTTTTGACGGCGGTTGTCGAGCTTCTAGCTGGTATCCCGTCAGTGGTTTTCGGTTTAGTCGGCATGATCGTGCTGGTCCCCACTGTTGCAAAGGTATTTAACCTGTCGTCTGGGGCGAATCTACTGTCGGCCATTCTCGTGCTGGCGGTAATGATTCTGCCCACCATCGTCAGCGTGACGGTCACTTCCCTCAAAGCGGTTCCCCAGGAATACTCAGACGGTTCTTTGGCCTTGGGTGGGACCGAAGTCACTACCATCTTTAAAATGAACATCCCCGCCGCCAAATCCGGCATCATCACTGGCATTGTGCTGGGGGTGGGAAGGGCAATTGGCGAGACTATGGCCATCATCATGGTTTCCGGAAATGTGGCCAACATGCCAGGGATTTTCAAAAGCGTACGCTTTTTGACTACCGGTATTGTCTCGGAGATGAGCTACGCCACCGGGCTTCACCAGGAGGCGCTATTTTCGGTGGGACTCATCCTCTTTGTCTTCATCTTTATCATCAATCTGGTTTTGACCACCGTCCTCAAAAAAGGAAGCAAATAATAGTACATTCGTATCAGGATTTATCGGAAAGGGTTTGAACAATTATGACAGTAAATCCATCGGTTGCGGCGCCATACGCCCTTGCAAATAGAAAGCCCACTTCGATCACCGCGAAAAAAGTGCGGGTGTTTGATGTGGTTATGAAAAGCTTATCCCTGCTGGCAGGAGGCATCACCGTCTGCCTGACCTTGTCCTTGCTATTGTATATCCTGGTGAAAGGGCTTCCCCAGGTGGACTGGGCTTTTCTCTCCACCGTGCCCAGCACATTGCAGGGGACCTACGGCATCCTGCCAAACATCATCAACACCGTCTATATGATTGTGCTCACCCTTGTTGTCGCCACTCCTTTGGGTATCGGAGCCGCCATCTATCTCAATGAATACGCCAAAAAGGGCAGGCTTACCAAAGCAATTGAGTTCACTACTGAGGCGCTGGCGGGCATCCCCTCCATCATCTATGGACTGTTCGGCACCATGTTTTTCTGCAATATGATGGGGATGGAGTACTCCATTATTGCGGGGGCTCTCACCCTGACTATCATGGTTCTGCCCACCATTATCCGCACCACCCAGGAGGCTCTCCGCACCGTTCCCCAGGGCTACCGGGAAGGAGCAGCGGGCCTGGGTGCCACCAAATGGCATATGATCCGCACTATCCTGTTGCCCTGCTGCATGAGCGGCATCGTCACTTCGGTGATTTTGAGCATCGGCCGCATTGTGGGTGAGTCCGCCGCGCTGATCTTCACCGCTGGTATCGCCACCAATCTGCCCAAGAGCATCTTGGGCCATGTGACCAACTCGGGCGCCACCTTGACGGTCCAACTTTATCAATACGCTGAGCGGGGAGAAAACAACGTGAGCTTCGGCATCGCTGCCATTTTGGTACTGATCGTTTTGGGTATCAACCTGCTGACCCGGCTCACCGTCCGCGCCAAAAAGCAATAACCTTACAGAAAGGTCGATTTTGTTATGGATAAAATGAGCGCATCCCATTTGGATTTGTATTACGGGGACAATCACGCTCTCAAAGACGTCACCCTTCCCATTGTAGAGCGGAAAGTGACCGCCTTCATCGGCCCTTCCGGCTGTGGAAAGTCCACCTTCCTCAAAACTTTAAACCGGATGAACGACCTGGTGGAAAACGTCAAAATAACCGGTGAAGTCCTGTTAGACGGCCAGGATATCTATTCCCCGAAAGTGGACGTGACCCTGTTGCGCAAGCAGGTGGGCATGGTGTTCCAGCGGCCCAACCCCTTCCCTATGAGCATCTACGACAACATCGCCTACGGGCCCAGGCTTCACGGAATTAAGTCGAAAAGTAAACTCGACGAAATCGTCGAGTCGAGTTTACAGGGCGCCGCTTTGTTTGACGAAGTGAAGGATCGGCTCAAAAAACCCGCCCTATCCCTTTCCGGCGGGCAGCAGCAGCGGCTCTGCATCGCCAGGGCCTTGGCGGTGGAGCCGGAAGTCCTTTTGATGGATGAGCCCACTTCTGCTTTGGATCCTATCTCCACCCAGAAGGTGGAGGATCTGATTATGGAACTGAAAAAGAAATATACCGTCGCCATCGTTACCCACAACATGCAGCAGGCGGCTCGGGTTTCCGACTATACCGCCTTTTTCCTGGTGGGGGAGATGATTGAGTACGACACCACCTCTAAAATTTTCGGTTCGCCTTCCCAGAAAAAGACTGAGGACTACATTGTGGGACGTTTTGGATAAGCGATTTACTTTTCGAGGAAAAGATGGTATACTGTGATTATACTAGTCAAAGCCGTCTGAAACGGTTCTTTTTTCGCATTGATCGGAAGGAAATCGCGGAACGATTTTTTTGCCGGCCTGTCTGCCGGCTCCGCAAAGCCTGAAAGGAATGATACCTGTTATGCCGCTGATTTATGCCATCGAGGACGACGAAAACATCCGCCAACTGGTCAAAACCGCTTTGGAGGCGTTTGGTTACGAGGTTTTTGCCTTTGAAACCGCTACAGAGGGGCTGGATGCGATTGCGGCAAAAACGCCGGACGTTTTGTTGTTTGACATTATGCTGCCCGATATGGACGGGGTCACTGCGGTGAAAAAACTGCGTCAGAACCCCAACTACCAGGAGCTTCCCATTATGATGCTTACCGCAAAAACCACCGAACTCGACAAGGTGGCGGGCTTGGATGCCGGAGCCGATGACTATCTGACCAAACCATTCGGTATTTTGGAGCTGAAAGCCAGGGTGCAGGCGTTGTTGCGCCGTTCCAGTCATTCCCGCGGGAAGCAGCCGGTCATCACCGGGCAGGATTTGACGATGAACTGCGACACCAGGGACGTGTTCCGCGGGGAGGAAAAGATTGAGCTCACCTATAAGGAGTTTGAGCTTTTGAAGCTCCTCATGGAGAACGCCGACCGGGTGATGACTAGGTCTGAACTATTAAACCTGGTGTGGGGCATCGATTTTGAAGGGGAGACAAGAACCCTCGACATGCATATCCGCACCCTGCGCCACAAGCTGGGCGACGATGCGGACAATCCTCAGTACATTAAGACGATCCGCGGCGTCGGATACCGGTTTTATCAAAAATAAGGCGCTGTTAGGGCGCTTGGTTTAGAAACGGTTTCATCTTCAGAAACCGTTATTCTCATTTTTGGGCCCTTTTCAAGGGAAAATAAGGACGCGTTTACCGAGAGATACGGAATCAAAACCATCAAAGGAAGGGATGCCTGTGGAACGAGCAATTTGCATTCGGTGCGCTGGGCTAGCGCTCCTATCAGCCGGTTTGGCGGCGGGGGGAGCCGCTGTTTTTATCCGCGTCGGGATTTCGTCTGCCTTTTGGGCCTATCTGGTGGCGGCTGTGCTGCTATTGGCGGCGGTGTGCGCCGGGCTTTCCAAAAATCTCCGTAAAGTGATTTATCGTCCCTTGAAGGAGTTCAGCCGACAGTTGAGGGAAAAAGGGGAGAAATTCGCCTTTTCGTCGGAAGTGCCTCACATAGTACCGGAGGTAGACGAACTCAGCGAGAGCATCCGCTCCATCTGCAAAAAATCGGTGGCCGACCGGATGAGGCGCCGCAACCAGCAAAGACAGTTCGACTTTATTCTCGCCAACATGAACGAGGGCTTTTTGATGGTGGACACCGACAAGCGGGTTATCGCCCTCAACGGATCAGCGGCGCAGATACTGGGAATTAAAGAGGATGCGTGGGGAAAAGACCTCCATGAGATCATTGATGACAAGGATATTTTGGAGGCGGTGGACAAGGCGATTGGCAAAAATAAGATGACCGCCTTTGACGTTTTGACGGCCAATGGAAGCATCTATTCCCTCAATGTCAAACTGGTGCGCAACCCCAATTTTGCGGAGCGAAACTGTATCATGATCGCCCTCTTCGACGTGACGGCGGAGCGCACCGCCTTAAAACAGAGGCAGGACTTCTTTTCCAACGCCTCACACGAGCTGAAAACGCCGATTACCTCCATCCTAGGATTTGCGGAGCTCTTGGAGGCGGGACTTGTCACCAATCCGGAGAAGGCCATGGACAGCGTAAAAATTATCCGTCGGGAGGCGAAGAGGATGACCCGGATTATCGACGATTTGCTGTTTATCTCCAAGCTGGAAAACGACGGGGATCAGGCGGCTGTCACCGAGGTAAACATCCGGGAACTGCTGGAGGAGATCAAAGAGGCCCTTACCCCGGCCATGATGGAGAAAAATATCACTTTGGACATCTCCGGCGGGGAATTTGTGGTGCCCGCTGTCTACGGCCACATGCATAACCTCTTCGGCAACCTGGTTCAAAACGCTGTCAAGTACAACGTGGAGAACGGCTCTGTATTTGTGCGGGCGGAACGGGACGACAAATACCTCTACCTGACGGTGAAGGACACCGGCATCGGCATCCCCCAGGAGATGCAGCAGCGGGTGTTTGAGCGGTTTTTCCGGGTGGATAAGGGCCGTAGCAGAAGCGTGGGGGGAACCGGATTAGGCCTCGCCATCGTCAAACACATCGTCAGCTTGTACGATGGCACGGTGAATTTGGAGAGTACTTTGGGGAAGGGAACCACTGTGACCGCCAAGCTGAAACTGGAACGGGCCGGTGTATAAGACTTTCAAACAAAAGCTTTTTCGTAAAAGGATATGGGCATTTCGCCTGTATCCTTTTTCTATTGTTCAAAAATCAGCAGAAGTGATGATTTTGTTCATATGTGTTCTGAATACGCCTCAAACAGACAAGCAAAGACATATACCAATACAATTGGCAGTAAAGAGAATTTTTGTGAAAATAAGAGATGTTATATTTTGTCGAAAAAAGAAAAATTTGAAACAGTACGGATTGGTAAAGAATGGAAATTATTGATAGTTATTTTGCCGAAATAAAGTGAATAATAGAACAGTTGACCAATATTTGACAGATTTAATCTGTTGCATTTAAAAATGTAAATATTTTGTGAATAACGGACTTTCGGCCATTTTTAAGCAAAAAAACTGTTGCAAAATACAAATCCAGTGGGTATAATTATATCATAAGTGGTGAGAAGTGGAGAGAAATGGTGTAAAAGTCCATTCATTTTCCTCTCCATGGTGAAAGGGGTGAGGCAGGAAATGTTGATCGGCGAGTACGGTTATAATATAGATATAAAAGGGCGTTTGAATTTTCCTGCCAAGCTCCGGGAAGATATGGGAGAAAGGTTCATCGTTTCAAAGGGCTTAGGTGACAAGTGCCTTTACGCCTATTCCATGGAACAGTGGAAGGCAAAACAGGAGCGGATCAAAGAACTCCCCATATCCAAAGCGAGGCAATTGCAGCGTTACCTCTTTTCCAGCGCGTGCGAGTGCGAGCCGGACAAGCAGGGAAGAATTGTCATCCCTCAACCACTGAGAGAGTTCGCGGGCCTTTCCAAGGAAGTCATGATTATCGGGGCGGACGACCGCTGCGAAATCTGGGACAAAGCGGAATGGGAGGCTGTCTGCGGCGAGATGAACGCTGAGTCGATCGGGGAATTGATCGACGCTTTGGGCTTCTGATGAGAAAAGGAAACGGAGGAAGTTAGATGGAGTTTTCCCACTACCCTGTCATGCTCCGCGAGTGCATGGAGGGGCTCAACATCCGGGAAGACGGCATCTACGTGGATGGAACGGCCGGCGGGGGAGGGCACTCCTTAGAAATTGCAAAACGGCTGACCACCGGCAGATTATTTTCCCTTGATCAGGACCCGGACGCCGTTAAAGCGGCGAGTGAACGCCTTCGCCCCTACCCTCAGGCGCAGGTGATAAGAGCAAACTTCAAGGATATGGCGGACG
Source organism: uncultured Oscillospiraceae bacterium (assembly GCA_904396495.1). GTDB lineage: Bacteria > Bacillota > Clostridia > Oscillospirales > Ruminococcaceae > Fumia. Next base: position 15,569 of record CAJFOJ010000006.1, read on the forward strand.
CTTTACTGGGCGTGGGCGTCCAAAAGGTCGACGGAGTGATCCTCGATTTGGGGGTGTCGTCGTATCAGCTGGATACGGCAGAGCGGGGGTTTAGCTATCAGCAGGATGCCCCCTTGGACATGCGGATGTCCCAATCCGGCCTCAGTGCCCGGGACATTGTCAACACCTACAGTGCGGACGAGCTCACTCGGATTCTGCGGGAATACGGAGAGGAAAAGTTCGCGCAAAACATCGCTAAAAATATTGTGCGGCGCCGGGAGACATCTCCCATCGAGACCACCTTCCAGTTGGCGGAGATTATTAAGGCTTCGGTGCCGGCTGCTTCCAGGAGAGAGAAAAACCCCTGTAAGCGCTCCTTTCAGGCGATCCGCATCGCGGTCAATTCCGAACTGGACGCACTGAGCGGGGGAATCGACGCGGCTTTTGACCTGCTGAACATCGGCGGAAGGCTTGTCATCATCACTTTTCACTCTTTAGAGGACCGGATGGTCAAGCAAAAATTCGCAGAACTCTGCAAAGGGTGTATCTGTCCGCCGGAATTTCCCGTTTGCGTCTGTCACAACGAGCCTAAGGCGAAACTTGTAAACCGAAAGGCGATTCTCCCCTCCAAAGAAGAACTGGAGCAAAACCGGAGAAGCCAAAGTGCCAAGCTGAGGATTTTGGAAAAGTGCAAGGAAAGGGCAGTGTGAAGATGACCTTTCATGCATAGGTTTTGTAGATTTGCACAATTTGAGAGAGCGGCGATTTTCACAGAATAAACGAGAATTCAATTGTTTCCCCTATCGCTTATCCGGGCAAAATCGTCCAAAACATCTGGAAAGGAATGTCGATTGGAATGCAACAGAGAAGCAACCTGGCCTATGATCTGGAGCGGTTTGAAAACCGTGCCCCAGTTATCACTAAGGTCAGCGCCGGCAAAGAAAAAAGCTTAAATCCAGTAAAGATCGTCGCCGTTGCATTTTTGCTCGTCGCTTTGGTTTCTACTGTGCCCTATGGGCGGGTGGTAATCAACGAACTCAACATGCAATATAACGCCGCCGCCGCCGAGCTCGAAGAACTGCAAAGCGAGGGTGTCCGGATGCAGAGCGAACTGGAGAGCATGGTTTCCCTTAAGACCATCGAGGAAATCGCGGTGGGTGAATACGGCATGGTCAAACCTGACAGCAGCCAGGTGGGCTATGTCCAGCTCAACAGCGAAAATAAAATAGAAACAACGGAAAAACAGGACTCCATCTTTACAAAAATTGCGGATTTTATCGGGAATTTGTTTCAATAATCCGCCCGATATGGCATAAGCGCCGTATCTTTTCAATACATATAAAATGATGCGGGAGGTTGAGATCAATATCTTGACCTTTTGTTATTGTATAGGCAATCTCCAAATATTGGAAGGACGGGACTGACAAGGAGGTCTCTGAATGGCAGGCACGATCACTAAAAAAATGAAAATTCGACTGATTGTGATTATCAGCTTTCTTGTATTGGTTTTGGGATGGGTTATCGGCAATCTGGTGTATCGCTCGCTGGTCACTGGTCAGGATTTAAAGGTCAAGGCCTCAGAGCAGCAGCTGAGCGACATCACAATTCCCGCCAACCGCGGGACCATCTACGATGCCAACATGAACGTGTTGGCCCAGAGCGCAACTGTCTGGAATGTACAGCTTTCCCCGATGGAAATCAACAATTCCCACGACGCGGCAGAGCAGGAACAGATGGTGACAGATCTCGCCACCATCCTCGAACTGGAACCGGAGGACGTGCGTGAGCGGCTTACAAACACCAACAGCCAGTACGAAATCATCAAGCGGAAAATTGAAAAACCGGTGGCCGACGAGATTACCCAGCTCAAGAAGGACAAAGGGTACAAGGGAATCTATCTGGAAGTGGACACCAAGCGATACTATCCCTATGAGAATTTGGCGTCGACTGTCATCGGCTTTACGAATGCTGATAACGAAGGCGCTTACGGCCTGGAGGCCAAATACAATTCGGTGCTGTCCGGCACCCCGGGAAGGAAAATATCAGCAAAAAACGCCTTGGGCGAAACACTGCCCACCTCTTATGAAAAGGTCTACCCCGCCCAGGAGGGAAACAGCATCGTCACCACCATTGACCAGGGTATCCAGCACTTTATCGAGAAATCTTTGGACGACGCCATGACGCAATACTCCCCTGACCAGGGCGCCGCCATCATTGTAATGGATGTCAACACCGGGGCGATCCTCGGTATGACTTCCAAGCCGGATTTTGACCTCAATGAACCCTACGAGATCACCAGCGAGAAATTGCAGGCCAAGATTGACGCCGCAACCACCGAGGAGGAAAAGCAGGAGGCGACCAAAGAGGCGTGGGAAACCCAGTGGCGGAACAAGACCATTACCGATACCTATGAGCCCGGTTCTGTTTTCAAAACCGTCACCGCGTCCGCCGCTTTGGAGGAGGGAACGGCTACTTTAAACTCCACCTATAACTGCACCGGCTCGGTGACCTTCCCAGGCCTTTCCCAGCCCATTCACTGTCACAAACATGGCGGCCACGGGACTCTGGATTTTACCGGCGCGCTGGTAAACTCCTGCAACCCGGCCTTTATCGCCATTGGCCAGAGCCTTGGCGCGGAGAAATTTTTCAAGTATTATGAGGGCTTCGGCCTTACTGAAAAAACCGGTATCGACTTGCCGGCGGAAAACAAAGGCACCTATTATGACGCCTCCATGTCCGCTATCAGTTTGGCTTCCTGTTCCTTTGGACAGTCCAACACTGTCACCCCGCTGCAAATGTTGACGGCGGCGGTGGCTTCCATCAACGGCGGCAAGCTTTTGCAACCGTATATCGTCAGCAAAATCGTCGATAATAACGGTAATACCGTGGAGGAAATCCAACCGGAAGTCCGCCGTCAGGTCATTTCCGAGGAGACCTCCGCCATCATGAGAAGTGCCTTGGAACAGGTGGTCTCGGCAAACGGCGGCACCAATGCTTATGTTAAAGGTTACCGCATCGGCGGTAAATCCGGTACTGCTCAGAAACTGACCGATACCACAAACTCCAAATATGTTTTCTCCTACTTTGTATTCGCTCCCGCCGATGACCCACAGGTCGCCGCCCTGGTCATGGTGGATGAACCCACCGAGGGACAGCGGGATTACGCAAACGTCGTCGTCGGCCCGCTGGCCGCAGCGGTCATGAAAGACGTTTTGCCCTATCTGGGGATTGCGCCCCAGTATTCTGAAGAGGAACTGGCCGAACAGGAGGTTACCATCCCCACCGGTATGATCGGAATGGATCCTTACTCGGCGGAGAGCAAACTGAGAATCCAGGGCCTCAACGGCAGAATCGTCGGCGACGGAAAATCCGTCGTATCGGTCTTCCCCAATCAAGGGACCAAAATTCCCAGGGAGGGGACGGTGATCCTCTACACCGAAGAGGATGAGGAGGAGACGGTTACCGTTCCGTCAGTGGTGGGGATGACGCCGACCCAGGCCAATCAAATCCTCACCAACGCCGGACTCAACATCCGTATCAGCGGAGGGGCCGCCAACAACAAGCGGGCACAGGTTTCCAGCCAAAGCGTGGAAAGCGGCTCCACAGTGCCCAGGGGGACCATTGTGGAGGTCCAATGCCTGATCTCCGGGGAAGACGGGGAATAGAAAGGCCCCTGCTTTATTGGAGACGCGGCGAACTTTGGCATCCGCCCATTCTAGTGCCATCCAATAAAACGGCCATCCCGCCACAAAAAACGCTTGAGAGGAGCAACTATATGCTGTTATCCGCTTTGTTAGATGGGGTGCAGGTTTTCTCAGATTACGAGGACCGTGATGCGGGCACCGTCGTCAACGATTCGAGAAAGATAAAGCCCGGCGACGTGTTTGTCTGTATCAACGGCGCTGCCGCCGACGGACATGAGTACGCAGGTTCGGCGTTGGAGAAGGGTGCCGCTGCCATTGTCTGTGAACGGGATTTGGGGTTGCCGGGACAGATCCTCGTTGGGGATACCCACCTTGCCTACTCCAAAATGGCGGCCAACTTCTATGGCAACCCGTCGAAAAAGCTGCGCCTCATCGGTGTCACCGGCACCAACGGAAAAACCACTACCACAAAGCTTGTGAAAAGCGTTTTGACCAGAATCGGCAAAAAGGTGGGGCTCATCGGCTCCATTCAAAATGAAATTGGCGATCAAGTCATTCACGCTGAACAAACGACCCCGGATGCCATGGAACTGGAGGAGTTGTACGCCAAGATGGTAAAAGCCGGCTGCGAGTTCTGTGTTATGGAGGTCTCCTCCCACGCTTTGGATCAGCGTCGGATCGGCGACAGCCACTATGAGGTGGCGGTGTTTACCAATCTCACCCAGGATCATTTGGATTACCACAAGACGATGGAGAACTACTTCAAAGCAAAGAAAAAGCTTTTTCAGATTTGTGACAGCGCCGTCGTCAATTACGACGATCCATACGGACAGCGGCTGCTAAAGAATATTTCCTGCCCGGTGAGCACCATTTCGATGGAGTCGCCAAAGGCGGATTTACGCGCTTTTGATATCGTCTACCACCCGGACGGGGTGGAGTATCGGTTTGACTACCAGGGCGTTACCAGCAAGGTGAATTTCGGAATGCCCGGTATCTTTTCGGTGAAAAATTCTCTGACGGCCATTGCGGTTTGCCTGCGGCTGGGTATCTGCATCGAAAAGGCGGTGGACGGCATCAACATGGCCCAAGGCGTCCGCGGACGGAGCGAGATCGTCCCAACAGGGCGGGATTTTACCGTCATCTGTGACCACGCTCACACTCCAGATGGGCTGGAGAACATCCTGTCCGCTTTGAAGCAGACCACCCGAGGACGGCTGATTGCCCTCTTTGGCTGCGGGGGAGACCGGGATCGGTTAAAACGTCCCCTCATGGCCAAGTCGTCGGCTAAATACGCCGACATGCTCATCATCACGTCGGATAACCCCCGCACCGAGGACCCCAAAGCCATTATCGACGACATCCTGCCGGGACTTGACGGTGTGAACATTCCCTATGAGGTTATCATCAACCGGAAAGAGGCCATTTTCTTTGCTGTGCAGAACGCCAAGCCCGGGGATACCATCGTCTTAGCGGGCAAGGGCCACGAAGATTACCAGATCATCGGCCATGAAAAGCACCACTTTGACGAGCGGGAAATCGTGGCAGAGGCGTTAAAGACCCTTTCATAAAAGAATACCTCTGAGGGAGAAAAATCCCTCATTTCACGGCGGCCAATTTGCCGCATATGACATCGACGACCTGGGAAAGACGGGTATTGCAACCTTCTTTCTTAGCATATATCACAACGAGGAGATTCAAATATGGAAAGTATCAGCTGCGTTGCAGCGGCGTTTATTGCATTTGCAGTCAGCGCTGTCGCGGGAAAATTCCTGATCCCTTTTCTGCGGAAAATAAAATTTGGGCAGACGATTAAGGAAATCGGCCCCACTTGGCATAAAAATAAGCAGGGGACGCCCACAATGGGAGGATTTCTCTTTGCAGGCGGCGCTTTTGTCGGCGTCATCGTCGGGTTTATCGTTTTGGCGGCCACAGCCGACCACACCATCCATCTGACGACAGTGAGCAACGCCCGGCTGTTCGGGGGACTGGGATTGGCCCTCGCTTTTGGGTTTATCGGCTTTCTAGACGATTACATCAAAGTGGTCAAAAAGCAGAATTTGGGCCTCAACGCGCGACAAAAGGTGATTTTGCAGCTTCTCGTCAGCATCGCCTATCTGGCGACGCTTTACCTGGCTGGTGACACCTCCACCATCGTCATGTTCCCCTTTGTTGGAGCGGTTGACTTCGGCTGGCTGTACTATCCGATTGCGGTGCTGGTCATCATCTTCGGGGTCAACGCCGTCAACTTGACCGACGGCATTGACGGCTTAGCGGGCTCGGTGACATTTGTCGTCTCGGTGACCTTCGTTGTCATCTGCGGAGTTTTAAACCTAGTTGGGATGAGCATTTTTGCCGCTGCGCTGGCCGGCGGGATTTTGGGATTTCTCATCTACAACTTCCATCCGGCAAAGGTCTTTATGGGCGACACCGGCTCGATGTTTTTAGGAGGCGCCGTAATCGCCATGGCAGTTGGGACGGCAAGGCCTTTCCTCTTTTTTATCGTCGGTATCATTTACATTGTCGAGGCCCTGTCGGTAGTGCTTCAGGTCATCAGCTTTAAAACCACTGGCAAGCGGATCTTTAAAATGAGCCCCATCCATCACCACTTCGAGATGAGTGGTTGGAGTGAGGGTAAAATCGTCGGAGTATTTTCTGGCGTGACGCTGCTATTCTGCGTCCTCGGCGTCATTTGGATCGTTTTCAGCAGCAGTTCACTCATCGGTTAAATTATATAGGGCAAAGAGGTGGAATACATGGCTTCGACCGCGGTGAAACGAAACGGAATCAGAACTGCAATCCAGAACAAATCAGACTCCCAGGCCGGCGAAAAACCAAAACGGGGGAAGATGAACATCTCTTTCTTCTTTTTGGTCATTGTCCTGTTGTCCATCGGCCTTGTCATGGTGTTTTCCGCAAGTTATGCCACTTCTCTAAACGAGACGGGTAACAGCCTGACAATCGTGTTAAAACAGGCAGTGTTCGTAGTAGCCGGCGTGGCGATCATGGTCATTGCCTCCTTTGTGGATTATCACATTTATCGGAAATTCAAATGGGTCATCTATTTTGGCGGTTTGATTCTCATGTGTTTGGCGCTGCTGTTTCCAAACGACACCGGCGCCAAGCGTTGGATTTGGATCGGGCCCATCAGCTTCCAACCCTCGGAAATTATGAAATTTGCGCTGACGGTAGCCTGCGCTCATTTAGTTGCTTTAAATTACAAGCAGATGAAAAACCCGAAATACGGTTTTTGGCCCTTTGTGCTGCTGCTAGTGCCGGTTTTAGGGCTCTGCGCTTTGCAGAGGCACCTTTCCGCTTTGATTCTCATGGCGGCCATTGCGGGGACGATCATCATTGTCGGCGGCTCCAAGGTCCGCTGGTTTTTGGGAATCGCGGCGGTTGGAGGCCCGTTGGCTCTTTTGGTTTTAAAGCTCATGGGCCACGACTATGTGGGCACTCGGTTTTCCGACTGGCTGGACCCCCTTTCCGGTGACATCCGGGGCACCAAATGGCAGACGGCCCAGTCCCTTTACGCCATCGGTTCGGGGGGGCTCACCGGCGTGGGGCTCGGCAACTCCACCCAGAAATACCTCTACCTTTCCGAACCGCAAAACGACTTTATTTTTGCCATTGTCTGCGAGGAACTGGGATTTTTGGGGGCGATGGTCATCATTTTGCTCTTTGTCCTCCTAATTTACTGTGGCTTTTCCATCGCCATGAAGGCACCGGATAAATTCGGATGCATGCTGGTCATCGGCCTGACGGCCCAAATCGGCATCCAGACTCTCCTCAACATCGCGGTTGTCACCAATTCCATCCCCAACACCGGCATCAGTTTGCCGTTTTTCAGCGCAGGCGGCACGGCCCTTACCATGCAGCTGGCCCAGATGGGAGTTGTCCTAAACGTTTCCCGATACTGTCAAAACAACTAACGCAATATCGGAGTCTTTTAAATCTAAGCAGAAAGGCTGGTAGGCAGTATGAAAATATTGTTAGCTGGGGGCGGCACGGCCGGTCATATCAACCCCGCCATCTCCATCGCCAATGAGATCAAAGTCCGCCGGCCTGACACCGAGTTCTTGTTTGCCGCGGCGCCCGGCGGCATGGAGGACACTTTGGTTCCCAAGGCGGGATATCCGGTGGCTCACATCCATGTGGCGGGATTCCGCAGAAGCTTCTCCCCCTCCGACATCGCCCACAATGTAAAGGCTGTGTCCTACCTGGCGACGGCGGGAATAAAAGCTAGCAAAATCCTAAAGGATTTTGGTCCCGACGCAGTCATCGGGACGGGCGGGTACCTGAGCGGCCCGGTTTTGTTGGCGGCACAAAAAAGAAAAATTCCCACCTTTCTCCACGAGGCCAACGCCTTCCCCGGTGTCACTACCAAAGCCCTTGCAAAGCGGGCAAACGTTATTATGCTCGCTTTTCCAGAGGCCATGGAGCACCTTCCTAAGGGCAGGCGCTACGAAGTGGTGGGAATCCCTGTGCGGCAGTCCTTTGTCACCACCACCAAAAGGGAAGCAAGAGAGAAATTAGGACTTGATGACCATTTTACTATCCTCTCCTTCGGCGGTAGCCAGGGAGCGCTCAAGATTAACGAAATTGCCGCCGATATTATGCAGTGGCATTGCAAGATGGGAGAAATCAACCACATCCACGGCTACGGCAAGCACGGGCGGGATACTTTCCCCAAAATGCTCAAAGACCGGCACATTGACCTTTCAGGTTATCCCCGCATTCAAGCAAAAGAATATATCGACAATATGAACCTCTATGTGGCGGCGGCAGATATTGTCATTTCCCGGGCGGGCGCCAGCACCATCATGGAACTGGAGGTGGCAGGCAAGCCCTCTATCTTGGTGCCGTACCCTTACGCCGCTGAGAACCACCAATATTACAACGCAAAGGTACTTGCCGACGCTGGTGCCTCCATATTGGTGGAGGAAAAGGACTATGATAGGGAAGCGCTTCTTACAAAATTGAAGGAACTTTACCAAGATCCTAAGCGGCTTTCGGAATTTTCCCAGAATGCTTCCAAGCTCGCCGTTTTGGATACGGCGGAAAAGATTTACAACATTATCATGACAGAACTCGAGAAAAAATGACCTTTTTTCTCGGCAGTAATCGTGGACAAGCTGTGGCAGACATCGCACTTTTTTATTTCGGAAAGCATAGTATGCCATGTAAAAGAACCAACATTGGCGAAAGCGCGCCGAAATATGGAAGGAGTGTCGTTGTGGAGCGGTTTGTGATATCAGGTGGCATCCCATTAGAGGGAGAGATCAGCGTCCACGGTGCGAAAAACAGCTCTTTGCCGCTGCTGGCAGCCACCGTTCTATGCAATAATGAAAGCGTGCTACATAACTGTCCGAACCTTTCGGACGTCGACGCCGCTTGTAAAATTCTCCAATACCTGGGCTGCGGCGTCAAGCGGGAAGGCAACACCGTCGCCGTCAATACAAAGGAGATCACCCATTCTGACGTGCCCGACGACCTGATGCGGGAGATGCGCTCCTCCATTGTCTTTTTAGGGGCTATTGTGGCGCGGCTGGGAAAGGCGGAAATCTGTTTTCCCGGCGGGTGCGAGCTGGGCGCGCGTCCCATCGACCTGCATTTACAGGCCTTGAGAAAGCTTGGCATGGATATCGAGGAAAGCCACGGCAAACTCATTTGTTCCGCGGAAAAGGGCCTTATTGGCACCTCCCTAAACCTGACCTTCCCCAGCGTGGGCGCCACCGAAAACATCATCTTGGCCGCCGCTTTGGCCAAGGGGGAGACAGTCATCAATAACGCCGCCCAGGAACCGGAGATCGTCGACCTTGCAAACTTTTTAAACGCCTGCGGAGGAAAGGTCAAAGACGCGGGAAAAAGCCGCATCGTTGTCGAAGGGGTCCAAGAACTTCACGGATGCGAATACCGGGTCATCCCCGACCGCATTGTGGCGGCCACTTATCTCTGCTGTGCCGCGGCCACAGGCGGGAACATTTTGGTAAAAGACATCTGCGCCGACCACATTGCCAGCATCCTTCCCCTGATGGAGGAAATGGGCTGTAAGCTAGACGTGACTCAGGACAGCGTGGCCATTCGGGCTCCCAAGAGGTTAAGGGCGGTAAAAGACGTGCGCACCATGCCTTATCCCGGATTTCCCACTGATGCCCAGGCGCCGCTGATGGCAGTGGCGGCCACGGCCAAGGGAACCAGTATTTTTTCAGAGAATATTTTCGAAAGCCGTTATAAGCACGTGGGTGAGCTCTGCCGGATGGGCGCGGATATCAAGATTGCCGGCAAGGTGGCGCTAGTGGAGGGTGTCGAAACCCTTTACGGCGCAAACGTACGAGCGACCGATTTGAGAGGGGGAGCGTCCCTCATCATCGCGGGATTGGGCGCCAAAGGGCGCACCGAGATTTCAGAGATCAAGCACATTGATCGGGGCTATGAGGAAATTGAGAAGACACTCTGCCTCTTAGGGGCGGATATCAAACGGGTATCATAACCCTGTGAGGAAGTGAATGGGAGAAAGGATGTGAGTGTTGGTGCCGACCAAAAAGGGAAAGCGTAAACCGGCGAAAAAGCCTGCTGCCGGAAGCCGAAAGCCGTCTGTAAGCCCCAAATCCATCCCTTTTTCTGATCCCTTTTACGACAATTATACACCCCGGAGCTTGGGGGGAAGTACTTCTCCACAGAGAAACGCCCCTCAGCGCCGGGGCGAAATGCTGTCCGGGCCAACCCGCCCTGTCTCCCAAAATACCAAAAATAAGCGGGGCAGGACTCCCGCTTCGAGGAAAACGGCCAAAAAGGCCGCTTTGGCTCAACAGAAGCGCCAGCAGCAATTAAGGCAGGAGCAAATCGCCAAGACCCAGCGCCGCCGCCGCAAAAAGAGAAAACGCAACTATACCCTTTATTACATCATTTTAGCGGTGTTTCTCATTGTCGCAGGAGTGACGTTGTCTTTGACGGTGTTTTTCAACATCGAGACTATAGAGGTCACTGGAAGCAGTATCTACACCCTTGCCGATCTGGACGGCGTTTTAGATGCCAAACCGGGAGACAACCTGTTGCGCCTCAATACAAAAGCGCTGAGTGAGACAGTGCTTCAAAGTCTCAAAAAAGCGGACAGGGTTGAAGTCAAAAGGGTTTTCCCCACCACGTTGCTGGTCGAAATTGAGGATGGGGTCCCAAAAATCCAGCTCTATTATGAAAACCAATATTACACCTTGAGCCAGAGGGGTAGAGTGCTGGATATCGCTTCGGAAAGCGTCCCCAATGTTCCCATCGTCATCGGCCCAAAGCCGGACGGCGCCCAAATCGGCTCTTACGTCGATTTGATCCTGGAAAACGAGGAGAGAGACTGGCTCAACATCCTCTTTAAAGAACTGGAGGCGAGTGGGCTCAACGACATCTCAGTGGTGGATATCTCCAGTACCATTTCCTTAAAGCTCTACTATCAAAATCGTATCGAAATCAAGCTCGGTTCCTTTTCGGAGCTGGACACCAAGCTCCAGATGGTGAAGGCGGTATTCCAAAACGGAGACATCGGCATTGAGGAAAGCGGCACCATCGATATCACCGACCCAGATAAAATGTACGTGGACAGTGACGCTGAGCTTGACCTGGCCATTGACGCCGAAGGATGGACCTGGATAGACCCGTCCCCCGACACCGCCGGCGCGGACGGAGAAGAGGGAGCTTCGGCCGGTCAAGAGGAAGGTGACAGCACCTCCTCCGAGGAGGAAAATTCGACTTCTTCCCAAGGAGAATCATCCTCAGAGGAAAATTCTTCCTAAAATCCTTTGAAACGGAGTTTTTTTCGCCCTTTTATTTACAAATAAACCGAAAATAAATGGTTATTTTCTCTTGAATTTTCAGGTTAAATCTGTTAGGATATTAATATGGGCGTTTTGTATACACTCTAAAGAAAGAGATTACGGATGGGAGCAGCTGTTTCCACGCATTAGGAGGACAAGCACGTGAAGTTTACATTGGAGAATGATACCGAGAGAAACACAGACATCAAGGTCGTCGGTGTCGGCGGCGCAGGCGGCAACGCCGTTAACCGCATGGTGGACGACGGGGTGAAAAATGTCGATTTTATCGCCATCAACACCGATAAACAGGTTTTAGATACATCGAGGGCCGATTATAAAATTCAGATCGGCGAAAAGGTTTCCCGCGGCCAGGGCGCGGGCGGCGATCCTGAAAAGGGCGCTAAAGCGGCGGAGGAAAGCCGTGAGGAAATTGCCAACGCCTTGAAGGGCACCCAGATGATCTTTATCACCGCCGGTATGGGCGGCGGTACTGGGACGGGCGCTGCCCCTGTGGTTGCGGAAATTGCCAGGGAGCTGGGCATCCTCACCATCGGCGTTGTCACAAAGCCTTTTAGCTACGAGGGAAAACGCCGGATGATGTACGCAGAACAGGGCATCGATACCCTCTCTAAAGTGGTGGATAGCCTTGTTGTCATTCCCAACGACCGCATCCGTCAGGTCATCGACACCAAAACCCCGATGACCAACGCTTTTGAGGCTGTAGACAGCGTTTTAAAGCAAAGTATTCAAAGCATCTCCGACCTGATCAACGTGTCCGGCTTTGTAAACCTGGATTTCGCTGACTTGTGCTCGGTTATGAAGGACGCCGGTATGGCACACATGGGCGTCGGCTACGCCTCCGGCAAGGACAAGGCCGAAACCGCTGCCACCATGGCGATTTCCAGCCCGCTTTTGGAGACTTCCATCACCAGTGCCAAGGCGGTTATCATCAACGTCTGTGCGTCGCCTGATTTGCTGTTTGACGACGCGGAGTACGTCTCCACCATGATTGAAAAGGCCGTCCATCCCAATGCGGCCATTTTCTGGGGCCTTATTTTCGATGAAACCATGACCGACGAAATCAAGGTCACCGTTATCGCCACTGGCTTTGATGAGGCGTACCAGGGCAAAGATTTGTTGGATAACAATAAGAAGGATGCTTCTGAACCGGAATCTTCCTCCAATTCTTCCAAGGACTTTGACGCCGACTTTGGCTTTGAGGAAATCATGAATATTTTCAACACCAAATAAAATACTGGTAATGCCGATATCCTTCCTTGTTATCATGCGAGGGAGGATATTTTAATATATCGCTTTGGAAAAGGGGTTTATCAATTTGTGTGGATTTGTAGGAATGTTCAATAAAGACCCAAAGGATAACAACGAGACGCTGCTCCAGGAGATGTCTAAAAGTATCCGGCACCGGGGCCCCGACGACAGTCAATACATTGTCAGGGACGGCTTCTGTGTGGCATTTCGGCGGCTTTCCATCATCGACCTTGACAACGGGGCTCAGCCCTATACTTCCCCCGACGGCCGGTTTACCGCTGTCTTCAACGGGGAAATCTACAATTACCGGGACTTGAGGCAGCCGCTCATCGACGAAGGGGTCACTTTTACCACCAATTCGGAAATCGAGGTCATTGTGGCACTGTACCGCAAGTACGGCGACGAGTTCATTGCCATGCTGCGGGGCATGTACGCTATCCTCATCTACGACAGCGAGGAGAAAACCGTCTTTGCCGGCCGGGACCCCTTTGGCATCAAACCTCTGTACTACCGCGTCACCGATAGCGGCGTTATGTTTGCCTCCGAGATGAAGGCCTTTATCTTCGACGAGTCCATGGGCGGCTTTCAGGTGGATGAAAGCTTGTTACAGCACTATTTTACCTTCCAGTATGTGCCGGAACCCAAAACCCTCACCCCTGAAATTTTGGTGTTGGAGGCGTCCCATTACATGAAGGTAGACGCGGAGGGCAAGGTGAAAATCCAGCGGTATCTGGACCTGAAATTCCAAACCCCTTCTGAGGAGAGCTTTGAGGAAAAAGCCAAAAAGCTCCGCAAAGTCCTCACCGAGTCGGTGGAATACCACATGATCAGCGACGTGGAAGTGGGAACCTTTTTGTCCAGCGGCATCGACTCGGCCATTATCACTGCCATTTCGAGCAGGCTGAACCCCGGCATTAAGGCGCTGACCGTGGGGTTTGACGTGGCGTCTTACAGCGAAATCGACGACGCCCACGAAATCGCCAAGCACTTAAACGTGGACCACATCGTCTTAAAGGGCAACGTAGAACAGTTTAAAAACGCCTTTGAGAAGGTGGTTTGGCATTTGGATTCCCCGGTGGCGGACCCCTCTACTGTGGCGATCTACATGATCGCTGAGGAGGCATCCAAGCACGTCAAAGTCATGCTTTCCGGCGAGGGCTCCGACGAGCTGTTTGCGGGTTACAAGACCTATCGGGACTCGCTGCTGTCCGGTCGGTTTCAGAACGCCCCCTCCTGCGTGAAAGGGGCCTGCCGGGGCCTGTCGAAGCTGATACCCGACGGCGTCAAGGGAAAAAATTTCCTCATGAGGGCCGGTGTGCCGCTGGAGGAGCGGTATGTGGGCAATGCCTTCCTCTTTGACGAGAAGGGCAAGAAACCCTTCCTGAAAACCTTTGATCCCAGCCAATCCTTTACCGAGCTGACAAAAGACGTCTACGCCAAAGTGGCCGATCGGGATCCTCTGATTAAAATGCAGTATGTGGACATCAGCACCTGGCTCAAAGGGGATATTTTGGTCAAGGGAGACCGGCTCAGCATGGCCCATTCCCTGGAAGTGCGGGTGCCTTTCCTGGACAAAGAGGTGTTTCAATTCGCCTCCACTTTGAAAAATGAGGATAAATTGTCCCATGGCACTACCAAATATATCCTCCGCTACGCTTTCCAGGATTACGTCGACCCTGCCACCTTTATGCGTCCAAAGCTGGGGTATCCGGTGCCAGTTAGAACTTGGCTTCGCAATGAGCTTTACGAGTGGGCGCGGGATATTATCAATGGTTCTAAGGCGGATCAATATATCGATAAGGCGGCGGCACTCAAACTTTTGGAAGACCACCGCACCCAAAAAGCGGACAATTATCGGAAGCTCTGGTCGATCCTCGTCTTTATCACCTGGTACAACTTGTATATTGCCGACGCGGACAAGACCCGTGAGCGGATTTTAAAAGGCGAACTGTAATGGAAAACGGGCGTCTTAGGGACGTTGCAATAGCAAACTCTGAAAAGTTGTTTTTCTGTTTGCAATGTCCATTTGGCGCCTGTTTTTGTGTGATTGTTCTGGAAGCAAGGAGTAGTTTTATGGAAACATTGGAGGCGATTGCTTCCAGGAGAAGCATCCGCAAATATTTGCCGCGGGAAGTTTCAGATGAATTGGTGGAAAAAATCGTGCGTGCGGGCATGCTTGCCCCTTCCGCCAAGAATCGCCAGCCGTGGAGTTTTGTCGCCGTCAAGGGTGAAGCTAAGGAGGAAATGCTCCAATGCTTCCGGCAGGGGATTTTGCGGGAACAGACGGGGAATGCCGTACTCCCCGGTTCTAAGAGGCACCTGCCGGGTGCGGAATACACGGTAAAAATTTTGGAAGAGGCCCCCGTGTCTATTTGGATTGTGAATCCATTGGGAACCTGTGACACGGCGATGGACGAGGAAGGGTACTTTTACGAAATCGCCAACGTCCAGTCAGTGGGGGCCGCTGTTGAGAATATGGCGTTGGCGGCTGCCAGCCTGGGACTGGGGAGCCTGTGGATTTGCGACATCTTTTTTGCATATGAGGAACTGTCCCGGTGGCTGGGGGCAGGGGGAAAGCTCATGGCGGCACTGGCGCTGGGCTATCCTGCGGAACAGCCCTCAGCTCGGCCTCGCAAGCCGTTTTCTCAGGTGTTTCAATGGAAATAAAATCCTTATTATACGATTTGGAGGATACAAATGCTCATTATCAACGCAAACATTAAAACCATGGAGGATGAGGATTTCCCAAAGGGCTATATTGCCGTTTTGGATGGAAAAATCCAGTCGGTGGGTCCTATGGAAGAGGCTCCGTCCTCGGATGGGGAAGTGTACGACGCCCACGGCATGACTCTCTATCCCGGTTTTATCGACGCTCATTCCCATCTTGGCATGTGGGAGGACGGACTGGGCTTTGAAGGGGACGACGGCAACGAGGAAACCGACCCCATAACCCCGCAGCTGCGGGCCATTGATGCCATCAATCCACTGGATCGGACTTTTGGGGAAGCGGTGGCAGGCGGCGTGACCACTGTCCTCACAGGGCCTGGCAGCGCCAACCCCATCGGCGGCCAGTGGGCGGCAATTAAGACAAAAGGCCGCCGCGTCGACGACATAATTTTAAAAGAACCTATTGGGATGAAGTTCGCCTTAGGGGAGAACCCCAAAAGTATCTACAACGATAAAAACCAGGCTCCCAACACCAGAATGGCCATCGCTGCCCTTATCCGAGAGCAGCTCAAGAAAGCCCAGCGGTACTTAGAGGATTTGGAGCGGATGGAGGAGGATGAGGACTGCGACGAGCCGGAGTACGATATCAAGTGCGAGGCTCTGCTGCCGGTGCTCAAAAGGGAACAGAAGGCGTTTTTTCACGCCCACCGGGCTGACGACATCTTTACCGCCATCCGCATTTCCAAGGAATTCGATCTGGATATGGTGCTCTGCCATTGTACGGAAGGCCATCTCATCGCGGATTTGCTCCGGGAAGAGGGCTATGGCATCATTACGGGACCAATTTTGGGCGATCGCTCCAAACCGGAGCTTAAAAATTTAGAGGTTTCGGGGCTTGCCCAGCTCTCAAAGGCGGGTATCAGGGCCGGCCTTTGCACCGATCACCCTGAAACTCCTATTCAATTTTTGCCCCTCTGCGCGGGGGTAGCGGTGGGCGCAGGGCTCAGTTACGAGGAAGCACTCAAGGCCATCACTATCTACCCCGCCCGCATTGTGGGAATCGACGACAGGGTGGGCTCCGTCAAGGTGGGCAAAGACGCGGATTTTGTCCTCTACGACGGCGATCCCCTATCTCCCTACCACCACCCCAAGCAGGTGTTCATCAACGGGCAGAAATGCCTGTAGCCGAAAAGAGGTTTTGTCGATGAGAACAATAGAGGTATCAAAAATCCGGGACGCTGTCCGGGATTTGTGCATCGGGGCAAATTTACAGCTCCCCCGGGATTTATGCGATCTCATTGAAAAGAGCGCCCAGGCCGAAACCGATCCTTTGGGGAGGGAAGTCCTTTGCGATCTGTGTAAAAATCTAGATGCCGCCAAGGAGTTAAACGTCCCCATCTGCCAGGACACCGGCATGGCGGTGGTGTTTTTGGAAGTGGGACAGGACGTTCATCTCATAGGCGGCGATCTGATAAAAGCGGTCAATGATGGGGTGTCCAAAGGATACCTCGAAGGGTATCTGCGCTGTTCGGTAGTGGCAGACCCCATTCGGCGGGGCAACACCGGCGACAACACCCCCGCTGTGATACATACCTCCATCGTCCCGGGGAAGCAGGTGAAAATTACCGTTGCCCCCAAGGGATTTGGCAGCGAAAACATGTCGGCGGTGAGGATGATGACCCCTGCCGCCACAAGGGAGGACATCATCGGCGCGGTTGTGGACATCGTCCGGGCCGCCGGGGGAAACCCCTGCCCACCCATGGTCATCGGAGTGGGAATTGGCGGCGATTTTGAGCTTTGCGCTTACCTTGCCAAGAAAGCCCTTTGCCGGGAGGTCTCTGTGCACAACGACGACCCTTTTTACGCCCAGCTGGAGGAGGACATGCTGTCCGCCGTCAACGAGACCGGCATCGGCCCTCAGGGCTTTGGCGGGAAAACCACCGCTTTGGCCCTTAACATTGAGACTTATCCCACCCACATTGCGGGGCTTCCTATCGCTGTTAACATCGGCTGCCATGTGACGAGGCACCAGGCGGTGATTTTATAAGAGAAAATCTGTCATTTTTTACCAACTGATCTCCGGCTTTGAAGCGGTAGCGCTGGGTTCTTAATTCTCCACCGGAGTGGGAGCAACGCCTTCCAGTGCCGGTATGATTTGCGTTATCTTATAGAGCGGAAAGGAAAGGGGTAAAATGGCCAAAGATACCCTTGGTACGCTCATTGGTTCCGGTGCGGGCAGTGAGGTGTACGAATACGGGAAGGATAGGGTTTGTAAGCTCTATCGACAGGGCGCAGGCCATGTGGAATATGAGTTTCACAAAATGCAAGAGGCCTACAAGCTGGGAATCCCGGTTCCCCGCCCATACATGTTGGTGGAGATAGACGGCAGACGGGGCTTTGTCATGGAACGAATATACGGCGCCTCATTGATGGACATTATGCTCGATTTCCTCATGCAATGCGGTGAAAAGGGGATACCCTACCAGGATATTTTTGATTCCGATGTCATCCAATTTCAAATCAAAACAACTGCGTTGATTTTATCGCAGCTTCATGCGCAGAAGTGCGGATTGAAAGAAACAGCTAAATTGTCGCTTTATAACGGCTGTCTGGGAAATTCATATTTGACAGAGGATGAAAAACGAATAGTTCAACAGTTGATCGATCAATTGCCCGATGGCGAGTCGCTGTGCCATGGCGATCCCCATCCGGGTAATTTTATCCGGCAGGGAAACACCATCCGGATGATCGATTGGAACAACAGCGTAAAAGGCCATTTTTTGTACGATATCGCCCAATATGTCTTGACGATGCGATACGCCGCCCTTTCCCTGGATTGGCCGGACTATGCTGACACATTTATCCGGGAATATCAAAATGAATTCAGCCGTGTTTTCTTAGACGAGTATCAAAAAATCGCACATGTTGAATTGTTGGAATGGGAGCAGTGGACAATCCCCGTCCTTGTATCTACGATGGGTGGGAATCAGCCGCAGAGAAAACACAGAAGGTTACTCATGGACATTCGCAGGGGCCTGGCGGCATTGTGAGAAAGCTGAACGGGTGGATTGCCTGTCCTGTCGTCTATTCTCTAGATCCACAGGATTTTTAATTGATATCTTGTTTATGGTATATTTATAAAAAAATAAAAAATAGAGTGGAATTTTTTGTGTAGTTATGTTATAATACATTTGTAGGGAAGAATAATATTCCCTTGCTGGCATCCTTAAAATAAAGATTGGGCGAGGCGAAATGCAGCCGTTAAAACTGCATCTTCTTCGCGTCTTTGCCAGTTTGATTTTGTACATAGCAAACGGCTGAAACAGCCGGTGCTGTCAATAGTGGCCTGGTTTGGTTCGGCAAAGGGGGGGCAATCCCCTGTGAGTTTGCTTAAAAAGAATCCTCATCGGAAGATTATCTTTTGATGGGAAAACAGGAGGCATGACTATGAACACGGCATTTGTTGCGAGAAAAATCACCTTGAACGACTCTTTTAAAGAAAGAGCTGAGGCCAAACTCAAAAAGCTGGACAAGTTTTTTGACGATGCAAAAGCACAGGTCACTGTTTCCGCGCAAAAAGAGTTGGCCACGGTGGAACTGACCGTCTGGGCCAACGGCATGGTATTCCGGGCAGAAAAGTCAAATGAAAGCAAGATGGACGCTCTGGACGAGTCCATTGACGCGTTGATCCGCCGGATCCGCAAAAATAAGACAAAACTTCAGAAAAAAGTCAAGGCTTCCGGCTTTGAACCCATTTCTGAGGAGATCCACGACGAAGTGGAGTACGATGTCATCCGCACGAAAGAGGTGGATTTACGGCCCATGAGTGAGGATGAGGCGATTTTGCAGATGAATATGCTGGGACACAATTTCTTTGTCTTTTTAAACGGTCAAACCGGCGATGTCAACGTGGTGTACCGTAGAAAGACATCGGGCTATGGGCTGATTATCCCGCAGAAATAAACCTTTTCAACGAATCAATTTCGTGGTATAATATCCGCAAATGGCACACAAAGTGTGCCAGCGCCAACAGTGCAAAGTTTTGCAAAGCAAAACTTTTTGTGAATGATTATCACCATCATCAAAACGGCTAAAGCCGTTTTGTGCCGCTCCATGCGGCGCGCAAGCCTTTTAAGGCTTGCGGATATGGTATAATAAACGCGGCAATACAGGCTTTCTGTGAAAATCTTGGCCGGGGAAATGTTCCCGGTATCGAGTGCAAAAGGCGGACAGGTTGTCCGCCTTTTTTAATAGACATTTTCCAATTTCAAAAAGGATGGTTTTAGATAAAATGGAACAATATCGGTATATTGCGCCCTGTCTATTCGGGCTGGAAAGCGTTTTGTCCGGGGAGGTAAAGCGGATGGGCGGCCAAGAGGTCAACACCTTTGACGGAAAGGTGGAATTTTCCGGGGACGCTTGGATGCTGGCCCGGGCAAATCTCAATTTGCGGACGGCGGAACGGGTGCTCATTAAGTTGGGAGAGTTCGAGGCCAAAACCTTCGACCAGCTATTCGAGGGAGTCAAAAAACTTCCCTTAGAAGAGTGGATCGGTAGACGCGACGCCTTCCCGGTCAAGGGACACTCCCTGCATTCCGTGCTCCACAGTGTACCCGATTGCCAGAGAATTATCAAAAAGGCGGCGGTGGAGCGGTTGAAAGGGAAATATGGCGTGAGCTGGTTTGAGGAGACAGGTCCGGTTCACCAGCTTCAGTTTTCCATCCTCAAAGACCGGGCCACCATCATGCTAGATACCTCTGGGGCGGGACTCCACAAACGGGGTTACCGGCAAAATGCAAACGAAGCGCCCATTAAGGAGACCCTCGCTGCGGGGATGATCGACTTTGCCCGGGTGAAGGGTGACACTGTCTTTTACGACCCTTTCTGTGGGTCGGGCACCCTGCTCATCGAGGCGGCCATGAAGGCTTTGAACATCCCGGCGGGCATCGGGAGGAAATTTGCCGCCCAGCATTGGGGCTGCATCTCCGAATCAGTTTGGCGAGAGGAGCGGGCGAGAGGGCTCGATCTCATCCGACGGGACGCAAAGTTTGTGGGATATGGCAGCGACATTGACCCCAATGCGGTAGAGCTTGCCCTCCAAAACGCCTCCAAGGCCAAGGTGGCTCCTAGGGTGCGCATCCGCATCCGGGATGTGAGGGATTTTCGTCCCGTGGCCGACCATGGGGTAGTGGTCACCAATCCCCCTTACGGTGAACGGCTTTTGAATGTTTCAAAGGCTCATGAATTATACCAAAAAATGGGGGAGGTCTTTTCTCCAAAGCCGGGGCTCAACTACTACATCATCTCTCCGGACGAGGATTTTGAGCGGATTTTTGGCCGGAGGGCTTCCAAGCGCCGGAAGCTCTATAACGGCATGTTGAAATGCCAATTGTTTATGTACTACTAAAAAGTTCGGGCCTTACAGCCCGAACTTTTTATGAGCTTAACGAGATAATTTCCCCCTTTGCTTCCGGTGATACCAGTATCCGTTCCAGCCGGGGGCCCAGCCTGCTGAAAATCTCGTTTGTGATGGTACCAGTCTGCTCTGCCAGGTCGGCGGCACTGATGGATTCTTTGCCGGATTCTCCGATGATGACGGCCTCGTCTCCGGGGGTTACATCAGGGATGCCGGTGATGTCCACCAGCGTCTGATCCATGCAGATGAACCCTATAATGGGGGCAAATTTGCCTCGGATGAGGACCCTTCCCACTCCACAGGACAGGGCTCTAGGGAGGCCGTCGGCGTACCCGATGGAGAGGGTTGCCGTTTTTGTTTTTCCCTTTGCGGTAAACGCCCGGCCGTAACCGGCGCTTTCGCCTGCACCTAGCTCTTTGATGGACGCGACCCGCGCCTTTAAAGACAACACCGGGCGCAGATGAACAGGGCAGCGTTTTGCGTCCGCACCAGTGCTGAGCGCGCCGTAGAGGGCGATGCCGATCCTTGCGTAATTCCCGGCCAGCTCGGGGTAATGGAGCAGCCCGTAGCTGCCTAAAATATGCGCTTTGAGGCGAGGGGCCCCCTCCTCTTGCAGTGAACCTGCCAACTGAAAAAATTTTTCCCCCTGCATGCGGGTAAAGACCCTGTCCGCCGGGGAATCAGTGTCGGCGGCGCAGAGATGGGTAAAGATACCCTCTACGCGGAGATTTCTCATCTTTAGCATATACCGGATGCGGTGAAAGTTCTGCACATTTTCCCCTAAACGGTGCATTCCGGTGTCAACGCCGATGTGGACCCGGATTTCACGCCCTAAGTCGTTTAACAGTTGGGCATAGGGGTAGTCCACCACCGTCTGGGTCAAAGAGTACCGGCGCAGTAGATAAAACTGCTCGGGGTGGGTGTAGCCGAGGACGAGGATTTCCCCTCGGATGCCGCTTCGCCGCAGTTCTACCCCTTCCAGCACCGTCGCGACGCAAAAAGCTCTTATCCCCATTTTTTGCAGTTCTCCCGCCACCAGTTTGGCCCCGTGGCCATAGGCATCGGCCTTGAGCACCGGCATCAGCTCGCAATTAGCGGGCAGCAGGGCCTGTATCGCTTCCACATTGTGCCGCAGGTTTGCGGCGCTGAGTTCGATCCACGCCCGCCCTTTTAGAAAAGCAGATTTCTGCAAAGACATCATTGCTACCCCCTTTTGATGATCCGGCAAGGTGGGGACACCACCGTACAGTTGTCCGGGATGTCGGTACAGACTACTGCTCCGGCGCCGATTTTTACGTTGTCACCAATGGAGATTCCCCCTATGAGCACCGCCCCTGCCCCAATAAGGCAATTATTCCCGACGGTTGGGGCTTTGCGCTCCACCTCGCCGATGGTGACATTTTGATAGATGCGGCAGTTTGCACCGATTGCCGCATAGCGGGAAATGAAAATCCCGTGAAGGCCATGGGGCAGGGTAGGGGTGTCGGCAAATTTTGCCCCTTTTCCCAGATACCCGCCGTGCTTATGGGCCATCCGGCTCAGTCGGAAGGTCAAAATATCCTTCCACAATCGGTTTTTTGCCCTTTCCCGCCGCCAATACACTGCCCAAAAGTGCTCCATGTAGTCTCCCTTGGCGTAGTTACTAAACGCTTCCCGAAAGTTCATCAAACACTCCTCCCATCCGGCCATACTGTCAGGATATATCCGTCTATGTTGTTGCCTGAAAGGGTGTAAGGGAGGTGCAATTCATCCGCAATTGCCGCGGCACAGCCGGATTTTGCGGGTAGGTAGGAAATCTGGATGCGCTGTTTCTTCTTTCGGTAAATCAGCGGCCTTTTTCCATAGGGAAATTTCTTTAAATACAAGTGATACTCTTCCAGGGTAAGGCCCATTTTAGCCATGATTTCAGCGTGCGGCATTCCCACATAACGGAAGTGCCACGGTTCATAGGCGATACCGGTGATTTTTTCTTTTCCGGCGGGATACCGCTGGATAAAGCCGTAGCGCGCTGCTTTTTCCCGGAATGTTTGACAGATGCCGGAATCAGGGAAGTGCGGCCTGATAAAATCAAGCTTCTCTCGCAGGAGTCCCAAGTCGATTGCAAATCCTGTCTGATGCTCGCTGTGGCCGGGTAAAGCAACATACTTTTGGGTGAAATCCGCACCGTTTTCCTCCATAGACCGATCCCAGATGTGCTGTTGCTCTCCTTGGGATCGCCAGCCGCTCACCGGAAGGATTTGCGTCCAACCGTCTATATCGTTCATCAACATATGAAACAGTGCGGCGGCCCTGCGCTCCAGCAACACCCCGTCATTCCCATTGACGGCAGCGAGGGAATGAGCGGGCGGAATCTCCCGACAGGGATGCTCCCGATTGACCAAAATGAGACGCCCGGAATAGATGGGGCATGTTGCCGCTGTAATCAGCTTCATGATTCCACCGCCAGTTGGATCGCCCTTGTGATGACTTCTTTGAGCGGCATTCCCGCGGCCTTCATCATGCTAGGGAACCGGCTGTGGGCTGTAAATCCGGGAATGGTGTTTACCTCGTTAAAGAAAATTTGGCCGCGGGGGGTCAAAAACAGGTCCACCCGCGCAAATCCGCGGCAGCCCAGCGCCCGGTAGATCTCTTTGGCCGCTTCTTTTAGCTCGACGGCCTTTGCGGGGGAAATCCGTGCCGGGACGTGAATTTTTGAGGTGATGAGATTGTATTTTTCAGTAAAGTCAAAAAAACCGTCTGCCAGCTCCACTTCGTCTATTTCGCCGGTAAAGAGTTCCCGGTTCCCCATGACGGCGCAGCCTACCTCAAAGCCGGGGACGGCCTCTTCGACCATTACCTCGCCATCGTAGCTAAAGGCATCCCTTATCGCAGGAAGCAGGCCGTTTTCCTCTGCTACCTTAACAACGCCGAAGGAGGAACCAGCCTTCACCGGTTTGACAAAAAGGGGATACCCCAGCGCATCGGCTTTTTTGAGTGCATTTTCTTCCTCAAAGCCCGGTTGCAGCAGGAAAGAACGGGGGACGAAAATCCCGGCTTTTTGCGCCAATTTGTGGGCCCGATCCTTGTCCATGCACAGGGCGGACGCCAGAGGGCCACACCCGACCACCGGGATTCCTTTAAGCGCGCAAAGTCCCTGTACCGTCCCATCCTCCCCGTTTTGGCCGTGAAGGACGGGGAACACCACGTCAATGGGGATTTGTTGTGTCGCTTCTCCCTTGTAAACCAACAAGTATGGTTCACTCCTGTTGGGAGTTAAAGCGGCGGGAGCGCAGCTTACGCCCTGTTGCCAGGTGCCGTCGGCAATGGATTTTACATCTCCGGTGAAATGGTACCAGTCCCCCTCCCTGGTAATCCCTACTAAAATCGGGGTAAATTTTTCCCGGTCCATCTGCCGGATGACGCTGGCGGCGGACTGAAGAGATATGCTGTATTCCGGTGAACAGCCGCCAAATAAGACTAAAATATTCATATGGATGACCATGCCCTTGCCAAGGCAAAGGCTTCCTTTCTATCATTTGTGACGAGGTTACGGGAAAATCGCCGCCGTGAATGTCCGGCGGTTCAATCCACAGCATAACGCTAAAAAATCGAAGGCATTATCCCTTTACAGTGACTTTAGTTCCCTTCGGTAGGGAGTAGCCGATTTGGCAGCGGTTTTTGTATAATGGCTCAGAGGCGAGGCACATCCCCGAAGCGCTGTCCATCACATTGCGGGTGACCTCCACCTCTTCAAAAATGGCGCCCTTTACGCGAAAGTACACCGGTTTGCTGCACGATACCTGGTAGCAAAGCCCATTGTCCCGGTCGCTATATACCCGCCCGATGATTTGTCCGTCGTCAAAGGCAAAAGTGACCTGAAAGGTTAGTTTAGTGTCGTTTCGGACCTTTAAATCGGTCCAGCCCTCCGACACGGTGGCGTCCACGCCGGGAGGGGCATCGCTTTCCGGCTCCGGGAAATCTCTGGTAAGATGCCCCCGCCGCTCCACGATGGTCAGCGGCGTGTGCAAAAACATCCAGAATAACAGGTTACTGAGTTGGCAGAGGCCTCCTCCGGGGCGAGTGGTGAGCTTTCCGTCGATTTCCACTAACCCTTCCCGGTAGGATGTGTCCCGGTCGGCAAAGCGGACAAGCTGCCAAAAAGAGAAGGTCTCCCCCGGCCGGATGAGAAGCTTATCCACTGTTGCCGCCGCCAGCTTTAAATTGAACGCCTTGTTTTGCTGGTAGATCATGGGAAAGCCGGTATTCCGGTTGTAAATGGGGCAGGCCGATTCAAACAGCAGGTGGGGAAGGAGCGCATCCGCCAACTGGGCGGCATACCGGTTACGGTCCAGTCTCATCTTTAGATAAAAGCAAAATACTTTCTGTTTTATGCGCAGCGGCAACAGCCACGGAAAAATCTGTGTCAATCTTTTTCTTCCCATCTTTTTTCTACTCCAATGTTTTAATGTATTCTTCCAGGCAGAGCCCCTGACGGTATATTTCGGTTGCTGCCTCAACTCCTACGTACCGGTAGTGCCAGGGCTCGTGAATCGTCCCGGTGATTTCTGATTTGTCCTCCGGATAGCGTTTGATAAATCCATACCGGTGGGCATTTTGGTCGAGCCATTCATATACCTCATTGCCCGCCGAATGGACGCCGTCGGCGTTGATATCGGCGGCGAGTCCCAATTGGTGCTCACTGGTGCCCACGACGGCCACCCACTCTTCAGCCTTGCTTTTTGCGTCCTGGGGAGAATACCCATCTTCCTCATAATCGGCAATTTTTTCGTCCATTAGCCGCTGCTGTTCTTGTGCGGTTCGGTATCCTGACGCGACGATGGGGTAGACGCCGTCCGCCCGCATGTCGTCAAACATCCTCTGGAGGGCGGGATAGATGCGGGAATCAATAGACTGACCGTTAGAAAGCTCTATAAGCTCCATCTCGTAGCCCTGTGGGATCGGGTGTTCCCGATTGACTAAAATCAGGTTCCACGCCCCTTTGTCTTTTGCACTTTCAACTGAAACAGTGGAGGTGTCCATATCCACAGGGGCGCTGGATTGCTGTGCCGTCACTATCTGACGGGAATTGGCAATATGCGAGTCGATTTGCCGAAACAGCCCGTATCCCAATACCGACAAAACGATAAGCCAAAAGAGGAAAGCTATGGATTTTTTTATCCGTTTTTTCCTGTTTTTTACTTTAATTGCTTGTCGGCTGGGCGACGGGGCCTTTCCTTTGCTGTTCATTACATACCTCTTTCCTGGGGATGAAAAGGAATGTTTTTGAAGGTCAGAGCATTCCCGAAAAAAATCCCCTCCTTGGTGTCTTTAGCATACCAAGAAGGGGAAAAAAGTGCTTTTATTTTTTCTTTGAAAACCCTAAAATTTTTATCCGGCAATTCATACGATTTTCTGACGGTTGAGGGGAAGCTCGACGGTAAAGGCAATGCTTTCGCCGGCGCTTTCCGCTGTGATGGAGCCGCCGTGAAGTTCGACGATTTCCTTTGCGATGGCGAGCCCTAACCCCGCTCCGCCGGTAGAGCTTGCCCTTGCGGAATCCAACCGGAAAAACTGCTCAAAAATGCGTGCAAGCTTTTCGGGGGAAATGGTTTTTCCGCGGTTTTGAACCTTTATCGCCACCTGGCTCTCCCCCTGCTCTAACGATAGGAGGATTTGAGTTTTGGGATAGCTGTAAAAGGCGGCGTTTCGCAAAAGGTTATCGAACACCCGCTCCAACTTGTCAGGGTCGCAGACAAGCTGTACGTCCGGCGCAAGGCGAGTCTCACAGACGAGCTCTTTTTCCGCAAAGACCGGTTGGAACTCAAAGGCGATCTGCTCCAACATGCGGGTCAGGTTGACCGATTCCTCCTCTAGCGTCAAGTGGCTGAGATTAAACCGGGTGATGTCGAAAAACTCGTTGATTAGCTCCTCCAGCCGCTCCGCCTTGGACAGGGCAATGCCAATGTATTTGGCCCGCAGCTCGGGGGAAATCTGGGGTTCGTCCCGCAAAAGGGTCATGTAGCCGATGACGCTGGTCAGTGGGGTTTTCAAATCGTGGGCCAGGTAGACGATCAAATCGTTTTTTCGTTGCTCCGCCTCTTTGGCGCTTCTCTCGTTGTGGAGGGCCTGCTCCCGGGTGAGGTTTAGCTCGTTTTGGACGCTTTTCATCGGTTCGGACAGGATGATGGGCTTTTCGTTTGACTGGGAAAGCTGCTCTGCCGCGGCGATAACTTCGTCCAGATAGGATAGCGGCTTTAAGAGGTAGTGTCGGGTGATTAAAACCACGCCGATAAATGCGATTAGTGTCCCCCATAGCGGGAACGTGTATTGGATCGTCTTTAGGAAATAATACAGCGGATCAGTGTCCAACCAAATAAATTGAGTACAGAAAAGCCACGCTAAGAAATAACACAGCAAAAGCGCCGCCACAAACCCTATGACAGTTAATACATACTGGGTTAGAATCTGCCGGGAAATTTGACTGCGACGCTTTCTAGCTCCTCCTATGTTGTTGCCGCTATTCAATGGTATACCCCACCCCCCAGACGGTCTTGATAAATTTTGGCTTCCGGCTGGGTTCTTTCATCTTTTCCCGCAGCCGTGCAATGTGGGCCATGACAGTATTGTTGTTGTCTAGATATTTTTCCCCCCACACCGCTTCGAACAACTCCTCCGACGGGACCACCTTGCCCTTGTGCCGGCAGAGATACCATAAGATGTCGAATTCGATGGGAGTCAGATTGAGTTCCTCTCCGTAGAGGAGGCATTTGCGGCTGTCTCTGCAGATGTAGAGTCCATCCGCGTCGTATTCCTGTTTTCCCTCCTCTACAGGATGGGAAGCGTTGTAACGAGTGTAACGCCGCAGCTGAGTCTTAACCCGGGCCACCAGTTCCAGAGGATTGAAGGGCTTTGTCATATAGTCGTCCGCCCCCAAGGTGAGTCCTGTGATTTTGTCCATGTCCTCCACCTTGGCGGTGAGCATGATGATAGGGAACAGATGGCTATCCCGGATTTTTTTACAGAGGGCAAAGCCACTCATATCCGGGAGCATCACATCTAACACAGCTAAGTCCAGTTCTTGCTGCTGGACACAGCGGAGAGCGTCGGAGGCGTTGTAAAATTTGAACACCCGATACCCTTCATTTTGCAGGTAAAGCTCTATGAGATCGGCAATTTCACGTTCATCGTCCACCACAAGTATGTTATTTGGCATCGTTCCCACCCTTTTTACACAATTGCACCTTTATTGTAGCAGAGGTTTGCTTTCAGTATCTACCAGTTCTCATACAAAATTCTTACAATTTTCTTACGGCGGCCCGTACGGTTTTATTGTACCATTTCTATTTCTATGCAAGAAGCCCGATTTTGCCGGTTTGGCGGCAAAATCGAGGATGAAATCCTCAAAGGGATTCTTCAGCGATAAACGCAGCTTTGCGGCGTTTATTGTACCATATTCTTTAGCAACTCCGACTTTGGCAATAATAGGCATCCATTCAAATTAACGAAGAAACAGGTTTCTTTGTTTCGGACTACTCCCCGATAAGCCCTTCCCGTCCGACGGCGCTTTCTGATGGGACACGCTTAAAAACAACACTCACCATAGACGCCACCAGAAAATTGTGTTACAATAAACTGCGGAAAACGAAAAGGAAAACCGTTCTTAGAAAGAGCGGGGAGAAAGGAATCCAATTCAGATGGGTAAATCAAAAAACATCACTTTAATCGGCATGCCGGGAGCGGGGAAGAGCACCATCGGCGTGTTGTTAGCTAAAGCCATTGGGGGCGCTTTTATCGATACCGATTTACTGCTCCAGCAAAAGCATCGCAAGCTTTTGCAGGCGATTGTGGACGAGCTGGGATTTCAGGGCTTTGTCGAAGAGGAGGGAAACACTATTTGCGGGGTCTCCCCGGAGCACGCTGTCATCGCTACTGGAGGCAGCGCCATCTACTATGAGCCCGCCATGCGGCATTTGGGCGAGATATCAGAAATTATTTACCTTCGTCTATCCCTTCCGGAAATCGACGGGAGAATCAATAACCGGGCCACCAGGGGGATTGCCCTCAGAAAGGGGCAGACCCTTGCCTCCCTATATGAGGAAAGGGTGCCTCTCTATGAAAAATACGCCCATCGCATCATAGACTGCGACGGAAAAAATCCCGAAGAGGTTTTGCGGGAGATTTTACAGGGATAGTAGGATGGTTTCCTTCATTTAAGAAGGGAATATTGCAAAGTGACCTATCCAGAAAATGACGCACGAATACTGTAGGGGTTGATGCCCACATCGGCCCGCTTAGTTGGGAGGTTTTCCCTCCAAAGCGGTCCAATGATGAATCGAATGCAAAAGCATTTGATTGCGTATCAGCCCCTACATTTTCCATTTACAATGGCCTTTTCTACAGTAAAGTACCCATTTTAGATCGACAGGCGATTTGCTATCTCGGGATGGTCGACCAGTCTATTCTCATATTTTTCCGGTAATACTCTCTGTCGTAATCGCCAATTTGCCGCAGCACCTTGCACGGAGTTCCCACTGCCACTACGTTTGGCGGGATGTCCTTGGTCACCACGCTGCCTGCGCCTATCACCGAGTTTTCCCCAATGGTGACACCGGGCAAAATAATGGCTCCCGCCCCGATCCACACCCCGTCTTTGACATCGACAGGCAGATTATACTGATACCGTTTCTCCCTCAGCTCCGGCAGGATGGGATGGGTACCGGTGGTGATGGTGACGTTGGGGGCGATCATTACATTGTCTCCAAAGGTGATAGGGGCGTCGTCCACCAGTGTCAAATTAAAATTGGAGTAGAAATTCTCCCCAATGGAGACGTTGCAGCCCCAGTTGGCGTGAAACGGCTGCTCGATGTAAAAGCTCCCCTTGACCGACGCGAACACCTTTTTGATGATCTCCTCCTTTTCCGCTATCTGGGATGGGCGGAGGAGATTGTAGTCGTGGAGCAGGTCTTTGCATTCCCACAGTTTTTTATTTAGTTCTTCATCCAACGCCCCAAAGTCGCAGTCGTAGAGCGCGCCGCTATGCATCAGCTCTTTTAAAGTCATATTGACCCTCCTATCGTCAAATATACGGCCTGTTTCCAAAAGTATAGGCTGATTTTAACGAAAAGTCAATTGAAATCACATTTCTTCCCGTTGTGGGAACTTTCCTTTGGATTTTCAACCGACGGCGCTAGAAGAAAATCCTCTTTTTTCCGGCATTTTTTCTTTTTTCCCGTTTGTTGACGCACAGGACAGCCTTTTTTTGCATAAAATGCAATATCTGAAAATCAATACACTTTGTGCGATTTTCCCACCCAAGGGTTATTGGTGAGAGGGGGCATAGAGCGACGATTTGCCAGTGGAAAGGGGCGGAGCGAATGAGGCGAAGACAAAAGCGGAAAGGCAAATTCCGGCTCCGCAGACTTTTGCTTATCCTGTTCATCCTCACCCTGTTGACGGCTGTCTGCTATGCGGGAATCCAGTTTCGGGAAGAAGTGGGGGAGATGGCGGCTTACCGTTCAAAAATCGCCGCCGTCAAGGTGGTCAACGACAGCATTATGGAAGTTATGGCGGAAAATCCGGATCTGCACCTCATCGACGTGGTCAAGGACGGCCAGGGAGAGGTGGTCTCCATCGAGACCGATATTCAGCAGATCAGCGCTGTCAAAACCGGCATTACCGATAAAATCCTCACAAATCTCAAGGGGATGTCCCGGGACAGCATTCAAATCCCTTTGGGCAACCTGACCGGAAACGGATTTTTCTCCGCCCGAGGCCCTGAAATTGAGTGTCGGTTTATTCCCGTGGGCTCTGTCGATATTAAGACCCTCAGCAAATTTGAGGCCTGCGGTATCAATCAAACCAGACATCAGATCGTGGTGTCGGTGGAGGTGGAAATATCCGCCATCACTTCCTTTCAGTCGGTCAGGGTTAAGGTGCCGACAGATTTTGTAATGGCAGAAACCGTTATCGTGGGTGCGGTTCCGGAAAACTATACCCAGGTTCTTACCAGCGACCGGGAACTTGTAAGCGAAATCAACGATTACAAAGCAGGGGTTCCGTAAATTACCTTGCAGGGACTCGTGTCGGGAATATGGCGCTGTTAGGTGGCTATGCCCTAGCTAAGTACCGACCAGCGAAAAATATCTAACCTTAACAGCAGATTCAGAATAAAAAATCCGGGAGAGAGAATCCTCCCGGATATGTTTTGTTTATTTTCCCCACACACCGTCTGCATTGACCCAGTAACCGTCCGGGGTGTAGCGATTTGTGTACATCGCCCCATCGGAGCCCAGGTAATACCACTTCCCGGAGGACTTGATCCACCGGTTGGCATACATGGCTCCATCGGAGCCGACGTAGTACCACTTATTGTACCACTTAATCCATCTGCTTTTCGCCATGGTGCCATCCGCTTGCATAAAGTACCACTTGCCACCGCTTTTCAGCCAGATTTTTACCACTGCCGCA
>CAJFOJ010000007.1 GCA_904396495.1 uncultured Oscillospiraceae bacterium
ACTGGGGCGGCATGGCCAACACCAGTTGGGTGAAGGTAGGAAACACCTGGTACTACTTCAGAGGCAACGGCCACATGATGACAGGCTGGTTGCAGCTGGGAAGCACCTGGTACTACCTCAAGTCCAACGGAGCCATGGCGACGGGCTGGCAGAAGGTGGGGAACACCTGGTATTACCTGAAGTCCAACGGAGCGATGGTAAAAGGCTGGCTGAAGCTTGGAAACACCTGGTACTACCTGAAATCCAGCGGCGCCATGGCGACGGGCTGGAACTGGGTAGGAAACAAGTGCTACTACTTTGACGGAAGCGGCAAGATGGCCGCCAACACCACGGTTGGCGGCTATAAGGTAGATGCTTCCGGCGCGTGGATTGTATGACTTTGGCTCTAGCTTGTTTATGTTATCTCCTTTTCATCTCCATATATCGTAGAGTATTGTTTTACTTGTAATGCTTCACAAAGGCAAACCGCCTACCCCTCCTGCAAGGGGTAGGCGGTTTGGTTAATAGTAAAAATAAGACTATTAAATAAAATAAACACAACTATATAATCGATTATTAAAGCTATGTAATTACATATAAAATAGTATAATAATATAATTTAAAATTAATTTCAAAAAATATTAATAATTATTATAGTTTTATTTTTACTTTTATAAATAAAAGACTATAATATAAAAATAAAACACTATACAAGTAGGCCTCTTATCGATAAAATAGAGATATTCAAATTGTAAACAATAAATGATGGACCTTATTTGCTGGATTCAATAAAAATAACGAGGGGGCCGTCTTGATGATGAAATAAAGAAAATATGTATTTCATCATAGTACAGAAATCATCATTATTGCATTGTTTACTGTGAGAGAAAATGTAGGAGGATTTTTATGTCAATAAAAGTTTGGAAAAGACGATTATCGGGCTTACTATCAATTCTGCTTTGCGTAACCTGTCTGTGTAGCAATTTTCCGGCTAGTGCCGCTGAATTTGCCGCAGAGAAATCAACATTGACTAATCTTGCTCTGGGATGTAGCTACGAAAGCGATATTTCGGCGTCTCCTGATTATCCTGACGACAATGGGGACAAGCTCACTGACGGCGCCGTTGCATCTTCCGACTATAAGGACGGCAACTGGGTTGGATTTTATTACAGCGGAGCCATTGATAATACCAATATTATCGTAGACTTGGGAGAAAAACGTCTGATTTCTGTTTTGGAAATTGACGCTTTGAACGCGGAAGGCGTAGGGATTACCTATCCACGATATGTCGCATTTTCTTATTCGGAAGATGGCAGACAGTGGAGCGATCCGGTACAGGTGGAAACCCCTTCTTCTCCTGCGGCAGAAGAAGTATACACCTATTCCTACGCCCTGGATGTACCAGAAATCGCAAGGTACGTGAAGGTGATTTACTCCATCAATTGGTGGACCTTCTTTACGGAGATACGCGTGTTAGGCGAACAGATCATTGAAGATAATCCCAATAATATCGTCCGCGGCTTACCCTACTCCACTTCGCTGAGAGATGGTGATGCCGAGACTGGTCAAGGCGATTTTCATAAAGACCACTCTGACGGGCAAAGAACGCGCCTGACAGACGGGGTAAAAGCACTCCGCCCTGTATGGAATGACTCTGGGACAGTCGGATTCCATACGCCTACTGGCGCGACGGTAACTGACAATAGAATTGACTTGACTTTTGCATTCGATGGTGTCAAGGAGTTCCAACAGATTCAGTTCAGCTCTTATAAAGAAGAAACGGAAAATATATATCATCCGTCCGCCATTTTGGTGGAATATCAAGATACCGATGGCGTTTGGCGACAGTCCTTTGAAGGGAATATGCCGCTTATTGATACGGCAAAAGGCGATTTTGTGTTTGTCGTACCGGACGGCGAATCCATTACGGCGCAGGCCGTCCGTTTGACGCTGACTGCTGGTTCCGACGACTGCTGGCTCTTTATGGATGAAGTAGAAATATTAAAAGAGGCGGATGGAACTCCTGCTAACATCAATCCACCTGTTGGTACGCCTGCGATGCCTCCGGTCATTACCACCGATTTACCGGGATTAAAAGATGCCCTTGTCGGAGAAACGGTCACTTTCACGGTCACTGCCCAAAGTGTGGACGGCGGTGAGTTGTCCTATCAGTGGTATAAAAATGGCGAGGTCCTGGAAGGTCAGACCACCTCGGAGTTGGTATTAAACAGCGTATCTTCTGCTGATAACGGAAGGTATTATCTGGAAATCGTCAATAATCTGAACGGTGAGACTGCTGTGAAACAAAGCGCCTTCTGTGTTTTCACAGTCTTGGATGAGCCTGCGGAAAAACCGGAGAACCTTATTGCAGGGGAAGCCTATGAAACCTCTTTAAAAGATGAAGAGTTCCATAGCAGTAGCCCAGACAAGGAGCATAAACAGCTTACAGACGGCATTTATGGCCAAAGCTGGGGAGACGGCGTCACGGTAGGATATTTTGTCCCACATGGGAAAATTGCGGATATTGAATTTCATCTGGACGGTCCCATCACATTTTCTGAAATTCAAATTGGCGCTGTCAGCGATTCCCTCTCTGGTATTTCACTGCCTCATTACATAAAAATCGAAGCGAAAAATGGGGATGGCTTTTACAAAGTTATTTATGAAGGAACACCCGGCGGTAATGAGGCGAAAAAAGTGTTTACCTATGGGACTGGATTTAATGCTGAAATTATCGCTACCGATCTGCGATTCAGCTTTCAATCTGAGGAAAGCGCAAGTTGGATCTTTCTGGATGAAATCGAAGTGTTTGCCGGCCGCACTGGTACTCCTTTGGACGGCGACCTTTTGATGGACGAGGATGAAGACAACGAGAACCTGGTTCTCGGAAAGCCTTATGAATCCACGTTGGAAGCCAACAGTACCTATCCCGACACTGATTTTGAGTTGACTGACGGCAGGCGCGGTACCGCCAGTTATTCGGATGATGAATGGATGGCTTATCTGAATCAGACCCCGGAATTTATCTTTGATTTGAACCAAGCAACGTCCTTTGAGGAAGTAAGACTTGGCTTCTGCCAGGATTTGGCCGCCGGCATCAAGCTTCCAAAACAGGTAAATATTTACACCTCTGATGACAAGGAAAAGTGGAAACTGGTCAGTCAAAACGGATTGGGGGCGAACAACACTTCTCAGATGACTTATGATTTCCATGCCACTATGAGTCGCCCGGAAACCGCCCGGTATGTAAAAATATCAGTAGAACCAAACGGCTGGGTTTTCCTGGACGAAGTGGAAATCATGAAAAACGATTCTACCATTGTGTCCGAAAAAGCCAACAATCTGGCTTATCAGAAAGCGTATGTCTCCAATCCCTCAGCAAGTGCGGAGTATCCCGACACCTTTGCCGTGACAAAGCTGACGGATGGGCAGCGTGCGACGGCGAATTATCAGAATCCCGCTTGGGTCGGATATGATATTTCCTCCAAAGACACTGAGATTATCATCGATCTTGGTACTGTCGCCTCCTTTGAACAGGTGGAGGCAACATTTTTAAACGATGAGCTCAACGGATTTAAAGCTCCCGCCACCATGCAGGTGTACTATTCGCTCGACAGGCAGAGTTGGCAGGAAGCAGCTCCCGTAGAGGCTGTCGCCCCGTTTGGCAATATCCCTACGGTTTCCTTCATCCAAAGTGTAGTGGGAGCTTCTGCCGCCCGCTATGTCAAAGTCGTATTTCCTGCGACGACCAAGGTCATGGTGGACGAAATCAAGGTGCTGAAAAACAGGACGATGGTTGAAAACACGGAGCCGGAAGACCGGGACGAAAACGATCTGGCCTTTCGCGCGGCTTACGAGACTTCCTGGGATGCGGATACACGGTTTGCCGACACCGGGAGAAAAGAACTAACCGATGGAATCCGAGGCTCCTATTTTTATCAGACCTCTGGATGGGCGGGGTATCAGTCCCGGGAGGGAACCTCCTTCAGCGTAACGGTGGATCTGGGCGAAGTGAAATCCTTTGAACAGGTTCAGGTGGGTGTACTGGAGTCCAAGACCCGTTCCTTCCCTTTGACTTATCCCCAAAATATCAAAATCGAGTATTCCTCCGACAAATCCAACTGGTCGGTCTTTGCCCAGGAAGAAGTCAAGGAAGACGGACATGGGGTAAAGCGTTTTAGCTATGTGTCAGATGCGGTCAGCGGAAGATATGTGCGCTTGACCTTTGACTTTACAAACTGGCTGTTTTTGGATGATATTAACATTTTTGCCCACAAAGTTTCTTTGGGCGGCGAATATGATCCCGATCAAGGCCCGGAATACAATCTGGCGAGAAATAGTAGTTATCTTATTTCCCGCCAGGCGGACTACCGCAATGTTCCGGGGATTCTGACCGACGGCGTTTACGGCGTCACTGGGTCCAACTACGACACCAATTGGACAGGATTCCAATACAGCTATGACAACAAATCCTTTAATAATATGTGGATTGATTTTGACTTGGGTGAACTGAAATCAGTTTCTGAGGTGATAATCAGCAGCCGCCGGGATGTAAACAACAATTTAGCACTTCCGGAAAACGTTGTTTTGTGGACCTCCTCTGATGGTAATAATTGGCAGGAGATTGCAAATATGGAAAGACCCGATCTGACTGAGGGAGCGGAAGCAGTGCAATTTACCTGGAAGGGTGTAGATGGCGGATTTAACGTAAAACCCGATGATTCTACCATGCTTTATACCAGATATATCCGCGTTACCTTTACCATACCGGAAAGCCGCAGCGACTGTGTTTATTTGGATGAGATCAAAATTCTCGGCAAGGATGGACGTTGCTCGTCCGCAGGCGTAGCGTCTGATGATACCGGCCTTTACAATGTAGCTTTGAACAAACCCTACACTGTTTATCTGGACGAAAAAACAAGTCCGGAGCCGGACATCGGTGGCAAGCAACTGACAGATGGTATCTTGGGTACAGTAGACGGCTCCGACCCGGCTTGGGTTTCGTTTGACGTCAATTATTCACCGGGTGGCACTTACGTCAGCCAGGAAGCACTGAGAGCGATCGTCATCGACTTGCAGGATGTGAAATCCATCACTAAAGTACAGACGAATGTCCTTTCCTGCGAATACTCTTCTCTGCCTTGGGGAATCTATATCCACACTTCGCTGGATGGTGTCAACTGGACCCGCTTGGGGATGGAATATAATACTGATTTGTCGAGCAAGGGAAGATTTAGTCTCAGCTGGCGCGGAGATCACGATTTAACCGGCGTCAAAAACGGATTTTCCGATAATATACCGGCCGATGTTCCCGCTGTTGCGGCAAGATATGTCCGTTTAGATGTAGACTTGCTGCTGACAAACCAGCTGGATGAAATTGAAGTTTTCGGTTATGACGGTATCATTGACGGGGCCGCTCAATACGAAGGCAACAAAAAATTTGATGGCACCGGCCGCGATTATCTGAAAGCAGGTGAAAAAACGGCGGGTGTCCAGGATATGGTACTCTGCTACAACGGCTGGTATGGATACGACGATGAAAGCGGACAGGAGATTGGTAACTGGAACGCGGAACGGTATCGTCCCTACCTCACCTATGTAGATACCAACGGCAAAGTACAGGATACGATGTTTGACACCGTGTGTCTGTTGGGGCTCAATTCCCGCTATGGAAGACCGATGAATACCAATGTAGTAGATCCTCAGAGCGGCAATTTTACCCAGATTGAGGACTGGGAATGGTATCTAGACAAAACCTTCCGGGAAGGTGGAGATGTTGACGAACTCAATAAAGCCGCTAAAATTGCTTCGGAAGAACTGGGAGACCCTAACTATAAAGTTAAACTCGTCGTCATGCTTCCGGGCGCCGATCGCCTAAACGATCATTTCGGCCCTATTGACGGCCGCTATTACAATTTGGTCAGCAGCGAGGAGGACAGAAGTTTTGTTACCGACTGGTGGATTCAGCAAGTAATAAAAGGCATAGAAGAAGGCAATTACGAATACATAGATTTTGTCGGCTTCTATTGGCTGGAAGAACTGGCGGGTTACTGGCCCAACACAACTCAGCTTGCTACCCAACGCGTGCATGAACTGGGCTATAAAATGTTCTGGATTCCCTTCTTTTTTGCAAATGGTTATCTATGGGGAGATGAAATGGGCTTTGATGCAGTGGCCTACCAGCCCAACCATTTCTTCGAGTCCCCATACGACACAAATGATGCGGGATTGCTCGGTACACGGCAGATCGACCGTGCATGTTGGGCTGCCAATTACGGAAACATCGGCTTAGAAGTGGAAGTGGATGCCAACGCTTTTGAAAATCCCTCTAAATATAACCAGTATCTCGACTACCTCAATTCTGCAGTCAATAACGGCATGGACGGAAAGAATGCGTACCGCAACTGGTATCAATCGGTCAATACATTTAGTGCGGCTGCGGTTTCCGATAAAAAAGAAATTCGAAACATTTATGATTACGCCTATCAGTTGATGCAGGGCACTTATACAGTCAAACCGTACATCAGAGATTTTTCTGACGAACCTGTGGATAAGGATAACACTGGCTCTATCGGCAGTGGCTCTAGCTCCGGTGGAGGCGGCGGGTACTCCCCCACTGACCCCGACGAACCGGATGAACCCAGTACTCCCGAAGAGCCCACCGCTCCCAGTGGAGACGGCAACTACACCTGGGAAGAGGTGGACGGTGACTATCAGCTCACCGACGCAGACGGCGAAGTCGTCACCGGATGGGCACAGGTGGCAGGTAAGTGGTATTACCTCAATGGGGAAGGATTCCGCACCACCGGATGGCTACAGGTTGGAAGTACTTGGTACTATCTGAAAGAGGACGGAACGATGGCAACCGGTTGGCTCAAATTGGGCAACGTCTGGTACTACCTGAAGCCCTCGGGTGCCATGGCGACAGGCTGGCTCAACGACGGAGGAGTTTGGTACTACCTCTACAACTGGGGCGGCATGGCCAACTCGAGTTGGGTGAAGGTAAATGGCAGCTGGTACTACTTCAGAGGCAATGGCCACATGATGACAGGCTGGTTGCAGGTTGGAAGCAGCTGGTATTATCTGAAGTCCAACGGAGCCATGGCGACAGGCTGGAACTGGGTAGGAAACAAGTGCTATTACTTCTATTCGAGCGGCGCAATGGCTGCCAACACCACGGTAGGCGACTACAAGGTAGACGCTTCCGGCGCGTGGGTACGATAAGTCCAACTTATTGATTGGCATACAAATTTGCTCTCCTTCTTATTATCCATACTATATTGCGTAACGGATTTCTCTCCAAAATCCGTTACAAGCAAAAGCTCTCACCGATTGGGTGAGAGCTTTTGCGTTGGTATCGAATAGATAAACCGTACCATGAGTTATACAATCCCATGGGTATCATCGTCTGGCTCACGATGTGTTTCTGGAGACAGGATAGGTGTTTTCTCACAATCTGGTCCACAAGTGCTGTAAAGCCGCCGAAATTCGTTCAAAGGCCAGAAGATGTCGTTATAAACAGCCTGGAGAGGAAAGCATCTTATTCCCCAATCAGGTAAGGGGACACTGGAATGCCGCCGCGCCCCTTCAGCTCCTAGTCTCCGACATGACCACATTCAAAGTTGGAACGACTTACTGGGAGTGGACGCTCCTCCTGGATACCTTCAACAACGAGATCCTGGCTCCCAGTGTCACATCTTAAAGGGGCAGCAATCAGCCGTATTACCACTGCCTTGGGCTACAAAAGCCCCGTTCTGTTCAAGACTGAACGGGGCTTCTGACAAATTTCCCTTTTTACTGTCTACTTTCCCTTGACAGGTGCAGTTAGAAATAGGTTGACGCCCTTTTTATTTTTGCTGGTAACGTGTTGGTAACTGCAAAAGAGGTTAAATGATTTTGGCTGAATTCCAGCATTTTAAAAATAAAATAAAAAAGCCCGCAAACACCGTAAACACGGTATTTGCGGGCTTTTTCCTGGAGCTGTTAACCGGATTCGAACCGGTGACCTCGTCCTTACCAAAGCAAAATGGTGTTTATTGTAATTTCTAATAATCTTAAATAATCCATGTTTTAAGGCGCTTATCTGCATTTTGATTTTTCAAACTTTATGTAATTTCGAGCAATATAATGTTATTTTTGATAACTTTCTTGAACATTTCTTGAACTGAGGTCAGGCCATTTTGTGGGTAGGATTTGCAAAAAGGTCTTGCAATGTATCGGCTGCTTTTACGTCTGCTTCCTGTAGGGCGTGCAAGTAGCGGTTTGTTGTTGAAAGCTGAGTATGTCCCAGCCGTGAAGCAACTGTTTTTATATTGGTGCCGTTGCTTAATAAAAGCGTGGCCGACGTATGCCGCAGAGCGTGAAATTTGCGGTGGGGTAGGTTATGCCGCTTTAAAAACCTGCTAAACCATTGTGTGGGCGTGGTGGGATACATGGGCTTCCCGTCCCATTGTGTGAATACCCATCCACCTTCATGCCATCTGTCGCCCAGTTTTAGCCGTTCCTGTAGCTGTTCTATACGATATTGTTTTAATAATTCCACAGCATATGCCGGAATAGACACCGTGCGGAAGCTCTTTTTTGTTTTGGGGGCTTTGGTTTTCACTTCTTCCCCGGTGAGTTGGTATGCGCTTTGTTTGATTGAGATGGTTTTTTGTTCCAAGTCGATACAATCCCATTGTAGAGCCACCAGCTCACCGCGACGGCAGCCGGTCAATATGGCGAGCTGTATTAAGACCTGATATTTCAAAGGCTCCGATTCTAAACACTCCAGCATAGCGACCGCTTCCTCTTTGGTGAAAACTTCTACTTCTGGTTCGTCCATTTCCGGTAATGTAAGACGGGCGCTCTCTGTGGGGTTAGATGCTATCATACCAAGCTTATAGGCGCACTTGAAAATAGATTGGAGAATAACCAGATAGCGCCGTATGGAACTAGGGGAGAAAGCCCCTTTACCATCTGCGCGAATGTCATCCCGCTCAAGTTGCTGGATAAACTGTTGAATGTGAATAGGGCGAATGGCGCTTAATTTTAAATGGCCTAGAGCGGGATTTATATAAAGCTCTATGGCTCTTTTGTATTTAGCAACTGTCAGAAGGGCTAACTTGTCGCCGGTGATGTCAAAATATTGTGGGATAAACTCATACAGCTTCATATTTGACACATTTGCATAATTCCCGTTTTTAACCTTTTCTTCAAACATTGTGGCCTGTCTGGTAAGTTCCTTTTGAATCTGCTTTTCCGTCATCCCCGGAGCGGGTTTCCACGTCATAGACTGTATTTTTTGCTTTCCGTTGCTGTTCTGATCGACAAAAACGCGGATGAGGTAAGAGCTACCTGTTTTCGTTGTCCTTTTCGTGATGTTGGCCATTGCCCTCTTTCCCTCCTATCAAAAAAGATAGTAGCCATTCTTTTAAATCTTCTTCTTTTTTATCTCCTATTACAATTTCATGAGCTAATTCATGTAGCCTAGTTCTAAAATCAAATTTACTGCTTTGTTCACTTAATCCATTTTCAATATCTTCTATTGTTTCTCTGTATTTATACATCAAATCCAATTTTAGTCTTGTTTCTTGTTCTTTAAACATAATTTTGTTAGCTTCTTGGTAATCAATTCGTTTAATGCAATCATAATGATCTACATAATATTTTTGGGCAAGTTCTTCCATCGAAGAAACTATATTTCTTTGAACATCCCATTCCGTCAATTTTGCATTATCAAGTATATCCATTCTCTTATCTCTATCTTTTAACCGTAATTCCCTTAAATTAACTTCTTTTTTAAGTGCATGTGAATCAACTATTTGCATAAAATTTTCAAGGATTTTTTTAAGAAATCCTTCGCCTATCAAAAAATTCAACACACAAGGCAAATTATAAATATATGGTAATTCTATGTTGTATGCAGGAGGATATAGGCTGAATTTATCGAACCATCTGACTGGCTTCCTCCTTCTGCAACTGTTGCTATTTACACAATCTTTGATTGCTTCTATTGCCTTATCCCCAAGAAACAATTGACTACCAATATCAATGTTTTCACGTGTTCTATTAGGTATTAATCCTAACAGATAATCCGATGGAACTTCAAAAAAAAGTGAGATTTTTTCTAAAACTTCTATATCTGGAATTCTGCTTTCATTTTCGTAAAAACTGATGCTACCACGAGAAACCCCTATTTTTTCTCCTAGTTGAGCTTGTGAAAGCCCTTTTTCTTCTCGCAATTGTTTAAGTCTAGTTGCAAAACGTCTTTTAACATCCATGTCACGCACTCCCTTGCATATATTTGTAGAAATTAAAAATGTACGCATAAAATAGTTGACAAGCTTATTATTGTTATCGTATAATTGAATTGTAACAAAAATATGCATCCTTGTCAATAACAATCTTTTAAGGAGGACGAAAAATGAAAAACTTAGACATCAGACAGGAAGCCAAAACCGCAAAAGTGAATTTGTGGCAGATTGCCGAGCAACTAGGCATTGCGGATAGTAATTTCAGCCGCAAACTC
>CAJFOJ010000008.1 GCA_904396495.1 uncultured Oscillospiraceae bacterium
AAAAGGTATAAAATTCTACAAGGATAGTATAATAAAAACTTGTCGCAATGTCAACAAAAAAATAAAGGTAACTTAATAAATAATGCACAAGGTCTCAAAAATTTTAAAAATAGCCCCAATTTTTTACAGCCTTTTGCACAAATAATCGACTCCAGTTTTGACAATTCGAGCAGGTACCCCAGCAAGGACACAATTGCCCTCGGCAAAGGATCGATTAGTCAAAGCCCGTGCTCCCACGATACAGTGCCCCGGTATCCGGGTCCCTTTGAGGCAAATGACATCAGTTCCCAGCCAGACATGCTCCCCAATCACCACATCTTCTGATGGGTTTATTCGGTTTCCCTCCATGTCCACGATGGAATGGCTGTCTCCGGTTCGGATTTTCACCCCACTGGAAAACAGGCAATCCTCCTCAATTATAATCCGTGTCCCCTCGATGGCTGCCAGCTGAGTCGGGCCGTATAGCCGCCCGCCACTGCCTACAGATATGTTGTTGCCGTCGTCCTCAATAACAATTTCTACCTGCCGCAATACGCAGTCCGGCCCAATCTCGATCCGGTTGTTGGACCCCTTGATTTGAATGGTACAGTGAAGGAGGGCCGACCAATCCGACACCACGATGGTATTTCCCCTGCCGGTAATCCGGATTTTCACCCGTTTCAGCATGGCGGCGCCGACAGCAAAGGAGTTTTTTCTCTTGCGGATGGAGTTTCGTCCCAAAATCCCATTATATAGGTGGGTCAGCCATTTTACC
Organism: uncultured Oscillospiraceae bacterium; assembly: GCA_904396495.1. Lineage (GTDB taxonomy): Bacteria > Bacillota > Clostridia > Oscillospirales > Ruminococcaceae > Fumia. The sequence goes on from CAJFOJ010000008.1 coordinate 755, forward strand.
TTATTCGGGTTCCAGTGCATAAACTTTTTCAGATCCATCATATACCTCCCTATCACAATAAATCCACCTGCATTATATCAGATGAGGCTTGAATTCTCAAGGACATCTCCCTGAGGCCAAAATAGTGCCAGTGCGGCAGTAGTGATGCTAAAACTTATTTTAAGTAAAAAACGCACCCAAGTGGGTGCGCTTTTTGCTTTGCGGGAAATTTACTTTGCCATCAGCTCGCAGATGGCATTTGAAAAGGCCACCGGATCTTCAATCGGCAAGCCTTCGATGAGCAACGCCTGATCATACAAAAGCCCAGTGTAGGCTTTTACCTGTTCGGGATCGTCTGCAAATTTTTTGGAAATCGCCTCAAACACCGGATGGTTGGGATTTAGCTCCAATACTCGGCTGGCCTTGACTTTTTGGTCGTTTGGCATGGAGTTTAACACCTTCTCCATCTCAAGGGAGAGCCCTCCCTCGCTGGACAGGCAGACAGGGTGGGATTTGAGTCTAGAGGACAGCCGCACATCGGTGACCTTGTCCCCCAAGGCGTCTTTCATAAACCGGAAAAGTTCCTTATTCTCTTCGTTTTTCTGTTTGATTTCCTCCGACTCCTCCTTGTTTTCCAGCCCTAAGTCCTTGTCGGAAACCGAACGGAATTCCTTGTCGCTGTAATTGCGCATCATCTTGAGGGCGAATTCGTCGATGTCGTCGGTCAGATAGAGAATCTCGTAACCTTGATCCTTCAACAACTCGGTTTGAGGCAGGCGGTCAGCCCGATCGGTAGTCTCGGCGCAGGCATAGTAGATGTACTTCTGGCCCTCTTTCATCCGTCCCACATACTCTTCCAATGTAGTCATCTTTTTCTCGGAAGAAGAGTAAAACAGCAACAGGTCTTGCAACAACTCCTTATTGGCACCATAGGCGGTGTATACTCCGTATTTGAGTTGTAATCCGAAGCTCTTAAAGAAACCTTCGTATTTTTCCCGGTCATTTTTAAGCATAGAGAGCAGCTCGCTCTTAATTTTCTTTTCCAACCGGCTCTCAATGAGCTTCAACTGCCGGTCGTGTTGGAGCATCTCCCTGGAGATGTTAAGGGAGAGATCCTGGGAATCCACAAGGCCTTTGACAAAGCTAAAATGGTCGGGCAGCAAATCAGCGCACTTATCCATGATAAGCACCCCGCTGGCGTACAGCTGTAACCCCTTTTCGTACTCTTTGGAGTAGTAGTTAAAAGGGGCGTGGGCGGGGATGAACAGCAGCGCGTTGTAGGTGGAAGCCCCCTCGGTGCTGCTGTGGATCACCTTTAAAGGGTTCTCATAATCGTAGAATTTGTCCTTGTAAAACTGGTTGTACTCTTCTTCGGTGACCTCGTTTTTGTTCTTTTTCCAGAGGGGCACCATGCTGTTTAAAGTCACATTTTCGATATAGGTCTCATACTCCGGCTGTTCGCCCTCCTTAGGCTCTCCTTTCACCCGGGAACGCTCCATATCCATTTTGATGGGGTAACGGATGTAATCGGAGTACTTTTTGACAATGGCCTGAAGGCGATAACCCTCCAAGTATTCGTCGTAGTTTTCGTCGTCGGTGTTCTCCTTAATTTTTAGGATGATGTCAGTGCCGTGGGAAGCCTTGTCCGCCTCCTCAATAGTGTAGCCGTCGGCACCGGAGGACTTCCACTCGTAAGCCTTGTCCGAACCGTAAGCACGGCTAATAACGGTGACCTCGTCGCTCACCATAAAGGCGGAGTAAAAGCCAACGCCAAACTGGCCGATGATGTCAATATCCTCGGGTTTTTCATTTTCCTTTTTAAACTGGAAGGAGCCGCTTTGGGCGATAGTGCCCAGGTTGTTTTCCAGTTCCTCTGCGGTCATGCCGCAGCCGTTGTCAGATATGGTTAGGGTCCGCGCCTCCTTGTCCACTGTCAGCCGGATAGCGAAATCATCCCGATTTAACCCGCTGAGATTCTCGGTGAGGGAGTGATAGTAGAGTTTGTCAATGGCGTCGCTGGCATTGGAAATGAGCTCCCTTAAAAAAATCTCCTTGTGGGTGTAGATGGAGTTGATCATCAAATCCAGCAGCCGCTTGGATTCCGCTTTAAATTTTTTTTTGGCCATGTTGATATTCCTTCTTTCCCGGGGAAATTTTGCCGGCATCGAATGCAAAGCGGTTTTGCTTACCATATACATCAGATTGGCAACAATTCCCCCGCAACCTGTTATAAGTAATAAAAAGTATTAGCACTCTTTTTCTCAGAGTGCTAATACTACTATAGCGCCATTTCGCTTAAAAATCAAGTTTTTTTGGGAAAATTTACATCTCCTTAAAAACTTTAATAGTACCACGGGGCCAAAACCGCTCAAAAAGTGCGTAAACTGCCCAAGCCGTCAAGCCACCCAGCACCGCGCCCACCAAAACATCGCTGGGGTAATGGACATAGAGGTACAGCCGGGAGAAAGCCATGAGGGCGGCACCCAGGTACCACAGCCAGCTCACTTTCCGCTTGCCGCACAAAAACAAGGCTGTCGCCGCCGCAAAGGAAGACATGGAATGTCCCGACGGGAAGGAAAATCCCCGGGGAGGATCGATTAAAAGCTCTACCGCTGTGTTATCCATAAACGGCCGCAACCGCCCGATCATCGGCTTAATAGTCATCTCCCCGATGAGGAAGCCCGCGGCCACCGAACAAAGCAATATGACCCCCGTCCTCCGGGACTTTCGAAAACAGCACATGAGCGTCCCGATGAACAGCCAAATAAACCCGCCGTTTCCCAGTTTTGTCACGAAGGTAAGAAAAACGTCCAAAAAGTCGCAGCGGAACAAATCCTGTATCCCGTTTAAAATGGCCTGATCGGCCTGTAAAATCGCTTCCATCATGGGATTTTCCTCCTTTTTTCCTAATTATTTTGTTATGCCGGCCGACCTCAAAAACCGCCTAGGCATTGACTGCCACGTCGTTCCAAGCTTTTATAAAATATCGGTACCAAGTGAATACCCTAAATTATTTTAATGAATTCCAAATCTTTGTCTTGACGTTTTTGCACAAAAGTGGCATAATATAAACAGATATAATTATGCAATTGATATAGATGAAAGGAGCGATCAATATGGCAAAAACCAACTACGTCATCACAATCAGCAGGCAGTTCGGCAGTGGGGGCCGTCTAATCGGCAAAAAATTAGCCGAAATGTTAGAGATTCCCTTCTACGATAAAGAGCTCATCACCATGGCTGCCCAGCAAAGCGGTTATAGCAGGGAAGTCTTTGAGAAAGCCGACGAACGGGCCACCAACAGCCTATTGTACACCCTTTCGATGAATTCATACCTGCTGCACGGTATGACCGGTATGGCGGAGCTTCCTCTCAATGACAAGGTGTTTCTCATCCAGTCGGAGATCATTCGCAAGGTGGCGTCGGAAGGCCCCTGTGTCATCGTGGGACGCTGCGCCGATTATGTTCTGAAAGACAATCCCCGCCACCTGAACTTTTACATCTACGCCGACCTGAAAAGCAGGGTAGAACGGGCCACCACCGTCTACGGCATGGAAAAGGACCGCGCCGAAGACAACATCCAGAAATTGGACAAAAAGCGGGCCAACTACTATAATTTTTACTCCAATCTCAGATGGGGATTGGCGGAGAATTACGACCTCTGCGTCGATAGCTCCTCGGTGGGCATCGACGGCACGGTGGAGGTGCTCCGGTACTTTATTGAGCAGAAGGAAAAAATCGGAAAATAAGGGCTCATCATGAATTCACACTTTAACATCCCGTCGGAAACAGCCTTTCCGGCGGGATGTTTCGCGTCAAATGCCAAACTGCCTGCGGAGCGACCCGCATTTCAAAATTCCGGCTTCCCTTGTCCGCGATCAAACGACAAAAAATAACGTTTGAGTACTTGTTTTTTTCAAATGTTCTGCTATAGTTAAGAATAGGCAAAAAACGGGGAAAGGAAGCCTATAAAAATGATACAGTATATCAGTCAAAAATTTGACAGCTCGTTATTTCATACAAAACAGATTTTTTCCATGCTGTCGCCGTTGATTATGGACTCTTTTTTTGTATGTGCCATCGGGGTTCTGACGACGGCAATGATCAGTTCCTCCAGCCAGGAGTCGGTTTCGGCGGTGAGCCTGGTCAGTCCGCTGTATCTGATGGTTTACGCAGTGTACAACGCCGTCTCAGCGGGTGGGACCGTGGTGGTAGCGCAGTTTAAGGGCAAAGGGGACGAGGAACAGATCAAAAAGGCCGCAGGACAAATGATATTGGTAACGCCTCTTTCCGCCATCTTTGCCTGCTTGCTTCTGGTGCTGTTTGCGGATCCGCTGGTACATATCTTATTCGGCGGTGTCGAAGAAGCTGTGCTGGATAAAGCGGAACAGTATCTAATCGGCATTGCCATCTCGATGATTTTTTTAGCCGTTTATATGAGCGGCTTTGCTGTGTTTCGCGGGTTGGGGGAGACAAAATGCTGTCTGCACCTGACGATTTTAATCAATCTGCTGCATTTTGTGGCGAGCTTTGTCTTCATCAATATGATGCATCTGGACATTTTGGGAAGTGTGCTATCGCTGAACCTCGCCCGATTGGTCGGCGGTGGGGCGGCGATGTGGATGCTGCTGTCCCCAAAAAGTATCCTGCGGGTAAGGCCCAAGCACATCTTCCACCCGGATAAAAAAATCATGGGGGAAATCTTCCGCATCGGCATCCCCTACGGCATGGAGCAGATTTTCATGAACGGCGGTTCCATGCTGGTGCAGATTTACATTGCAAAGCTGGGGACGGTGAGCGTGGCGGCAAATGCAGTGGCCAATTCGGTATTTTCCCTCCTTTATTCCGCCCCTTCCGCCGTGGCGACGCTCGGGGTAACGGTGGTGGGGCAGTGCATCGGCGCGGGAGAAAAAGAGCTGGCGCGCCGGTACGGAAAATCCATGGTCTGGTTGTGTACGGCATTGACAGTCGCTTCCTTGGCAATCGGCCTGCCGCTGATGCCACTGATTTTAAAAATGTACCAAGCCCCGGAAAACACGGTTTCGATAATTTACAGCATATTGGCAATTACGGCTATCTGCATGCCATTTTTCTGGCCGTCGGCCAACACCCTGCCGTCCATTATGCGGTCGGCAGGGGATGCCTCTTATCCGTCTTATTTTTCCTTGGCGACCATGTGGGTAATCCGGGTGGGACTCGGATATTTACTGGCGATTCCGCTACAGCTTGGGATTCAAGGCGTGTGGATCGGCATGTGCGCAGAGTGGGCGGTAAAAACGCTGGCGTTCTGGTTCAGATTCCGCGGCGATAAGTGGCTACTACACGCTTCTCAATGATCGATCGGCATCCTGCTGATGTACGATGGAAGGAAGAAACTCCTTAGGATGTCCGCCCAGGTGATTTTGAGCAACAGCGTTTTACAGGTCGGCGTTTTGGCACTTCTCTTCTAAGGGCCATCGCGTCATGTCCCGCTGCAGCGAGGTTTCCGCGCAAGCTGCAAGTCAATGGTGTCGTACAGGGTGAATTGCCCACCATACTCGTCGATCAATTCCTCGATTTTAGAGAAAAACTCTTCCCTTATCCCCCGCTCCAGGGCCAAATGGTCGGAGTAAGTTCCCAACAGAGCCACATACTCCTTGGCGGAAAATGTCCTGGTCCTGTGGTAGAGTCTGAACCCAATATCTTTAAATCCGTATTTGGCGGCAATATCAGCCCTTTGTTTTGCATCTCTTTCCCCGTACTCCACTGGCCTGGGAGAATACGGCATATAGATTTTGTACAGCTTTTGAATTTCATCTGCCAGTTGAGGCCTTCCCTTGTCCTCGAAAGGATGGTTTGCAAACCGGACAAACACGCCGCCTCCCTTTAGCATCGAAAACACTTTTGGATATCCGATTTCCTCCGGTACCCAATGAAAAGCGGAAGCGGAATAGATAAGATCGAAGGATTCTTTTGCAAATTCAGTTTCTTCAAATTTTCCCGTTATGACGGAAAATTTATCATAACCTTCAAATTTTTCTCTGCATATCTCAGAAAAATGCTTTCCATATTCAACGGCCGTCAAGGTGCAACCCCTCTGCAAAAACGGAAGGGTAGCCTGCCCGCCGCCAATTCCCACTTCCACCACTTCGCTGGATTCGTCGATGGGGGCGTAGGAAAAAATGTCCCGGTATAACTCGTCTACATATCCCGGCCGCATCTGCGCATAGTTGGAAGCGGCGGTGTCAAAAATCCATCCCAATCTGTCACTGGCCATTTTGATCCCTTCTCATAAAAATAGACAGGGAGGCTGCCTCATTTACAACCTCCCAGCAAAATGGTAAAATCGATTATTCCAATTCCCCGTGGGCCAAAGCCTTTAAGTAGGCATTTATAAACCCATCTAAATCCCCGTCCATGACGGCGTTTACATTTCCCATTTCATAGCCCGTACGGTGATCCTTGACCAGCGTGTAGGGCATAAAGACATAGGATCTGATCTGCGCCCCCCAGGCGATTTCCTTTTGGTCGCCGCGAATGTCCTCGATTTTATCCAGATGCTCCCGCTCCTTGATTTCATAGAGCTTTGACTTGAGCATTTTCATCGCCATGTCCCGGTTCTGGAACTGGCTGCGCTCGGTTTGACAGGCAGTGACGATTCCGGTGGGGATGTGGGTGATCCGGACCGCCGAGGAGGTCTTGTTGACCTTCTGCCCGCCGGCGCCGCTGGAACGGTAGACATCCATTTTAATATCCTCCGGCCGGATGTCGATCTCAATGTCGTCGTCGATTTCCGGCATGACCTCCAACGAGGCAAAGGAGGTGTGCCGCCTCCCCGAAGCGTCGAAGGGAGACACCCTTACCAGCCTGTGGACGCCGATTTCAGACTTTAAATACCCATAGGCGTTTAACCCTTCTATGAGGATGGAAGCGCTTTTGATGCCCGCTTCCTCCCCGTCTAAAATATCCAGCACCGTCACCTTAAAATCGTGGCGCTCGGCCCAGCGGCAGTACATTCGGTAAAGCATCTCCACCCAGTCCTGTGCCTCGGTGCCGCCTGCCCCGGCGTGGAAGGTGAGGATGGCGTTTTTACTGTCGAACTCCCCGGACAAAAGGGTGCTGAGCTTTTGGGTCTCCACCCCTTTTTGCAGCGATTTCACCATCTCGTTGACCTCGGGGAGCATCCCCTCGTCTTCGTCTTCCTCCGCCATTTCCAACATGGTTTCCGCGTCTTCATAGAGGCTCACAAGCCCGTTATAATTGTCTAAAACAGTCTTTAAAGCGCCGGTTTTTTTCAGCACCTTTTGAGAATTCTCGGTGTCGTCCCAAAATCCGGGGGCCGCCGCCTCCTGTTCCAGGGTAGCGATCTCCTTTTTCACGTTTTCTATCCCCAGGGCGGACGCCAAATCGTCCAACTCCGGCTTTAAGGCACGCAAGGCCAGCTTTTCTTCTTCAAATTGAAGCATTTTCGTTCCTCCGTCTCAAACTTTCGTTTCATATTTTATAATGGAGCCTTCTTTACCTCAGCAAAAAGGCAATAGAGCATTCCTGATTCTGGTTTCAGTCCCTCATCACACAGGATATGGATAGTTTTCCTCCATAAATATACTTTAATTATTATAATCGAGATTTAAAGTTCTGTAAAGATTTGTTTGATAAAAAGGAATCAATATGTTATAATAACCTCACAGTGGGACTGTATACTGTTTATAATGGATGTTCACGGGATATTGACCGAATTACACGCCTTGTCCTCATTCAGTTCAATTTTTACCATTGGAGGGTTATAATGTTCAAATACAAAGGCGTCCGCTGCCCTTACTGCGGCAAGGAATTCAATGAATCGGATCAGATCGTCATCTGCCCGGAATGCGGCGCCCCCTATCACAAGGAATGCGTCAAGGAAAGCGGCGGATGCGTCCTCAATTTGCTCCATGAGAAGGGAGAACAGTGGCAGCCGCCCCGAGTCCAGACAGACGAGGAAAAATACGACGGCAACGCCTCTAAGCGATGCAGTCGCTGCGGCACGCTGAATCCTCCGGACAAATTGTTCTGCGAGGTTTGCGGCAACGACCTCAACAAGCAACAGCCCGGCGAGGCACCTCCCTTTTCCAGCCGGACGGGGGAAAACCCCTATGGTTCTCAACAAGGGGTACCTCCCAATTTTATGTCCTATAACCCCTACGCCAATCCCTTTGGCGGCGTGGGCCCCGACGAGGAAATCGACGGTCTTCCGGTGAAGGACCTGGCCCTTTACGTCCGGGAAAATACCCCCTACTTTATCCCTCGTTTTAAGTCCATAGACAAAACGGGCAAGGGGGGCGGATGGAACTGGTCGGCCTTTTTCTTTCATTTTTACTATTTCATCTATCGGAAGATGTGGGGCATGGCGATTCTGGCCTTGGTGGTATCCGTTGTCTTGAGTATCCCATCCCTGGTCTTTTCTTTCCAGATGATGCAAGCCATGTACGCAGAGGAAGCCGGGAGGGCTGTCCCTGAGTTATCTGCCGCGGTGTTGTTGGCGGTACAGGTATGTTCCATGCTGTCCTGGGTTGTCCAAGGGCTTTTTGGCGGGTTTGCCAATCGCCTCTACGCCCAACGGACCTTTAAGCGGGTTCACAAGTTAAAAGAACAGCACCAGGATTCTCCTGACTACTCCACCATCCTCTCGGCCAAGGGAGGCACTTCCAAGGTGGGACTGATTCTCTGTATTGTCATTCCCATCGCGTTATCCTTTATCGCATCTATAATCTATGTGTTCTCCACCCTTCCATATTAAGTCAGGAGGAAAAATATGATTCGTCACATCGTTTTTTGGAACTTAAAAGAGGAGGCCGAAGGCCAAACCAAGGAGCAAAACGCCGCGGTTATCCGGGAGGGCTTAGAAAACCTGGTGGGCCAAGTGGACGGCCTTATCATGGCCCAGGTCCGGAGAAACTTCAATCCCAACGGCATGGACCTCTGTCTGGTCAGCGAATTTGAAAGCCGTGAGGCATTAAACGCCTACCAAACAAATCCTCTACACCTAAAAGTCAAGGAATTTGTCCACAAAGTGGTCACCGACCGGGCTGTCACCGACTGCGAAATTTGAGGATTTCTATGGTATGCACTTCTTTTTGGAGTTTCCATCTAACCCCATTAAATTGTTTGAAAAAACGGCGTCGCCTCGGCATGCCGTTTTCTTTGTTTGGCCGCTTGTAAACCGCAAACGTCTAGGAGATTGCGCAAAAGCGAGTCCTTTAAACAACTTGTGGCTAACCTCTGCCGGAGAAAGGAATTTATGTGCAGATGAAAGATTCAAATAGCGTTTTTCTCTATGTATATCCCAAAGAACATCCCCTCCCGGCCGACTTGCGGATTCGGGACTGCGCGGCAGATTTCGCGGCAAAAGCTGGGATCACCTTTTCAGAAGGCGTCCCTATCCTCCGCACAGAACGGGGAAAACCCTATTTCTTAGGGGCGGCGCTATCCTTTTCCATCACCCACAGCGGGGATTTTTGGATCTGCGCCATGGGGAAAAATGCCGTCGGCGTCGATTTGCAGGACGAGCGCTCTTGTAAAAAGGAATCTATCACCCGCCGATTTTTTCACCCCGCAGAACAGCAGTTTCTCAGAAAAGCCAACTGGCAACCTTTTTTTTTAGTCTGGGCCGCTAAGGAGAGCTACGTAAAACTGACCGGAGAAGGCATCACTGGCCAATTTCCTCACTTTTCCGTCGTGGATAAGGAAGGGAGGATCACCGGTGTAGGTTCCAAACAAATTCGCTTTGTTCCCTTTCAAAAAGGGTATGTTCTCTGTGTATGTGGAGAGAACATTTCAGATGTTTTCCTCATCTACCGTTGAAAGGCAATTTACATCGTGTCAATGTCACTAAGAATCGTGTATTGAGTGCCTTTTCAGGCACTCCTTATCCAAAAGAGTATTTTCCTCCTAACTTTTGGGATAAAATTGTATTTGGACACAAAATAGCAATAATTGGAAGAATGTGAAAATCCCGAAAAATGCCTGAATATCGTCTTATTTGCTCTTTCCCTGGAAAGGATTACCTTTGCTTCTCTAAAAAATTCACGTTATAATATTCTTATAAGGAAGACGGCCAAGTGCAAATTCCTTTCCAAAATATGTGGAATTAAATAAAAACTGTATAAGGGTGGTCATTATATGGATACGATTTTCAGCTGTACCCGGGTTAACAATCTCCAATATCGTTCCCCACGCAATACAATCATTTACAACCTGGTGCGGGAAGGAAACGATCAATACGGAATCGAATGTTACATAAAAGGGCAAACCAAAACCGATTACTGTCTCTGTCGAGACATAACCCATGACTTTTCCACGGCAGAAAAAATCTTTAAGCTGCTAAGCCGGAAAAAAGTCTACCCCGTCCACGTGAAGGACGTATTGGAAGACCTGTATACATATTAAAAGAGGGCGGAAGCTTCCGCCCTCTTTTATTTTGACTATCTTATCCCCGGATGACCTGATTGAGCTTCTGCTCTAACGTATCGTAATCAGGATGATCGGTGATCTCCGGCACATATTCTACATATCGCAGTACATTGTCCTCATCCACCAGGAAAATAGCCCGTGTCAGCAGAAATAGGCCCTGGATGAGAGTCCCGGTCACCCGTCCGAAATCCCGTTCCCGGTAATCAGACAAAGTAGTGACAGCGTTGATCCCGTTGGCACCACACCACCTGGCCTGAGCAAAGGGAAGGTCGAGGCTCACCGCGTAGATCTTGACGTTCGGGTATTGAGACGCTTTCTCATGAAAGCGTTTGATCTCCAGGTCGCAGACCTCGGTGTCCAGGGAAGGGACGACAGCAAAAATCCGGATACCCGTTAAATCACTGCCTTTTACCTCTCTCAAAGAGGGGTCACAGACGGTGAAATCCGGCATTTTGTCCCCTTCTTTCAGGGGCGTCCCCAAAAGTACCACGGCTTTCTTTTGAAAGGTAATGTTCATCTTCTCGCTCCTTTTGTTTTTTCTAGTATACGCACAATATACGATTTTACGCCGGATGGAGAACCCCTTTGTCAAATTTCTGTTAAATTTTTCTGGTTTTCTCACATGGTTTTTTTTTTTGTGGTAAGATAGGTAAAGAAAAACTTTGAAATGTGAGGAAAACCTATGAAACAGAAAATTCTGCCGACGGCGGCCAAAGGCTTTGCCATCGGCAGTTCTATGTTGGTTCCAGGCGTCAGCGGAGGCACCATGGCCATGATGCTGGGCATCTACGGTGATCTGATCGACGCTGTCAGCTCGCTGCGACGGAATTGGAAAGGAAACTTGAAATTTCTAACAATTTTTTGTCTAGGAGCGGGAATCGGCATGTTGTTACTGGCCCGCCCGCTGCTCTATCTGGTGGAAACCTTCCAAATGCCAATGATGTACTTTTTCATCGGGGCGGTAGCCGGCAGCATCCCACTCATCTGCCACCAGTCCGGTGTCACCAAGCTCTCGGTGAAAACAGTGGTATACCCCTGTATCGGAGTGGGGATCGTAGTGCTCATGGGATTTATCCCCCAGGATTTAATGCCACAAAACAACAGCAGTGGCTGGCTGGGCACGCTAATGCTGCTATTGGCGGGGATTGTGGTGGCCATTGCATTAATTCTGCCCGGGATCAGCGTTTCTTATATGCTTTTGATGATGGGAATGTATTCCCGTACCATGGAGGCGATTAGCGGTTTTCAAGTCTCTTACCTGGTGCCTTTAGGGATTGGGCTCATCTTAGGCATTCTTGCCACAACCAAACTTCTCGACATGTTGATGAAACGGTTCACACAGGCCACCTATCTGATCATTTTAGGATTTATCATCGGATCGGTGTTACAGGTTTTTCCAGGCATCCCCACAGGGTGGGAGCTGCTTTTATGTCCTATCCTTTTCGCCGTTGGCTTTTTCGCCATGTACCGGCTCTCCTTGTTGGAGTATTGATTTTAAAAAATACCTGTTATCACGCTGAGAAAGGAGTTTTGATATGCTGAGACCTATCACAGAACAGGATCGGGAACTTTTCGTCCAATTGGCAGACGAGTTTTATCACTCTTCTGCCTGTCTGCACACTGTCCCCAAAGAATATTTTCACAAAACATTGGATGAAATTTTAGCGGACAGCCCTTATGCCAAAGGCTACATTTTCGAAAAAGACGGTAAGGCGGCTGGTTATGCTCTGCTGTCCCTTACTTATTCTAACGAAGCCGGTGGCCTTGTCTGCCTGGTGGAGGAGGCTTATGTCATTCCGGAATTCCAGGGTTGCGGACTGGGAAAGGAACTCTTCGCTTTCGTAGAGCAGGAGTTTTCTAATGTGCGGCGCTTTCGTTTAGAGGTCACCCGTTCAAACGAAAGGGCAATTTCCCTTTACCGTCGCCTGGGTTATGAGGAGTTGGACTACATCCAAATGATAAAGGAGCGGTAACCGATTGATACCGCTCCTGTCCCCCGGTAGGATACCTCCGCCGGGGGATTTTGTTGGGCTCACAATCAAACGATGGATGACCCACAAGCGACGTTTTGAATGGTATGGCGAAAGAAGGAAGGGATATCATGGAAACCGATGCAACCAAGGACAGCCTGTCGGCCTGGGAGGCAAATGCCGAATTCTGGGACAGCTATATGGGAGACGATTCAAACCGGTTCCACAGGGAAGTGGTTAGGCCAAGAGTAACTGAACTACTCCATCCGCAAAAGGGCGATTGGATCTTGGACATTTCTTGCGGAAACGGGAACTATTCTGCTTATATGGCGGAAAGAGGCGCTCGGGTTGTAGCCTTTGATTATAGCAAAACCATGGTAAAGCTTGCCCAAAAAAGGCAAAAAGCTTATTTGGACAGAATTGATTTTCAGATTGTGGATGCCACAAATAAAACTGAGTTGCTAACGCTAAAAAGGGACAGACGATACCATAAAGCGGTTTCCCTCATGGCGATTATGGACATCTCTGATATTGTCCCCCTTTTTGAAGTTTTGGATCAGTTGCTCGACGATAACGGCATATTTGTCTTTGCGACTCAGCACCCCTGTTTTGTCACCCTCACCGAACAGTATTTGACCCCACACTCCTATCTGGGAGAAGCAATTGCGGGGCAACCGCAGCTACAATGCTATTACCACCGTTCATTGCAGGATATCTTTCATCTCTGTTTTCAAAACGGTTTTGTGGTGGACGGCTTTTACGAGGAAAGCTATGGAAATAAGGAAAAACCAGACGTCATCATCGTCAGAGTAAAAAAGGCAACCGGTAAAAAAATCCAATCCAGTCGGGCGCGATTTGAATGAAAAGACGGAGATTGATTTATCCGGGCGATTTTCCAGGTTTTTAAGTTTATAAGATTTTGTTATAACCATAATTAAATATATGAATTTACTTATGAACTTTCAAATGCTATAATTGGATTATTACGAAATTCCCGTTGAAAAGGGAGAATAGAAGGGGATGAAACTCCCCATAAAGAAGGACTACCGTTTCGCAAACGGCATTGGGCTGCGGAAGTCGGGCTGATTATCGCGCGAAACGGACGAAAGGATGGCTATCAATGGCGGTAAAAATCGCACCAAGCATCAGAGCGGAATTAAAAGCGGCTGGCATTTTGTCCAATCGTGACATGGAGCATTTTTCCATCCGCGTTATCACTGAAAACGGCGTACTAGACGCCGAGAAAATGGCAGTCCTCACCCAAGTCGCCCGCAGGTACGGAAACGGCAGCATCGCCATGACTGCCCGGATGACGCTGGAGTTGGGCGGGTTCCGGTACGAAGACCTAGACGCTGCCCGGAAGATGATCGAACAGGCCGGCATGGAAACCGGAGGTACCGGTAAAAAGGTACGCCCTGTGGTGGCTTGTAAGGGGACGGTCTGCGTCTTTGGACTCATCGACACCCAGGCGCTGGGCACTGAAATTCACAACCGCTTCTACGAGGGGTACAGAGGTGTCACCCTCCCTCACAAGTTTAAAATTGCGGTGGGCGGCTGTCCCAACAATTGCGTCAAGCCCGACTTAAACGACGTGGGCATCATCGGGCAAAGAAAGCCAAAGCTCAATGAGGAAAAATGCCGTAAATGCAAAAAATGCGCAGTAGAAATGGAATGCCCTATGGGCGCTGCGGTGGTGGGTGAAGACGGCAGCCCAGTGTACAATGAGGACATCTGTAACAGCTGTGGCCGCTGCATTAGAAAGTGCCCCTTCGGTGCCGCGGAGGAGACGTTGTCCGGATACAAAGTGGTCATCGGCGGGCGCTGGGGCAAATCCATTCGTATCGGCACGCCGCTCCACCAAATCTTCACCAAAGAAGAGGCTTTGGACGTAGTCGAAAAAGCCATCCTGCTCTTCAAGGAAAAGGGGCTGCCCGGCGAACGGTTTAGCACCACCATCGAACGATTGGGATTTGATAATGTAGAGAAGGAACTCACCGGCAACGGGCTTTTGGAACGGAAGGCTCAAATCCTCGGATCAATATAAAATAATATGGCAAAACCAGGCTGGGACTTTTTCAGCCTGGTTTTTGATTCCTTGTGGATACAATCCTGCCATACCCTGTAAACGGTGGGATGTCCCCTTTCTGACGTTTTCACCGATCACTGTCAATCGTTATTTTTCATGGATGAATTCGAGGAGTTCCCCATCTGGTCCCTTGACAAAGGCCACCCGGATGGGACAGGGCGGCTCTGAGGGAAGCACCATGTCCTGGGGTTCCATATACGAGGAGGCTCCAGCCTTCATCGCCTTTTCATAGGCTTCGTCTGGACTGTCCACATGGAGGGCCAGGTGGACAAACCGGCTGTTTTGCTCCGGGACGGGCTGCCCGTTTGCAAATATTTCCAGCACCGCGCCGCCTCCCATATCTACCATGGCGATGCGGCCTGTCCCCTCCCCCCAACTTCGCATCAGCTTGCCGCCTAAGCCTTCAGTATAAAACCGAAGGGAACGCTCCAAATCGGATGAGGAAAGCCCTGCGTGATGAAATCCTATTCCCGCAATTTTCAATGTTATACCCCTCTCTCAGTTTTTTCTTTTATTTTAGTGCAGACAATACGAATTTGCAAGCGAACTCCCATCTTCCCGTTCAAAAAAATTGGCCAGAATCACGTTCCTTGGACGGAGTGGCGCTTTTTTCCAAAACCCCCTAGACCCTGTCCCATATTTGTGATAAAATAAAAAAAGAACATTGTTTTCTAAATCTTTTGAGAAGGTGACTCCTATGAAACTAATCAAATGCAAAAACTACGACGATATGTGCGCAAAGGTGGCCCGTATTTTCGCGGCTCAGATTACTTTAAAACCCGATTCGGTATTGGGCCTCGCCACCGGTTCCACCCCCATCGGCATGTATCAAGAGCTGGTCCGCAAATACAACGAGGACCGGGTGGATTTTAAAAAGGTCCGCACTGTCAACCTGGATGAATACATCGGCCTGTCCGAAGACAACGACCAGAGCTACCGCTATTTTATGAACCACAACCTCTTCGATCATGTGGACATCGACAAGTCCCAGACCTTCGTTCCCAACGGTTTGGCGGCGGATCCGGAGGCCGAGTGTCAAAATTATGAGCAGGTCGTCGCCGGAATGGGCGGCGTGGACATCCAACTGCTGGGCATTGGCAACAACGGCCATATCGGCTTTAACGAGCCCTGCGACGAATTCCCCGAGTATACCCATGTGGTCGATTTGACCGAGAGCACCATCAAGGCAAATGCCCGTTTCTTCGCCTCGATGGACGATGTCCCGAAACAGGCAATTTCCATGGGAATCGGCACTATCATGAAAGCGAAAAAGATCATCCTGATGGCAAGTGGGAAAGCCAAAGCCCCTATTATTTACGAGACCGTCTTCGGCCCCGTCACCCCTCAGGTTCCCGCTTCCATCCTCCGCTTCCACCCCGATGCGATGATCTTCACCGACGAAGAAGCTTACAGCGTCATCGCGGAAAAATGTCCTGGTTTTGAGCCTGAGACTCTTTAAGCACTGATATGAGAAAAGCCGGCGTCTAAAATAGACGCCGGCTTTTATGATCCACTGAGGGGAATTGGCTCCGGCTCTTCCTGGGGAGCGCTGCTCAAAATCAGCAAATCCCCTGCCAGAAGGACGGTGGAGCCACTGGGAATAATCACCTGATTCCCCCGCCGGATGACGGCGATCATCCGCCCGATCGGAAACTCGATGTCCCGGATACTCTTTCCAGCCCAAGGGTGATCTTTGACGATTTCCTCCTCGGTGAGCAGTACACTCCCGTCCTCCCGATAGGGCGCTCCTCCCAACACCAAAACGTCGTGAGGTCGCACCTTGGTGGTACCTTTGGGCAAAATTGTTCTGCCGTCCCGACGGATCATCAGCACCACCATGTTTTGAGGAAGATGGATCTGCTGAAGAGTCATACCGCACCACTGGTGTTCCTCCTCCATGGGGATTTCAATCAGGCTTAAATCCCGATCGTCCTGGTAGTCATTAAAGGTCTTCATGACCGTCTCCTCGTTGTCCACCAGTTTGAGCTTCCGGGCAAAAACCGGCAGCAGCGTCCCCTGCATCGAAACCGAGAGAAGCGCCATACAGAATACAATGTGAAAAATATCGGTTTTGGTGTAGGCAGGGCTCACCACAGCGTAAATAGCAAAAACAATGGATGCCGCACCTCTAAGCCCCGCCCAGGCCACCAAAAGCTGCTGTTTAAAGGGCATTCGAAAAGGGGTCAAAATGAGAAAAGTAGCTGCCGGCCTCGCCACAAAGGTCAAAAACAGGGCGATGAGGACGGCGGGGACAATGACCTGTGGAATCTGAGAGGGGAAAGACAACAAACCGATGACAAAAAACAGGGCAATTTGCATCATCCAGGTAAGGCCGTCAAAAAAATGAACCAGCTCCACCTTTTGGCGAATGCGGCTATTGCCCATTACAATACCGGTTATGTAAACGCTTAAATAACCATTGCCGCCCAATATCGATGGGAGGGCGTAGGCTGCCAGGGCAATTGCTACTACAAAAATCGCCTGAATGCCACTGTTTTCAAAGTTGAGCCGCTTTAGCACCCAAACCGAAACGAAGGCGACGCCAAAACCAAACAACAGGCCAAAGCCGATCTGCGCCAAAATCATCCAGATAAAAGTATTCGTTTTCTGGGCCGACATAAGGGATAGGAAAATCATGGTCAACATATAGGCAGTGGGGTCGTTGCTGCCGCTTTCAATCTCCAAAAGAGAGGCTAAATTGTGCTTTAAGTTGAGCTTTTTGGAACGGAGAATGGAGAAAACTGAGGCAGCGTCGGTGGAACCGATGACTGAGCCGATGAGCAACCCCTCCAGCAGGGAGGTTTTCAACACCAAGTGGCAGAAAAGCCCTGCTAGCACTGAGGTAACGATGACCCCCAAGGTGGAAAGGAACACCGACTGGACGGCTACGGGCTTTGCAATCTTCCAATTGGTGCCAAATCCGCCATAAAACATGATGAAAATAAGCGCGACAGAACAAACTTGCTCAGCTAATTGAAAATCGCTGAATTCAACGCCGAAGATTCCGTCGGAACCCACCAGCATGCCCAGAATAATAAACAGAGGCAGAACCGGGACGCCGATTTTGTTGGAAAATTTATTGGAAATGATACAGGCGATGAGGATCAAAGCGCAAATTAGTATGGCAAAGGACAAGAGTTCTCCTCCTTTCGGTCTTAGGTATGCGGGCTGAAGGCCGAACCTATATCTTTCCCGCCTCTGCGAAGAATAAAAAAATCATGATACTCGCATGTCCTATCTGAGCGTTAGGCAGGTTGTGTGACTCTAAAAAACAAGCATTTATTATTTATTATATCATATAATTCTATGGGCACACAATATATGGTAGAACTCTTTTAAAAAAGTTTAGATTTGTACTGTCAATAGGGGATAGTAACAACCTATCGGTATTCAATTTGTAAAACAAAAATCAATGGAATTGTATCAGCATCCTAAACCCCGGTAGCAAAAAACTGTAAGTGGTAGTTCATGAACAAAACCAGTTTGGTACAACTATAATTTAACCGTAAGTAAAAAATGCGACAATAAAAAGAAAACGCACACCCACAACGTGAGTGCGCGAATTTGTTGCGGCTCTAAGCCGTTGGGTTTACGCTGCAAAAAAGATGTCTGTGTCAGCGCGGGATACTGATGCAGAATAAATAAAAAAGACCCGGAGCGCGTTTTGCTCCAGGTCTAACCTGGTGGAGCGGATGACGGGAATCGAACCCGCGTATTCAGCTTGGGAAGCTGATGTTCTGCCATTGAACTACATCCGCGACTGAAGATTATTATACAACATCTCTGTTTTTTTGTAAAGCTTTTTTTGGGAAAAGTTGTCTGTATTTTCAAAAGTGCTTGCCGGAATGGGGAGAAAGGTGTATACTAAACTTGTGTATAAACGCGGCTTTTTATCCCAAAATGGAAGCAGTGCAGTGGAAGATGTACTTGAGCGTCGTCCGCTAACAAAACCCTTTGGTCGGTCGTTATCTTGTGGGAGCAAGCGCTTCCCTATTAGTATGTAATATAATAAAACATAAAACCCTTCTGGACGCTGGGGTGTAAAAAATTTTCCCCAACGCCTAAAACCAGCGCCGCCGCTGTCTAACTGAGCCGTTTTCCCTCCAGCAGTTTTCCATCCGGTGGAGTGGGAATCCGTATGGGCGAGATTGGAGCCCTCAGTGTCAGGGACGGTGCTTTATCCGCTTTTGACGCAGAGACGGGGTGGACAAACCCCTAGAAAGGAAAGATGATGATGTCGAAAATCGATTTGGTCCGGAAAGAAATGATGGAAGCCCTGAAAAATAAAGATACCGTCCGGAAAGAAGCCCTTTCGCTGCTGCTCTCCTCTCTCAAGGCAGTGGCCAAGGACAAAAACGCCGATTTAACCGAGGACGAGGAAAATGCCATCGTTTTAAAGGAAATCAAGCAGACTAAAGAGACGATGGACAGCGCACCTGCAAACCGCGCCGACATCATCGAGGAGTGCAAGGCCCGTTTGGCGGTGCTCTCTGAGTTCGCCCCAAAATCGATGGACGAAGCAGAAATCAAAGCGGTGATCGAGAAGGTGTTGCGGGAGCTTAAACTAGAACAACCCACTGCCAAAGAAAAGGGAATCATTATGAAAAACCTGATGCCCTTAGTCAAGGGAAAAGCAGACACCGGGCTTGTCAACCGGATTTTGAGCGGATATTTTATCGGGTAGCAAAAAAGCCGCCTTCCCTGGAAATCCCAATTGGCATTTCCAAAAGAACACGGCTTTTTCGGGTTCAGTTCAATTTTGGAGGATAAAACTGTACACAAAGGAGAAAAGAGTGGTAACGGCCGTTATTCCGCAAAAGGCCTCCGCTGGCTCGACAGTTGCGGACAGTCGTTATGGATAATCTCTGTTCGCCTCGAAAATAGTGTCTGCCATATGCACGCGGTTATGCACCGGAAATTTTTGCTGGAAACTATAAAATCAATAGAAAGGAGGGCGGCAAGTGGAGCAAAAAATTAAATACATCCTCACCGACGGAAAAAATTACGTCACGTTAAACAATACCAACCGCCCGAAGATGACCGAAAACGAAACCGATGCGTTTCTATTTAAGAAAACTGCTGCGAAAAATTTTTTGACGTCGATCCCCAAGGCCCTTTCCGGCGTGGAGTGGCAGATCCAACCGGTGGATGAAAGCAAATTCCCCCAATCTGCTCCGGCGGAATTGGAAGAGGTGATCGAGCAGGACGCAAACGCGTCCGTTTTGGAGGAGAAAACCGACAATCCCCCGGAACAACCCGAACAGCCTACCGAAAAAGCCAAGCAGGCTGCAGCGCCAAAAAAGCCAAAACGGCGCTCCAAAAACAAAACCGAGGAGGAACAAGGAACGGAGGAGCAGCCTCTCACCCTCCAATTGGAGCCGGAGAAGCCCGACCAGGAAGAACAACCCGCCGAGGAATCGCTGGAAGCGTGGGTGCTGGGAATACAGGAAAAGCTATTGTTTTTACGGAAACGGTCGAAAGAACTGAAACACGAATACGGTCATACCATGCTGGAGCTCACCGACATCTACCACAAGGTGGAGCTCAGCCGTTTTAACGTGGTGGAGGGCTACAAACTCTGCAAACAGCTCCAGGACTGCTTACAACGCCGCCGCAATATCAAAAACGAGCAGGAGCAGATCGACAAAATCCTGTCCTGCAGCTTTGCGGAATGTGCCAACGGCAAGCTGGAACGGCATTTCGAACTGATGAAAAACCGGCAGTACAAGCCCAGGGTTTTGACCGACCTGTTCGAAGACATCCCAGAGGAATAAAGATTTTGAAAACCTGCCCGAACGGGCGGGTTTTTTATTGCCCAAATTTTTTAAAAAAGGGATTGACAGAAAGCATAAACTGTGATACTGTATATATACAATATATACAGTAGATGCAGATGGGAGGTTGTAATTTGGACATCATCATTTCAAACTCCAGCGGTAAACCGATTTACGAACAAATCGCCTCTCAAATCAAGTCTCTCATCATCAGCGGGCAGCTTCGGGAGGGAGAAGCGCTCCCTTCCATCCGGCTGCTCGCCAAGGAACTGCGCATCAGCGTCATCACCACCAAGCGGGCCTATGAGGATTTGGAGCGGGACGGCTTTATCGAAACGGTTCCAGGAAAGGGGAGCTTTGTCGCCCCCAAAAACGTGGAGTTTGTCAGAGAGGAACATATGCGGCAGGTGGAGAACGCCCTTTGCGAGGCCATCCACTGGGCCAAAACAGGCGGAATCAACGCTCAGGAACTCAAAGAGCTCATCGACATTCTATTCGATCACGAGGCGTAAAGCCGGAAAGGCAGAAGATTATGAACACCGAAAATATTTTAGAACTACGCGGCGTCACCAAAAGCTACAAGGATTTTACCCTGCAAAACGTCTCGTTCCAGTTGCCCAGAGGCTCCATTATGGGCCTTATTGGAGCCAACGGCGCGGGAAAAAGCACCACCATTAAGAGCATCCTGAACCTCGTGCGCAGGGACAGCGGGGAAATCAAGGTCTTTGGCCTGGACAACATCCAGTACGACCAGCAGATCAAGGAGCGATTGGGCATCGTCTTCGACGAGACCTATTTTCACAGCATTTTAAAGCCAAAGCAGATCAATACATTTATGAAGGACATCTACAAATCCTGGAACGAGGAGCAGTTTTTGGGGTATCTCAAAAAGCTCAAAATCCCCCTCGACAAGCAGATTAAGGACTTTTCCCGCGGCATGAAAATGAAGCTTTCCATCGCCGCCGCCATGTCCCACGGGGCCGACCTTCTCATCCTCGACGAGCCCACTGGAGGGCTGGACCCAGTGATCCGCAGCGAAATCCTCGACCTGTTTTTGGAGTTTATCCAGGACGAGAACAAGGGCATTCTCCTGTCGTCCCACATCATCACCGACCTTGAAAAAATCGCCGACTACATCACCTTTTTGGACGACGGGAAAGTGGTGTTGTCGGAATCCAAGGACGAAATCCTCTATTTGTACGGGGTGCTGAAGGGCAGCCTCGACGACCTTAACCGGGTGGATCAAAAAGACCTCATCAGCGTTCACAAGCATCGGTTTGGCTTTGAGGCGCTGGTGAAAAACGCCGGCCGTATCCGGGCAAAATACCCGGGCATGGTTGTGGACCCGGTGAACATCGAAGACATGATGATTTTTATCGCCAAGGAGGGACAGGAATGAAAGGCCTATTAAAAAAAGATTTTTGCCTGTTGTCCAGGTATATGCGTTTTATCCTGATCTATTTGGTCGCTATGATGGTACTGTTCTGGATGACCAGCGACGACGCCGTGAGCGGCTTTGCCAGCGCCATGTCGATCTTCTGCATCATCTTACCCATCTACACTATCACCACTATGTCGTTGGATGAAACCAGCAAATGGGATTCCCTGGCCGTCGCTTTTCCCCTGAAACGCTCCCAAATCGTGGGGAGCAAATACCTTTTGGCCATCATCATGCTGGGCATCGGGGTGGGAGGAGGCGCCGTCTGTACCGGAGTTCTCGCCCTGTTCCAGGCAGATGCCACGGTCTGGCTCAACCTGGGAGTGCTGGCCGGCCTGCTCTGCTACAACATCCTGATGCTCTCGGTGCTGATCCCGCTGGTGTTCAAGTTCGGCGGCGAAAAGTCCCGTTTCATTATGATGGGCGTCTATTTGGTGCCGACGATGCTCGTGGTGTTTTTGTTCAACCGGTTCGGCCAAAACCTGGATTTTGAGGCGCTCGTCCAGGACACCAGGCTGTGCGCTCTCCTGCTTGTAGGAGCAGTTGTCGTGGCGGCAGCCGCCTACGCCATCTCCTATGGTATCTCGTTAAACATCTACAAGAGAAAAGAATTTTAGCAGAAAAATCTCCGGCCATTGAGCCGGAGATTTTTTTGCCCAAAAAAAATAGTATCAAAATGAAACTTATTGACCAGATATTTGGTATTATTGTCAAGAGGTGATAAATATTGTATGATAAAGGTATCCGTCCAATGGACATTGCGCGCCATTTGACGCGAAAAAAACGACAGATGGAAACGGGTGCCGCCGGCGGGGACATGCTCGCCGGGAAAGAGGGGTGAGAGCATTTTCCGCCCTTTTTACACGGGATGAGGAACCCGTTTGGATGTGCCAAGGGCATCCCCCCGTCTGTAAAAAGGCAAGGCAGGAGAATAAAAATGATCAAATACAAAATTTTGGACACCCTCCGGCAACGCGAGGGGATGGTCGTTTCCGGCGGCGAATTGGCGAACAGGTTGGGGGTGTCCCGCACCGCCGTCTGGAAGCAAATCCTCTCGCTGCAAAGCGAGGGGTACCAAATTGAAAGCGTTCCCAACAAAGGGTATCGTTTGCAAAAAAGCGAAGTTTATTCCGCCTATGAAATCACGCGGCGGCTGAATACCCAGATCATCGGTCACCCAGTGATTTTTCTCGAAGAGGTGGACTCCACCAACACCTATGCCAAAAAACTAGGGACAAATGGAGGGGAAAACGGCACTGCCGTGGTAGCGGCCCATCAGACCTCGGGGAAAGGGCGAATGGAGCGGAAATTTGAGTCCCCTGAAGGGGACGGCGTCTACCTGTCCATTCTTCTCCGCCCGAAATTGCAGGTGAGCGATATCAATTCCATCACCCTGATGACAGCGGTTGTGGTTTCCGACACGGTGGAGGAGCTCTGCGGTGTCCGCCCTTCCATCAAATGGACCAACGACGTCTATTTAAACGGCAAAAAGCTCTGCGGTATCCTCACCGAGTGCTCCATCGAAGGAGAATCGGGGATGGTGGAGTACGCCGTGGTGGGCATCGGGACAAATCTGAGACAGGTGTCCGGCGATTTTCCCGAGGAAATCCGGGACATTGCCACTTCGGTGTTTCAGGAAACCGGTGTGCGGATCGATAGAGCTGATTATGCTGCGGTGCTGCTGCAAAACTTTGAGCGGTATTTTTACACTCAGCACTTTCCTCAAAATAAGGCCTCTTTCTTAGAGCGGTATCGGAATGACCTGTTCTTTTTAGGGCAGGAAATCACCGTGGTTGGCCTAAATGGGCAGTACACCGCCGTCGCCTTGGACATTGACGGAGAGGGGCGCCTTCTGGTCCGAACAGAGGACGGAAGGACAAACGCCTTAAACAGCGGGGAAATCAGCATCCGCATGAAGGAAAAATAGAAACTGCAAAGATACCCTACACAATACAAGTGCTTTCTGATTGAATCGTCATTCACTTGATTTTAATAGGGAGGGAATCTTCATGAAAAAGATTCGTGCCATATTGGGAGTAACGGTCCTAGCCGCTTGCCTATGCCTGTTTTTGACAGCGTGTAGCGGTTCGGACGGAGGTTTTACCTGGAAGGTGGACGATGCGGCGAAGACAATCACCGTCGAGGGTGTTGGCAAGCTGCCGGAAGTAAATGAAAACAAATACCCTGACGAGAAATACGGGGACTACACCCTGATTTTCGGCGATGGGATCACCGGGGTGTCCAATTCCTTCCGCTTTGGAAAATACGTGGTGATCGGCAGGAGCATGAACGACCTCAGTATGTTGAAGTCCACCGATTGGTGGTATACTGTCAGCGAGGAAAACCCCTTTTACGCTTCCTACAACGGGGCCTTGTACACCAAGGATTTTCAAGAGCTGCTCCAATACCCCAAGGACAAGGAACCAAACGATTTCCATAAGGGCCTAATAAAAATCGGCAACTATGCCTTTTACGGCTACTGCGGCCCATATGGAGAGGGCGGACAGGTGGACACCATCGTCATTCCCTGGGGTGTCATAACCATCGGCAACCAGATCTTTGGGAGCCCGGCCACCAACGTCAAATACGTAATTCCGGACACGGCTGTCAACATCGGAACAGCCAGTGTGGAGGAGGAGGGAAAGGGCTTTTATCCCATCTGGATCCCCTCCCGGAACAACTCGGCCGCGTGGGAAAAATGGATAAATACTGATGAAATGCCTATTTCCTATGTGGAGAGCAACTACGAATCACTGGACTATGTGCCCTACAATAATATCGCCTCCTACTATGGTATCTCGGCTAACAGCCTGAAAAACTTCTCAGAGAGCAACCAAAAGACCTACTATTTCGATCAATACTACAACATGGCAAAGGGTTGGCAACAGGTCAACGGCAAGTGGTACTTCTTTAACGACTACGGCGCCGCCGCTGTGAAAACCTGGCTTGATAAAGACGGCAAGCAGGTCTACGTGGATGACAGTGGTGCCATGGCGACCAACCAGTGGATCAGCTGGTACGGCAAATCCTATTATGTGGGCTCCGACGGCGGTATGTACGTCAATCAGGAAACACCTGACGGATACCGGGTGGACGGTGAAGGCGCCCGAATTGATTAATTGGGCCTCTTCCCCATTGTCATCGGGTTGGCCCAGCGACAAAAAAGAGCCTCATATAAACACACAAAGGCTGCCGGTACACCGGCAGCCTTTGCTGCGTTTAGAAATTCTTTCTCTCTCACAACTTTTTCCGGGCTTGCAGCCGCTCTTTGAGGCGATCGAGTGCGCCTTCATACCGGCTGGAACTCAAATTGGGGAACGCCTTGAGAATATGGGTGTGAATTTTACCCCGTTCCAGCTCGCTCAGCTTGCGGTTGAGCTCTGAAATCCGCTCCCGGATGGAAACCGGTTCTTTTGACTCTAGGTCGCCGCTTTTGAGCTTTGAGAGCTTTTGCTCCACCGTCAACTGGAGATGGAGCTTTTGCATATCGGTCTTTTCCTTGATTTCGCTGAGAAGCTTATGCATCTGCTGGAGTTTTCCCTTGAGCTCCAACAGTTCCCGCACTGTCAAAAAGGTGTCCAGCAGCACTGCGGCCAGCAAAACAAGACAAATCCACGGCAAAACCGATGCCGGGACAGCGCTTAAAAGCCCTTGCACTTCCGGATTGATAAACCGCACCAGCACGGTGGCCAGCGCGCCGAACATCAAGGAGTTTAACAGGCAAACCCTGCCGTTAATTTGAAATTTATAGCGGGAATAATCCCACCATTTCATGTGAAAGAGCTTTTCCAAAATCACCGAGGTGAGGTATTCCAGCACCGTAGTGACCAAAATAGCCGACAAGAACAGCGACAAGGTGTCCTTGGGGTCCTTGGGCAGCAGCCAGAGCACCAAAAGCGCCCCCACCCCGTACACCGGGCAAAGAGGGCCGTGTAAAAAGCCGCGGTTTACAAATTTCCGGGCACCGATGGAACAGTGCGCCGTTTCGCAGACCCAGCCGAGAAAGCTGTAGATGATAAAGGACAAAAACCACCTGTATATGAGTTCCAAATGTCAATCCCCGCCTTTCCGTCAGAAGTTCATGCGGTCTTCCCCTGCTTTGCCGCCTCTTCCTTTTCCAGCTCCGCTTTGGCATTTGCCAGCATCAGCTTGATGCGGTTTTGCTGGTTGACGGCACTGGCGCCCGGGTCGTAGTCTACCGCTACAATGTTTGCACCCGGGTTCTGCTCCTTAATGGCCCGGATCATCCCCTTGCCGGCGATGTGGTTGGGAAGACAACCAAAAGGCTGGGTGCAGACCACGTTGTTCACACCTTCGTGGATCAGCTCGACGATCTCGGATGTGAGAAGCCAGCCCTCCCCCATCTTGACGCCGTGGTTGATGGTGCCCTCCGACATATTCACCACGTCTGGGAACCAGGTCTGGGGGTTAAACACTCCCTGTTTCTTGATAAGGTCGATGACGTCCTTTTCCTTCTTCACAAGGAAGTTATAAGCAAAGCGGGAGATTTTCTCCTTCCAGAAACTGCCGCCGTACAGCTCTTTGTCCACCATGCCGTTGTAGACACAGTAGAGGCAGAAGTCGAGAAGGCCGGGAACCACCACTTCAGCGCCCTCAGAGAGCAAAAAGGCCTCCAAATTGTTGTTGCCCAAAGGGGAGTATTTGACGTAAATCTCCCCGACGATGCCAACCCTGACCTTTTTCTCGTCCCGGAGGGGAATTTTCGCAAAGTCGTCGAGAATTGCCTGATAAAGCTGCTTCATCCGTTTGTAGCGGATAAAGTTCTTTCCCTTAAACTCTTTCATCAATTGGCCGCTCCACCGGTCGATGAGCTTTTGGCTGTCCCCCTTGTGTACCTCGTAGGGGATGCATTGGTTGGAGATCAACGTCAAGAGGTCGCCTAAATAGATGGCGTACATCAGCTGGAGCACCAACGATGGGGTGAGCCGAAAGCCGGGGTTTTTCTCCAGCCCGCCGACGCTTAGGGAGATCACCGGGATGTGGCCGTAGCCGCTCTTTTTCAGGG
This sequence comes from uncultured Oscillospiraceae bacterium, assembly GCA_904396495.1. GTDB lineage: Bacteria > Bacillota > Clostridia > Oscillospirales > Ruminococcaceae > Fumia. The sequence continues at coordinate 27,459 of CAJFOJ010000008.1, forward strand.
CCTTGCGCAGCAGGTGGATGTAATTGGACGCCCGGCACCCTCCGCCGGTCTGGGTAATCATCAACGCCACGTGGTCCAGGTCGTATTTGCCGCTCTCCAGCGCGTCGATGAGCTGCCCGATGACCAAAAGCGCCGGATAACAGGTGTCGTTGTGGACGTTGCGAAGCCCCTCGTCGACGACGCTTCGTCCATCGTTTGTGAGAAGCTCCGCCTTGTAGCCGTGCTGCCGCAGGATATTTGCCATCAGGTTAAAGTGGATGGGCAGCATGGTGGGGAGCAGGATGGTGTGAGTTTTTTTCATTTCTTTGGTAAAGATAACGCGGTCCATTTTGGGGTTTCATTCCTTTCCAACCGGTCCTGGCCGGTTTTTGGCCCATGAGTGGGCAATCTACGATCTCAGAAAAACGACTTACTTTTGCCCTTTGGCAGCCCGGCGCTCTTCCATGGCGCCCAAAAGGCTTCTCAGGCGGATTTTGACGGCGCCTAAATTGTTGATTTCATCGATTTTAAGCTGGGTGTACAGCCTGCCGTGGGACTCTAAAATAGAGCGCACCTCGTCGGTGGTGATGGCGTCGATGCCGCAGCCGAAAGACACGAGCTGCACCAGTTCGATGTCCTCATGGGTCGCCACGTATTTGGCGGCGTTATAGAGCCTGGCGTGATAGGTCCACTGGTTTAGGACGTTGACCTTTTGGGGTTCCACCAAGTCGGATACACAATCCTCCGAGATGACCACCAACCCAAGGGAATTTAAAAGCTTGTCGATGCCGTGGTTGATCTCCGGGTCCACGTGGTAGGGCCTTCCCGCCAGCACAACAGTCTGCAGGCCGTGTTCCTTGGCGTATCGGAGCATCTCAAGTCCCTCTTTCTTCACATCTTCATACCACTGGTGATAAAGGGCGTAGGATTTCTCCGCCGCCTGCTTCACCTGGGCTTTCGTGATGTCGGGATACCGCTCCCCAAAATAAACAGCCGCCTTTTTAATGAAGTCCTTCTCCCGATGGAGGCCGAAATAAGGGTAGAGGAAGTTGATTTCCTTGAGCTTTCCGATGTTGGAGCGGAGTAGCTCAGGATAATAGGCGACCACCGGACAGTTAAAGTGGTTGTCGCCCTTTTTCTCGTCAAAGTTATAGGTGAGGCAGGGGTAGAAGATGGTGTCGATCCCCTGCTCTAAGAGCCATTCGATGTGGCCATGGATGAGCTTGGCCGGGTAGCAGACAGTGTCCGACGGGATGGTGTACCGGCCCTTGGCGTAGATGTCCAGGGTCGAGACCGGGGACACCACCACCTCAAAGCCCAGCTCGGTCAAAAAGGTGTGCCAAAAGGGCAGGTTCTCGATCATGTTAAGCCCCAAGGGGATGCCGATTTTGCCGTGGGGGCCTTCCTTGGACTGCTTCGACAGCTCCTTTAAGCGGTTTAGCTTGTATTCGTAGATGTTGGGGAGCTTTTCCTTGTTTTTGTAGCCCAAAGGCCGCTCGCACTTGTTGCCGGAAATGTATTTTTTGCCGTCGCTGAACACATTGACGGTGAGGCTGCAATGGTTGGTGCAAAGCCCGCAGTTTACAGACTTGGCCGTGTGAGTGAAGGCGTTTAACTCCTCCATGGACAGGAGGGTAGACTCCTTCAAATGCAGTCCCTTGCCGTAAAGCGCCGCGCCGTAAGCCCCCATGAGCCCCGCGATGTTGGGGCGGATGACATCCCGGCCGATTTCCCGCTCAAAGCTTCGGAGCACCGCGTCGTTCAGGAAGGTGCCTCCCTGCACCACGATATTTTTTCCTAGCTCATCGGGGTTGTGGGCCCGGATGACCTTGTAGATGGCGTTTTTGACAACGCTGATGGAAAGCCCGGCGGAGATGTCCTCCACCCCGGCGCCGTCCTTTTGCGCCTGCTTGACTGACGAATTCATGAAAACGGTGCAGCGGGACCCTAAATCCACAGGGTACTGGGAGAAAAGCCCCCGCTGGGAAAAATCGGCGATGTCGTAGCCCATAGATTTGGCAAAGGTCTCGATAAAGGAGCCGCAGCCCGACGAACAGGCCTCGTTTAGCATAATGCTGTCAATGGAGTCGTTTTTCACCTTAAAGCACTTGATGTCCTGGCCGCCGATGTCCAGGATAAAGTCAACCTGGGGATTAAAGTGCCGCGCCGCCTTAAAGTGGGCCATGGTTTCGACGATGCCGGCGTCCACTCGGAAGGCATTTTGGATCAGCTCTTCGCCGTACCCAGTGACAACCGATGACCGGATGGTGATTTTGTCCCCGCAGAGGGCGCGGATTTTCAAAAGCTGCTCCTGAATGATGGAGACCGGGTTTCCCTGGTTGGAACTGTAATACTCGTAGAGGATGTCGTCGTCTTCCGAGATGAGCACCACTTTAGTGGTAGTACTGCCGCAGTCGATCCCCAAATAGGCGTCTCCTTCATATTCCTCGATGGGCACCACCGGCACAGTGGCCTTTTGGTGGCGGCGGACAAAGGCCTCGTAGTCGTCATCCCCGCTGAAAAGAGGCTCTAAGTAATTGGAATTGCTGGTGTCCACCGGCGCGTTCTCAATCTTTTGCAAGAGGCTCTCGATGGTCTCCTCGTTGCCGCTTTCCACCGCGTACAACGCGGTGCCCATGGCGACCGAAAACTGCCCCAATTCCGGGAAGATGGCGTTTTCCTTTGAAAGGTTTAAGGTTTTCGCAAACTGCTTTTGCAGCTCTTTGAAAAAGTAGAGAGGGCCGCCCAAAAAGGCCACCTTGCCCTTAATGGCTCTGCCCTGAGCCAGGCCGGTGATGGTCTGATCCACCACTGCCTGGAAGATGCTGGCGGCCAGGTCTTCCTTCCGGGCCCCCTGGTTTAAGAGGGGCTGAATGTCGGATTTGGCGAAAACACCGCACCTGGAGGCGATGGGGTAAAGCTTCTCCGCGTGAGAGGCCAATACGTCCAAGTCCTCTGGAGTCACGTTCAACAGGGTGGCCATCTGGTCGATAAAGGCGCCCGTCCCTCCGGCGCAGGTGCCGTTCATCCGCTCCTCGACGCCGCCGGTCAAAAAGAGGATTTTCGCGTCTTCTCCCCCCAGCTCGATGACCACGTCGATCTGCGGGTCAAATAACTGCACCGCCTTGCCGGTGGCAAAAACCTCCTGAATAAATTCGATGCCCGCCGCCTTGGAAAGCCCGAAGCCGGCAGAGCCCGACAGCGCCACCGTAAAGGTATGCCCATCCAAAACAGCTTGGGCTTTTCGCAGCACCTCCGCCGTTTTTTGGCGCACCTGTGAAAAGTGGCGCTCGTAATGTTTAAATAATATCTTTTCCCCGTCCATGGCCACCACTTTGACGGTGGTGGACCCGATATCGATTCCCACACTCAGTCTCATCGTGAAACCCACCTCCTTTTCAGGAGGCGCCCCATTTGGGGCCCTTTCCTTTTTACTTTCTTCTATCTAAAATAGATTGCTTTCGCCTGTCAGGCCGCAATCCCTCGGCAAATCAGTCCCAAAGTCTCTCGCAGTTCTATCTTGAACTGCTGCTGGGCCTCCTCGACGTCCAGCTTGTTTTGCTGCACAGCAAAAATGTATTTTCGTAAAATAGAACCAATGAGGATAGACAGCACCTCCAACACCCGCTCTTTGTCCGTCTCCGGCCTGAGGGAAAGGCTCTCCAAAAATCTTTGAAGTGACTCCAGTCCCAGACGCCAAATTTCCTCCCGGCATTGCCGCAGCGCCTCGCTTCCCTGAGGCAGGGAGCCGCCGGAGGCAAATTGGACGATTAGCTGGTAATGATAGGGATGAGCGGCAAAAAAGGCGATGTGCAGCCCGTAAAGCGCCGCCAGACGATCCAACTCCGTCATCTGTTCACACCGGACAGCCCTTTGCTCTGTCCGCCGAAACTCCTCCATACAATACCGCAGAGTTTCCGCAAACAGGTTTTCCTTGCTTTTAAAATAGTGGTAGAGCAGGCCTTTTGAAATACTCGCCCCAGCGCAAATCTGATTGGTGGAAGCCCCCTCGTACCCGTGGAGCCCAAATTCTATGATGGCCGCCTCGATCATCCTGTTGCGGGTGATCGCCTTCTCCTCTGTTTTATTCATCTCAAACCGTCCTTATGCCACTTTCGCTTAACACCGCAGATTTTATTGTGGACTATTTTTGTGGAATTTCAAATTGGAATGACCCCATTCATACCCTTTTACTCTGGAAATCCATCCACTGGGTCTGGGTATTGCAAAACAATAACCCAGACGCGATATCTGGACATCTGCCTGCGATACAGCTAAAATTTTTGTATTTTGTCTATTATACCATTTATTGACCACATGGTCTATATTCACAGTTCACAAAGCCAGTTGTCGAAATCAACTATTTTTTGTCTTATTTTTGTGTCGCTTTGCCATTTTTTGCAGTCCTTTTAAGTGGAAACCCGCATTTTACCGATATCACGATACAGAAAACCCGCCGCAGGTTGCGGCGGGTTTTCCGTGTGATAAAATGTTAGATTTTTTGTATGTACCAACCAGAAACTATAAAGTTACTGATTAACTACCTTAAGTACAAGTTCAGTATAGCATAGGAAAAAATTTATGTTTGTCGAAATCTGTCACCAAATAAAAATATTTTTCGAAATTCTTCTCTTTCCGGCTAGTGCCGTCGTATTTTACCAAAGGAAGGCTATCCTGCTCATCTTATGGGAGTCGATTGACGTTATTCCCTCTTTTCCCTTACAATCCGAAAAAATTCGCAGGCGGGATCGTCAGGCATAATCCGGTTTTCCTCCCCAATCCGGCAATTTCTGCTGAAAAAAAGACCCTTCCGCTTACAAAAATAACAATGAGGACGACGGTACACCGTGTCCCTACAATCGTCGTAAAAATACCGGCACTCCCGACAGAAATGGTTTTTGTCCATCATCTGATGACCTTATTCCGTCCGGACCTCGCCCCTTTGGCAGGGCGTTCTTTGCTCCCCATGTCGGTGAAAATGCTTTCGGGTTCCTGAGGCTCCTCAAAGTCCTCTCCCCGCTCCTCCCGCAGCTTTTTCTCGTGAGGGGCGACGATGAAACGGATGATATAAGGATAGGAATTATAGACCGCGATGAACCCTATAGTGGAAAAGCCGATGAGCGCAATCACCGGCACGGTGATTGGGAAAAACCAGACCAGCGGAAAGGTGACAAGCAGGATAAAAAAGGTGGTGATCACATTGGTCCGCAACCCCAGAAAAGCAAAAATCAAGGCGTTTTTCAAAATGTGCCGAAATTTGAGCTCTACTGTCACCGCCATGAGATAGGCGTAATACCGCATGAAAAACATGACGACCAGCACAAGAAGGCAAAGTCCCAGCGGGAGGAACATCCACGCGCCCTCACTGGCGTTATTCCAATAAAACATCAGGGATAAAATGGCGACGGTGGACACCGCCAAGTCGAGAAAGAAAAGCCCCGTGCTCTGCTTCCAATTCTTCCGGAAAGCCTCAAAAAAGTCGGACACTAGAAAGGTGGGGCGCTCGTCGGCGTAATTGCGGAGGATATAGGTAAAGCCCGCAATAGCCGGGCCGATAGTTACAATGGGGATGCAGCACAGCAAAAACAGAAGGTTCAGTTCCAGCAGTTTCCAAAACTTTCTAAAGTAAAGCTCAAAAAAGAAGAAAAACCGATTTTTGTTGGTTTCCCCCTTGTCTACGCCGGGACCGGGCTTATTGTAGTTAAACAATCCAAAAAAAGCCATTTTATTACTTTTCCCCCAATAAAATTTGTTTCCTCTGTCAATCGATACAAAGTTAGTATGCAGGAATTCGGTTTTTTTGTCAATAGATAGTCTTTCTTCATTTTATAAACGTTTTATTAACTGCTAAAACATTGGGGCAAAAATCCGGGTGCAGAGGCCGTTTACCACCGCTGACAGCAAGATGAGCAGCACCAGGATGAAAAACTTGACGGTATAGGTTTTGAGGATTCCCGCGGGCATGGAAAAATTCTCAGAAGTCATGACTTTGAAAAACCGGTTGGACAGCTTCACCGACTCCCTGCCGGCCAGCAGGATGGCATAGCTGGAGACGATGCCCGCAGGCACGATGAGGGCCAGTGACATGAGGATGCCCTTTGTCCCCATATTGAGGTAAAAATGTCCCATGGCGGTGCCCAGCCCGATCCCCCGGAACAACACGAGGAAAAAGGAAAAGGGCTGTCCTACCGCGCTGAACCCGCACAAAAACAGCAGGAGCACAAAAACGCCGCTGGACAGAAGAGAGGAAAACAACGCAGAAAAAAAGGTAGCGCCCTCCTTTTGCAGCAAAAAGGCGTCGCTGATGCGTTGAAGGCTCTTGGCGGTTTCCGCATCAGCGCCTCCCGCCAATACAGCGCCGTAGGCCACCCCGATGAAAAACAGGGCAATCAATACCGTAAAAATCAGGCTTTTTGGCTTTTTTTCGGCGATAAATTGGATTTCGGTATCCGGAAGAGACATATTTTCCGGCAGATTTACAATCTTGTCCATTTCACTACCGTCCTTTCCCTTGCTTTTTTGACTGATACATTCTATGAAAGGACAAGGGATAATATCCATGCTGGGAAGGGACAAGGTAAAATTTTTTGGAGGATTTCTGAAATAAAAAGGGGATGTAGCGCAAGACCGATGCCAACATCGGATCGCTTAACGGGGTTTTCCCCCTGAAAGGTAAAAGCGGGCCGACGTGAACGTCGGCCCGCTACATATCTGTTTAAAATTGCGCAATTTTCTAGGATGATTTCGTTGACAACAACTGCCTTCCAATCTCCCTGTTGGTTATTTGGAGAGTTCATAAGCCCGTTTGGTGCATTTTTCGCAGCAGCGGGAAATGGCCTTTTGCAGCCCCATCTCGGAAAGGCCCTCCAATCCCGCGATGGTGGTTCCCCCTTTAGAGGATACCATCTGGATGAGTTCCTCCACGTTCTTGCCAGAGTGCTCCATCATGTCCGCCGCCCCTCGCATGGACTGGCAGAAAAGCTTAAGCCCCGTCTCATAGGGGATGCCATTCTCCTCGCCGTAGCGGATGAAGCCCTTGGCATACTCGTAGAGGAAGGCGGGGCTGCTGCCGTTGAGGGCAATGACCTCACAGAGCTTGTCGGCGGGGATTTCACAGACCAGCCCCGCGCAGCCGAAAATCTCCTTGACATTTTGAAACTCCTCCCTCATGGTCGGTTCCACCGGGGCCATAGCAGTGGCGCCCATCCCCACCAACAGAGGGGTGTTGGGCATGACCAGCACCACCTTGGCGTCAAATCCCAAAGCATTTTTGATGGCCTCGGCCGTAATACCCGCCGCAATGGAGATATAAACCTTGTCTTTTTGAGATGCGCCGCTCAACGATTGAAACATCTCGGGGAAATTCTGGGGTTTCACCGAAAATAGGACGTAGTCGCTCCACTCCACCAGTTCCGCCGCCGACGCTTTTGGTTCCAATCCCACATCGGACAGAGCCTCCGCTTTTTTGGGGTCGATGTCATAGCCCGCGAAGGATATTTTTCCTTTCATTCCTTTGGCGGCGCCCCTGATAATAGCCGTGGCCATATTTCCACAGCCGATTGCACCTAATTTAATCATCTGTTCTTCCTTCCCTTCGCGATTCCGTCCCGCATCCGGCGGGACGAAAGGCATAAGGGAGACCGCCCAAAATGGAGGCTGCCGCAAAACTGCCTCTTTTCAAACGCTCTCCCCTTCTTCTGTTTATTCGCTATCAAAAGCTTCTGCCGCCTTCATCATGATGGCGCATTCCAGCCGTTTTTTCTCCAACTCACAACCCAGTTTGTGAGGCTTTAACACGTCGCCCGCATACTGGAGGTTGTTGGCGTTGCAGCCGCCGCTGCAATAAAATTTCGCCCAGCACTTCTGACATTCTTCCTTGCCGTAGATATTGGCCCGTGCAAAGTATTCCTTCCGTCCCAGGTCAAAGGTGCCGTCGTAGAGTGAGCCCATCTTCCACTCCTCCATGCCGACAAATTGGTGGCAGGGGTAGATGTCCCCGTCCGGGGTGATGGCAACATACTCGTTGCCGCAACCGCAGCCGCGAAGCCGCTTGATGGCGCAGGGCCCCTGGTCCAGATCGATCATAAAGTGGAAGAAATTAAAACCCTTCCCCCTCTTTTTGTAGTCGAGGAGCTTAACCGCCAGACGCTCGTACTCCTTGGCGATGGCCGGGAGGTCGGCCTCGGTGATGGCGTAATCCTCTTTGGGGTCGGTGACCACGGGCTCCACCGAAATTTGGTCAAACCCCAGGTCGTTTAGATGGAACACGTCGTTTGCAAAATCGAGATTTTTGTGGGTGAAGGTGCCGCGGACGTAATACTGATCGTGGCCCCGCTTGTCCACTAACTTTTTGTATTTCGGCACGATGGAATCATAAGAGCCGCTGCCGTCCACACGGGGGCGGAAATAGTCGTTTATCTCCTTACGGCCGTCGATGGAGAGGACCACGTTTGACATCTCTTTGTTGATAAAATCGATTTTGTCGTCGGTGAGCAGCATGCCGTTGGTGGTGATGGTAAAGCGGAAGTTTTTGTCAAACTCCTTTTCCTTGCTCCGGGCATAGGCCACCACCTGTTTGACCACCTCAAAATTCATCAGAGGCTCCCCGCCGAAGAAGTCAAGCTCCAGATTTCTCCGGTTCGCCGAATGTTCGATGAGAAAGTCGATGGCCCGCTTGCCAGTCTCAAAATCCATGAGCTTTCTGCCGTGGCCGAAGTCTCCGGTGGAGGCGAAACAGTATTTGCACCGCAGGTTGCAGTCGTGAGCGATGTGCAGGCACATGGCCTTGACGGGGGAGGCGACCATTTGATCGGCAAACTGAGCGTAGTCGTCCTCGGAAAAGAGGATGCCCTCCTTGTACATCTCATAAAGCTCGCTGTAAGCCTCCAACAGTTCTTCCTTTGAAAACTCCGAAGAAAGCTTTTTCACCACCTCTTCGGGACAGTTTTCCGTCAGAGGAGGCGTCAGCTCATCCAGCAAGCGGTAAGCCGCGTCATCTACCACCGAAACGCCGCCGCTGTGCACGTCCAGTACAATGTTATAGCCGTTTAGGCGATACTTATGTATCATCTTTTTCGTCCTTTCGAAATGGGCTGCGTCCGGGCATTTACCCGGGACTTCCCCAATGTAACAGTGAGGCGGTATCGCCCGCACAAAATGAAACCCCGCCTTGCGGCAGGGCTTTTTGGCAATTCTTCAAAAAAACAAAATTACTTATTGTTTTCGCATTTCTGGTTGGCAACGGTGCAAGAAGTCTTGCAAGCGGACTGGCAGGAAGCCTGGCACTCGCCGCAACCGCCTTTGGCAGCGGATTTCTTCAAATTGCATTTGTTGAGGGTTTTTACGTGTTTCATTTTCATTACTCCTAACTTTGAAAATTTATCTTCTCTTGCTTTTGGCGTTGACGCCAAGGATTCCCCCGATCATCGCCGACACAATCAAAATGGCAACCTTTGACAGGCTTTGCATGGCCGGAGCCTGCTGGGTAAAGAGGACGCCTGCTATGGTTAGAACCAGCGCCAAAAGCACGCCGACAGTACCACCGATCAAAAGTCCTTTTTTCCGAAAAGCCCGCGCCGCTCCGTATCCTCCGACAAAACCGCCCGCAGCCACCGTTATGATCGCCATAGCGCGCATGGCGGCAGTGGGAAGGGAAAAGCAGGAAACCGCAAGGGCACAAAGCAATAACACAACGATCACTGTCAGCGCTCCGGCGATAGTTCCCACAAGCAAAGGCTTTCCCAATGCGCCAAACTTCATTTGACCTTTTGATTTCAGTTTTTCCACGGCACTCGCCATACCATCGCCCCGCTTATCCACAATTTTTTAGGTTTCAGTTCATTACAGGATATGCGGACTCATGCGGCGTTATGCAAAAAATTACGCTTCGGCGTCGTCGTGGATGGTCTCGTTGGACTGGATGGCCCAGCGTTTGATGCGGACCTTGCTTCTATCGCTGCCGGTCTCGACGACGACGGTGTCCTCCCGGACAGATACCACCCGCCCGATGATGCCGCCAACCGTTATGACCTCATCGCCGACCTGCAGGTTATTTCTCATCTCCTGCGCCTGTTTTTCCTTTTTCTTCTGAGGGCGAATGAGCAGGAAATACATGATGACAAAAATCAGAATAATCGGAAGGAGCTGGGCAAGCATGAGCCACATAGATCCCCCCTGCGCTTCAGCCGAAGTGGTGTCGGCGAGAACGCTTAAAGCAACATTTCCCAGTAATGCTGGCATTCAATTACCTCCAAACAGAATTTACACAACCTAAAAGTTGAACATTTTCATTATACATGATCGCGTTCAAACTTTCAAGGGGGTCTACAGGGATAAATATGAATTTTTCATCAATATTGGAAAGATTTTCGCCAAAATGAGGAAAAGCCCGCCGGTTAAGGCAGACTTTTTCCAGGAAATCTTTGTTTAGTTGCCGGCAAAATAGTTGGCAAGGCCGTCAGCAGTATATTTTGCAAACAGCGTGACGTTATTGCTGTTTTTGAGAATTTCCATCTCCTGGGGATTGCTCATAAACCCGTATTCCACTAAGACCGAGGCAAACTGTTTTTGACGGGTGACGGCAAACTCACTGAACTTATAGCCGCGGTTTTTGGCGCCGTCGCTGTAAGGCATCTGGAGATAAGCCTGGTAGATGGAGTTAACCAAGTTCCGGGCGAGGGGCATCGAGAATGGAGTGTTGTAGTACACCTCGACTCCCCTTGCGCTGGCCGAGGCCGAATTGTGATGGACGGAAATGTAGATGTGGGGCTCCCAGTCGTAGGCCAACTGGCACCGCTTATAGAGGTCTTTCAAATTGGTGGTGTCACTGTCCAGCATGTAGACAGTAGCGCCGCGGCTTTCCAGCTCTGCCTTAAGGGCCTTCGCTTTCTGGAGGTTCATAGCGGACTCATAGGTACCATCGGTGCCGATGGTGCCAGAATCCAGGTTGCCCGCGTTGTTGCCGTGGCCGGGATCGATAACGATTCTCGCTTCCGACAAACTACTGATGGGGTTATAAAAACGCAGCTTCAGGTTACCTGTGGAGGTGTACTCCGCATAGCAGCCATAATATTTGTTGGCCTGGGAGAGGGTCAGTTCCAACACGCCCTGAGCGATGCCGTCACTGTTGACCCTTGTGTACCAGGTGGCGTTTTTAAAGGCGCCTCCCGACGGGATGGACACGCCGCTCAAATTCATCTGGGTGGTGTAATCGAATGTGATCGTCACCTTTGTGGCGTTGTAGCTGGAGACCCAGTTGCCGGAGCTGTAGGTAAAGGGGGAGGTCTCCACGTTAAAAGGCACGTTCCATAGGCCTTTGATATTCAAGGTGGTCATCTGGCTGCCCACTGAGATATCAAGTCCGGAGATCACGTTATGACCCTGGGTGCCGCTGTCGGCTACCACCTCGACATCGGATATTTTGACCTTACGGCCCGATTTCAGTTCATAATAACTGCCGGAAACACTCTTGACGTAATCGATGGTGCCCTTGGGCATGTTGTAATAATAGGGGGCAGCGTAATCCTCTCCCCTGTCGTCGGTCTTAAATACATCTATGTATTTCTTGGTGGGAGAAACCTGCTGTCCGGAAACGGTGCTGACGCTGCCGGAAATGTCATTGCTGGAGCCGGAGCCAGTGGTTCCGCCTCCCGAAGAAGAACTGCCTCCCGCATTTTGAGGCACATCAACTCCCACTAGACCGGCGGAGAGCTTGGTCTCGGTGTTGGAGCTGGTCTTGGCGGTAAAGGTGATGGCGCCCAAATTCTTACCTGCGCTGACAGTGGGGACGGTATAGGTGCCCTCAAACCAGTACATGTCATCGGACCGTTCAGAGGTTTTGGTAAGATTGACCGTGGTGCCGTTGACCTTTGCTGTCACAGTTGCGGCGGAATCCGCCAGAGCCCGCAGCTTGAGCTGCTGCCCCGTATAAACCGAGGTGACACCCTTGGGCTCGATCTGGCTCAGGATGGGCTCTTTGACGCTGCTGGTAGCGGCAAATACATTGGCACAACCCAAAACCATCGCAAGCAGGGTCATGAGCAGAAATGCTTTCAGGAATTTAAACTTCTTCGTTTTCAACATTTTGGAACCTCCGGTTATTTGAGTAAAGCTGTAAAGTTGTGTTTCTCCAATGCCATTGCCTCTTTGGCGCTGGACGTGGGGTTAAAAATCTGCTCATAGCGGAAGAAGATCATTCCCCCGTAGTTTTCATACGCCCTGGACGTATCAATTTGATGGGCCAATATATCGTGGTCGGTTTTCCATTCGTCCTTGCCGCTTCCACTGTACTGATCCTCTTGCCCCACCTTATAGGCGGCAAGGCCGACAAGCAGCTGTACGTCGTCGCAGGTGACCAGATCGCTCCACTGTTTCATCACGGTGTCATAGGCCGCAGTGGAGTGCTCAAAACCGTAGTAGAGCTGCGGCGCGATGTAATCGCAGTAGCCGGGTGTGGAACACCACTTTTCCACATCGATATAAAGCTGGTCAGTGTTCTGGCTGATGACCCCCCTGGGGCTGATGCCAAAGGTGGCAGAGGAATCGACCGCTTTCACAGCTTCGTTTAGCTCCTTCACCATCTTTGAAGTGTTATCCCGCCGCCAGTCAGCCTGGCTCAAAGTGCCGCCTCCCTTAACGTAGGCGTTGTACTGAGCCTTGTCGTAGGAATATGGCAGAGAAGCGGGATAGAAATAATCGTCGATGTGGATGCCGTCCACATCGTAATGTTCTACGATTTCAGCGGCTCCGTCGGCGATGAGCTTCCGCGCTTCAGCCGACGCGGGATTGAGATATAGCCGCCCGTCGTATTCGATGAGATTTTGGGTCTTGAGAGCGCTGTCGTCGTACCACTTGCGGATGGGGTAATCCGATGAAACGCTTTTGATCTCATCGGTGGTCATGGCCCGCATAGGATTGATCCACGCCTCAATTTTGAGTTCCCGGCTCTTCGCCTCGCTGACCATGATTGCAAGCGGGTCGTAAGAGAGGGCTTTTCCCAAAGTCCCACTGCAATAGCTGGACCAGGGGAACAGCTCTGATGGATAAAAGCTGTCGCCAAAGGGGCGGACTTGAACAATGACGGTATTGAGCCCGATGGAAACACAGTTATCATACATCTGCCCAATGCTTTCGGTAAACTGGGCCTCAGTCTTCCCCTTGAGAATGGGCGCCAAATCCAGATAGGCGATCCAAACGGCGCGGACCTCGTCAGCCGGAGCCTTGTTGGTGCGTGCCGCCAACACTTCCTCGGAAGAATTTATATGTAACTGCGTCAGAATCGAATCGACTGTGCCTGCATCTCCGGTAATAGCGTTTTCACTGGATTCCGTCAGGCCAGACGGCTCGGAAAAAACCGTCGTTGTGGAGCAAGCCGTCAAAACCAGCATCGCCGCGACAGCGAAAACGGTTCTACAGGGGCTTTTCATGATTTTTTCCACCCTTCTGTCACACAAGTTGTCAAAAACCGTCTAAAAAGCAAAAACGGTTACTATTTATTATATACGATTTCCTGTTAAAAATGCAACCTTTTCCGAAAATTCCCGGCGAAAAATTCCGGCAACTGGAAGAAAAAGTTTTCCTGTTTATTAAGTGGTAAAAATTTATCCATTTGTTGCAAAGAAGATAAATTTCTGTAACCGAAAATAGTTTTAGCTGATCAGCCTCACCAAAAAGATGCTCAAAATCAGGTGTGGTAAACGAAAAAGGGAATGCCGTTACTCAAAAAGGAGAGCAGAAGGGATTTCCTCCCCAGGCAGGAACATGCCCTTGAGAAGCCGATGAAGGGGCCACAATTTTCTGCCGCGGGAGACTTCGAATCACCCACCCTTTTGCCGGCCCCGCCGGATGACATTCTAAATAAACAAAAACCCGGCCGTACGCCGGGTTTTGTGTATTGCACCGTGTAAATCTTATTCTAATACGTAGACATCCACCGTTTTAGCGCCAAAGGCATAGCACTCTTGATTGGTGTCAAAGAACAAGTCGACGAGGACTCGGCCGTCCATCAGAGCAGTCCCGGTGTCGGCCGCAATGGCGTAACCATAGGTGAACGAACCGTCGGACGCTTTGATGTAAAGCTTGGTACCATAGGGGATGATGTTGGGATTGACCGCAACGTGGCCCACTACCGCATTGCGCCCGCTGGCAGTCTTAGCGCCGTCGCCCGCGCTGTAAGCGGTACCCTTACCGGTTAACTTTTTCACATAGCTTGTGGGGTTGCCGTTGGCATCCAGCGTCAACGACGCAGGGGCTGCCAAAGGAGAAACCGGAGCTGTCTTGTCGCCCAAAAGCACCACTTCGGTGACCGGGTTTTTGTCGACCCGCTCCTCCACTAGTTTGGAGTCCTGTACCTCACCGTCCACGACATACTCTTCATAGACGGTGGTTTTCTGTCCGGGAACACCTGGGGTGACCACTTTGGTGACGCCGTCTTTTAGGGTTGGCGTCCGCTCGGTTACTGTATCATAGGGGATTTCAGAGACTTCCTCCCGGGTGCGGTAGGTGATCCTCGTCACGACAATTTTGGTGTCTTCTGCGACATTTTCGGTGAGCGCCGGAGTGACGGTGTCCTCCTCGCCGAGGGTGATACCGGCCCGCTCCAGCGCGAGGGCAACCGTTTCACCCCTCATGGGAACCCAGTATTGCTGCCCATCCGCTTTGATGGAAACGGGATAGGCCCGATCAATCTCCAGGCTGTAGACCTGATTGCGGATTTCACTGTAAGTGATGGCATCGTATTTACCGAGGGGAATATCCGCTTCCTCTAAAATTTCTCTGGGATTTTCAAGCTTTGTTAAAACAATCCGTTTATTCTGGCCGTCGTCCACATAGACAAGGCTGTCAAAGCTCACTAAGCCGCTCAGCAGCGAAGATATTACCACTGCGACGGTGGCGAGCGCAACAGGCTTAGCCAATCGAGATAAAACTGATTTCATAACTGCTCCTTCACATGATAAAATCCAAATCGGCTCTCAACTGGACTCTCTAAACCGGCTTCCCATAAGGGCTCCGGCTCCATAGCGGTTTCATCTTGTAAACCATTGTAACCGATTTGTTTCCATTCTATTCATCACATTGAAGTTTGTCAAAGATTTTATCTCGCTTTTTTTGTGCAAAATCACTATTAATAAATTTATATTTCCAAAATTGCCCTGAAATATATGGTCATATTTTCTGTTATTTAGGGAGAATTACAATCCGGTAACAAATAGATTTCGGTACTTTCCACAAAACTTCTATTTTTAGTATTAATTTTAAATAATATACGTTTTTACTAGTAAACAGTGTAAATTTTAGAGTAAAATAGAAGATATTTACAATATATTGTTCAGCAAAATATAATATTGCTAAAATTTCGATTGGGTTAAGTCTCATGACAACATACTATAAGACCCTGTAAATCAGGATTCCGGCAACTCCCGCCCCTGACATGACCACAATCGGATTGAGCTTCCATTTTCTCAGAATGAAAAGGCACAGCACGAAAATTCCCATAGCCCACCAGTCCACTTGCCGGATCGGCAGCACCAATTCCTCGCTTCCAAATAGTGCCAAGCAGAGGATGGAAAGCCCTGCCGACGCGATCATGGCGACCACGGCCGGACGCAGCCCCTGTAAAATTCCTTTTATGAAGGTAGCCCCTTGGTATTTATAATAGAAGTATGCCAACGTTAAAACAATAATGCATGACGGCAGCACACAACCTACAGTGGCCGCGATGGCGCCAGCGAGCCCCGTCACCTTAGTGCCCACAAAGGTTGCGGCGTTGATGGCGATAGGGCCAGGCGTCATCTGGGAGATGGTGACGATGTCCGCAAACTCCTGCATGCTGAGCCAGTGGTTTAAATCCACCACCTGGTTTTGGATCAGGGGCATGGCCGCATAGCCGCCTCCAATGCTGAATAACCCGATTTGAAAAAAGCTCCAAAAAAGCTGTAAATACACCATAGTAACATCCTCCTCAACGAAAGATTCTAGTTTTCCGTTGTGCCGGATTTGTTTCGGGATCGAAGGAATCGGTTTCCGCATCCAATGATGCCCGCCAGGATAATGATGACAACGACGTTCACCTTAAAAAAATACACCGCCACAAACGCCGCGGCCATAATGAAGATGGGCGGGACATTTTTCTCCTGAACGACGCTCTTTGCCATGGTGTAGACCACATCGATGATGACGGCGGCTACCCCGGCCTGCATTCCTCTCATCAGCGCCTGAATCGTCAAATTATCCCGGAAGGTGGTGTAGAAATAGGAGATCACCGTCAGGATGATAAGCGGGGGCAGCACTGTTCCCACCAGGGAGACCAGCGCACCGAAAATCCCCGCCAATCGGTACCCGACAATAACGGCTGCGTTGACGGCGATGGCCCCCGGGGAAGACTGGGCGATAGCCGTCAGGTTGAGCATTTCTTCCTCCTCAATCCAATGGTATTTCTCCACAAACTTTTTGCGCATCAACGGGATGATAACAAATCCCCCGCCAAAAGTGAAGGCGCTCAAGGTAAAGGTGGAGGAAAAAAGCTTTCCATAGAATTTCAAGTCCCTTTTCAACCTCATCGCTTCTTTCTTTTACATTTTATACTCTAATACGATTATACCCCCATCCATTTCATTCGTAAAATAGGATAAAAAAATATTTTTCATTGGAAAATCTTATGAAAACGAAAACCGGCGGAATAACCGCCGGTTTTTGCTTTTATCAATTGGATAGAAAAGAAGGAAAACATTCGAATCAATCGTTTTCCTCTTTGGAATTACAGGGTTGTAACGCAAATTGCTTCGCCAAGATACGGCAATCAAAACCACCACATAGGCTTTTTGAACGTTTGAACGATTAAAGCTCATTCTTCCGCCCAGTGGAGGGCCCTCTCCACCGCCCTTTTCCAGCTGGTTAGGAGCCTTTCCCGCTCCTCTGCGGCCATGGAAGGGGTGTAAACGCAATCGGTCTGCCCCGGGGCTTTGAGCTCCTCCCTATTCCAGAAGCCGGTTTGCAGCCCTGCCAAAAACGCCGCCCCCAAAGCGGTGGTCTCCCGTACCGCAGGCCGCACCACCGGGCAGCCGATGATATCTGCCTGGAATTGCATCAAAAATCCGTTGGCCGAGGCGCCGCCGTCCACCTTGAGCTGGCGAAGCTGGACACCGGTGTCAGCCAAAATGGCATCCAACAGCTCCTTGGACTGGTAGGCGATGGACTCCAGCGCCGCCCGGATGATGTGGCAGGCGTTGGTGCCCCGGGTGATGCCGATAATCGTCCCCCGGGCGAACATATCCCAGTATGGCGCTCCAAGTCCCGTGAAAGCCGGCACCATGTACACACCGCCGTTATCACCCGCTTTTTTGGCGTAGTACTCGGAATCCGACGCATCCCCGATAAGCCGCATCTCGTCCCGAAGCCATTGTACCACCGAGCCGCCGGTGAACACGCTGCCCTCAATGGCGTACTGGAGTTCTCCCTCCCCGCCGGCCGCGATGGTGGTCAGCATGCCGTGGCTGCTGAGGCAGGGGGTCTCTCCTGTATTCATCAGCAAAAAGCAGCCGGTGCCATAGGTGTTTTTGGCCTCCCCTTTTTGAAAGCACCTCTGTCCGAACAAAGCCGCTTGCTGGTCGCCGGCAACCCCTGTGATAGGGATTTCAAAGCCTCCTACCTGGGCCATCCCGTAGAAGTAGCTGGAGGGCTTGACCGGCGGCAGCATCTCGACGGGGATGTCGAGGATTTGCAACAGTTTTTCATCCCATTGCAGTTTGTGGATATCAAACAGCATCGTCCGGGAGGCGTTGGTGTAATCGGTGGCGTAGATTTTCCCTCCCGACAGCTTCCACATGAGCCAGGTGTCCACCGTCCCGAACAGCAGCTCCCCTCGCTTGGCCCGTTCCCGGGCCCCCTCTACGTGATCGAGTATCCATTTGATTTTGGTGCCGCTGAAATAAGCGTCGATGAGCAGGCCGGTGGTATCGCGGATATAATCGCCGTAGCCGTTGGCCTCCAGTTCTTCGCAGATGGAAGCGGTGCGCCGGCACTGCCAGACGATGGCATTGTAAATGGGCTTGCCGGTGTCCTTTTCCCAGATGATGGTGGTCTCCCGCTGGTTGGTAATGCCGATGCTGTCCACCTCTTTAGCGGAGATGCCGCTCATAAGCAGCGCATCCACCAGCACCCCGTACTGGGAGGCGTAAATTTCCATCGGGTCGTGCTCCACCCAGCCCTCTTTTGGATAAATCTGCTTGTACTCCCGTTGGGCCATTTTGACGATGTTGCGATCACGGTCGAAAATTACCGCCCGGGAGCTGGTGGTCCCCTGATCTAAGGACACGACGTATTTTTTCATGGGAATTCCCCCTTAACGGTAGGATTTTTTGAAAAATTGCCGCCCCGGTTTTGTTAGCAGGCGGCAATTTGTATTGATTACATTAATATAGAAATCGCGCGGGCTATTTGAGCTTCTGTCCGCATTCCGGGCAGAAATTAGCCTCTTTCTCCAAAACGCAGCCGCATTTGGGGCACTTTGTGCTCTCCGGCCGTTTGGCGCCGCAATTTTGACAGAAATTCCCGGTGTTTTCCTGGCCGCAGGAACAGTTCCAGCTCCCAGAAGAAGCTTTCGCCTTGCCGCAGTTTTGGCAGAAGGCCCCGGTGTTCTCCTGTCCACAGGAGCATTTCCAGGGGTTTTGAGCCGCCTGCTGTTTTCTCTCAGCCTCCCGCTCCGCCTGATTCTGGTTGGCGGCGCTGGCTGCGCCCACAAAACCGCCCCCGGCCTGCATACCCACGCCGAGCCCTGCAAACCCCATCATAGCACCGTTTCTGTTGGAGCCAGCTGCCTCCATTCCCCGGGCAACCGCCCCTTGGACATATCCCTCCCGGATATTGGGATCGGAAAGCATAGCGCCTTCGTTGCGGCGCTCGATGAGCTTTTTGGAGTTTTCATCATAGGAGATGCTCTGGATTCCCACCGACTCGATAACCATGCCCCTCTTCTGGGTCCACTCCTCATCCAGGGCGGTGGAAAGGTATCGGGCCAGCTCCACCCCTTTGGAAGCGACATGGGAAATGCGGATATTGTCCACCGACATCTGGTTGATTGCCGTCTGCAAGCCGTTTAAAAACTCCGACAGGTACAGCTTGTGAATGTCCTGGACGTCCACATGTTCGGCGTTTCTGGGAATCGCCTCGGCGTAGAATTTTAGCGGTTCCACAATCCGGATGGAAAAATAGCCATGGGCCCGCAAAAACAGCTCGGCGTTGTAGAAATTATCGAAATAGTTGATGGGAGTGACCGTCCCAAAAGCGATGTTTTTAATCTCCTGAAGGTTTATGAAATACGCCTTCTGCTCGTAAGGCGTCACCCCGGAAAACCGGATGCGGTCAAAGGTCTCGTGGAGTGCCTCGCTGAACTGCCCGTTTAACAGGGAGGGCGCCGAACTGCCCCGCACCTCAAAGTAGCCGGGTTCCGCCGTGTAATCCACGATCTTGCCCCCGTCCACCAAAAGCATAAACTGGTTTTGCTGCACATGGATGATGGAGCCGTCGGAAATCACGTCGGCGCTCCCCTTTTTATTTTGGTTTCGTTTGTCCCCCCGGCGGACCGGGACACCCTCGCAGAACACGGTGTTATCGCCCATATCGCCTGCTTCAATGACCTCCAGCCACTGATCGGCCAAACCTCCGCCAATGGCGTTTGTTGCCGCTTTGATAATGCCCATAACCTTCTCCTTTTTATCGTGAACCGATTGAAATGTGAAACTTTGGTATCAGTATAGCACACTCTTCCATGAATCTCAACAAAAATCCTGGAAAAGGATGGAGCATTCTTGACAGAATGCAGAAAATTTGCCAAATCCTCCCTATCATGCCCCATAAAAGTCAAAAAAGTGATATAATGGCCTCACGGCGTGAACAGATGCCTTCAAAGGGGCCGTTTTCAACCCTTTGCCGTCAAAGAGCGGCGATTTTTGCAGACGCCGGCGTCATAAAATTTTCAGCAGATTCTACCTATATAAATAGATTTGAGGGATTTTTTGATGAAAGCTTCTTCCCATACCTGCCTTTCCGCCCTTTTGAAGGGCGCCAAAGACGGCCTCCCCATCTGCCTGGGGTACCTGTCCGTCTCCTTTGCATTCGGCATGATGGCGGCGGAAAACGGCTTACCCGTCTGGGTGGCGGTTTTGATTTCCATGTCCAATTTCACCTCGGCGGGACAGTTCGCCGGGACAAGCCTGATTTTGTCCGGCGGCGGATACTTAGAAATCGCCGTCACCACCTTTGTCATCAACATCCGCTATATGCTCATGTCCCTTTCCCTCTCCCAAAAGGTGGACGAAAAAATGACGACCTTTGAGCGCTGTATCCTCTCCTTTGGCAATACCGACGAAGTGTTCGCCGTCGCCATGCAGCAGCCCGGTGCCGTCACCGCCCCATATTTAGCTGGGCTGATCGCCACGCCGTACATCGGGTGGGCGCTGGGGACTTTTCTCGGCGCGGCGGCGACCAGCATCTTGCCCCTGGCTCTTCGGAGCGCTTTGGGTATCGCCATCTACGGCATGTTTTTGGCCATCATCATCCCCCCTTGCCGCAAAGCGAAACCGGTGCTTCTCACCGTGCTCGTCGCCGTGGCGCTCAGCTGTGTCCTCCACTGGACGCCGGTGCTCAAAGAACTCTCCAGCGGTTGGATTATCATCATCTGCGCCGTTGCGGCATCGGCTTTCGCCGCCTACCGGTTCCCGGTGGACGACGAAGAACCCGCGTAAATGAAAGGGGAGCTTTATGGAGTATCAAAGGATTATAATCGCCATTTTGATTATGGCGCTGGTCACCTATCTGCCGCGGATGCTGCCGCTGGCCATCTTCAAGAAAAAAATCCAGAACAAATTTATCCGGTCGTTTCTATTTTACGTGCCCTATGCCGTGCTGGCAGCCATGACCTTTCCGGAAATATTCAGTTCCACTTCCAACCTGATTTCCGCTTTGGTGGGAGCGGCTGTGGCCGTCATCCTCGCCTATTTCGGAAGGGGGCTTTTGACGGTGGCGCTTTCCGCCACGGCGGCGGTTTTCATCACCGAACAGATCATGGCCTACCTCCCGTTAATCTAAACCACAAAATCGCAGCCGGCGGGATATCCGCCGGCTTTTCTATGCATTATTCATGAGAAATTGCGGAAGCTTTTGTACAATAGCGGGAAAATTGATAAATTTTTATCAAATTCTTGACCCATCCTGCCAAACCCAGTATAATAAACTCTGTCGAATCCGGCGTTTTTTCCTCCCAATTATAAAAAGGGGCTGTAATATTCTTTTAGCAGATGGAAATTAAAACGTTAAAATAGTGTATGAGGGGAGTTAACCTTGGAGTATATCAACGACGTCATCAACGCCATTGTCGGCTTTTTGCAAAATTATGTCCTGCTCATCATGCTTTGCGGGACGGGAATTTATTTTACCATCCGCCTCAAATTCGTCCAGGTGCGGAAATTCAAAGCCGGGCTGAAAGCCACTTTCGGCAACATCAAATTCAAAGGCGATAAAGCCGGTAAAGACGGCATGAGTTCCTTCCAGGCCCTGACCACGGCCATCGCTGCCCAGGTGGGAACCGGGAATCTGGCCGGGGCCGCAACCGCCATCGTATCGGGCGGACCTGGCGCCATCTTCTGGATGTGGGTCAGCGCCTTTTTCGGCATGGCCACCATCTACGCGGAGGCCACCCTCGCCCAGAAATACAAAACGGTGGATCAAAACGGGCACGTCACCGGCGGCCCCGTTTACTACATCCGTGCCGCTTTTAAAGGAAAGCTCGGAAAAATTTTGGCGGGGCTGTTCTCTGTCTTTATCATCTTGGCGTTGGGGTTTATGGGAAACATGGTCCAGTCCAATTCAATCGGTAGCGCCTTTGAAACCGCTTTTCACATCGAACCTTGGATCATCGGCATCATCGTGGCCGCCATCGCAGGCTTTATTTTTTTGGGCGGCATCGGGCGCATCGCCTCCTTCACCGAAAAAATCGTCCCCATCATGGCACTGTTTTACATCGTCGGCGCAGTTGCCATCCTCTGCGTCAACTACCGCAACATTGGAAACGCCTTCTACTCCATCTTTGTAGGCGCCTTTAACCCCGTCGCAGTCGGGGGCGGCATACTGGGGGCCACAGTGCAAAAGGCCATTCGCTACGGTGTGGCCCGGGGCCTCTTTTCCAACGAGGCCGGCATGGGGTCCACCCCTCACGCCCACGCCACCGCAAAGGTGAAAGACCCCTGCGACCAGGGGGTTGTGGCCATGATTAGCGTTTTTATCGACACCTTTGTCATCCTCACCCTCACAGCCCTCGTCATTTTGACCAGTGTCAATGTGGATGGTTCCGTCACCGGCACCGAGTTGACCCAATCGGCGTTTGCGGGCACCTTCGGGTATGTGGGAATTGTTTTTATCGCCATCTGCATGTTCTTTTTCGCCTTTTCCACCATTATCAGTTGGTATTTCTTCGGTGAGATCAACGTATCCTACCTTTTTGGCAAAAAGGCAGTGAAAATTTATGCCGCCTTGGTGGTTGTTTTTATCGTCGTAGGCTCCTTCCTCAAGGTGGAGACTGTCTGGGCGCTGGCGGACTTTTTCAACAGCCTGATGGTCCTTCCAAACCTGCTGGGCATTTTGGCGTTGAGCGGCGTGGTTGTCACGGCCACCAAGCTCTACGACGCCAAGAAAAAAGCCGATAAGCTGGAAAAAACGGCAATTTCCTCCGACGGGGATGGGGATACTTCCCAAAATGGCGCCGCCTTAACAGAAAATCCCTCTCCATCCGATGCTGAATGACACAAACCCCCCGTCCAGATAATTGAACCGCCCCAGATTGTGCAGACAGCATAAAAAAGCCCCTAGTGCAGGAATATTGAGTTTTAGGAGGAGTGGCGCAGCGACAG
>CAJFOJ010000009.1 GCA_904396495.1 uncultured Oscillospiraceae bacterium
AGGGATTCGAACCCTCGATGAGCTATTAACCCATACACGAGTTCCAGTCGTGCGCCATAAACCAAGCTAGGCGACTTCTCCAGATTCCTTATATATCCGTACAAAGGATTAAGCTACTGGACAGAAAATTTTTGTAATACAGTCTGTCCGTGACTTTTTCTATTTTACATGGTGAGAGTCTATTTGTCAAGAGTTTTCTTAAAAAATTTACGGCCTGCCGAAGAGTCCGAAAGACAATTGGAAAATTTAAAAAAGTAGTGGAATTCTTTAAAAAAATGCCTCATTCATTGACTTTTCATGTAACATATAATATAATTCTTTCAATAGGGAAAGCTGGAAATTTTTATAAAACTGCCCGCACTTTCTCCTGTGGTCACTAAAGAGCGCAGGTATAAAGGTTTTCTGTCCAATTAGGATTTCCGCCATTGCCGCCAATTATGTACGGCAATGGTTCAATTTTATTGATATACCATAGTGGCAATCATATGCCGAACCTCTAGAAAGGAATGACATTTTGATGAAAAAAGCGATTTACACCTGGCTACAAGTTCCAAGTGGGGATCACAGCCGCGCTGCATGCTGTGATGGGGAACGCCTTCCTTCCCAGTTTGTTCCCTCTCCCTTTGAAAGCACTATTGCAGGAAATCTGCTCACGAAAGCCCCAAAAGGCGCCGCACTAACCCTCTGCAGCGGCAGTGAGAACACCTGCTCCGAGGGGTCTGGCGTTGCCGGTTTCGAAAATGACAGCCTCTACTACACCTTTTGCGGCAAAAAAGTAGCGTTAAACGATCTGTACCGGGACGCAAACGAAGAGGAATTCGCCCCCGCGCAACCGGCCCAGTTTACAACCTTTGAGGGCACTGAAGCCACTGTCACCCGGGTATACGTCACCGTCAAAGAAATGGAAAAAGCAGTGGCCTACGACTTTGTCGCTTACAAAACGATCCCTTTGGTTCAGGTTTTCGTCACTTTAAACCCCAACAACGCGGAAATGGTTTTCCCTTTCCAGATCGGATGTCTCACCTTTGAGAAAGCGTCTATTTCCAATATGCTGGCCGGCTTGCCTCAGGTGGAGATTCCCGCGCGGGACGACCTTTACATCGGGGAAAACTACATATCCTTTACAGCGGGCGACTTAAACTTTGCCTTTGCCGGCGGTTATCCCGCTTTGCAGTCCGCCGATGGGGTGGTAACGGTGAAAGCCGATTACCAGAACAATGTAAAGATCTACGACATCAGCGAATACGGGCCCCAAAATCCGTTTGTCTCTAACATTGTTTGCAGCACGGAATCCATTGACGCGGAGAGCTGGCTCGACAAAATTCCCTGCCTGGACGCATCCAATGCTCTGTTGGAGGGCAATCAAATGATTGCGACGGGCAACTTAAAGATTGTGTTGCATCAAAATGGCCAAGGGCTTGATCTTTTGCGTATCGAAGATGTACGAAAGGAAAAAATGCTGTTAAGCCGCGGCATTAACATGCTCTTCTCTCTGAACCTGCGCCATGTGGAGAAGAAGACCAAACTCCACCTGGATTCCCATGAGGGATGGGGCAGCATTCAGACCACTTCCACCAAAAATATGCACACCTGGGTGTTTTCCGACCACAAGGAGGTGGAAAACATCTCGGTTATCCTGACCGCCTTTTGCGATTCGGAAAGAAGCCGGATTTCCTGGGATCTGTCGGTTCAAAACGAGAGCGCTGTCTATTCGGTTCAGGATGCGGAATACCCCCGCCTGACGATGAATACCGACGATCATACCACCCTTCTATCGCCTTATGGCAGCGGTGAAATCCGTCGTCACTTGAGTAGTGCCGCCGCCCACGCTTCTTTAAACTATCCGGGCTTCGGCGCTTCGTTGCAGTGCGGCGCGGTTTACAACACCAAAATGGGATGCGGCATCTACTACGGTGTTCACGACCCGGCTCCCGCCTACAAGGTCTGCAATTTTGATAAGCAGCTCTTTAAACAGACCATTTCATTCGGATTCACCTATCCCTTTGAACTGATCGATAAGGCCGGCAACTCCTCTTCCCTAGCGGGGAAAGCGGTTTGGCAGCTGTTTGACGGCGATTGGTACGACGCCTGCATGATCTACAAGGACTTTGTAGAGAGGGAAGCAAACTGGCTCCCGGAAACGGACGAAAACGGCCCGATCCATACAGCGGAATGGATGAAAACCTGTTCCCATTGGTGGCGTTCTATGCTGGACGACCCCTGCATCGAACCGGAAAAAACGAGAGACTGGTTTGAGGAAACTTTAAAAGCTCATGAAGACCTGGGCGTCCCCTCTGCCAATCACGTATACCATTGGCACCAGACCATGTTTGACAACGAATACCCCCATTTCTTCCCGGCCAAACGGGAGTTTATCCGCAAAGCGCCCCTTTTGCAGCAGGCGGGCATCAAATTGGTGCCCTATATCAACAGCCGCTGCTGGGACGATTTGGACGGTGGGGCTGACGACTGGGAATTCACTTCCAAGGCGCTCCCCGGTACCTCCAAGGATTTGGACGGCAATACCTTTGTCGAGTTAAGCCCCTTTAACAAGCCAAACGGCGGTCCAAAAGTGCGTTTGGCGGTCATGTGCCCCTCCTCGATTGTGTGGCAGGATACCCAGTGTGAACTGGTGGACAAGGTGTACAACGAACTGGGAATGGACGGCGTATATCTCGATCAGATTGCCGCCGCCAAACCAAACCTCTGCGCCGATCCCCACCACAACCACGCCGCAGGCGGCGGCTCCTGGTGGATCGACAACTATAACCAAATGGTCAGCCGGATGAAAACCCACGGTCCCGAAACCGGCGCGTTCGTCACCGAGTGTACTGGAGAAGCCTATATGAAAACCATCGAGGCTTTGCTTTCCTGGGCTTGGGTGAGAAATTCCCAGGTTCCCGCCTTCTCCGCTGTGTACGGAGGGAAAGTGGCGTTGGTAGGCCGGGATTACAACTCGTTGAAGGACGAAGAAGGCGTCAAAATCTTCGCCGCCGAGTCCTTCCTCTTTGGCGAGCAGATGGGCTGGATTATTCCCCATCAGTATCTGACCACCTGCTACCGGGAATTCTACAAAAAATGCGTCCGCGCAAGGGAAGCCCACAAGGAATTCTTCTACGCCGGCAAGCTCCTCCGCCCGCTCTCCATCGAAAGTGACCAAACGCCCATCACTACCTACGGCTGCGCCATGGCGGAAGGTCAAATCATCTCGGTGCCCGCCGTCATGGGCGCCCACTGGAAGAAGTTTGCAGACGGGGAGGAACTCATCGTCCTTGTAAACCTCTCCAACAGCGATGCGAAAGCCCAAGTTGCGATGCCCGACGGCATCCGCTCTCTGCACTTTGAGGGCGACTTCGATAAAATCGTCGACTGCGCCGATGGAACGTTCTCCATCACATTGCCCGCTCAGTCGGTGGTCACCGCCGTTATTGGATCTGAAAAAGCATAACAAAAATCCCCCGGCAGCAGCCGGGGGATTTTTTCTACCATGCTAAATACAAATCAAAACGCTTTAGAAGGGAATCAGATCACCTTTTACTCGTTTCCCATGTTGCCTTTTCCCTTTCCCTGCCCCGACCCATATCCATTTCCTAAGCCACGATGCCCACTTTGGGTTCCATCGCTTTGAGGTTGATAAAAATCGTCTCCTGAAAGGTCTTTGATGAGATCGCGGATTTGACGCATCGTCATATTTTTGACCTCTTCAGCTGTAATAGTTGGGTCGAGAGCCTGTACTTCCAAAAACGCCCGATACTTTCCATAGGAAAGGCCCGCTTCATGGGCCGCTGCCACCTCCTGGGAGTTCGCCGCGTAACAATAGGTATTTTTCTGCCCTGCGGTACATTTTTCAATGCTGGAAAGCATCTCTTCGGTACGTCCCTCATCGGAGCCTATGACGGTAATGGACAGGACCTCGTCTTGAGCCACCAAGTCGGCAATAGGCTCGCTGGACAAAATTTGTTCCAACGCCTCGGTGTATTCCATAAACCGAACGGAAGTAGAGCCCGTCAGATTCTCTTCATCGTCCTGGTACTCCTTAACCGAAACGACCCTGTCAAACCGGTTGATTCCCAATTCCACCGACGGGTTTATATCGATGCTGAGCACCGCCGTAGGGGTAAAATAAATTCGGTAACCACCCCATCCGGCCAAGAGAAGCAAAACGCAGGCCACGGCCGGAATCATCCTTTTGAAACGGGACGCCTTGTTTTTTTGATAGTCTCTGGTTTTTTTCCGTAAAAATACTCTTGTCTTATCTTTCAGCGCATCCTCTGCGTGGACGTTATCAAAAATTTCTTGCAGCTTATTCAAGTCCGTCACCTCCCAGCTTTTCCTTGAGAGCCTGTCTAGCCCGGGTCAGGAGGGTGTAAATGGTATTGACGTTTTTGTGAAGAATCCGGCTGATTTCCGGGGCGGTATATCCTTCGTAATAGTGAAGGAAAACCACGTCCTTGTATTTTGCCGGCAGCGAAAGGACAGCCTCCAAGACCTCCCGGTGATCCGGGGACAAAGGGGCAGGCTGATCCAACAGCTCGTCCATCGAGACGGTGCGGCTTCGAAAAAAGCTCTTGCGCAGATCCTTGCAGGCATTGATGGTAATCCGGATAAACCAAGCCTTCTCATGTTCTTCATTTTCAAAGGACGCGGAACGAAGGGCGTATTTCAAAAACACCGTTTGAAAGATGTCCTCGGTGTCAGCAACGTTTTTTAGATGTATCATGCAAAGCCGCCTTACGATCGGAATACCGGTCGAGGGCCCTGTTTACGTCTTGCTCGTTTTGCATTGTAAGACCTCAACTGCTATTTTTTGCATCCCCGTCGGAGGCCGTTCCCACAGCCAAATCCGCCCTGTAAACGCGCGCCGTGGGCACAGCGGTCGCAAACTCCGTCGCCGTCCGCATCCACAAAGTTCTGTCTGCGCCCGATCCCCCTAACGCTGCAATTGTCGCATACGCCGTCTTCATCTACGTCGGTGTATCGGCGGGCGGTCCCGGCGTAATCACATATTCCGTCTTTGTTTGCATCCACATAATGATAGCCGCGGCCCTGAGTGGCTGCAAACGCGCTGGTGGCGCCAAAACAAAGTACCAATGCTACTCCAAGAATCGTTGCTATTACTTTTTTCATCTCTGATTCCTCCAATCCATTTTGCCGTTGCCGGCTTCATCTGTAATACGATTGAAAAAATATAATCCATTCATCAGATGAAAAATTTTTTTCCTATCCGGTGAGGTAAAAACCGGATAAAGGTATAAAGCAACTCTTTCAAAAAAGAGCAACAGCGGCCCTTTTGAATGAATTGCTCAAAAGGCCGCTGTTTTTATGCACGATTTTTCTAATGGGCCATTTGCTATACCCTTTCTTTACGCTCCAATCAGCTGTGCGTCCCTGGCTTCCTGCGGAATTTCAAACTCAGTGGCGTTGTTGATGTTGTTCATTTCCATCGAAAGAACCATTTTACCCACGTCTACGGTAACGCCCTGTGCCGCATCACCCATCTGTTCCATCAACTTGTTCATCATCTGGCTCATCATCTCGGTCATATCCATCTCGTACTTGACCGGATATCCGTTCTCTTTGTTGACCCAGATGGTGACTGGTAAATCCCCCATATCCGAATACATGACTTTTATCATATCGATGTACTCCGTCCCCAACTGGCCCATCATAGAATCCATCACTCCTGACGCATTGAGGACCTCTTCCATGGAATCCCCGGAAATCACCGCGCTGATTTTATGGGCGGGTCCGCTTGCCAGTTCCTCTTCCCCGTCAAGCTTCAGGCTGCCGGCGTTGTCAAGGTAAACCTTCATGCTGGACATACCGTCGTACTGCGCTAAGGAGTCCACCTCCTGTTTAACCCAACTGCCCGCCGCTCCGCTGTAAGTAACAAACTTTCCGTCTGTTTCTTCGGCGTAGATATCGACATCCTGACTGCCCAAATCCCCCATGTCCATGGTCATCGTCATTTTCATCTTCATGGGATCGGAAAAGCAGGAAGCATCCCCCGTCATAGCCATCGAAACGGTTTGGCCGCCGCTACTCAAGTCCATATCAACATTCATGGTGTAATCCATACTCTGGATCGATTCAGACTTTTCCTGCGCCTGCAGCAAAATGTTCTCAGCGTCTGTTTCCCCACAGGAAGCAAACGCTAACATCGAAACAGCTGTAACGGCAAAAACAGTGATCCTTCTCAATAAATTCATCGTAAAATGCTCCTTTATTAGTCATTATCCTTCTCACACAACCTCTATGCGCAAGGACATCCAGAGTATACCATAAAGGGCAAAAAAAGTCACTATTAATTTGACAAAAGCGGCAGTGATTTCTGCCGCTTTTACCCTTAAAATTTAAAATTATCTCGCTTTATCCACCAGTTTGTAGCCCGCCTTCGTCAAAGCGTCGCGGATCTCCTCCACGTGCTTGTGGTCCCGAGTCTCCATCCGCAGCCGCAGGAAACAGGAGTTGATGTCCATGTTTTCGTCGGAGCGGTCGTGGCGGACGGATACCACGTTTGCGCCCAGCTTGGCGATGATGGTGGAGACGTCCTGCAACTGGCCCGGCTTGTCCATCAGAGCGATAGTCACATCGGCGGAGCGGCCCTCTTTCATGAGGCCCCTGCTGATGACCCGGGAGAGGATGGTCACGTCGATGTTGCCGCCGGAGACAAGGCAGGCAACCTTTTTACCCTTGATGTCCACCTTGTTGAACAAAGCGGCGGCCACCGACACAGCACCTGCCCCCTCGGCTATCATCTTGTGCTTTTCGATGAGGGTCAAAATGGCGGTGGAAATTTCGTCGTCGGTGACGGTGACGATTTCGTCCACATATTTTTGGCAGATGTCGTAGGTGATGTCCCCCGGGTGCTTGACGGCGATACCGTCGGCAATGGTGTTGACGCTGTCCAGGGTGATCTGCTTATGCTGGAGGATGGAATTGTACATGGAAGGCGCCCCGCTTGCCTGTACGCCGTAAACCTTGACGTTGGGATTTAACGCTTTCACGGCGAATGCCACACCGGAGATGAGCCCGCCGCCGCCGATGGGGACGATGACCGCGTCCAGGTCGGGAATCTGCTGCAAAAGCTCCAGCCCAATCGTCCCCTGCCCCGCGATGACGTCCACATCGTCATAGGGATGGATGAAGGTCATCTTTCTTTCCTTTTGCACCTCGATGGCCTTGTTATAAGCGTCGTCGTAAACTCCTTTGACCAGCATCACCTCGGCGCCGTAGCTTTTGGTGGCCTCCACCTTGGAGATGGGTGCGCCGTCCGGAATGCAGATCAAAGACTTGATACCGCACTCCTTTGCCGCCAGAGCCACCCCCTGAGCGTGGTTTCCGGCAGAGCAGGCAATGACGCCGCAGGCTTTTTCCTCGTCGGTGAGCTGGGAAATCTTAAAATAAGCGCCCCGCACCTTAAAGGAGCCTGTCACCTGCAAATTCTCGGTTTTCAGATAGACCTGGCTGTCGGGGTTGACGGCCGGCGCCAAAATCACGTCGGTGGGGCGGATAACTTTTTTGAGCACATAAGAAGCTTGATAGATTTTGTCTAGTGTCAGCATACTGTTTCCTCTTTTCTACATGGTCATGGCCATTGCGCCGGTGCGCAGGATTTTTTGAATGCCATAGGGCTTTAACAGCTCCACAAAAGAGTTTAAGGTCTTGGCATTGCTTGCAAGCTCCAAAATCATCGAGTTTTCCGAGACATTTAACACGTCGGCGTGGAAGACATTGGCGATTGCCACAAGCTGGGCGTTGGTCTCGGAATTCCGCGCCACTTTGACGAGCAGATACTCCCGGATGACCGCTTCATCCTCGTTGAGCACATCTACCTGCTCCACATCGTAGAGCTTACAGAGCTGTTTTTCCACCTGCCTGACGATTTTGTCGTCTCCTTTTACTACGATAATGAGCCGTGAGGTCTCAGAATCCTCGCTCTGAGCGGCGACGATGCTTAAAATGTTATAGCAACGGCGGCTGAAAAGCCCCGCAATCCGCAAAAGGACGCCGGTGTGGTTTTTGGCCGTAACCGATAACAGGTATTCTTTTTCCATCTTCTCATTCCGTCCTTTCCTTAGGCTTTCCAGTTGATTTCAAGCATCGGTTCCTCCACCGAGGCGCCCGCCGGCACCATGGGAAGGACATTGATGTCCCGGTCGATGATACAGTTGATAAACACCGGCCCTTCTTCTTGCAGTGCCGCTTTGAGCACCGGCTCGATGTCGTCTTTTTTGGCGATGGTCATGGCTTTTACGCCGTAAGCCTCTGCCAATTTCTCGTAATTTGTCTTTTTCTCCAGCGTCGTCTGGGAAAACCGCCCGTCATAGAAAAGCTTCTGCCACTGGCGTACCATGCCCAGTACCTCGTTGTTAAAGAGCAGCTCAATGATAGGGATGTTGTACTTGGCTGCGGTGGACAGCTCGTTGGCGTTCATATGAAAACCGCCGTCTCCGGCGATGTTGACAACCTGTTTGCCGGGATTTGCCACCTGCGCGCCGATGGACGCTCCCAATCCAAACCCCATGGTGCCGAGGCCGCCGGAAGTGATAAACTGTCTGGGGTGTTTAAAATCGTAGAATTGCGCCGCCCACATCTGATGCTGGCCCACCTCGGTTGAGAGGATCGCCTCGGAATGGGTGAGCGCGCTTAAAGTTTCCAGCACCATCTGAGGCGTCACGCCGTCTTCCGTTTCGGCGCGCTGGATCAACGGGAACTCCGCTTTCCAACCTGCGACACTCTCCATCCAGGATTTGTGTTCCATCTGGGGGAACATGGGCAATAGCGCCTGCAACACCGCTTTGGCGTCGCCGGAAAGCCGGATATCCACGTCGATGTTTTTGTTAAACTCCGCCGGATCGATGTCGATTTGCAGGATGGGACAGCGGGTGGCAAAGGTGTCGGGATTGCAGGTGACCCGGTCGGAGAACCGAGTCCCCACCGCCACCAATAGGTCGCAGTTTGCGATGGCGAGGGAGGCGGTTTTGGTCCCGTGCATCCCCATCATGCCGATGTAGCGAGGGGCGGTCTGGTCAAAGCCCCCCTGGCACATGAGGGAGCAGGACACCGGCGCGTCCAGCTGTTCCGCTAGCCTTTTCAGTTCTGGCGCCGCCTCCGACAAAATGACGCCGCCGCCCGCGTAAACCAAAGGGCGTTTGCTGCTTTTGAGGAGCTCGGCCGCCTTGTCCATCCACTCTTTTGGAGGCAGAGAGGGAACTTTCGACTCTTGAGGGGCTTTTGGTATGTACTCAAATTTCGCGCCGGTGACATCCTTGGGGATATCGATGAGGACAGGGCCCTTTCGTCCTTCGTTGGCGATAAGAAACGCCTCCCTGATGGTGTCGGCCAAATCCTCCACCCGCTTGACAATAAAATTGTGTTTGGTGATGGGCATAGTGATGCCGGTGATGTCCACCTCCTGGAAGCTGTCGAGTCCCAACAAATCCCGGTTTACGTTTCCGGTGATAGCAACCACGGGCACCGAGTCCATATAGGCTGTGGCGATACCGGTGACGAGATTGGTGGCGCCAGGGCCGGAGGTGGCGATGCAGACGCCGGTTTTGCCGCTGGAACGGGCATAGCCGTCAGCTGCGTGAGCCGCCCCCTGTTCGTGGGCAGTGAGGATGTGATTTAACCGGTCACTGTATTCATAAAGTGCGTCGTAAATATTCAAAACCGCTCCGCCGGGATAGCCGAAAACGGTATCCACCTGCTGTTCCAGCAGGCATTCCATAATGATTTGAGCACCAGTCAGTAGCATATCAAGACCCCTTCCAATTATTAGATGAAAAATTAAAAAGCTTTCATCCCTTTTTAGAGATGAAAGCTTTGCTTCCACGGTACCACTCTGTTTGCCGGACTAGCCGGCCTCTCAGTCACATCCAACAATGTGCTTTCCCATAACGGAGGAAAACCGTACCCACTTACTGCCTAAAAACGGTTTCAGCGGTCTGCTCGAGGGTGATCTGCTTTTACCCGTCCTACCGCCTCGCACCAACTGGCGGCTCTCTGAAAGTCCTGCGGCAAAAACACGTCCCTGTCCGCGCATTTGTGATATTGGTAATAGGATAATCCTTTTTTTGGCTCTTGTCAAGAGGTTTTTCTTGTATTTTTGGAAAATACGTCAAAGAACCATTCTCTATTTGCAACAATCTTCCCCAATGTGGTATACTATCCATGTTGTAATCAAACCATGCCGAGGAGGATTTTTTTGAGAGACGTGGTTTTGTATATCGCTGTTAGCCTGGACGGCTATATCGCCGATCCAAACGGCGGTGTCAGCTGGCTTGACAGTACAGAAAAAGGGCCGAATGACGAAAAAGGATATGAGCAGTTTATAGAAACGGTGGACACTGTTGTCATGGGGTATAACACCTATCATCAAATCGTCACAGAGCTTTCTCCTGACAAATGGCCCTATCCGCAACTGGAAAGCTATGTCTTTACCCATCGAAAACTAGTGGATGCTGAAAATATTCACTTTGTCAGCCAGGCGGTGGATCAGTGGATCAGATCGCTTCAAACTCAACCTGGAAAAAACATCTGGATTTGCGGCGGCGCCCACCTGGCCAAGCAATGTATGGACGCCGATTTGATTGATCGGTATCATCTCACTGTGATACCGTCCATCTTGGGGAGCGGTATTCCTCTCTTTCCAGCGGGAACCCGTCCGGCCCGCCTGAAACTTCTTTCGCTCAAGCCATACAATGGGGCTATGGAGTGTATTTTATCGCGATCAAACTAGCAGCGGGTAGCATCTTTGACTTGCTATCTGCAACAAAGTAAAAGGAGAATGTTATGGAACAGCGCATTGCAAAAACCGTGGCGGAATCCCGCACCGAACAGGTGCAGATCATCCTGCCCGAACACATCAACGGCTTTGACCGGCTGTTCGGCGGCAGGCTGGTAGAATGGATCGATATCGTAGCCGGTGTTGTCGCCCGGCGGCACTCCAACCAAAACGTGACCACCGCCTCCATCGACAATCTCCAGTTTAAAGCGGCAGCCCATGTGAACAACACCGTCATGCTCCGGGGGCAAATCACTCATGTTGGAGAAACCTCTATGGAAGTGCGGGTGGACACCTTTGTAGAGGACTTGAGCGGCGAGCGGAAGCTCATCAACCGGGCGTACCTTGTCATGGTCGCTTTGGATGAAAACGAAAAGCCAGTGCAGGTCCCTCACATTATCCCCGTCACAGACGAGGAGAAGGAGGAGTTCGAGGCCGGGATTAAGCGCCGCGCCCTGAGAAAACAGCGGAGGCAAGAAAGGTTCTAAAAACGATATCGCAAAAAAGAACAGGCATTGCAACCGGCTATCGCCGCTTTGCAATGCCTTTTTCTATGGAAATCCTCAAAAGAGAGGATCTTCAATCATACCTTATTTTGAGCTGTAGCCAGCTATTCACCCGCGCTGTCCTCGTGCAACTGTCCACCACCCATCATCCGATCCATCAGTTCTTCGGCGGTGTAGAGCTTGACCGAGTTGGAGAGGCCCAGGTTTTCGATTTCCTCCCGGACCTTGTCGACAGAGGCCGCTTCGTCCAGGGTCAGGGACGACAGTCGCCATACGCCTTCCCGCTCAGCGCCATGGGTCAGCCGCTTTAAATCCTCAACTGTGACGAAAATACCGTTCATCGGTTCGTCCGCCAAAGAATCCTTGAGGCGTTCGTCCATGATTTCGCCTCCCTCCGGGCCTTTATAAATACCGGTGATTTTCACTTTGACGGTCTTTTCCGGATCCAGCCAGTTTTTAAGCAGGATGACATCTCCCACCGATTTGTGGTTTAATTCGGCCAAGGGTTCGCTGATGAGGCACTGCCCTTTACCGTCAGGAGAAGGAATCTCCCCCTCCAATAAGGTGTAATCCATCTCTTTTTCCAAATCTTTAGCTGTGAGCTTACGAAAAGCCATCAGGTAAAAGTGGGGCGCTTCGGTCTTTTGTCCCCGTAAAGGATTGTCCATCCAATAAGGGCCGTGTTCTGCCCGGTCGCCCAGTGCGGACAGGTCGTCTGATAAGGCTCCTTCCTGACCAGCTAGGGTGTAATCGTCGACCCAGGGCAACGTAAAAATTTCTTCCCACTGCTCATAGGATAGAGATTTTGTATATTCAATATATGCGTGGAATCCTTCTCCGCTTTTGTTTGACTGTATGACTTCTTCCCTGCCGCAGCCGCACAAAATAAGTATTACAAAAGCTATCGAAAACCAGAGCCGTTTATATCCCATCGGTTTCCTCCGCTCCTTTAAAATGATTATGCTTCTATTATAAAAGCCTTCCAAAAACAGGTCAAGAGCTGGAAATAAAGCCTCCCCTATCCGTGTTTTCTCCCAGTTCCCCTTTCGTCAAACAAATTCGTTCTTCATTCAATTAAAAATTCAAAAATTATCTTGTTATGTGGCAAATTTAACCTTGTAACTTTCCGCTATCTGTGATAGGATTAGGGCAAGGAAATTCCTGTTTAGAAAATTATCGATGTTTGGAGGAAAGACCAATGAAAATGAAATACCTGGGTACAGCCGCTGCGGAAGGCTGGCCCGCAGTGTTTTGCCACTGTGAATACTGTGAGGAAGCCCGCAAAAGAGGCGGAAAAGACATCCGTACCCGCTCTCAAGCCCTGATAAACAGTGACCTGTTATTGGATTTTCCGGCGGACACCTATATGCACGCCCTGCTCCACAATGTGGATCTCACCGCCATCAAGTACCTGTTTATCACCCACGCCCACTCCGATCACTTTTATCCGACGGAGCTCGCCATGCGGGGTGGCCCGTTTGGCCACAACCTTGTGAGCGAGGAAATGCACATCTACTGCTCCTATCACACCAAAAACCATTTTTATCAGCAGGCGGGAATCGAGATGTGCGAAGAAATCGACCAAAAGCTTTGTTGGCATATTCTCAACCCCTTTGAGCCGGTTCAGGCCGGTCCCTATACCGTCACGCCTCTCCCCGCCCGGCACATGACTGAGATTCCTTTGATGCAGCCGTTTTTCTACCTCATCGAAGAGGGGGGAAAATCCATTCTCTACATGCACGACACCGGCCGAGCTTTGGACGATGTGCTCGATTATCTTCAAAAGGAAAGCAAAAAGGTGGATCTGGTGAGCTTTGACTGCACCTGCGGCTTGATGGACGGCCAGGAAAATGGCGGCCACATGGGCTTCTACGATGCCAAAATGCTCCGGGACAAAATGCTCTCCCGCGGCATCTGTGACGGGCACACCCGTTACATTTTAAACCATTTCTCCCACAACAACGGCATGCTTCATAAAGAGCTTTGCGATGTGGTCAACCCAGAAGGGATGGACGTCTCCTTCGACGGCATGGAAGTGGAACTCTAATCTCCTGAGACGAACGTGCCTATAGCTAAGTAGTATAAGAAAGGAAAAGCACAATCTAGATGGAACCGGCGGTTATGTCGAGAAATGTTTGTGAGTTAGCAAGAATTTGATATAATGGGAACCGGAAGAAAGGCAGGAGGATAAATGCACATAAGCCATAAACCTCTCTAGCACACGCTGGTTGAGCACAACATGAGGAAAGAGGACTTGCGGCTTGCCGCCGGTCTTACTACAAATATGATTGC
>CAJFOJ010000010.1 GCA_904396495.1 uncultured Oscillospiraceae bacterium
CTACTTCCACCCAGCTGTAGTTGTCGTCGCCGCTGGGTGCGGTGGGTTCTTCGGGGGTACTGGGTTCATCCGGTTCATCGGGATCGGTGGGATTATATCCTCCGCCTCCGCCGCCACCGGAACCAGAGCCTCCGCCGATAGAGCCGCCTCCCGACGATCCGCCGCTGCCACTACCGCCTGTGCCAACGCTGTTGTGAATAATTTCGCCAGAAAACTCATCTATTAGCGGTTTTGGGGTATAAGTGCCCTGCATCAACTGGTAAGAGTAATCGTACAAGGCGCGGATTTCCGCCTTCTCCGACGCTGCGGCAGCCCCCATAGCATTGACCGCTTGGTACCAGTTGCGGTATGCGCCATCGCCGTCCATCCCGTTTTTAACGGCGCCGTTTAGGTAGTCTAAATACTGATTGTACCGGTGTGTGCTTTGGAAAGCACGCTCATCGAATTCCATCTCCAAGCCAATTTGGCCGTAATTTGCATGGTAAGCCACATTGTCGAGATAGTTGTTTCCCACTTCCGAAGTGCTACCGTCTTCCATAGGCTCTCCGAAAAAGTGGTTTGGCTGGTAGGCAATAGCGTCAAAGCCCACATCTCTTCCCCAGAGATAACCGTTGGCATAGTTAAACGGAATCCAGAACATTTTGTAGCCCAACTCGTGTACTTTGCGGGTATTGTAGATAACTTGAGCGGGGGTGAATCCCACCTGTTCACTGAGCCAATAGAAGCCAGCAAACTCGATATACTCGTAATTTCCAGCCTCAAAACGTCTTAGTACTTCGTCATACCACCAATCACAGCAATCCTGCCACTCGGCATATACGTCGGGATTGTAGTAGTCCGGCATATCCAAATCGTAGTATTTACCGTCGATAGGGCCAAATTTGTGATTACGCCTATCCGTTCCCGGGGACATGACTACCAGTTTAATCTTATAATTGGGATCTCCCAGTTCCTCGGCTGCAATCTGCGCTGCTTTGTTGAGTTCGTCCACATCACCGTCTTCTCCAAAGGTCTTATCCAGATACCATTGCCAATCCTCAAACTGAGGAGGTTCAGGGCTTTCTGCCACATCAGCGTTATACGCTCTTCCATAGCGGGAAGTGAGTGCCAACAGGCAGACTGCGTCAAACATTTTGTCCTGCACCTGTCCGTTGGTATCCAGATAGGTGAGATAAGGGCGGTATTTCTCAGCTGTCCAATCCCCGTTGTACACTCCACTCTCCGCATCGTAGCCATACCATCCATTGTAGCACAGCACCATATCCTCGATATAGGCTGTATCCTCACCGGGTTTCTGATAATCCTGGCCGTTGTCCAGATCCCGACCGCCTTCGGCCGGTACAGCGCCCTCAATAATGCCGTCATACCCAAATACTTCAATTTCATCCATCATATTGGTGTGAAGCATTTCCACATCCAGACGAATATAGTTTGCGGCAACCGCCTCAATAGAATCGTCTACTAAATCGACGGCGTCACCTTTTTCTGCTTTACAACGCCATCCCCACTGATAATTTCCTCCGGCCCACATATCCACGTTGGTAGTCCTAGAGAGGGGAACCCAGGTCTTTCCATCCATCGAGGCATAGGTAAACACCGCCCAGGGCTGGTAGGAAAATTCCTGAGCCAGCAGATGGGTCTGGACACTGGTGACAGATTTGGTCCCTTGCAAATCAATCACAAAGGATTGCAGAGAAAATTTGGTGGAAGCGTCGTTTTGAACCAACCTATAATCCTGTGCAAAGGATATCCAAGCCGGGTCGCGGGCGTCAGTGGTACCTATAATGCCATCCGTCAGTTGTTTGCCTCCAATGTCGGGCTCTGGGGACTGTTGCACCGGATTCGCAGTATAGGGTTTTCCTAACGCAACATTATAATATCCTTCTTCGTCCATGACTTCGGCCGCATTGGAACATTTGCCCTGTTTGCCGATTATCTTTATTTCATCCAGATATGCGTACACACCATTTTCAGAAGGAGTGTCGAAAGTGGCTTTAATATAGCGGGCATAGGCCATTTGAGCCCCGTCCACCTTGCTGGTAAAACCGTCTTCTGCCCCGTTCCAGGCCATTTCCAAGTTTTGGAGCGACCCATTAAGCTCCGGCGCCGCTACCTGGGCAATTTTTGCCCAATCCTTGCCGTTTTGGGAAGCCCAGAAGCATAGGTTTTGGGGTATTGTCAGGTCATTTGCCGGATCATTCCGGGTGCTGAGGATAATATCACTGACAGAGTTTAAGGTTCCCATATCAAAGATAATTTCAAGATGGTTATGGGATTCATTCGTAGTAGAGCGTAAAAAGCCGGTCCAGTTTTTGTCGTATTTGGTTCCGCTTTGTCCGTACTTGCCGTCGGTCAGCAAGCCGGAGGTACTACGGTAATCCGCCGAGCGTGATACGGTATATAATTTCCCCCGCACCAGGTTATAGGAAGGACCTGCATCCGGATTATTTTCATAATCGCCGCCTGGTATCTGTTTTTCATAGACGGCGATTTCGTCCAGCATTAACAACCCGTCCTGGGCAAAGGTCAGGCGGATATATCTTCCGGTAACAGCATTGGACGTGTAATTTAGCCGTTTCACTCCCTCGTCCTCTGACGACACCGCCTCATCCGCAAAGGTTTTCCAGTTGGCACTATCCGAGGAATATTCCACCTTGATGTGGGTGGGGTATTGGATGCTCAATAGGCGGCTGGTGGATTTGAGGATCCCCACCTGTACCTGCTCAAAGCTCTTTTCCTCTCCCAAGTCTACCGTCACAGAGAAATTTTCCTCATCTTGTGCCTCGTAGCCTGACCACTGGGAATCAGTGTATAGATAGGAGCCCCGAACACCGTCGGTCAACTCACTGCCAGAATCAGGGTAGTCACCGCTGGATTCCCACGAAGCTGTATATGCGCGGTTCAACGCTAGGTTATTTTGATCGGAGTAAATTTCCTCCGGCTGCTGCTCCTCAAAAACAGTACGGTTTTTGAGAATCTGAATCTCGTCCAGCAAAACCTTTTCTCCTACTGGGAAGGAAATCTTTACATATTGAGCCGTTGTCGTTTCAAAGGCGTACTGGAACAAATAGGTAAGCGGTGCTTCCGATTCAATGGCTGTTATGTTACCCGTTCCCAACGGCTGCCAGGAAGCCCCGTCAACAGAACAGGACACGATAACCTCCGACGGCAAATAAATACCGTTATTCGGGTCGTTTAAAAACCGTACATCCACCTGCTCAAAAGGCATGGACGACTCGAGGTCAATGGTAATCTCAGCGTTTTTATCCGATTTTTCGTAGCCTACCCATGCGGCATCAGTCGCATCTAACGGCCCACTGCGCCCGTCGGTTAGCTTGGTCAGTGTGCCACTGTCGGGATGGTCTGGCCCCGCCGCCGGATCGGAGGTATAGGACTTGTGCGATGCGATATTGTTAGCCGCCTCATCTGGATTATCCAGCGATTTAGCCAGGATTTCCACCTCGTCAACGAAAAACCATCCGTTTGGATCTACTGTTACTTTGACGTAACGGGCAGTTTCCGGCTCATACATGGTAGTTTTATAATTATAAACAAAGTTTTCGGTGTTGCTGTCTCCAATCCCGTCAGTGGAAACCAATTTCCAACTTTCTTTGTCGTTTGAAGTGTAAACAGATACCGCAGTAGGCAGCCAGATAGCGGCTCCGATGTGCTGAAGTGTGTTGAAGCGCACTTCCTCAAAGGTTTTTTCCGCGCCCAAATCAAAAATCATTGACACCTGACCCACATTGACGTATGCCGACCATGCGTCGCTGTAAAAGCTGGTATTGCCGACCTTTCCATCCGTCAGTTCAACACCGTCAGTATCCGGATAGGTCTCGTTAGCCGGAGCGGAAGTCTCATAGGAAACGCCTAAGGCTAAATTGTTGTTGACGGGCTCAGCCCCTTCTTCCAGATACCCCATGGGAATCGCACCGGTTGTATGTTCCAGCGCCTCAATTTCATCTAAGAATAGCCAGGCCCCTTTGCCCTGTAGTTCAAAACGCAGGCCGGTCGCGGTAATCGGTTCATCATCTGGAGTGCAAAACACCAAAGCCACCCGGGGATCACTGGTAGTCGTCTCCCCCTCAAAGAAGGGAACCCACTCTCCGTCGATTTGAGCCTCAATTTTCATCTGGTATGGTGCCAAGACCGAAGGTCCTTCGTCATTAAAAGAGCCGATTTGGATTTCTCGAAAGCTTTTTTCCCCGTCAAAAGTAAAGGTGAGATCAATGGGGGCGTCCGCGACGTGAAATCCCACGTTGCTACCTGCGCCCCAGTCACCATTCTTTTGACCGTCGGTCAGCTTGGCGCGACTTTCATCGGGATACCCTTCGTGTATATAAGCTCCGTTTTCTACAGTGGTATCGTCCGACCAAGAAGTTTCATAGGAAAGGCCAGATAAGATATTGTTGTTTTCTATTGCCTCAACTAGCAGTGCACAGGTAGTGCTTTCTGCAGTACTTGTAGCTCCATCTTTAAAGTTTGTCACAACAACGTGATAGCTTCCGCTGTCAGAAACGAAAGCGGAGGCAATAGAAAGAATATTGCTGTTTGTCCCTATTGCTACTCCGTCCTTGTACCACTGATAAGACAGCGTACCTCCATCGGAGACAGTAGCCTCCACCAAAAGGGTGACATTTTCCCCCTCCTGTACAGTTTTTCCAGCCTCTAAATCAGTTGTGATAACTGGTTTCTCAGCAATGGCACCTTCTTTTATTACAGTGAGCTGACAGGTCTTGCTCTGTGTAGTCGCGGTTTGGCCGTCCAGTGTGTTAGACACCTCGACATAATAAGATCCGCTGTCAGACATTGTCGCGCTGTCAATCACCAGACTGCTGCCGCCGTCGCTGATGGGTGTTCCATCTTTATACCATTGGTAGGAAAGCGCACCGCCATCAGACACGGAAGCGCTCACACTTAGAGTAACCGTTTCGCCCTCTGTGACCGACATAGTGTCGGAAAACTCTTCCACTAGATTGGGTCTCTGAGGGCCTGTCGTTTTTGGCTCATCGGAAAGGACCCGAATTTCGCCTACCAGCACCCAATACTGCCCTGGAAACGTCAGCCGAATGTACTGGGCCTTTACCGGTTCAGATGTCACATGGGTAAAATGAAATAGTCCTCTATCGGGCTCCTCAGATGGTTTTTGTCCGGCAGCATATGGGGTAAACTGACTTCCGTCAGTGGAATAGGCAAAGGAAACGGTATCAGGATAGCCGATGCCGCCACCGGGCACATCTCTTAAAAAGAGCGCTTCCACTCCGCGAAATTCCTGTATGGATCCCAAGTCAACGGTGATATTGACATCTCCGTCAACCCCGGAATAGCCTACCCAACCTCCGTCATAGCTGTCGGCAGGCGGTAAAAAGCCGTCGGTCAGTTCGCCGCCGCTGTCCGGGAAGCTGCTGTGGGGGGCGGGATCAGATTGGTAGCTGGCTCCTTCGGCAATATTGTACTCTGGCAAAGCAACCTGCTCCTGCTGGAGCACCCGTATTTCTCCCACAAACACCCAGTTGCTGGCCGGAAAACTCAAACGGACATACTGCGCCTCTAAATCGTCGTTCCCCTGATAGGAATACTGATACAAGTCGTTTTCAGGGGCATCTGCAGGAATATTTCCCTCATGAAACACAGTAAAAGATTGACCGTCCAACGAATAGGAAAAAGTAACTGCCTGGGGGTAATTGACCCCGCCTCCAGCAACGTCGTTTAGGAAAACTGCCTCCACTCCTTGGAATGTCTGCGGACTACCCAAATCAATGGTAA
Organism: uncultured Oscillospiraceae bacterium; assembly: GCA_904396495.1. Taxonomy (GTDB): domain Bacteria; phylum Bacillota; class Clostridia; order Oscillospirales; family Ruminococcaceae; genus Fumia. The sequence goes on from CAJFOJ010000010.1 coordinate 5,767, forward strand.
TGTCGACTAATTCATGGCCAGAAAATCCAACCCAGCGCCCGTCCCAAAGAGTCTCGCTTCCATAGTCCCCATCGGTTAGCTCTCCGCCACTGTCGCCATACGCAGGATCCGGTTCAGCAGAGGTTTGGTAAGGACGCCCCAGAGCGATATTGACGTGCTCTACCATCATATCGCCGCTAGAAGCTCCACTGACCGGAATACTGCTCAAAACACATGTCGTCGCCAAAATAGAGCACAGACAGGCTCTGAGCAGTTTCTTCCAATTCTTTCGGTTCATAATGCTCCTCCTTAAAGTTATTTCTGTTTGCCGACATTTACATAATGCCGGCCATCTCCTACAGTATCCATCAAGTTTTCCCATTTGAAAATCCGTATGTACAAAGATTATTTCAACTGTCAAACCTTAAGATTGATTACTTGGTTATGTATACTGTAATCCATAATTTGAATATGAAAAGTGTTTTATTTTTATTTTATAGTTTTATTTTGCCTAATAATAATTAGTTTTAATATAGAAAGTAAAAATACTAATAAACCATTTATTTTTAAATATTTTATTTAATTAAGGCGTTTACAGAGTTTTTGTTGTTTGATATAATAGCGATAGAATTGGACAAAAAGGAGGGAGAAGTCATGAGAGAAGATATCGTCCATTTGCCACCCATGGAACCAGAGGCGCCTTTTTATCTTCCGATGGTGGGTATTTCTTATTGTGACAGCAACTATAAAATATCCCGCAAATGTTCCCATACATGCTGTTTGGAGTATATTTTAAAAGGCAGTGGCACATTGGAAATCGGTGGAAAGGTTCTTCATCCATCTCAGGGCGACATATACATTCTCCCTTTGCTTTCAAGCCATGTTTATTATGCTGATTCGGACGACCCCTGGATTAAAATATGGATTGATGCCAGAGGTGTCCTCCCCAATGAATTGCTGCGCATATACGGGCTTGAAAGCATCTATCTAGTCAAAGGGTTAAACCTGTATGCATATTTTAAAGAAATATTTGACCTAGCTGGAAACAAAAACCTTGATCCTGCAGTGATCAACCAACAGGCAGCGTTGATCTTCCATCATATTATCCAAAAGATCACGGCCCATCTCAACCAAAAACAAATGCAAATCCCTGACGAAGCTAAAATACTAAAAACCCACTTGGACCGCAATATTGAGAAGAACGTAAGTGTAAAGGAATTGGCAGAACTTATTTACCGCTCTCCTTCTCAAACCATACGGATATTTAAAAAAGCCTTTGGATGCACCCCATATGATTACGCTTTAAACTTAAAAATTGAAATGGCTAAATTATATTTGAAAAACACTTCTTTCAAAATTAAAGAAATTGCTTACAGGGTAGGCTTTTCTGATGAACACTACTTTTCCAACGTATTTAGAAACAAAACCGGCATGAACCCTAAAAGCTTTAGAAATATGTAGATACATATCCATTGAGGAGGTCTGGAAAAGTGAGAGAAGACATCATCCATTTGCCCCCTAGCGAGACCGAGCAACCGCTGTACATTCCCATGGTGGGAATTGCCTATTGGGATAAAAATCACAGCGTGACCCGAAAATGTTTTTGGAGTTGTTGCATTGAGTATATTGTCCAGGGCAGTGGAAGAATGGAGATAAACGGGCATGTGTTTTATCCCTCCAAAGGGGATATCTGTATTTTCCCTCTGTATTCCAATTATTCCTGTAAGGCTGATCCAAACGATCCATGGGTCAGAATGTGGATTGATGTCCGCGGTTCTCTGGCCAATGAGCTGTTACACTTATACCATATTGAAAACATATATGTGGTTGAACAATTAAACCTAGCTTCAATTTTTAAAAGGATTTTTGATACCGCTGCAAATAAGGATTTAAGCCCTGCTGAATGTAGTTTGCAGATGTCGCTTTACTTTTTTGAAATCGTTCAAAACATTTCCGTTCATATGCAAAAACATGAATCGGAAATTTCTGATGAAGCACGGACACTCAAAAACTATATTGATCGGAATGTAGATTGTAACATCAATATCAAGGAACTGGCAGCGCTAATTTACCGTTCCCCGTCCCAAACCATACGGATATTTAAAAAAGCCTTTCAGTGTACCCCATACGACTACGCCTCCAATTTAAAAATAGAGACGGCGAAATTGTATTTGAAAAATACCTCTTTAAAAATTAAAGAAGTTGCCTATAAAGTGGGCTTTTCCGACGAACATTATTTTTCCAATGTTTTTCGCTCCAAAACCGGCATGAGTCCAAAAGAATTTCGCAATATGTAACGTAATCGATAATAAATCCAAACCGGCCTGTCCATTAAACAGGCCGGTTTTAGTCAGTCGTTTGCAGAGGAAACTTTATTGATTGTGCTTTCCCACTATTTCAAGAATGTACTCGAGCGTTATGCAGTTATTCAAAGAAAAATAACTTTTTCTGACATCAACTGTTCTTCATAATGGTGCTCTCAACCGTATCCGCCACATGCTCACAGGTGTCCATGCACTTTTCGAGATAGCTGTAAATCTCTCGCCAAGCAATCACCTCGAGAGGATCCGTGCAAGTGTTGTGAAGCTGATACATACAGGAGATAAATAGTTTATCCGCATCTTCCTCCAGCGTATTGATGCTCACAATATGGTCGTGGATACGTTTGGATTTCTTAAAATCTGCAAATTCTTTCATAAGTTTTAAAACTTCTTCACAGCATCGGATCAAAATTTCAACTAATTCCAAAGCATCCATTCGTATACTGGATATGCGGTTATAATAAACTTTAATCAATACATCCTCTATTTGGTCGGTCATATCGTCTAGATTCTGGCTGACTTGGATAATGTCTTCCCGTTCAATCGGTGTAATAAAAGCCTTTACCAGCATATTGAGAAGTTCGTGCTTTTTCATGTCCGCCGCATGCTCCACCTTATGCATCTCATCCAATTTTTGAGACAGCGAAGCCACATCAAAGTGGCTCATCGTTTCCTTGAGCAGATGCGCCGCCTGACAAGAATACTCTGCACAGGAAATAAAATTTTGAAAATAAAAGGAATCCTGTTTTTTTGACATACTTTCCCCTCAATCCGTATTTTAATTAAAATATCATAATAAAAAGTTTAGCCATCACAAAACTAATCAGCCCACATCCTGGGAAGGTAAAAATCCATGTGAGCATCATTTCCTTGACAACCCCTAAATTGATAGCGGAAAGGCGTCTGACCGCACCAACCCCCATAATAGCGCTGGTTTTTGTATGGGTGGTTGACACAGGAATGCCAAACAAGCTGGAATACAAGAGACAAAATGCCGCCGCTAAATCAGCGGAAAATCCCTGGTACACTTCCAATTTTACCATATCCATTCCCACCGATTTAATAATCTTTTCACCGCCTACACTGGTTCCGGCGGCCATAATCACACTGCAAATCAGCATGAGCCATACCGGAATAGAAACCCCGCTCACATCTCCCTGACCGTTGGCAAAAGCAATTCCTAAAAACAATACGCCAATAAATTTCTGGCCGTCCTGGGCGCCATGCATAAAACTCATAGCAGCAGCCCCGAAGATCTGGGCTCCCTTAAAAAAGCGGTTTGTCTTTCTACGATCCATGTTACCGCAAATAACGCTTACTAGTTTACAAACGACCCAACCTGTGACAAATCCAAGGATTAAGCTTAATGCCAAACCATACAACACCTTCGCCCATTCCGCCATATTGATGCCGTTAACGCCGTCATGTATTGCGATTGCCGCACCGGTAAGGCCGGCAATCAAGCTGTGGCTCTCACTGGTTGGTATTCCAAAATAAGAAGCGCCTACGCTGTAAACAACAATTGAAAACAAAGCGGCACACAAGGCGATAAGCGCTTCATGGGTATTCCCACCAAAATCCACCATATTACTGATGGTAGACGCAACTGAACTATTGATCTGCGTCATAACAAACACGCCTAAAAAGTTAAAGATTGCACTCATCCAAATAGCGCTTCTCGTTCCCATACAGCGCGTCGTAACACAGGTTGCAATCGCATTAGGAGCGTCAGTCCAGCCATTTACAAAAATGACACCTAATGTAAGTGTTACCGTAATGAGCAGAACCGGATTTGACACAATCCCCTGCAAAAAAGCTACAAATGAATGATCCATAAAACTCTACCTACCAAATATAATAAAGAGGGGCAGAACTCCATTTCATGAAGTTCTGCCCCTCTCAGTTTAATTTTATAGTCAGCGGTACGCCCCTGCTAACTAAAAAGTTAATGCTGAGAATAAATAGAGACGCTATTTCTCCCTCTGACAGACTCCACCGCTTCTTCTATTTAAAATTAGTGTAAAGCTTAGGTAAAAATAAGTCAATAGAATCCCTAATATTTCAGCAAATTACATAAATATACATAAAAATTAGGCCAAAGTTTGCTGAAATCTAAACATCAGTATCAACTTTCATTTTGAAGTTATAGCCGCAGGCATTCGCCGATATTATCATCACATATGGCAGGAGGTTTTGGATGCAATTCTACTCTTCATCTAGTATAAAAGGGTACTGGGCCCCGTCCGGAAACTGTATAGTAAATTTCTCAGTCTGTATGACTAAATCAAATGGTATACCAATTAATGGTTTCATTTTCTCATTTTTTTATCCTCATATACTGGAGGACAACTTTGGGATGCGTCATGTTTGGATTTCAAGATTTGGCATTTACACACAGCTTTCCCGTTAAAGACAGATGCGGTCTTCCAGCATAACGGTGGGACGAACTGCTCCGTTTCCGTAGGGCAAGATTGACAGATACCAATACATCGAAAATTTTGGGCACACTTCTGATACGGTCTCGATTCCTATAAGTCCCTCTCTTTATTTCTGCGATAGGTAATGATGTATCTTTCGGTAACAACCATTTCAAAATCGGAACCGATATACACTCCAGAATGCAGCATCTTAGTTCCTCTTATAATATATTTTTTAATTTTATATGTTTTAGTATATTTTGTTAGATAAATAATGTCGAGCAAATTGTTAATATTTGAATTAATGATTTCTCCTATTATATCCAAACAAAGATAACGGGTGTGTTTCGGATGTTTCGCAAAATGCGAATATCCACACAAAAAGGCTGACACTTCCAGCACAGGATACCTGCGCTAAAAATAGAATAAGGACCTAGAGCGCATTTCACTTTAGGCCGTATATCCCTGGGAAACATCTCTGTCTCATTGCGAGCACAAAAACAAAACGCACTCACAAAACGTGAGTGCGCGTTTATCTACGGCGATTCGCCGTTGGTTGCGGAGGCAGGACTTGAACCTGCGACCTTCGGGTTATGAGCCCGACGAGCTACCAGCTGCTCCACTCCGCGATATTTAAGTCACAATTGGTGACAAATAGTATAATACCACAGAAAAAAACATTTGTCAAGATAAAAAGTTGCAGTAAATAATGGAAAGCAAAATCGTTATTGTCGGCAACAGCTAGACTATTTCCAAAACCAACTCAAAGTTTTCGATTTTATTTTGTAGTAGTGCTATTAAATTAGGTTATCTGAGGAAAACTAAACTGGTAACCAGGAAGAAAAGAGGAAATATTAATGGAATCAATTTGGAAAATGGATTTGGAATATAGCAATACCGACCCCTTACCCTCTAAAACGGATGTTGCGGTAATCGGTGGAGGAATGGCCGGTGTATTGACTGCATATTTTCTGGGCCGGCAAAATGTAGACGTCATTTTGATCGACCAGGAAGGAATCGCAAGCGGGGTCACCCAAAATACCACTGCAAAAATCACTTCCCAGCACGGCCTAATTTATGAAAAACTCATCAAAGGGGCCGGAAAAGAGCACGCTGCAATGTACGCAAGGGCCAATCAGCAGGCAATTGAACAGTTTTGCTCCATTATCGAGCTAAACCAAATTGACTGTGATTTTAAAACACTTCCCCATTTCGTCTATTCTCTAACAAGCGAAGTACAAATCATCAATGAAACCCTAGCGGCGCAAAAGTTAGGGCTGCCTGCTACCGCGGTATCAGAATTAAACCTGCCTTTTCCCGTTAAGGGAGCCGTTCGCTTTGACGGGCAGGCACAATTTCACCCCCTTAAGTTTATTAAACCGCTTGCAAATCAGCTCAGCATTTTTACACACACAAAGGTACTTTCTGTTGAAGAAAAAAAAGTGATCACCGAGCGCGGGACCGTTCAGGCTGACTTTGTAGTCATGACAGCTCATTATCCCTTTGTCAATTTTCCGGGATGGTACTTTTTAAAGCTCTATCAGCAACGATCCTATGTGCTAGCCCTAAGGCACGCTGCAAACTTAGACGGCATGTACATCGACGCGGATTCCCACGGGTATTCCTTCCGTAATCACGGGGACCTGCTTTTATTGGGAGGAGAGGGTCATCGGGCCGGAAAGCACCCGGGAAACTGCTATCGCCGTTTAGAGGAGGCAGCTGCAAAATTCTATCCTCAGAGCACCATCGCGGCCCGATGGTCAGCCCAAGATTGTATGAGCCTGGATGGGATTCCATACATCGGCGCCTACTCCCGATCCACCCCCCATTTGCTGGTCGCCACCGGCTTCAACAAATGGGGGATGACCAATTCCATGGTAGCGGCAAAGATTCTCACCGATCGCGTTTTGGGAAGGCGAAACGAATACGAAAGTGCTTTTTCCCCTCAACGGTTTCATCCCAAACTTTCCATGACAGAGTTGGGCCCCCATGTAAAGGAATCGGTCATTGGGCTTTCTAAAGGGTATTTTCATCGCCCGATGCGGGAACTGTCCTCTATTCCCAACGGAGGCGCAGGTATCATCCGCTATCGCGGCAAGCGGGTCGGCGCATATAAAAATGAAAAAGGAGAAGTCTTTCTAGTCTCGGCCAAGTGTCCACATTTGGGGTGTGAACTAAGTTGGAACGCGGATGAACATACCTGGGACTGCCCCTGCCACGGCTCCCGTTTTGACTATCATGGGAATCTCATTGGAAATCCAGCAGAGGAGGGAATTCAGTTTGACAAATTTTCACGGTAGCGGTAAAGCTCCATTTTTTGAAGGATGGTACTTCAAATTGCAAAACGCCGCCCAAACCGTCGCGCTAATTCCCGGAATCAGCGCTGACGAAGATGGGAACCAGGCAGCCTTTGTACAGGTCATTACCGACACGGGTTCCTGCTGCTTTTATTTTCCCGTAAGCCGATGCGTCTTTCCCCAAAAACACCGGTTCTGTAAAATTGGGGACAACATTTTCAGTTCTAAGGGAATCCATTTAGAACTCATGAACAACAAGGTGCAGATTCGAGGGACCATTCGGTTCGGTGATTTTACACTACCTGCTTATCCTGCAATGGGACCTTTTTCTATCTTCCCCTTTATGCAGTGTAATCACGAGGTCATCAGCCTGCGTCATTCCCTTTCCGGAACCGTTGAAATCAACGGCCGTCTTTTAGAATTTCAGGGCGGTGTGGGTTACATTGAAAAAGACTGGGGAAATTCTTTCCCCAAAGAATACCTATGGGTCCACTCCAACTCCTTTTTAAATGCCGCAGCATCTATTATGGTGTCAGTAGCGGACATTCCGTTTTTTGGTTTTCACTTTTACGGATGCATCGGTGTGGTTTACATCAATGGTAGAGAATACCGTATGGCCACCTATACCGGCGTAAAAATTCTCCGATGCGGTTCTCACGGTGTCACGCTAAAACAGGGAAAGTACTTACTTCGCATCGACGTTTTCACTCAAAATGCTCATTTGCTTTATTCCCCTAAACAAGGGAAGATGTCAGGCACTATCCGCGAAAGCCCCTCCTGTAGAGCCAGATTTCGGTTTTATGAAGGCGACCGGCTTTTATTGGACGAAGTCAGCACCCAAACCGGATTTGAATTTGTATTAGATAAAGAAAATGCCTAAAATCAAAACCGCCGGCTATCTGCCAGCGGTTTTCGTTGGTATAACAGCGTTACAGCGTTTTTACAAATCAAGTACAGTCCTTCCCGACAGTAACGCTGTGAACAGAACAAACTCATCCCTCGTCATTTAAGATATCCCGTAAGCCGGTCCATCGCCTCAATCGTGTCCCGTCGGTCTCCAAAAGCAGTGAGCCGGAAATATCCTTTGCCGTTTTCGCCAAATCCCTCCCCAGGCGTTCCAACCACGTTAAGTTCATTTAAAAGCAGGTCGAAAAACTCCCAGGACCCCATGCCGTTGGGACATTGCATCCAAATATAGGGGGAGTTTTCTCCGCCGGTGAACCATAGGCCCGCCCCTTTCATAGCATCGGTCATAATTTTGGCGTTGTCGGCGTAATATTGAAGGTTTTCCTTCACCTGCCTTTGCCCTTCTTCTGAAAAGACGGCCGCTGCCGCTCGTTGAATGACATAGGGCACGCCGTTAAACTTGGTCGTCTGGCGGCGAAGCCAAAGTCCATTTAACTTCACGCCGTCAAACTCCAACGCCTCCGGCACGACGGTGTAACCGCAACGAGTTCCGGTAAAACCCGCCGTTTTTGACAGGGAGCAAAACTCAATAGCGCAGCGCTTAGCTCCTTCCAATTCGAAAATGCTGCGGGGAAGAGTGGAATCCTTAATAAACGCCTCGTAGGCCGCGTCAAATAAAATGAGTGCCTTTTTAGAAAGAGCATAGTCTACCCATTGTTGAAGCTGTTCTTTATTATATACAGCTCCTGTCGGATTGTTTGGAGAACAAAGGTAGATGATGTCTGCCTCAACCTTCTCATCCGGCAGGGGGAGGAATCCGTTATCCCGGTTGGCGTCCATGTAGAGGATTTTTCTTCCCGCCATTATATTGGTATCCACATAGACAGGGTACACAGGATTGGGAACCAAAACGGTGTTATCAGTGGAAAGAATGTCCAAAATGTTTCCCACGTCGCTTTTTGCGCCGTCACTGATAAAGATCTCATGTTCATTAAGCTGGATATTTCGACTGAAATAGTAGTGCTGCACCGCTTCCTTCAAAAAGGGGTAGCCCTGCTCCGGGCCGTAGCCGTGGAAAGATTCCTTCCTGCCCATCTCTGCTGCGGCGTCCCGCATGGCGGTGACGACAACAGGGCAAAGAGGGAGCGTCACGTCACCGATACCCATGCGAATCACTTTTTTGTTAGGGTTCTTCTCCTGAAAAGCGGCGACTTTATGGGCAATAGTAGAAAACAGGTAGCTTTCCTCCAGCTTCCGGTAATTTTCGTTGATTTTCATAACGGCACTCTCCTCTGTCTATTTCTGATTGGGTCGTTTTCCGGTATCGTAAAACACAGCGGGGGCGTAGTATTTATGGGTCACTTTGTGATGAATTGATTCAATTTTTTCAATGGTTTCTGAATCGCCTTTGCCCTCCAAAAGATATTCATCAATGGCTTTGTAGGTAATCCCCATCTCCTTTTCATCCGTCTGCCCTTCATAGAGTCCGGCAGAGGGGGCCTTTTTGCGGATATTTTCCGGCGCTTCCAAGAAATCCAAAAATTCGTAAATCTCCGTCACCGTCAGGTCGGCAATGGGGTTAAAGTCGTAGGCGCCATCCCCCCATTTGGTAAAATAGCCCATATATTCCTCGCTGCGGTTTCCGGTTCCAGCCACCAAATAGCCCCTTGTATGGGCTAAAGTGTATAAAGTAGTCATCCGCAGCCGGGGAGCGATGTTAGCAGAGGCTCCATCAGAGATAAAATCCACCTCTGACACCGCCTTTAAAAGCGCTTCCTTTACGGCAGTCAAGTCCACTGTCACCGTCTCGATACCGAACTGGCGGGCGACCGCCATACCGTCCTCCATGTCTTCCCCAAAATTCCGTTTGGACTGGCAGGGCATCATCACGCCTAGCACATGCTCGGTAGCCTTTCGGCAAAGGATTCCCACCAAGGCGCTGTCTTTTCCTCCGCTATTGCCGTAAATTACGCCTTTAGCTCCCGATTGAAAAAGCTGTTCTTTGATAAAGGACACCCTGTCTTTTAATTCCTGCTCATAGTTTCTCCGCATCCTGCTCACTCCTCTTTAGCGCCGCCCGGATAAACTCCCTAAACAGGGGATGGGCCCTGTTGGGACGGCTTTTGAACTCGGGGTGGAACTGGACACCCACGTAAAAGGGATGAGACTCCACTTCCACCGCCTCCACCAGCCGTCCGTCAGGAGAAGTACCCGCAACGGTCAGGCCGTTTTCTATCAATTCTTCCCGGAAAAGGTTGTTAAATTCATACCGGTGACGATGGCGCTCAAAAATTTCCCTTTGGCCGTACGCCTCTTCCATTTTGGTGCCCTTTTCGATAATACAGGGGTACGCCCCCAGCCGCATGGTGCCACCTTTGGGGAGATTTCCCTGCTGGTCGGGCATCAAATCGATAACCGAATGGGGCCCCTCTGCAAACTCGGAGGAATTGGCGTCCGCATAGCCCAAAACATGCCGGGCATATTCGATGACAGCGATCTGCATACCGAGGCAGATACCAAAATAGGGGATCTTGTGTAACCTAGCTGCTTCCGCCGCCGCGACCATTCCTTCAATGCCCCGATCTCCAAATCCACCCGGTACGATAATGCCGTCATATTTTCCTAAGGTCTCCTCTGCATTTTGACGGTTGAGCTTTTCAGAATCCACCCAGTCGATGGAGACCTTGGCTTTGTTTTCATATCCTCCGTGGCAGAGGGCCTCCGCCACCGACAGATAGGCGTCGTGCAGTTGGACGTATTTCCCCACCAGCGCAATCTTCACAGGTTTTGTGCAGTGTTCGATGCGGCGAAGCATCTCTGACCACTCGCTCAAATCGAAATCCTGGGCGGGAATTCCCAGTTCCCGGCAAACCACTTCCGCTAGCCCGTTTGATTCCAGCATGATAGGCACTTGGTAGAGTACCGGCAACGTCACATTTTCGATCACACAGTCGGGCTTTACGTTGCAAAACAAGGCAATTTTTTGGCGGACGCTCTTGGAAATCGGTTCTTCGCTCCGGGTGACGATGATGTCGGGCATGATGCCAAAACTTTGGAGTTCTTTGACCGAATGCTGAGTGGGTTTGGATTTGAGCTCACCGGAGCTTTTGATGTAGGGGACAAGGGTGACATGGATAAAGAGACAGTTTTGTTTTCCCACCTCGTGGGATACCTGCCGGATGGCTTCCAAAAAAGGCTGGCTCTCGATATCGCCGGTGGTGCCGCCGATCTCAGTTAGGATGACATCGGCGTCGGTCTGTTTTCCGACGGTATAGATAAACTCCTTGATTTCATTGGTGATGTGAGGGATGACCTGCACCGTCTCTCCCAGGTATTCGCCGTTGCGCTCTTTTCGAAGGACGTTCCAATACACCTTGCCAGTGGTCAGGTTGGAAAACTGGTTTAGATTCTCGTCGATAAACCGCTCGTAATGCCCCAAGTCCAGGTCCGTCTCCGCCCCATCTTCAGTGACGAAAACCTCCCCGTGCTGATAGGGGCTCATGGTGCCAGGGTCCACGTTGATGTAAGGATCCAGCTTCTGAGCCGCCACCTTTAAGCCCCGTGCCTTTAAAAGCCGCCCTAAGGACGCCGCCGTTATGCCCTTTCCCAAACCGGAAACAACGCCGCCGGTCACAAAGATATATTTTTTGTCCATTTTTCCGCATCCTTTCCGGTTTACAGTTCGACGATTCCCTCAAACACCTTGACAGCAGCGCCGGTCATCCAGATGGTATCTTCTGCCTCCCGAATGATGAGATCCCCGCCGTTTAGGTGGACGGTCACGTCAGTTTCTTTGTCGCAGTAGCCATTCTGTATGGCAGCCGCCACCGCCGCACAGGCTCCCGTCCCACAGGCCCAGGTTTCCCCGCTGCCCCGTTCCCAGACCCGCATCCGCAGCTCATTGCGGCGGATTACTTTGATAAACTCGGTGTTGACCCGCTCCGGAAAAATAGGATGGCTTTCAAACTGCGGGCCGATTGTTTCGATTGGAAGGTCCTCCACCTCATCCATAAATAAAACGCAGTGGGGGTTTCCCATCGAAACACAGGTGACCCGGTATTCCTCCCCGTTTACCCTCAGCGGACAATCAATCACCCTATCATCTGGAAAGAGGGTGGGGATTTGACAAGCCTTCCAGATGGGGGCGCCCATATCCACCGTCACCGAAGACACTTCCTGTCCGGATATAGTGAGAAGCAGCCGCTTTACACCGCTCAGGGTTTCGATGGTCATATCCTTTTTAGACACCGCTTTACTTTCGTACAGGTATTTTCCCACGCAGCGAATGGCGTTGCCGCACATTTTTCCTTCGCTTCCGTCAGCGTTAAACATCCGCATTTTGGCGTCTGCCGTCTCCGACGGGCAGATGAGGACGATGCCGTCCCCGCCGATGCCAAAATGCCGGTCGGAAAGCTTAACGCTCCATTTTTCCGGCTCCAGCAGCTCCTCCCTCAGACAGTCAAAGTAGATATAGTCGTTGCCGCAGCCCTGCATCTTTACAAAAGGCCGTTTCATGCCATAACTTCCTCCATTTTCATCAATTTCTTCTGTCACTGTACCTTTTGCGGAGAGTTTTGCTCCATCAGCTGCAAAAACCGGTCAAATAAAAACATGGTGTCCTGAGGACCAGCCGCCGCCTCTGGATGGAACTGAACCGAAAAGGCAGGCATGCCTTCATAGGAAATTCCTTCACAGGTTTGGTCGTTGGCATTTTGGAAAGCAACTTGCATATGGGAAGGAAGATCCTCACCCGATACGGCGTAACCATGGTTTTGACTGGTGATATAAACCCTTTTGGTTTTCAGATCCATAACAGGTTGGTTGGCCCCCCGATGGCCGTATTTGAGCTTAAAGGTTTTGGCTCCCTGGGATAAGGCCAAAAGCTGGTGTCCGAGGCAGATGCCGAAAACCGGCATTCTAGCTTGGCAAAGCTTCCCAATTTCCTCAATGATCCCGGTGTTTTCCGCAGGATCTCCGGGCCCGTTGGAGAGCATGACCCCATCGGGACAAAGGGATAGAATTTCTTCAGCGGTAGTATTGCCGGGCACGGTGACAACAGTACATCCTCTCCTCAGCAGCTGGCGCTTGATGTTCTGTTTAGCCCCGAAATCCCAGAGTACCACACGATATCGCTCGTCTTCCGCTTTATCCTCGGTGATTTGCTTGCAACTTACGGCACTGACTGCGCCGGTGATGCGATAGGAGCGGATTTTTTCCATCCACCTGTCTTTTTCCTCCAGGCTGCTGGCAATCCGCGCGTTCATGACGCCGCTTTCCCGGATGACCTTTGTCAGTTCCCGGGTGTCGATGCCACAGATACCAATGATACCCTTTTCTTTAAAAAAAGTGTCAAGACTGCCCTCGCTGCGGTAATTGGAGGGTTCCTGGCACCATTCTCTGACAATATAGGCTTTGACGCAGACTTTCGCGCTTTCAAAGTCTGCGGGGATCACCCCGTAATTCCCGATCAGGGGGAATGTCTGCACCACCATCTGGCCGTAGTAGCTGGGATCGGTGAGCGTCTCCAAATATCCGCACATGCCGGTGGTAAAGACGATCTCCCCAGTGGCTTCTCCGGAAAAGCCGAAGCGCTTGCCCTCAAACACCCTTCCATTTTCCAGAATCAAATAAACCGTCTCATCCATTGTGAACGCTCTCCTTTCTACTTTTTAGCTTTCATAGGTCTGCAAAATTCCCTGAGCCACTTCCCCGCGGGTCATTCTCAGATCCATGGCCTGTTTTTCAATGTGGCGGTGGGCCTGAGCCTCCGTCATGCCCAAATACTCGATAAGGGCGCACTTTGCCCGATCAACCAATCGGATCTCCTCAATTTTCTTTTGCAGTTTGACATTTTCTTTTTGAAGGCCCAAAATTCTTTTGCGTGAGGCTGAAATCAGTTTGATCGCCTGATAGAACATAGCCGGATTCATCGGCTTCTCCACCACAAACACCCCAAAATCCTCCACCTTGCTGAAAACATCATCTGCCCGGTCTAGTTTGACCAGCATCAAAACGCCACAGGAGGTGGTTTCGGATAGGTTGATCGCCAATTCTTCCCCGAATTCGTCCGGAAGGGGGGTGTTGATGATGACGATGTCATACCCGTCGTCCAGCATCATCCGCCGGGCTTCGCTCCCGCTCATCGCCGAGACAATGCGGGAATATCGGCCTTTCTGGAGCAGTTTTTGCAGTTGCTCCGCCGCTTTCGGGGCACTGGAAACGATGAGAATCTTTTCCATTTCTGTCACCGCCTCCGCCGCCTACAGCTTCCCAAAATACTGCTGCCGTTCCGCCTCTTCCGGGTTGGGAGCGTCCTTTATCGCGTCCCATTCGCTTTGTTTTGCCGCAAGGAATTTCTCCGCTACGCTTTCGGGGAGCACCTTTTTGATAAAATCGCTCTGTCGCGCTAGACAAATCGCTTCCCCTAACGTATGGGGGAGACTTTTCAGCCCTACAGTGTCCACGCTGGGATCCATTAAATTGAGTTCAGTGGGCTCTGGGAGTTTCATGCCCTTCTCGATTCCTTCCAGACCCGCTTCCATCAGCAGCGCAAAAGCGTAATAGGGATTACAGGTGCCGTCAGGGGATCTGAGTTCCATCCGACAACGCTCAGAGTCAAAGGGAGCCCGGGGAATGCGGATTAATTGTGAGCGGTTTCCCTTTGACCAGGTGATATATCGCGGTGCCTTACATTTTCCCAAACGGGCATAGGAGTTAGCAAGAGGATTTAAAAAAACAGTGCATTCGCTGATGCGGTTTAAAATTCCCGCAATAAAGCCCTCAGCTTCGGAAGGGATACCCCGCAGCAGGTCCTGAAACACATTTCGTCCATTTTTATAAAGGGAGAGGTTGATATGCAGGCCACTTCCGCTCTCGCCGGCGATGGGCTTGGGCATAAAGGAGGCGTACAGCCCGCTCCGCCCTGCAATGGTGCGGACCACTGACTGGTAGGTAATAAAATCGTCTGCCGCTGTCAGCGCCCCGCTGTACCGAAAGTCGATTTCGTTCTGCCCAGGGCCCTGTTCGTGGTGGGAGCTCTCGGCCATGATACCCATTTCCTCCAGGGTCAGGCTAATTTCCCGCCGGACGTTCTCCCCTTTGTCCAACGGCGCAATATCGCAGTAGCCCGCCCGGTCAAAAGGGATGTCAGTGGGATTGCCGTTATCGTCCTCTAAAAAGAGGTAGAATTCGCTTTCCGCCCCCACTTTACAGACATAGCCTTTTTGGGAACACCTTTCCACCGTCCGCCGTAAAATCTGCCGTCCGTCGCCTTCAAAAGGCGTCCCATCTGGGTTTTTGATGTCGCAAAAGAACCGGACGACTCGCCCCTGGGAGGGCCGCCATGGCAACACTGACAAAGTGGCGGGGTCGGGCACCAAAAACAAATCGGATTGATCCACCGAAAAAAAGCCGTCGATAGCCGAGGCGTCGAAAGAAACGCCTTTGTCAAAGGCCCGGCGCAATTCGCTGGGCGTAATGGAAACATTTTTCTGCCTGCCGAAAATGTCGCAGAACGCAAGCCTTATAAACTTGACGTCGTTTTCCTCCACAAATTCCAGCACTTCCGACATGGTATAGTCTTCCATAAAATTGCCTCCTCACTCAAAATCAGCGGTATCGCCCCTGGTTTATGACACCATCTCCAAAATAGGAAATTATTAGAATTTTCAGATAACCAGAGTAGTTATCTTTATTATACAACAACTAATTCTGAGTATAAAGCTGTTTATAGGGGTTTTTTGTGTTTGGTGTCAATACAAAAAAGTGATTTTTGAGGATTTCCTTTTTATCATAGCCAAATTCCGTGCAGAATTCGCTCAAATCGCCGTCAATTTCCTCCATATCCTCTGCCGTGGCGTCCCGGGCGGACACCTGCGCCGGAAGATCGTGAGGAAGGGTATCGCACCGCAAATAGATTTTTCCACCGTGCATCCCAGTGCCGCAGAAATACCCTACCGGCGGCTTTCCACTGCTCTGAAGCCCTAAAACAACGATGTTTCCGCCCGCCTGGTACTCGCCGAGGAAGCTCCCCGCCGCACCGCCGATGATAATGGTGGGCTTATGTTCCTCGTAGGCTTTGATGTGGATCCCCGCCCGGTAACCGGTGTCACCCTTGACAAAAATTTTACCGCCCCGCATGGCGTAGCCTGTGGCGTCACCGGAGGAACCGTGGACATAGATAGCGCCGCCGTTCATGGTGTCGCCGGTGGCATCCTGGACATTTCCGGTGGTGCGGATGGTACTTCCGTTTAAGTAGGCGCCCAACGCATTACCCGGCACACCCTCTATGGTGATTTCCTTCCCGCTCAGTCCGCTGCCAATATAGCGCTGGCCAATACAGTTTTTTATATGGATTTTTTTATCCTTGGCACTGCGGATTTTTTCGTTTAAATCCTTAAAATGCATATTGCCCGCAACGATGTTCATCTTTTTCTTCCCCCTTTCCCGATTTACGAAACGCCCAGCATTTTCCGTCGCTCTTTTCTGGAAAACGCCATAAGCTGAGGATTTTCTTTCATCAGATCAAAGTCGATGCTGTCGAGGGGCGTCCTGTTGCGAATAAGGCTCGTATAGATGCCGGCCCGCCGCACGTCGCCCACCATGATATACCCTTTTAAGACGCCATCCTTTACGATGAGCTTCTTGTACCGGCCATCGACACAAGTGACAGTTTTCTCGCCGTCATAACTGCCAGCTGTGATGACGTGGAGGCCGAAAAATCCCACTGCATTCATGGGAATGGCGCTGTCATAAGTCTTTTCCCCACCGGCCATGTTGATCCCGGCTGTCTCCCCCTGTATGTAAGCGTTGGGCAATAGGGCGAGAATGCGGTTTTCATCGATGGTGATGTCGTGGCTTTCCACGCAGTCCCCCGCCGCATATACATTGGGAAGGCTGGTGCGGCACTTTTCGTCAATGACGATACCGCGGTTTACTTTGCCGCCCGCTTCAGATACAAGGCCGGTATTGGGCCGTACGCCCACCGCCACAACCAGCACATCGAAGGAAACTTTTTGCCCGCTGGCTAAGGTGGCCTGGTTTTCAGCAAAGGACTGGACACTGTCCGACAGGATGAACGAGATGTTTTGCGATTCCAGATGTTTTTGGACAATGGACGCGCCCTCTCCATCCAACACCGACGGGAGAATCCGATCGGCCAGATCCACGACGGTGATGGATTTCACCAAATGGGCGATCCCCTCTGCACACTTTAAGCCGATGAGCCCGGCCCCCATAATCATCACCTTTGTCTCAGGCGTCAGGGCTTTTTCCAAAGCCTTGGCATCGTCCAAGGACATGAAGGTAAATTTTTGCGTCACTGTATCCAGCCCCTCAATCGGAGGGATAAAGGGGCGGGAACCTGTTGCCACCAGCAGTTTGTCGTATGGGATCTTTTCCCCGTCGTCCAACAAAACGTTTTTTCCCTTCGGGTCAATGGAAGTAACTGTTTTGCCCGCCAACAAGGTGCAATCGTTGTCTTTATAGAAGCTGTCGGGGCGGTATTTCATCCGCTCCTCGTCGGTTTTGCCGTACAGCAAATAAGAGATAAGGGGACGGGAGTAGGTGTGATAGGGCTCATTGGAAATCAAGGTGATGTTACCCTCGTTGTCCACCTGCCGGATTCCTTCGACACAGCCGATGGCAGCGGTGGAATTGCCGATAATGACGTATTTCATGCTCCTGCCTCCTCTGCAAAAATAATGGCGTTGTTGGGGCAGCCGGCCACACAGGCGGGCGTACCGCAGCTGTTTTCAATACAGAGCTCACACTTCTGCACCACGCCGTTTTCCGCCGGCATAATGGCGCCATAAGGACAGCTGAGAATACAGGTGTAGCAGCCGACGCACTTTTCCTGATCCACAAAGACGGCCCCGTCTTGAATGGACAGCGCGCCGGAAATGCACCCCTTGACGCAGAGGGGTTCCTCACAGTGACGGCAGTTGACGGCAAAGTGGACATCGCCTCTTTCCTCAATGCGGATGCGGGGATTGATCTCGATGTCCTTGAGGGCCTTGACCATATCTGAGCAGCCGGAGTTGGCAAAGGCACAGTTGTATTCGCACAAATGGCACCCCAGGCACCACTTTTCATCTACATAGACTTTTTTCATTTTTATCACCTATAGGACGATGTACTCATCGCGGGCAGCGCCCACCGATACATATTTAATCTTGCAACCCACCGCCTTTTGGAGATAGGCAATGTACTTTTTCGCCGCCTCCGGCAGTTCCTCCGGTTTGCGGCATTTGGACACGTCGCAATTCCAGCCGTCTAAATATTCAATAACCGGTTTGGCACGGTCAAGCTTGGAACCATAGGGGAATTCGTGGGTAATCTGTCCATCCACTTCATAAGCGGTGCAGACCGGAATTTTGTCCATATAGGAGAGTACATCCAGTTTAGTCAGGGCCAGCTCGTCACAGCCCTGAACCCGCACGCCGTATCTGGAGGCCACTACGTCAAAGGGGCCAACCCTTCTGGGACGCCCGGTTGCAGCGCCGTACTCGCCGCCCGCCACACGGAGTTTTTCCGCCTCCTCACCAAACATCTCCGCCGTGAAGGGGCCCTCTCCCACACAGGTGGAGTAGGCTTTCATAATGCCAATGGTGTTTGTGAGCTTCCGGTTGGGAATTCCCGCGCCGATGGGAGCGTACGCGGCGATAGTGGGAGAAGAGGAGGTATAGGGGTAAATGCCAAAGTCAATGTCACGCAAAGCGCCCAGTTGGGCCTCAAACATAATACTCTGCCCTTCGGAGGCCGCTTCGTTGAGGTAAACGCCGGTATCGCAGATGTACTCTTTGAACTCCCCGGCGTATTTGTCGAGCCAGGCGAGCATCTTATCGTAATCCACGGGATTTGCTCCGTACACTCCGGTGATGGTCAGGTTTTTAAAAGCTAGAACACCTTTTAATTTGTCCGCATAGGAAGCCCTGTCCAGCAAATCTCCCATCCGCAGGCACTTTTTCATGTATTTGTCGCCGTACACCGGGGAAATGCCCCGCCTCGTCGAACCAAATTTCGCGTCGCCCAGCCGCTCTTCCTCCAATATGTCTAAGAGCTTATGGTAGGGCATACAGATAACGGCCCGGTCGCTGATTTTTAAGTTTTTAGGAGAAATCTTTACCCCCGCCTCCCGGAGCCTGCCGATTTCGCCGCTCAAATGCTCCAAATCAATGACCATGCCGGTTCCCATGACGTTTGTGACCTCTTCCCGCAAAATGCCGGAGGGCAGCAGATTCAAAATAAACTTGCCCCTGTCGTTGACAACGGTGTGGCCGGCGTTGTTTCCGCCCTGATAGCGGGCCACAATGTCGTATTTTTCCGAAAAGAGATCGACCATTCTGCCTTTGCCTTCGTCGCCCCAGTTAATCCCCACAATGGCTGTTAACATATTTTTCTTCTCCTCTTTCGCACTAAAATTATTCACCCGCGTGTTTGATGCCCAAGATGGAAAGCTCCCGGTCATTGAGGCCGACGCCGCGGAGCATCAAGCGGTTTCCCTTGAGGGCTTCGATGGAGTTGATGCCCATGCCGCCCATGATTTCCTTAATTTCGTGATCCCAGGCGGTGATGAGGTTCATCAGCCGCTCCGAACCGATGTCGGGATTCAGCCGCCGCACCAGATCGGGCCGCTGGGTCGCGATACCCCAGTTGCACTTGCCGCTCTGGCAGCTGCGGCAGAGGTGGCATCCGAGGGCCAGCAACGCGCTGGTTGCGATGTAGCAGGCGTCCGCCCCCAATGCAATGGCTTTTACCACGTCGGCGCTGCTGCGGATGCTTCCCCCTACGACGACGGACACCTGGTCGCGGATGCCCTCATCCCGGAGCCGTTGATCCACACTTGCAAGCGCCAGCTCAATGGGAATGCCCACGTTGTCGCGGATGCGGGTGGGAGCAGCGCCTGTTCCGCCCCGAAACCCGTCGATGGCAATGATGTCTGCGCCGCTGCGGGCAATACCGCTGGCGATTGCCGCCACGTTGTGCACCGCCGCGATCTTTACGATGATGGGTTTTTGATATTCTGTCGCCTCTTTTAAGGAAAATACCAGTTGGCGCAAATCTTCGATGGAATAAATGTCGTGGTGGGGAGCCGGGGAAATGGCATCGGAGTGGAGGGGGATCATCCTGGTCTTGGACACGTCCTCGCCCACCTTGGCGCCGGGCAGGTGCCCGCCAATGCCGGGCTTTGCCCCCTGTCCCATCTTGATTTCGATGGCCGCTCCCGCCTCCAGATAGTCCTTGTACACGCCAAATCGTCCGGAAGCCACCTGGACGATGGTGTTGGGGCCGTATTGGTAGAAATCCTTGTGAAGGCCGCCCTCGCCGGTGTTGTAGTAAATACCCAGTTGTTCCGCCGCCCTGGCCAAACTCGCGTGGGCGTTGTAGCTGATGGAGCCGTAGCTCATAGCGGAAAACATGATGGGGGTGTTGAGCTTTAATTGAGGCGTCAGGTTGTTCATAATTTTGCCGTTTCGATCCCGCTCGACATGATCGGGCTTTTTACCCAGGTACACCCTCGTTTCCATGGGTTCCCGCAATGGGTCGATGGAGGGATTTGTCACCTGAGAGGCGTTGATGAGAATTTTGTCCCAGTAGACCGGATATTCCTTTGGATTTCCCATGGAGGATAGCAGCACCCCGCCGGAACCCGCCTGCCGGTAAATTTCCTGAATGGTCCGACCCGACCAGTTGGCGTTTTCCTTAAAAGTATGATCGGTTTTGACGATTTTAAGCGCCCGTGTGGGGCAGAGGGAAACACAGCGGTGACAGTTAACGCATTTGCTCTCGTCCGCCGTCATCCGGCCGGTGTCGGGGTCGTATTGATGCACTTCATTGGCGCACTGCCGCTCGCAGACCCGGCAGGCAATGCAACGGTCGTAATTTCTAACTACTTCGTAGTCCGGATAGAGAAAATTGATTGCCATGATTACTCCCCTTCCTTCAAGCGCACAATGACCGGCTCTCCCCCGCGAGGGGCCCAAATGCGGTCTAATTCCGGTTCGATGACCCGGATGGCGCTTTCCTCACTGGCGACGTAAAACATATCTCCCTTTTGGGCCGCCACCATGGACCGGAGCTTTAACCGGTCGTTTAACGCCATCATACCGCCCTCAAACCCAACCAGGATGGAAAAGGGACCGGTAATGAGATAGCTGGCGAAAGCATTGCGGAAATAGGTGAGCTTTTCCCTCTCCTCTGGCTCTTTGGACTCAATGGTACTCCAGAAAGGGGCGGCGATAACCTGCGCCACTTCTTCCATAGAAAGGCCCTGACGGCGGTTTAGATAATCCACCATGTAGGTAATGACTTCGGTATCTGTCAACAGATTACACTGGTACCCGTGCATCTCAATAGCCCGCCGATTGGCATCGTAGGAGGAAATCTCCCCGTTGTGGACGATGGAATAATCGAGCATTGCAAAAGGATGGGCCCCGCCCCACCAGCCGGGGGTATTGGTTGGGTACCTGCCATGAGCGGTCCAGCAGTAACCCTCGTACTCTTCCAGCCGGTAGAAATCCCCTACGTCCTCTGGAAAGCCTACCGCTTTGAATACCCCCATGTTTTTGCCACTGGAAAAGACATAGGCCCCGTCGATGTGGGTGTTGATGCGGATGACGCACTTGGCGACGAATTCCCGCTCGTCAAGCTGGCTTGCCTTGAGCTTGGTGGGAAGTGGATAGAGAAAATACCGCCAAATGAGAGGTTCATCTTTGATTTTGGGATTTTTTCGGGTGGGGATCTTTGAGAGGTTCACGATATCAAAATGTTGTTCCAAAAAGCCTTCGCACTTTTGACGGGCTTCCAAAGTGTCGTAAAACACGTGAAATGCGTAATACTCTTTATATTCCGGGTAAATTCCATATCCTGCAAAGCCACCTCCCAAGCCGTTGCTGCGGTCGTGCATCACCGCGATGGACTGCACCGCCTTGAGGCCGGAAAACCGCTTGCCGTCTCGGGCGAATATACCAGAGATGGCACAACCCGACGGGATACGCACCTGTCCTTCCTTTAACATGGATTCTATCCCCTTTCTAAGCAAATCAAAAAGGCGTTCATCAAAGGGTGCGGAGCCACTTGCCCACATCCTTTGATGAACGCCTTTGTTCATGGTATCCATTATACTATTCCGCCTTTGAACTGTCAAGATTTTTGAAATAAAAAAATAATTTTCCTGCAAATTTGTGAAAATACAATAAATTACTTCGCCTTTTTATCCGGTTTTTAAACGCAATTTTGCCGAATAAATTTCAGTTTTTTAGTCTGATTTTAAAAAAGACACCCTACCATTCAATAATAGCCAAAATGAAATTTATTTGTATTTCACTGTCAAAAATTGTGCTTATTATTGCCATTAGATACACTTATTGTTATAAATTTAGAACACGGGGGTAATGTATCCCATATTCCCTTTCCAGTATTCCTTCATAAAGAATCTCTTTACAGCATATAGTTTAGTCAGCAGAGGAATCCCTATCTCACGGCGAAAGGATTTTTTTATGTTTATCCGCAGTTTTCGACTGAAAAATATACTCTTTGGCACCATTGTATTTTTGCTGGCAGTGGCCATTGGCCTTAACGTGTTTTCCGCTGTC
The DNA here is from genome assembly GCA_904396495.1 of uncultured Oscillospiraceae bacterium. Lineage (GTDB taxonomy): Bacteria > Bacillota > Clostridia > Oscillospirales > Ruminococcaceae > Fumia. The sequence goes on from CAJFOJ010000010.1 coordinate 28,281, forward strand.
ATGACAATTCGCACTTCCGCTGAACCGGTCGGAGACCCTCCATCGGAATCTGATGGGGAAAAAGTAGTCTATCTCACCTTCGACGACGGCCCGTCGGTGGTCACGGCGGATATTCTAGACCTATTAAAAGAAGAAAATGTTCCTGCCACCTTCTTTGTCATTGGCGCCACCACCGACCGGGGGAAAATGTTATACCAGCGGATGGTGGACGAAGGCCACAGCATCGGTATTCATTCCTATTCCCATAAATATTACGAAATCTACTCAAGCGCCGAAGCCTACCTAGAAGACTTTGAACGGCTCCAAAAGCATCTAAAGGAAATTGTCGGGGATACCCCTAAAATCTTTCGGTTCCCAGGAGGGAGCAACAATTCAAACGCCAATATTGCAACATTGGAAAAAATCAAAGAGGAAACCGCAAAAAAGGGTTACGTCTATTTTGACTGGAATGCTTTAGCTAAAGACGACAAGGCCACCCCAACCCCAGCAGAAACGATGTTTCAAAACATCGTAAAGTCCGCCGGGGATGAAGACCGAATCCTCATTTTAATGCACGATGACGCTTTGCGTACTACCGCGGTAGACTGCATCAAAATGCTCATCGATTATTACAGGGAAAAAGGGTACCACTTTGAGGCCCTGACCGAAAATACACCGCCTATACAGTTTAAACCCCGTAAATATTAAGGAAGGCCCGCCATCGGCAACACAGGCGGGCCTTTATTGTATATAGTGCGTCCCAAAACAAAAAAATTTCAAATTAGTCTGTACAAAATAAAAAAAATATGATATAATATAGGCCGTTGGATTTGGGGGCGTAGCTCACCTGGGAGAGCGATACGTTCGCAACGTATAGGTAGTCGGTTCGAGTCCGATCGTCTCCACCAATTTTAAAGAAAGCCGCCTGTTTAGGCGGTTTTTTCTTTTGCTTACACGTTTTTTACACGATTTTTTTATAATTTAAGGCTTGGGTGCCTAACAAAAAACCCGGAGCAAATGTGCGCACATCCACTCCGGGCCTCCTGCGTGGTGAAATTCCTAGGTTTTGAAAGTTACCAGCAAGTTACCAGCAAGTTAATCCAAATAAACAAAATTGCCCGGAAGAACACAACAAACGTTCCTCCGGGCTTGTTATATAAGTCCGCTCGGCTCTCCACTTGCCCGAATCTTGGGCGGGGTACTGCAAGCAGTCTGTTAAACGGCCTGATGTGATTTACACCAGGCAACTACGGATGTCCCAGACTTGTCCAGAACACCCTGGCCGCAGTCCGCAAACATACGGTCATATTATGTATAGTATACCATAATTGTATATGTTAGTCAATCTTTACGGAACAATCGCCCCGCTGCCATCGGTCAATAGCATCTGGCATTCTTTCACATCTCCATAGGATTTCTCAAAGAAATAGTAATCCTTCCCTGCAATGGTGCGGAAGCCTCTGGCGGCGTTTCCTTTGCCCGGCTCAAAGTAGTACCATCTGCCGTCAATCTTCTGCCAGCTTTCCAGCATGGCCCCATTGTCGTTCAGATAATACCACTCGCCTTTGTCCAGCAGCCATCCCGTGGCCATTCCTCCCCACGGTTTCAGGAAATACCATTTGCCCTTGTCTTTGAGCCAG
>CAJFOJ010000011.1 GCA_904396495.1 uncultured Oscillospiraceae bacterium
CAAAAATTAGGTTAGGTGAATCAGATGATGCAAAATAAAACAAACGCGCCCAGTCGAGCGGCAACTCGAACTAGGCGCACAGAAAAACTAACTACATATAGATTAGCAGAAAGCGAGGAAAATGTCAATGGATAAAAAAGATACATATATTTACCCCCAAGGTAACGCTTATTGGAATGATCCCCGGCCCTCCTGCCGGGTATGTGGAAAACATTTTTATCCAGAGGATGGCATTGATGAAGTGATGTGCGAAGACTGCTACGAAGAATCCTTTACTTTTGATATGGGAAAACAGTATGTCCTAAATCACGCTACAGATTTTTTTGAATGGCGGTATGACATTTCCTATCGGGAGAACAGTAACCGGAAAGAGCTTGACCGGATATTTTTTCAAGGATATTTCACAGGACATGTTTTCAAAGATAGAGACCTTCGCAGATACGATGAAGACACTTTAAAAGACTACTGCCGGGATGTGGATAAGGAGCAATGGACCCGGTTTGTGTTGAAAGAGAGGGATTTGTAATGGCAGAAGATAAAAAAGTAATGGAAACCCCAAAAGAGAATCAAGCAAAACCGAAGCATGAGCTTCAAACCACATTGACCAACGCTGCTTCCACCTTCCTTCCGGTATTTGAAAGGCAGATGGAGGAAAGCAACATTACCCTTGGAAGCTATGCAAAGCAATGCGCCTATGCTACAGTGATCGTCTTAAACCGGCTGGTACAGGACAATTGCCTGTCGTGGAACGAACTGGACAAAAGCAATATTGTTGACATCATTACCTCAGTTGCCGGAATGGAATTAAACCCAAATGCCCAGCCGCGGGAGGTGTATTTTACCCTTCGGAATAAAAAGATCAAGAAAGTCGATCCCAACACCGGACATGCCGTTGAGGGATGGGTCAAAATGGTCGAAATGGGGATAGAGGGAGACGGAAACGACGCCATTTTAAGCCGGTTTGGTCGGAATGTCTCGATGGTACACCGGCACTGGGTCGTGCGGGAAAACGACGAGTTTACCTATCCTTCCATGGACGGGTTAACGGTGACGCCTCCCAAGTGGACGCCAAAGGGAGGCGGGCAATGTGTGAGGGTGGTATACCCGATTACCCTTACAGACGGAACCACCGAATACTACATCTGCGAGCGGTACGAAGTCCTCAACAACCTTTTTGCCCATATCAGCAACAATATGATGAACGAAACATTTGGAATCTGCGCCGACCGGTTTAAAGCGAACGCTGAACAGAAAAAGCAGATTGCAGCAAAAAAGAAGGAGTATATGGACAAGGCAAAAGAAAAGGGCTTTGAAGTGCTGGACGACCCGGAGTTTGAACCTTGGATTTCTTCGGCCTGGCGTTCGGAGTATTCCCGTGAAAGCATGATTATCCGGAAGATGCGAAACAACATCGTCAAAAAAATCCCCAAAGACTTTTCTATCCCACAGGGGGCCATTTCCTATTCCCAGAGCGAGGAAGGGGGCTTCCCGTCTGAAAAAGTCATCGAAACTGATTTTGAAGAGGTTGGGATTACCCAAAGCCGGGACGAAAAGAACCGCTTAGAGGAATTAAATCAATCATTGGGGGCTTAAAGATGGAACTGACACGGGAAAACTACTACACCCCGGAGGCGGACTGGGAGTACATGAGCTGCTCCCAGTACCAGGGATTCATGGAATGTGAGGCCCAGCAGATGGCGAAGTTGGAAGGGAGGTGGAAGGGAAAAGACACCACTGCTTTCTTAGTGGGGAACTATTTCCACAGCTATATGGAAGGGGAAGACGCCCACCGGGAATTTTGCGATGAACATTTCGACGATATTTTCAAAACAAAAGTCAGTAAGAAAGACGGGACGGTAACGGTTACTGGAAAATACGCGGATTTTGAAAAAGCGGATGAGATGATTGAAAGGTGCCTGAGAAACCCTATTGTCCGAAAGTTCTACGACCATCCCGGAGAGGTGGAAAAGATTCTCACCGGAACAATCTTCGGGGTTCCATGGAGAATCCGGATGGATAAATACCTGAAAGACATGAACATCATCCTCGATTGGAAAACTACAGCTAATATCCGGGAACTCAAATACAATCCAATTACAAAGGAACGGGAAACCTTTGTGGAGGCTCATGGATACCTGATGCGGGCAGCGGTGTACTCTGAAATTGTCAAGCAGATGCTTCAAACAGACATCGACCCCCAGTTTATCATCGTCGCTGTATCTAAACAGGAATACCCAGACCTTGACATACTGTCCTTAAACCACCGGCAGCGGTGGGATATTGAACTGGAAGAGATCAAAAGGAACCTCCCACGGTTCCAGGAGGTCAAAGCCTACCGGCAGCAGGCGCGACGCTGCGGGCAATGCGATTACTGCCGGGCCACCAACAAAGTCACGAGAATTAAACCATATTACGAGCTGAAGCCAGAATTTAAGGAGGGGTTTGAGTACGATGATTTTCCTGAAAAACCGAATACGGGGAAATCTTAATTACTGTGAAGAATGCCTGTCCCCGATCAAATGGGTATACGATGGCTTTTACTGGATACCCTGCAACCCGGAGCCGGTGTATTTCTATCCCCATGAGGGGAGATGTACGGTGTTTTACAAAGGGGAAATCCACAGGGACGCCCTTCTATACCGGAATGATTTAAACCGCCCGGATAAGCCGGTTGCCGGTTTGGAGCCACACATTTTTACCTGTAGTTCCAGGCCACACGGCAAAAAATAGGTACATACATGATTACCACTGCTAAAATATTGTCCTTTGATGGCCGGAGGCTTTTACTTGAACCCGAAACCAGTATTGAAAGGGAACTGCTTAAAAAACAAATTGGGCTCGTAGAAATCCGCCTGCCGGACGGGCGGGAGATATCCAACGAGCAGCGCAAAAAGGTATTTGCGATCATCCGGGATATTTCTTTGTGGAGCGGCCATGAACCGGAATATTTGCGGCAATACCTCACCTGGGATTTCATAAGCCGTAACAACATCGACATGTTTTCGCTCTCAAATGTCGATATGACCACGGCGAAAGAATTTATCAATTATCTCATTGATTTCTGCTTTTATCACAGCATTCCCACCAAGGACGCCCTCTTAACCCAGACGGACGACATTGGAAAGTATCTGTATCTCTGCTTGGAGCACAGGAAATGCGCGATCTGCAATCAAGCTGCGGAGGTACACCATGTCAACCGTATTGGGATGGGGAGGGATAGGGAAAAGATTGTACATGTTGGGCTAAAGGCAATTTCCCTTTGTGGGAAGCACCATGATATGGCCCACAGGGACGAACAGGCATTGTTTACAAAATACTGCATCTACGGCATCACACTGGATGAATACTTGTGTAAACGCCTGACGCTGAACACCAAACAAAGGGGGTGAGCGGTTGGCTCGTCCACAGAAAAGAGGTCTTGACTACTTTTCTTTGGATGTGGACATTTTTTCAGATCGGAAGATCAAAGCACTAATGGCGCGATTTGGAGCGGACGGATTTACTTTTTATCAATATATCCTCTGTGAAATCTACAAAGATAATGGATACTATTTCCAGACAGACGATGATTTCATAGATATGTCCGCCGCCGACCTCAACATGAGCGTTGAAAAAATAGGGCAGATGTTGAACTTCTTGCTGTCACGGTCACTGCTAGATAGCACACTTTTTCAGTCGGACAAGGTTCTCACTTCCCACGGAATACAGATGCGTTACCAGATGGCTAAAAAGACAGCCAATCAGCAAACGGACATCTATGTAGAGGAAAAGTTTTGGATCTTATCAGAGAGTGAGACCCAAAGCTTTATTAAAGTGCGCCATAACTCAAATGATTTAGGAAATAAAGGGGATTGTTTTCTAAATAATAAAGATTCTTTCGGAAAAAACGCCACAAAAGAAAAGAAAGAAAAAGAAAAGAAAATAAATAAAATAGACAGGTCGTCGGTCGTCAAAGACCTTCTCATCTATTTGGATACCAAATTGCATGTATCCAGCCGGGGAGCGGCAGCAGACTTTGAGTATTTTCTTTCCTCTGGTATGCAGGGGGAAGTCATAAAGGACGCGATCTCTGAGGCGGAAAAGAGGGGAAAGCCTTATTCTTATGCGCAAGGGATTATGCGTAACCGCCTGGAAGAAGGGAAATTGACGATGGAGGCGATAGAAAGGAGCGCCAACAATGGAAGGGATGGCAAACTTGGCTCAGAACCTACAGAGGATAGTGAACAACCTTGGGGTCAACTTGGAGTTACCCTGCTCTGAGGAAAAACTCTTAAAGATGCAATGCGATTCGCTCAATAAAATGCAGGGTAATCTCACGGGGTATGACTGCCCGGAATGCAAAAACAGAGGGTACATCAATGCGATAAAAGACGGGCAAATCATTATGAAAGAGTGCCGTTGCTCCCTGATCCGCCGCAGCATCAAGAATATTGAACGGAGTGGCCTGAAAGACCTGCTCGACCAGTATACCTTTGAGAGCTACCAGGTGGAGGATGGTTGGCAGCGGATCGCGGTTGATTCGGCTAAACGGTTCCTTCGGGACCATGATGGAAAATGGTTCTATATCGGTGGACAGGTAGGGGCTGGCAAAACCCATATTTGTACCGCTATTGTGGGGGAGCTCTTAAATATTGGGCTTCCGGCTAAATATATGCTCTGGCGGGATGAAGTCACCTCCCTGAAAGCGAACATCATGGATGATGTGGCATATGGAAGGGCAATGGGGAGGTTGAAAACGGTAAAAGTCCTTTACATCGACGACTTTTTTAAGTGTAAGCGGGGGAGCACCCCGACAGACGCAGAGGTAAAAATAGCCTTTGAAATTTTAAATAGCCGGTATAACAGTAAAAACCTCATCACCATTATTTCCAGTGAACTAAAGGTGCAGGATATTCTTTCCATTGACGAGGCGGTGGGAAGCAGGATCTATCACCGTACCAAAGAGTATTGCCTTGAAATCCCTCGGGATAAAAACAGAAATTACCGTCTGAGATAAAATACAAAATCAGTATACTTTCGAGATGGGAAGAGATGAATGGAAGCGGAGAAACTGAAAAAATGCTCCCGGTGTGGAAAAGAAATGCGGGTACATGCTGTAAGGGACTGCCCGCATGATGCGGTGAATAGGAAATACGGAAAAAGGATTTGTTATCACTGTTGCAGTCAATGCAGATACAGCCGCATTGAGGGGAACGGACAGATTTGTACCTATCAAAACGCTGGAGGGACAGGATGCTGAAATTTACAATACCACTCCCGCCAAAGACCAAGAAAAACCATCAGAAAATAAAGTACAACCGGAAAACCGGGAACCCGTATATCGGGCAGTCTGAGGCTTATGAGGAATATGAGCAGGCTTGTCTGTACCTGATACCGGGAAGGGCCAGGCAACAGATTGATTACCCGGTGAACATCAAGGCGACCTACTACATGCGGGAGGCAAGGCGGGTGGATATTACAAATCTGCACAGCGCCTTACACGATGTCCTTGTCGCCTCCGGCGTACTCAAAGACGACAGTAGCCTTTCACCCAGGATTGTAGTGGGGACAGATGGGAGCCGCGTCCTGGTGGACCGGAATAACCCACGGACTGAGGTGGAAATAACGGAGGTGGGACAGTGAATGGAGAAAAAATAAAATGCGCCAATGACCGCTGCGGGAACTGGTTTGTACCCAAGAATGCAAAACAGAAATACTGCTGCCGTAAATGTTGTATGAGCGTACATAACCGGGCGGAAAACAAGAGAAGGAGGCTGCAAAAGGCAGCGGAACCGCCACAGGACAGGAACCGCCCCTACACCCGAGACACTGTCTATCTTGTACATAAATGGTATCGGGAGGGGATGAAGGTGCAAGAGATTGCGGAGCTGCTCAACCGGAGTGTGGAAAATGTACAGGCGGCACTGGAAAGCCCTGTAACGCATTCACAGGTTGAAAGCATGAAAAGATACTCTGCACCTGTAAAAACGTCTCACAGAGGCACACAGGGCTAAAATTGACGAAATTAGAGGTAAGCTTTTAAACGCGCGCGGCCTCCATGACGATGGAGGGAAGCTAAATGAAGAACAACCCAAAAATAAAAGCGGAGTTATACCATGATAATTTCCAAAATTACAAGCGGTACAACATTCCAAAAGCTCAACTTGTAATTGCTGATATTCCATACAACATCGGAGTGGATGCCTATGCTTCAAATCCTATGTGGTATAAAGGCGGCGATAACAAAAACGGGGAAAGTAAATTAGCCAAAAAGTCTTTTTTCAATTCAGATGGCAATTTCAAAATTGCAGAGTACATGCACTTTTGCAGTAAGTTGTTGATAAAAGAGCCGAAAGAAAAAGGAAAAGCACCGGCAATGATAGTATTTTGCGCATTTGAACAGATACAGACGGTGATCGAATATGGGAAAAGATATGGATTCATGAAATCATATCCTTTATTCTTCATCAAAAACTATTCTGCGCAGGTGTTAAAGGCTAATATGAAAATTGTTGGTGCGACTGAATTTGCAGTGGTGCTATACCGAAACAAACTCCCCAAATTTAACAATAACGGCAAAATGATTTTTAATTGGATGGAGTGGAAAAGGGACAGCGCAAAAGAATACCCTAAAATCCACCCCACACAAAAACCGGTTTCTGTGCTAAAACGGCTGATAGAAATATTTACCGATCCCGGCGAAGTGGTGATTGATCCGGTGGCCGGAAGTGGCTCAACACTTAGAGCGGCATATGAATTGGCAAGGAATAGTTATGGATTTGAAATATCCACAGAGCACTTTCGACTTGCTAAAGATAAAATGCTCGGTAATCTGGATGAACTGCAAATGAAAATTATTTAAGCCCCGCTTTTGGGGAGGGAGGAAAGCGCATGGAATCGCACCAGACGGTAAGCAACGGAATAGAGACATTCCTCGATTACATACGGGAGACAGAGCAGCTCTACCGCATTTCTGTCGCAAACGAACAGGAGGCAAACGACGCTACACAAGATATTTTGCATTCGCTCGAACTTGAAGATCACGACTACCACAATAGCGCCCGTCTCGCCCGAAAGCTCAAAGAAGTGCGACAAGCACGAAGAGCGGCCAAAGATTTGATGGCACAGACGCTTCCTGTGGTGGAATGGGCCGAGGAGAACCGGCAAACAATCAAGGCGCTTGAACGGCTTCTAGGCGAGGTGCGAAAGATGGAGAAAAACACTGGGAACAGGATTTACACTCCGAAAACTACGATAGTGGGGGGAAAAGGAGCGTGACAGCAATGGCTGAATTTATTGATCGCATGAGTGTGGTTTGTGCAATAAAGAAATACGAGCTTGAAAAATGCCCGTCCTATAAGATGGCTTGGGTGACAAGATTAAAATTAGAGGTAACTGGGGATTTATTGGAAGATATTATGGGAATTCCTGTCTCCGACGTGGTTGAGGTCGTGAGATGTGAGAAATGCAACCAGTTTAGGCGATATACAAAAGTAAATCAAAATTTTGGGGTTTGTAGGAGAAGC
>CAJFOJ010000012.1 GCA_904396495.1 uncultured Oscillospiraceae bacterium
AGAAAGTGTCATAATACTTCCAATCAAAAATAATCCAAAAATCCAATTACGACAGATAAAATTGTCAATTTTTATGTGTACTTTTTGAAACAAAATTATAAGAGCAATTTTAGAATATTCGTCCAAAATTGGCCAAAATATTACTTCTTAAAACATACTAACGCCCTTATTTTTCTAAGGTTTTTGATTTTCGATATAAGGTTGTCACCGAAAATCCCAGCAGATGGGCGGCTTCCTTAGCTGTGTACTGACCTTCCCGCCAACTGGTGCAAACATCCGCAAATTCATCCGGAATGGGCAGCTCAGGACGCCCAAACTTTACCCCTCGCAGCTTCGCCGCCTGGATGCCCTCCGCCTGGCGTCGGCGGATATTCTCCCGCTCGTTCTCCGCTACAAAGGACAAAAGTTGTAGCACCAAATCGCTGATAAAGGTTCCCAATAGGTCCTTTCCCCGGCGGGTGTCCAACAGGGGCATGTCAATGATATACACATCAGCCCCTCTATCCCGGGTGATCTTTTTCCACTCGTTTAGTATTTCCTCATAGTTTCTCCCCAGGCGGTCGATGCTCTTCATGACGAGCAGATCGCCTTCTTTTAATCTCCGGATCATTCTTTGATAGGCCGGGCGGTCAAAATCCTTGCCGCTTTGCTTATCTACAAAAATTTGTTTTTCCGGTACGCCAAATTGGAACAGCGCCAATAGCTGGCGATCCTCGTTTTGATCCCGGCTGGACACCCGCGCATAGCCGTATGTCATGTTTACCCTCTCCTTTTAAAAAAGTACAGTGGATATTTTACCCTTTTTCCGGGCTTTTTTAAAAGATAGAGTGTAAAAGATTGGGTAAGATGATAGATTTGTACAGTTTCTTGTGAAAAAAATAGCTTGCAATCCCGCAAAATACACGGTACACTGAACTCAGCGTACCGTGTATCACTTTACTAAATAGGAAAGGGGTAAAACGATGAATATCACCTTTGATAAAACCCGCCATATTTTTCATCTAAAAACCGAAAATTCCTCTTATGTGATGAAGGTAGCCTTCGGCCGCTACTTGCTTCACCTGTATTGGGGAAAACGCATTGAAGACGCCGCTGCCCTCGATTATCTCATGGAGGAGAGCCGAGAGCGCCTTGCCTTTTATCCGGTGGCGCCCCAAACCGAAAATTTCTGCCTGGGGTTGGCCCCTCAGGAGTCCCCCACCTATGGTGGCGGCGATTATCGCAGCCCTGCATGGGAGGGCAAACTCCAAAACGGCTCGGAAGCTTTGACCCTTTGGTATCGAAACTACGAAATTTCAAAGGGTAAGCCGTCCCTTCCCGGCCTCCCCACCACCTATGTGGAAACAGAAGGAGAGGCTATGACCTTGCGCATCACTCTTCACGACGAGGTGGCCAATCTGGACGTCATTTTAAGTTACTCTATTTTTGAGGGTAGCGACGCCATCGCCCGCAGCGCCGAAGTGATAAATCGCGGCACAGACGATTTTATGTTAAACCGGGCCTTTTCCTTTAACGTGGACCTGCCCCAGACGGCGGGTTACCGGTTTTTACAGTTGGCGGGCAGCTGGGGAAATGAGCGGAATATCCGCACCACGCCGCTCCGTCAGGGAACCCAGTCCATCGAAAGCACCCGGGGGGCAAGCTCCCATTTTGAGAACCCGTTTTTGGCTCTGCTGGCCCCCGATACCGACGAACGGCAAGGAGAGGTCTACGGTTTCAGCCTGGCCTATTCCGGCAGCTTTCAGTTGAGCGCGGAACTGGACATGCAGGGCTGTACCCGTGTACAGGGCGGCATCCACCCGCAAAATTTCAGTTGGAAGCTCCACCCCGGCGAAAGCTTCACCACTCCCGAGGCAATTCTCGTCTTTTCGGACGATGGGTTAAACGTCATGTCCCACACCTACCACACGCTCTTTCAAAAGAGACTCTGCCGGGAAAAATTCCGGGACATGGAGAGGCCCATCCTCATCAATAGTTGGGAGGCAGCCTATTTTGACATCACAGAGGAAAAGCTCCTGGCCTTGGCCAAAGAGGCCGCCGATTTGGGCATTGAATTGTTTGTCATGGACGATGGATGGTTTGGCAGACGGGACAACGACCGCTGCTCTTTAGGGGACTGGGTGGCCGATAAGAGAAAGCTCCCCGGCGGCATCGAGGGGATCGCCGGAAAAATGAAAGACCTGGGAATCCAATTCGGGCTGTGGGTAGAGCCGGAGATGGTCTCCCCCGACAGCGACCTATTCCGCGCCCATCCCGATTGGTGTCTCCACCTGCCTCAGCGGGAATGTTCCCTGGTACGTCATCAGCTGGTTCTGGATCTATCGAGAGACGATGTCTGCGACTACCTCATCGACGCCATGGCAAAGGTCTTTTCCAGCACTGGTGTAAGCTACGTCAAGTGGGACTACAACCGCAACCTTTCGGAAATCGGCTCCGCATGCCTCCCCGCCGATCAACAGGGAGAAACAGCCCACCGCTATATTTTAGGGCTGTATCGGGTGATGGAAGCCCTGGTCACCAAGTTTCCGGACATCCTCTTTGAAAGCTGCTCCGGTGGTGGAGGGCGCTTCGACCCCGGCATGCTCTACTACATGCCCCAGGTCTGGACCAGTGACAACAGCGACGCCATCTCCCGCACCAAAATCCAATATGGCACCAGCCTTGTCTACCCTGTCAGTTCGATGGGCGCCCACGTGTCCGCCGTGCCGAACCACCAGCTTCACCGGACGACCCCGCTGGACACCCGATCCAATGTGGCCTATTTCGGGGCGTTTGGTTACGAACTGGAATTGGGACAGCTCTCAGAAGAGGAAAAGGAATCCATTAAAAATCAGGTGGCTTTTTACAAAAAAATCCGCCGTCTTATCCAGTTTGGGGACTTCTACCGGCTTGTCAGCCCCTTTGAACAAGCAGCGGCTTCCTGGATGTCCGTCTCAAAAGAGCAGGACGAAGCTTTTGCCATATATGTATACCATCTCATTGACGTGGAGCAGCCTTTTGTGAGATTGCGTCTCTGCGGGCTCGACCCAAAAGCCCGATATGAAGTGCAAACCAGTAATGCGACGACTGTTTTGGCCGGCGACGTTCTCATGAATGTGGGTGTCCTCGTTCCCCGGCCGAGGAGGGATTTTGAGAGCCATTGGTACCACCTAAAACGAATTTAGTGACCCACCATCAAACGGAATAACATGAGATTGCGTTTGTTGGTTAAAGTTTGTCCATCACTTTAAGCAATCCAAAAAGGGAGAGGAAAATTCCTCTCCCTTTTTGTCGCCATTTAGGCGGATTTCAAAAAGAATTTTCCCGGCACTTTACCCGTCCCGCAAAACACGGTAGGCTGGATAGGCCCGGTCATAATGGTATCCCAACTTTTTGGCCAGCCCGACAGAATTTAGATTCGCCGCGTCCCAGCTGGGGTAAAGCCCTTTTGTCAAGCAGGTAAGGATCAGCTTTGCCCCGCATACAGTGGCGAGTCCCTTCCGCCAGTAATCCTCGCGGGTAGCGATTTCAATTTCGATGCCGCCGTTGTAAACCGTATAGGAGGAGGCTCCTGCCACAATTTTCCCATTATGCCATGCAACAAAACCGAGCCCCCGGCTCACATAATCTTTAGAGGATAAAAAATTTTGGCAGAAGTCCCGGGACCATTCCTCCCGCAAAACCAGATGATATTCCTTTTCGCCAATAGGCGTCAAGGAAAATTCCCCCGGGAGGTTGTCTGAAAGGCTCTTCAGATGTTTGCGGTCAAAGACGTCGCCATCCTTGTGGAAAGCATAACGGGTAATCCGCTCTGCCCGCTCCCCATAAACCGTTTCGATGAGCCGGCTCCAGCCTTCATCATTCGGCACCAGGTACATACAATTTCGGTTTGTGGGGTTATTGGAAACCAGCTCTTTCGCACTGGGAACCCCGCTGTCCCCCGCAAAAAAACAAAAGTCCCCGTTTACAATCTGAGCGGCTTCGGGAGGGTTTTCCCCACCGGCAAAAGCCCGGCCCATACTGCCGTCTAAGCAACTCCATATGAGGGTTTCCTGTATTCCCTCAAACAAGGGGGCGATAGCACCCATCTCATTTTTTTGCACTTCTATCATCTTGCATCTCCTTTTAGCAACATCATATTGCCGGTCCTGCCCAGGTTTTTTCAAATTCTACCATAAATTGCCCTGTCTGTCCAGGATATTCTCCTCTTAGACACTCTTTCTCGGGATTTCCCCGTTTTTCAACAAACTCACAGTTGAAGAACCGCATGTGCTGTGTTATAATATCCATAATTGGAATTACCGCCGTTCAGCCTTTCACCACTTGGTGTATATAGGTCTAACGGCTTGCGAATCGGTACAAGCTTCCTGATTCCATTCCCATCACATGCGATTCCTCAATAATAAAAAAGAAAGGACTCTCCCCCATGAAACGATTCACCAAACTCATCTCTCTGGCGGCTTTGCTGGTCTTTTGCCTCATGGCACTGCCCCTCTCCGCCTTTGCCGGAGAAGCGAAGCCTTTCCGCGGCGTATGGGTATCCACTGTATACAACCTGGACTACCCGTCTTCAGCAACTACCGACGCCTCTAAGCTCAAAGCGGAGGCGGATACTATCCTCGACAACTGCAAAAGCATGGGTATGACCGCCATTATCTTGCAGGTCCGGCCGTCGGGTGACGCCTTGTACCCCTCCAACATTTACCCATGGAGCAAATACTTGACCGGTTCTCAAGGCACCGCGCCCTCCGGCGGTTTTGACCCGCTCCAGTACTGGATTGACGGCGCTCACAGCCGCGGCATGGAGCTCCACGCCTGGCTCAACCCCTACCGTGTCACAAAAGGTGGGGAGTCGGAATGGAATTCCCTGTCCTCCACAAACCCTGCTAAACAGCACCCTGAATGGACGGTCAAATACTCCGACGGCAACTACTACCTAAATCCCGGTTTGCCGGAAGTGCGGCAGCTGGTCATCGACGGGGCGGTAGAAATTGTCCAAAACTACGATGTGGACGGTATTCATTTGGACGACTACTTCTACCCCGGCTCCAGCTTTAACGACAGCGCCGCCTACGCTCAGTACGGAAGCGGATTTTCAAGCATTGACGACTGGCGCAGGGACAATGTCAACAAGCTGATCCAGGGCCTCAATGACGCCATCCATAAAGCGGATCCCAGCGTTTCCTTTGGCGTCAGTCCCGCGGGAATCTGGGCAAATAAATCCAGCAACTCCTTAGGATCCGCCACCAGCGGCAACCAGACCTATTCCGCTCACTACGCCGACACCCGCAAATGGGTCAAAGAAGGATGGCTCGACTATATTTGTCCCCAGGTTTATTGGTACATCGGACAGTCCAATGCAAACTATGAGGTTTTGGCCAACTGGTGGGCCGATGTAGTCAGCGGCACCGACGTTAAGCTCTATATGGGTATGGCCGACTACAAGGCGGGGGAAACCTCCACCTCTAGCCCCTGGTACGGCATTGCCGCCATCCAGGATCAGATGGCCTTAAACCAGACCATTCCAGAAATCGACGGCGAAATTCATTTCCGTTATAAATTCCTGTTAAGCGTTTCCGGACTTCAGTCTTACTATACAAACGTACACAAAAATGGAGTTCCCAGTATTGTGAGCCAGGTTTCCACCAGCGACAAGCAGGGCACTTGGGTCAAGCTCTCCAACGGGAGCTATAAGCTACGGCTCTCTAACGGCAGTTACGGCAACGGATGGAAAAAAGTGGACGGAAGCTGGTTCTATTTTGACCCCAAAACAGTTCTCATGAAGACCGGCTGGCAGAAGATCAACGGAGTTTGGTACTTTATGAACGGCGGTGGCTATATGCGCACCGGCTGGCTCAAGCAGAATAATACCTGGTATTATTTGGACAGCAGCGGGGCCATGCAGACCGGTTGGGAAAAGGTGAACAACGTCTGGTATTACTTCGATAGCAACGGCGCGATGAAAACCGGCTGGCTGAAGTTGAACAACACCTGGTACTACCTCAACAGCGACGGGGCCATGCAGACTGGCTGGAAGAAGATCAGCGGCAAATGGTACTATTTCCTGAGCAACGGCGAAATGGCTGCCAATACGACTACCCCTGACGGCTATCGTGTCGGAGCGGACGGCGCAATGCTGTAAAGACTTCTCAAAAAATAAAAAAAGAGTCTGCGTCAGTTTGGGCAGACTCTTTGACTATCAAAAAGGAACGGTTTGAAACCGTTCCTTTTTCTCATTATTTTGCTTTTTTCAAAGGCTGTTTTTTCCGCAATACCTTCGCTGTACCAGTTCCGTCCACCACATCCGGGGTGATAACCACCTTGGAGATGGAATCATCCGACGGGACGATAAACATCAGGTTTAACAGAATCTCCTCCATGATATTGCGAAGGCCCCTGGCGCCGGTTTTCCGCTTGATGGCTTCCCGCGCCACCGCCTGAAGCGTTTCCTCGTCCATGACCAGTTCCACGTCGTCTAACTGGAATAGACCGCTATATTGGCGCAAAAGAGAATTTTTAGGCTCGGTGAGGACGCGAACCAATTGTTCTTCGGTCAGATCCTCCAAGGTGGAGATAACCGGCAGACGTCCCACCAGCTCAGGGATAATGCCAAACTTAACAAGGTCGTCGGGGATGATCTTTTTGAGTAACTCCCCCTTTCCCTTGTCCTGATGCTTCTGCACATTGGCGCCAAAGCCGATGGAAGAGGAATCCATCCGGCGTTCGATGATCTTTTCGATCCCCTCGAAAGCGCCGCCACAGATGAAGAGGATATTCTTGGTGTCCAGCTGGATAAACTCCTGATGGGGATGCTTGCGTCCTCCCTGAGGCGGGACGTTGGCGACAGTGCCCTCCAGGATTTTTAAAAGCGCCTGCTGGACACCTTCGCCGCTGACATCCCTTGTGATGGAGGCGTTTTCCGATTTACGGGTGATTTTGTCGATCTCATCGATATAGATAATGCCACGCTGGGCCGCTTCCACATCAAAATCAGCCGCTTGCAGCAACCGCACCAGCACGTTTTCCACGTCATCGCCTACATACCCCGCCTCAGTTAAGGTGGTGGCGTCGGCGATGGCAAAGGGCACGTTCAGGGTTTTCGCCAAGGTCTGGGCCAGCAGGGTTTTGCCCACCCCAGTGGGGCCCAAAAGCAGCACATTGCTCTTTTGGATTTCCACATCGGCGTCCTGTGCCATAAAAATCCGCTTGTAGTGATTGTATACCGCCACCGAAAGGGTTACTTTGGCCCTTTCCTGGCCGATGACATACTGATCCAAAACCTCTTTGATTTCAGCGGGCTTTAAAAGCTTGGGGGCTTTGTAATTTTTCTCCGGCTGGTAGGGCTCATATGAGTCAGGAGCAGGGAAAAGGCCCTCCTCCGCCAAAAGCTCGTAGCAAAGCGCCACACAGGAATCGCAGATATTGGCCTTAGCCGAGTGGAGCATCCGCTCCACACTCTGCTCCGATTTCCCGCAAAAGCTACACCTTACCGGTTCTTTCTCGTTATAATCAGACATGGATCCTCCTACTCACCGCTTTTTGCAATAACTCTATCGATCAGCCCATACTCACAGGCCTCCTGAGCAGACATAAAGTGATCCCGTTCACAGTCAGTCTCAATCTGCTCGATAGATTTACCGGTGTTGGACGCCAAAATTTCGTTCAAATGCTTTTTCATCCGCAAAACCCGCTCCGCCTGGATGGCGATGTCGGTGGCTTGGCCCTGAGCGCCACCCGAGGGCTGGTGAATCATGATCTCGCTGTTCGGAAGGGCAAAGCGTTTGCCCTTAGCGCCGCTGGAGAGCAAAAACGCCCCCATGGAAGCCGCCATTCCAATGCAAATGGTGGATACGTCGCATTTAACGTACTGCATGGTGTCGTAAATCGCCATACCGGAGGTGATGGAACCGCCGGGACTGTTAATATACAAATGAATGTCCTTGTCGGGATCCTGGCCTTCCAGATACAAAAGCTGGGCTACAATGAGGGAAGCGGTGGTGTCGTTGACTTCCTCGCCCAGCATGATGATTCTATCGTTTAAAAGCCTCGAATAGATATCGTAGGAGCGCTCGCCTCGGCTAGTCTGCTCTACGACCATTGGTACTAAGCTCACAGTAATATTCCTCCAATCAAAATCGTTCATAAGCAACGGATGGGTGAGGAATCCACTTCCCCACCCCAACCGTATATGCCTATTTTCAGTTTAGACGAAAAAGATGAACATTTCGGAAAATGATTCCATCTATTCCGTAAATTTGCAAAAGCCAATATCATTATGCCTCAACTGCCGACTCTTTAATCAGGTCGACAGCCTTATTAACTGCCACGTCGGCCAAAAGATCTTCCGCGGGGATCATGGTTTTTACCTTATCCAATTCCATATTATAGGAATCGGCAATGCGCTGATACTCCTTCTCCAGATCCTCGTCGGTGGTCTGAATATTCTCCAACTCGACGACCTTTTCCAGCGCAAGGCGGATTTTAACCTGTCTCTCAGCCTGCTCTTTGAAGGTCAGACGGAAGGCAGCCATATCCATGCCGGTGTATTGGAGATAGACGCCGATATCCATTCCCTGGTTCCTCAAACGGTAGTCAAAGTCGCGAACCATTTCGTCGATCCGGCTCTCGTACATCTCCTCGGGAACTTCGCCCTCCATATTGGCGATCACTTCGTCGATGAGCTTATTCTCAAAATCGGTGGTAGCGGTTTTTTCATTTTGCTCCGTCAGTCTCTTTTTGATATCCTCTTTTAGTTCAGCGAGGGTGTCGAACTCGCTGACATCTTTTGCAAATTCGTCATCCACCTCTGGGAGCTCTTTTGCGTTAATTTCATGAATCTTCACTTTGAAAACGGCATCCTTGCCCTTTAATTCCTCGGCGTGGTAGTCCTCGGGGAATTTGACGTTGACGTCAAACTCATCGTCCACGTTGTGGCCGACGATCTGATCCTCAAAGCCGGGGATAAACTGGCCGGAACCCAGGGTCAGATCAAATTTTTCCGCCTTGCCCCCGTCAAATGGGACACCGTCTACCGAACCGTCAAAGTCAATGACCACCACATCATCATTTTGGGCGGCGCGGTCAGAAACGGAAATGGTTCTGGCGTTGCGGTTTCTCAAGCGCTCGATTTCATTGTTGATGTCCTCATCAGTCACTTCTTTGACCTCTTTAGACGCCTTGATGCCCTTGTAGTTTTTAACCGAAACCTCCGGTTTGACCACACAGGTCGCTTTAAAAGTAAAGCCATCGGCCTTAGAAACCGCCGTCACGTCGACCACGGGACGGGCTACCAGTTCGATATCCGCTTCTTTCACCGCTTCTTCCAAAGCGCCGGGGTACAGGGCGTTGATAGCATCCTCAAAAAAGATGCCCTCGCCGTACAGTCTTTCGATGGTTTTACGAGGGGCTTTGCCCTTGCGGAAGCCGGGAACCTCGATCTTCTTTACCCTTCTTTGGTAAGCCGCCTGGCAGGCTTTTTCAAACTCTTCCGCCGGCACCGAAACTTCCAATTCAAATTTATTGGTGGCAACGTTGTTTTTGGATACTAAACTCATGAGACTTCCTCCTAATTTTAGCCGTCGTCCCAAAGGCGCGGCCTTTAAAATCATACTGCCTCAAGGGCCGTACTTTTTGTAAATTTGGCGGCACAGGCAGAAAAACAAGAGGACTGCAATTGCCAGTGCACAATGAAATTATTATAACACAAATTACTTTACATTGCTAGTTCTTCCGAATGCTTTTACCGGTTTTTACAAATTATAATATTTTTTTTGGGCAAAATTGCAAATAATCACAGGATACCAAACGAAAATCAATGCCGAGCCGCTCTCCGTTGATGGCGTATCCCGACGAGTATCCGTGGATATGCCCGTAATACACCTGCTTGATGTTGTATTCGTGGAGGATTTCCAAAATTTCGTAACATTCGCCTCCTCCGTAGATGGGAGGATAGTGCAAAAAGACGATAGGCTCCTTTTGGAGCGCTTTGCCCGCGTCCAGCGACAGCCGCAACCGCCCACACTCCCGCAAAAGGACCTTCTTTTCGCTTTGTTCATTCATCCAGCCGCGGGTGCCGCAGAGGGCGTAATCCTCGTATTCGTAAGCGTTGTTAAACAAAATCTTGACCGAATCGCAACCCCAGTCCGACAGGGCCTTCTCCACCTTGGTTTTGGTTGTAAACCAATAGTCGTGATTCCCTTTTAGGATAATTTTTGTGCCGTTTAGCTTGTGGAGATACTCAAAATCCGGCCGGCTCTCCTCCATCACAAGCCCCCAGGAAATATCCCCCGCGATGACAACGGTATCCTCGGGTTTTACCGTTTTTTGCCAGTTTTCAGTCAGCCGCTGCACATAATTTTCCCAGCCGGGAAACACATCCATGGGCTTATTGACCCCTAACGACAAATGGAGATCGGCGATGGTAAATAAACTCATGGAGTTTCCCGACCCATCAACTAGGGCCGTCCTTCCTTTCCTTTATTTTTTCATCAAATGATTCCATAAATTTTGGTTTTCATATCGATTTTGATTCTGAGAACAATAACTTCGGAAAGAATTTTTCTTTCCGAAATTTTATGACAGCGGAACCCTCGCTGAAAAGGAGGAAACCTGATGTCTGAATACGGAAAACAAAAAGAAACCATTGCCTGCGTAAAATGCGATGTGACTAACTGCATCCACAACAATCACAACTGTGAATGCACAGCAAGTGTGATCAAGGTTGGGCCGCACAGCGCCCACTGCTGCCAAGATACTGTTTGCCAGTCCTTCCAAACGCAGGACAAATAGTTTTTCTTTACAACTAAGGTAGGTTGATCCTTGCAAGTAAAATGGACTTTGAGGAGACCGAGCAGGAAACGTTGGGGCTTCCTGCCGCGCTCCAACGCGCCCGAGGAGGGCGCGCTTTTTTTGTCCGTTTTTTGCATTTTTTTGAGATCACCTGGCGGATCTAATTCTTATTGAAGCATTTCTTTTACTTTGTCCACCATCTGCTCTTTGGTTACGCTGTCGGTAAAGCGCACCTTTTTGTTTTTCAGGGCGAGCAGGCTCTTGGGAGGCGCCATTTTGCTCAGGGATGCCAGCATCTCCACCTGGGCAAAATCATCTTCCGGCAGCGGCTCATCGGTGATGCTTTTTAAGACGCTTTCGGTAAATTTATAGGGGGATGCAGTGGAGGCAATGATGGTTTTTGTCTTGTCGCCGGTTTTTTCACAGTAATCGCTGTAGACCTTGACCGCAACAGCGGTGTGGGTATCACAGAGATACCCGTATTCTTTAAAGGTCTCGCCGATGGTAGCTTTCGTTGCCTCCTCATCGCAGAAACCACCGTAAAAGTCGGATTGGAGTTTTTCTTTGACCTTAGAACCGACCTCGTACCTGCCGTCTTTTAAAAGCTTTGCAAACCAGTCGGAAATTACCTTGTCGTCCCGCCCACAGAGGTCGTAGAGAAGCCGCTCCAGGTTGGAAGAGATGAGGATGTCCATCGACGGGGAGGATGTGGCGTAAAACTCCCTATTTTTGTCATAGACACCGGTTTCAATGAAGTCGGTGAGGACCTTGTTTTTATTGGACGCACAGATGAGCTTTCCGATGGGAAGGCCCATGTTTTTGGCGTAATAGGCAGCTAAGATGTTCCCGAAATTGCCGGTGGGAACGCAGACGTTCACCTTGTCGCCCAGCTTTATTTCCCCCCGCTCCACCAAACTGGTGTAGGCCGCTATGTAGTAGACGATCTGGGGGACCAGCCGGCCCCAGTTAATAGAGTTGGCGGAAGAAAACATCTGGTTGTTCTTTTGAAGCTCCCCGGCGATCACCGGATCGGTGAAAATCTTTTTCACTCCGCTCTGGGCGTCGTCAAAATTGCCTTTGATGGCACAGACTGACACGTTCTGCCCTTCCTGGGTGGTCATCTGGAGCTTCTGCATCCGGCTGACACCGTGTTCGGGATAGAATACCAGCATCTTAGTTTTGGGGACGTCCTTAAAGCCCTCAAGCGCCGCCTTACCGGTGTCGCCAGAGGTGGCGACCAGCACGACAATCTCCTTGTCGGGAGCGGTCTTTTTCGCCGAGGTAGTCAGAAGGTAGGGCAAAAGCTGCAATGCCATATCCTTAAAGGCACAGGTGGGGCCGTGCCACAGCTCCAACAGATAGGCCCGCTCGCCTACCTTAGAGATTTCAGAGATATTTTTTGTGTCAAATTTTTGATCGGTGTAAGCGCTGTCCACACAGTGGTTTAACTCGTCTTCTGAAAAATCGGTGAGGAATTTCGAGAGGACGGTTTTTGCCTTGTCGTTATAGGAAGTCCCCACCATGGCGGAAATATCGTCCAAAGAGATCTTGGGAAGGCTCTCCGGCACAAAAAGCCCGCCTTCGGTGGAAATTCCCTGTGCGATGGCCTGAGCGGCCGTCACTTTGCAGTTTGAATTCCGGGTGCTTACGTAGTACATAATTCAGCTCTCCTCTATTTTTGATCCTACAGCAACGCTGCGTATGGTACGGCTATGACAAAAAGCACCGCCGGCCGCGCATGAAACGGGAAGGCGCGGCGCCATTCGGCACTTATTAGATGCGTTTTCACCTATAGATTCTCCTCAAAAAAGCGCTGGGCGTTTTGGAAGGTAATCTTATCGACTAATTCGGAGGGAAAGTGTTTTTGCAGGTTTTCGTGCCAATCGGGGATTTTTTCGATCCGATTTAGCAGCGACAGGGTGGCGGCCCCGTCAAAATCGCTGCCCACCGCGATTACGTCCTCACCGCCCAAATCGACGATGTGGTGGATGTGGGCGCGCAGTTCCTGAAAACTGGCATCGCTCTCCCCGTTGATGAAGATGGGATAGAAATTGATGCCGATCAGTCCCTTGCGGCGGATGATTTCCTGAATCTGCAAGTCGTCCAGATTGCGTTTGTGGGGGCAAATGTCAAAGCAGTTGGAATGGGTGGCGATAAAGGGCCGCTCAGCGATTTCGCAGAGTTCCCAAAAACTCGCGTTATTGAGATGGGATACATCGATGACGATCCGATTTTTTTCCAGCTCCTTGACCGCCTTTTTCCCCAGGGCGGTCAAACCGGTTTCACTGTCCACGCCGCCGGCCAATTCGTTTTCCCCGTTCCAGGTCAGGGAAAGGATACGCACCCCCAACTCCCGGAACTCCGGGA
Organism: uncultured Oscillospiraceae bacterium; assembly: GCA_904396495.1. Lineage (GTDB taxonomy): Bacteria > Bacillota > Clostridia > Oscillospirales > Ruminococcaceae > Fumia. Next base: position 13,135 of record CAJFOJ010000012.1, read on the forward strand.
TACGCTCCAGCTTGCCGCCCAGCGCCGCCCCGTTTTCCACCGAGAGCATGGCGTTGCAGACGCCATCCCGGACGTTTTGCGGGTCGTAGGGGACAATCTTGTCGCTCTCCTCATAGGCGTCCTGTAAAACCTTCACCTGGGCCAGAAAGCGGCGGTAAGCCTTGACGCCGCGGCAGTCGTCGTGGACAAAGGCGGCAAAGGTCTGCACCCAGCGGTCAAACAGCATGCCCCGCTCCACCGAAACATTGTAATCATTGTGTACCAACGAAGCCTTGCCTTTCCGGCATTCGTTTAAGGTATCACAGTGCAGGTCAAAATGGCGCATCATCTCATCCTTCCTCTCTCCCAAACACAGGTTTTGTCTACCATACGAAAAATAAAACTGGTATTATCTTATGCTAAATGCAATGCAAAAGACAGAGCGATCTCTCCTTTAAACAGACAGATCAAATAGCGTGGCGGGTTTACCCGCCGAATGATCCGTTTCAGGTTCAAATTGCATAATGTTGGCTTTGCAATCCGCCGTTTTTTGCGAATTGTAACAAGTAGCGAAAAACTACTTGCTAAATGATAAGCAGCATTATGTAAAAGCGTTCTCGATTTGCTCTACCCGCAAAGGAAGCCCGGTCTTTTGATCCAGCAGTACCTCCACCACGTCAAAGCGGGGCTGAAGGGAGTTCTCCTCCCGCTCCGACAAATAGAGCATCGCCGTCTGGCGGAGCTTTTGCTGTTTGGATGGGGTGACCGCTTCCCTGGGCTCGGCGATCATCCTACCGCTGCGGGTTTTCACCTCCACAAAGGCGAGGATGTCCCCTTTGGAGGCGATGATGTCGATTTCCCCGTAAGGGGAGCGGTAGTTCACTTCCACAATCCGGTAACCCTGCTCCAACAGGTACTGGGAGGCAATGCCCTCTCCTTTTGCACCGACGGAAACGGTGGAAGTAAGCTCCCTTTTATCAAAGTATTTTTTCAGAAAGGTCATCCGGTGAACTGGGGAGGGACCGTAGGCGTTTAACATCTCATAATGGAGCTTGGTGCCGTAGCCTTTGTGCTTTGCAAACAAATACTGGGGGTACTGCCGATCCAATTCCTCCATGTACCAATCCCGTTCCACCTTTGCCAAGATGGACGCCGCCGCAATAGAAGCTGAAGTCGCATCCCCCTTGATGAGACAGCGGCCGGGCACCGGGAGCTTAGGGTTTTTGTCCCCGTCGACGAGGGCGAGGGAGGGCTTGACCGAAAGCCCCTCCACCGCTCGCCTCATGGCGAGGAAGGTGGCCTGCAAAATGTTGAGGCTGTCGATTTCTTCCACCGACGCAGTGGCAACGCTTAGAGCCACCGCCTTCTCCTTAATCTCATCGTAGAGAGCCTCCCGCTTTTTGGCGGAGAGCTTTTTGCTGTCGTTTAGACCCTCTATGGGTTTTTGGGGGTCGAGGATAACCGCCGCCGCGTACACATCCCCGGCTAGAGGGCCTCTGCCCGCCTCGTCCACACCGCAGAAGTTCGCAATCCCAAGAGAAGCATCGTACTCCCATAAGGTCATCCTGTTTTCCCCCTTTCTATTGGTTCTCCGGCAGTTCCAGAGAGATTTTTCCCAATTTTCCGCCCCGGTACTCGTCCAGCACCATGGTGGCAGCTCGGAGGGTGTCGATCTCCCCTTTGCCCATCAGCATTCCCCGCTTGCGCCCCACCAGGCACAGCAGGTCGTACGGTTCCAAGTTCGCTGTTTCGTCCGTTGTGATTTTGTACCGCTCGGCGAGCTTTTGAGGATACTCCCGACACATCCAGCTTAAAAGCCGCATGCTGAGCAACTCCACATCCAGCACCTGATCCTTGACGGCGCCGGTAAAAGCCAGCTTTTCCCCCACCGCCGGATCGTCAAATTTTGGCCAGAGGACACCGGGCATGTCCAAGAGCTCCACGTCCCTGCTCACTGTCACCCACTGTTTTCCCCGGGTGACGCCGGGACGGTCTTCCACTTTGGCCCGCTTTTCCCGGGCCAGTTTATTGATAAAGGAAGATTTTCCCACATTGGGAATCCCCACCACCATCATCCGAAGGGGTCGGCCGGCCATCCCTTTGTTGGCGCGGCGCTCCAGCACGTCGGACAGCGCCTCCCGAACGGCGGGCAAAAACTGGGGAATACCCTTTCCGGTTTTGGAGTCGGTAGCAATGGCGGTAATCCCCTGTTCCTTGTAGTATTTAAGCCACAAAGCGGTAATTTTTTGATCGGCGGTGTCGCACTTGTTTAAAACCACGATCCGCTTTTTGTTTCCGATCCATTTAGAAAGCTCCGGATTGCTGGAGCTCATCGGAATCCGGGCGTCCCGCAACTCCACGACGATGTCGACGAGCGTAAGGCTACTTTGAATCATCCGTCGGGTTTTGGCCATATGGCCCGGAAACCACTGAACCGAAGCTTGTTCCATCACAGGACGTCCCTCCTTTTTCTCAAATTCTTCCCTATTATTTGTGATTTTCATCGGGTCATACTAGTGGATGACGCCGATTTTATCAAGCGGTAGAATGCGGAAAACCACTTTTCCCACCACGTCTTCCACCGGGACAAAGCTCACCTCTGAGGATCTGCTGTCGGTTGAATGGTTGCGGTTGTCCCCCATGACGAAGATACAGCCTTCAGGCACTTCTATGGGATAATCGTGATCGCCGCGGCTGCTTTCATTAATTGGCTCGGCAATATAGGGCTCGTCGATATAGATACCGTTCACCTTGACATATCCGTTTTTGTCGATGTCAACCGTCTGGCCTTCGGTGGCGATCACCCTCTTGACCAGTGCTTCGTCCAATCCAGTGTTCTCATCTAAAATCACCACGTCGCCCGCCTTTGGGGTGTACATCAGCTTATAGACGATGAGCCGGTCCTCATTGTGGAGGGTGGGCTCCATGGAAGAACCCTTGACCTCTACCGGCCGGATGACAAACCCAAAGACCAGCGCTACGATGAGCACCGCCCAGAGAAGGGATTTGACCCAATCCCACGCCTCTTTTTTCCAATTGGAGGTCTTTTGTCCAGAGGGCTCTGCTGGCGGCATTTCCTGGGAGATTTGATTTAGTTCTTCCATTTGATATGACCATTCCTTTCCGGCGATAAAATCACTTAGAATTGGCGCTGCTATTCACGGATGAAACCGGAAGCAGAGGGGATCCATGCCAAATCCCTCTCCTCTTCTTTTGCTTCGACTATTTGACAGCTCCAATTTTATTGATGGGATAGAGCCGAAATAGGACCCTTCCCATTATGTATTTCTCATCTACAAAGGACAAAACCTCAAACCTGCTGTCGGTAGAATCGTTGCGGTTATCCCCCATGACAAAGACATGCCCCTGAGGGACTACCACCGGGTAATCGTGCTGCCCGTGCATATTGGCTGCGATTTGTTCCTTAATATAGGGTTCGTCTAGCGGCAGGCCGTTGACGTAAACGGTGCCGTCCTCGCCGATATCCAGCGTCTGCCCTCCGGTGGCAATCACCCGCTTAATCAGGGCTTTCCCCAATCCGGAATCCTTGGACAAGATGACGATGTCCCCTTGTTTTGGGGTGTAAAACAGGTTGGAAATCACCAACCTGTCGTTGTTTTGTAGGGTGGGTTCCATCGAAACGCCGTCTACCGTCACCACCTTAATTAATACCCCAAAGATGAGAAAGACCACCGCAAAAGAAATGCCAATGGCTTTGACCCACTCAAAAATCTCCTGCTTTAGGGTCAGTTCTTCCTCCGCTTCTTCGGGTTTTGCCGGCTCTTCAGCTGGTTTCGGCGGTTCCGGCGCGGGGACAATGGATGCTTCCCTCCGATCCGGCTTTCTTTCCGGTGGGGTGAAAAGGACGTCCTTGGGGGATGTTTTCACCGGTGCCGTCGCAGCAGGAGAAATCGACCAGACCTTGGTGTCTCCCTCATCCCGCTTTGAGATATCGGATGCTGGATCATCCTCAGGAAATTCCACCGTGACGGTATCTCCATCCTTTTGCTCCGGCGGCTCGGAAGGAGCCTCCCCTTTTGGCGCGGACGGCTCATGGGGCAGGTCCTCGTCTAGCATCCCCAACTCCTTGAGGATATCGTCAACCTGCCATGCCGATTCCCGGTTTTTTGGATCGTCCATCTTAACTCACCCGCTTCCCAATTTCATCTAAATTGTACCCATATAGCAGAAAAAGGGACGTCACCGCCCCTTTCCTCGTCTGCTTATACGATTTTCTCTCTGACTCTAGCAGCCTTACCCACTCTGTTGCGCAGGTAGTAGAGCTTCGCACGTCTAACACGGCCGTGACGGAGAACGTCAACAGTTACAACGTTGGGAGAATGCACCGGGAACACCCTTTCGATGCCGACGCCATGCGCAACTCGTCTCACCGTAAAGGTTTCAGAGATGCCGCCGTGCTTCATGGCAATGATGGTTCCTTCAAATGCCTGCAGTCTTTCTTTGTCTCCCTCGCGAATTTTCACTCCGACTCTGACATAGTCGCCAACCTGCAGCTTCGGGAAATCAGTCTTCATGCTGGACTGGCTGATCAATTTTAACGCGTCCATAGTTTTCCTCCTAGTTTTCAGACATTCATGCATCAAAGGCCATGGCCTGTGCAGAGGACTGCCCGCTTTAATGTTACACATTAATCCCCACTCGAGTCAAAAATCCTCAAGCGGAACAATATCTAATATATCTTACCATAGCATTTCTAAAAATGCAAGAGATTTCCGGGATTTTCCGCGAAAAATCTCCTCTGCTGGTACGATTCGGCAACTTTGCTAAAAATAGTTCCTAATAAAGCGCAAAACTCTATTTTTCTGGCAGGTTTTAGACTGTCCTCAACAAAAAATAATTACACCAAATGCCGGATGATATCCTCCCGATCTCCCTCCAGCAGGTCGATAACCGGGATCTCAATCATGGTGTAGGCGCCGGGATTTTGCTTCATTGAAGCCCGGGCCACCGCCACCAGCACCTGGCCAGTCAAAGCGGGGTTGTTGATTTTCATGTTGAACTCGAAAAGCTGGTTCGGGGTCTTGCCGGAAACACCCTTGCGGGTCAGGTTGACGCCGTGTCCCATATCCAACACATCGGCGACGCTTTCCACTTGGATGACGTGGGTCTCGTCGCTTGCAAAATAGGGATCCGCCTTGATCTTAGCGGCGACCTCATCAAAATTGTAACCGTCTTTGAGTTCGATATACACCATCCTGCGATGGATGGAAGTCCCCAGGGGAATGGTCATCGAGAGGGCCTCCTTAACGCCTTCCACCGCCTTGACGGCAACGGTGTGGCCCATGCTCATGCCAGGGCCAAAATTGGTGTAGGTGAGGCCCTTGGGGGCGCAGGACTGCACCAAAGTGCGAACAACGGAATCAGAGCCCGGATCCCAGCCTGCGGAAATAATGGACACCCGGCCATGCTCCTTGGCGGCCTTGTCCAGCGTCTCATGGAGGTCCCAAATTTGGGTGTGGATGTCAAAGCTGTCCACCGTGTTGATACCATTTTCCAGGCATTCCAGCGCATATTTCTCCACCGAACGGGTGGGGGTAGCTAGAATCGCCACGTCGGGCTTTTGGGAGAGCTTGGTCACCTGATCCACCACCTGGTACCGGTGCAACTCTGTAGGCTGTTCTCCCTCAGCATTTCTCCTCACAACGCCGACGCACTCGATGTCGCCGCAGGCCTCGATAGCCTCCAGGACGTACCGGCCGATGTTGCCGTATCCAATAACTGCCGCCTTGATCATCTTCATCATTCCTTTTGTCTAAAATAGCGGGGCTTTATTGACACCTTTTCCACAGACAGGAAAAGGGGTTTATCCCTTTTGCAGAAAGCCGCGGCTGCCTGCGGGATTTATTATACCCCGATTGGAAAAAACCGTCAATATCCGTCAAAAAAAGTTTACTTGTCTTAAGGACATCCACAAAAATTTCCGACTTGCATGCAGTGCAGGAAATGGCTTGAACTCAGCTTATCTGGAAGCCTTGTGAAACACCTTCTTGCCCTTTTTGATGACGACAAAGTCGTCGATTTTGACCATCTCTTTGGGGTCAGAAATCTTTTCCCCATCCACTGAGATGCCCCCCTGCTGGACTAGGCGCCGCGCTTCCCCGTTGGAGGGGGCCAAACCGCATTTGACCAGCAGCGTCAGGATGCCGATCTCCCCGTTTACGAGGTCTTCCCCAGACAAAACAGTGGTGGGCATGTCGTCGGAATTGGCCGCAGCGGAGAATACCTGACGGGCCGCATCCAGGGCCTTTTGGGCCTCCTCCTCGCCGTGGACCATTTTAGTCAGCTCAAAGGCCAAGCGCTCTTTGACCGGATTGAGCTGAGCGCCGCTCAGCGTTTCCATCGACTCGATCTCCTCGATGGGGACAAAGGTGAGCAGCTTCATGCAGTTGATGACATCGTCGTCCCCCACATTCCGCCAGTATTGGAAAAACTCGTAAGGGGTGGTCTTTTCCGGGTCAAGCCACAGCGCCCCCTTTTCAGTCTTGCCCATCTTTTTGCCTTCCTTGGTGGTCAACAGGGTAAAGGTCATGCCGTAGACTTCTTCCCCTTCCACACGGCGGACCAAATCCACACCGCCTAGGATGTTGCTCCACTGGTCGTCGCCGCCCAGTTCGATCTTGCAGCCCTCAGTGCGGTATAAATGGAGAAAATCATAGCTCTGCATAATCATGTAGTTGAACTCGATAAAGCTGAGTCCCCGCTCTAACCGGGATTTAAAACATTCCGCCGTCAACATCTTATTAACTGAGAAAAATTTTCCCACATCCCGCAAGAAGTCCAGGTATTTAAACTCGCAGAGCCAGTCGCCATTTTTGACGATCTTGGCGTTGTCGCCAGAAAAGTCCACAAATTTGGACATCTGCCGGCGGAAGCATTCGGCGTTGTGGGCGATCTGCTCCTTGGTGAGCATAGGGCGCATATCGGTTTTTCCAGTGGGGTCGCCCACCAAGGTAGTGCCGGTGCCCAAAAGAGCGATAGGCCGGTGCCCCGCCATCTGGAGCCGCTTCATGACCACCAGCTGCAAAAAATGCCCCACATGGAGACTGTCGGCGGTGGCGTCAAAACCGATGTAAAAGGTCACCTTCTCGTTGTTTAACAGCTCTTCGATTTTGTCTTCGTGGGTCATCTGAGCGATGAGCCCCCTGCGTTTTAACTCTTCAAATACCGTCATTTTTCTTCTCCTTTATCCAATAAATTTTTGTTTTCCGGAGGGGAATGGGTCCCATATAACAAAAAGCCCTCTACCCCCAACGGGATAGAGGACGACTGAGTCGTGGTACCACCTCTGTTCGCCGCGCTTTCGCAACCGCGGCCTCATCCAGTACGAACGTCATACTGTAACGCTGTAACGGGCGTTCCCGGCCATCCCTACTAAATTCATTCAGGACGCAGCTCCAAGAGGTATTCACATCAGATAGCCTGCGTTTTTCCACCAACCAAACGCTCTCTGCAAGGCTTTTTCCAACGCTACTTTTTCTTTTCACAGCCATTGCCCTCATCTTACCATAGATTTCCCCCAAAGTCAACTCCCTAAACAAAAAGTTATGTTAACCTATTGACAAATTATAGTTTACACTATAAAATAAACGTTAACATATTGCATTTTTTGAGTTGACATAAGAAAGGATGTCTATCATGACTGTCAAAACCAGAACCCTTGCATTCACCGCGCTACTCGCCGCAGCCACCGCGGTATTGGCCCAAATTTCCATTCCGCTCCCCTCCATGGTTCCCATATCTTTAGGAACCATGGGCGGCTATTTGGCGGCGGGGCTTCTCTCCTGGCAAGCGGCTACCATGAGTCAACTGATATATGTTCTGATTGGCGCAGTAGGCGTCCCTGTCTTTGCGGGATTCGCCGGCGGATTTGGCACCGTCATGGGGCCCACCGGAGGATACCTCATCGGGTACATTATTTCTGCGCTGACGGCGGGGCTCATTCTCTCCAAAACCAGTAGAAAGCTCTATTGGTTCATTATCGCCATGGCTGCGGGCACCTTTTTCTGCTATCTGTTCGGCACCATCTGGTATATGGCCGTCATGTCCCAGACAAACATCGCCGCCGCGCTGATGAGCTGCGTCGTCCCCTTTCTTCCGGGGGATGCCGTCAAAATCCTGTTGGCGTCGCTGCTCTCTTTTAAGCTGCGTCCCATTCTCAGACGGACTATTGCGTAAACTGAAAAAAGCGCGCCGGATTCAGGGCGAATTGTCAGAACTGGGCAGGAAAGGAGGTTGGCCTTTCCTGCCCAGTTTTCTGATCGTGTCACCTGAATCCGGCGCGCTTTTATCTACTCTAGTGTTTGGCGTTCAACACCTCGATAGCCTTCATCAACTGGGGATCGGAGGTCTCATCCAGCGTGTCAAAGTTGAGCTTTTGCTCAGTAGTCAACGCCACCTCGTAGTCGGGTTTGAGGCCCACACCGTTAAAGTTCACGCCGCTGTGGGGGTTGAAATAGGCGATGGTCATCTTAATGGCGGAGCCGTCTTCCAATGGGAAGGCACCTTGCATAATCCCCTTGCCATAGGTAGTCTGACCCACGAGTTCCGCCACCTTAAAGTCCCGAAGGTCGGCGGCGAACAACTCGGCCGCGCTGGCTGTCTCGCCATCCACTAGGACCACCATGGGGAGCTCGATACAACTGGAATCCGAGGTGCGGAGCACAGTGGTCTCGCCTTTCTTATTGGTCTCGGACACCAAATCCCCCTCGGGGAGCAAGTAGTCGAGCACATCCGCCACGCTGTCCAACAACCCGCCTGGATTATTCCGGACGTCAAATATCAAACCCTTCACATCCTGGGACCGCAGGTCGGAAACAGCGTACTTAAAGTCGTCCACCGTTGTTTCGTCAAAGTTGCTGATTTTAATATAGCCGTTTTCACCGATAACCCGGTATTCAACAGTGGAGGAGTGGACGTTTCTGCGAGTCAGTTCTACCGTGTAGTCCTCCCCGTCCCGCCTCAGGGTCAGGTTCAGTTTAGTACCTTCCTCCCCTTTGATGTTTGACATGGCCTGGGTGTACCCGATGGTTAGGATGTCTTCGTCGTTGACCTTGACAATCAAATCCCCCGCCTGGATGCCCGCCGCTTCCGCAGGGGAGTCCTCCTTGACGTCGACGATGAGAATATAGCCGCTGTCGTCCTTGCGTGCGGTGGTGCCGATACCCACCAAGACACCCTCATTTTCCTGTTGGTAGTATTTATACTCCTCCTGGTTCATATAGGCGGCATATGGGTCGTTAATTCCCGCCATATAGCCCTGGGCCACATAATCGAGCAGGGTTTCCTCGTCGATGTCGTTTAAATACTGGTTGCGGACATAGGTATCGATTTCAGAGAGTTTTTTATACAGGTGTTCCCGCTCATCCACGTTTGCGATTTTGGTGTTAAACACATTCAGAGAAAAGAACATGGTAATGGTAAAGGTGATCGCCGCGGCGATGGCCATAAAACAAATCGCCACGCCCAGAGAAATTTTTTTGTTCATCCAGTTTACCTCACTTTCCGGTCATAGAGTGTGGCGGCCATCCAAGTGCAAAGGCTCTATCGGGATGATAGAGCCTTTGCACTTGGAGCGGCGCTCTGCACGACGCCGCCTGACACAATTGTATAAATGATATTCCGCTTCCTTCATACAAAATTCAGCCCTGTTGTTTATTGTATTAGAAAAATACGGATATTTTGAACCGGTTTTTTAAAAAATTTTAAAACTTTCTCAAAATTATGAATGGACATAATTGGCGGGATTTTGATGCTGACCGTTTACGCGGACCTCAAAATGAAGGTGTGGGCCAGTAGAATTTCCTGTGGAGCCGACCAAAGCGATGGTATCCCCCTGCTGTACCGTATCCCCAATGCTGACGAGAAGCTGGCTGGCATGGGCATACAGGGTGGAATAACCGCCTCCGTGGTCGATGATGACGTAGTTTCCATAACTATAGTGGCTGGTGGCTTGGATTACTGTGCCAGACGCCGCCGCCACAATATTGGCTCCGAAAACGCCGCCGCCGGTAATGTCCATACCGGTGTGGAAACCGCCCCAACGAGAACCATAGGGGGAAGAAATGGTACTGTAGCCCGGCAGAGGCCAAATAAACTGGCTATTTGCGGTGGAACCGTCGGAACTACTGGACGAATGGGTCTTATACCAGTTTTGCAACTCCTGCTCGACAGCTTTTTCCTCCGCCAGCGCCGCGTCCCTGTTATTCTCATACTGATCCTTCAGCGCGTCGTAATCCTGCATGGCATCTTCGCTCTGGGCGTAAGCCTGCTCCAGTTCAGACTGGGTAGCCTTGATGTTCTCTCGCTGGATTATGATTTCCTGCTGGCGCTGCTCGATAGCAGCTTTATCCTCTTCTATCCCCGCCTTTTCCTCCTCGATAGCAGCCTTCTGGGTACGCAGATCGTCCACCAGCTGCTGGTCGTGGGAGGAAATTGCCTTCATCATCTCGGCGTTTGTCAAAAAGTCGGAAAAGCTCTCCGCCGACAGGAGCATCTCCAAAGAGGAGTTTTCCCCCGCCATATACATGGCGCGCATCCGTTGTTTGAACACCTCATATGTATCGGCGATCTCCAGCTCTTTATCAGCGATCTCCTCTTCCTTTTGGGCAATCTGGTCATTTTTTTCATCGATATCGGCGTTCATGGCGGAAATGCTCTCCTGGAGGAGGTTGATCTTCTGCTGGTTGAGGGAAATCTGGTTATCCAGCGCCTCCTGCTTTTGCTCTTCCTGGCCGATCTGTTTGTTTAAATTGGAGAGATTGGCGTTGGCCTCGTCCAGCTTTTTCTGAATTTCCTGCTGCTTTTGCTGGATCTCGCTGAGGGAGTCGGCCGCCGACACCTTGACAGGCTGTTCACCCGCCGCCCCAAAGCCAACTGTGCAGGTCAGGCACAGTGCAGTGAGAAACGCCCAAATTTTTTTTCTTTTCATAATGCCTTACCTTTCTTTCTAACTACAGGCCCCCACAGTGTTTCCTGGAAGGAAACATCTAAAAAGCGGGAAAAGTCTTTATTTATCCTATTCTTACCGTAACATCATAACAGATGCCGTTACACTTTTAAGTGTCCCCGCATACTCATGGCGCTTCCAAATCCGCCGACCACGATGCCGGAGATGAGGAAATACCCCAAAATCTGATAGGCAATCTGCTCAAAGGGAACCAAATTCTGGGAAATCGAACCCAGCCAGGTGTTGGATTCCGACGTGACCGCGTCGAGGAAGATGTTATAGCCTCCCCAGATGATACCGAATGCCACCAGCGCGGCAATAAGGCCCAAGGTGACCCCTTCCACCACAAAGGGGACCCGGATAAAAGCGTTGTTAGCGCCCACATATTTCATAATGTTGATCTCTTTTCGTCTGGCGAACACAGAGGCACGGATGGTATTAGTAATGATGACCAACGAAACGATGACCAGCGCGATGATAACGGCTCCTCCGAAGGTGTTGACCATCTTCCGCATATTCATCAGGGTATTGCTCAAATCGGTGGGCGCGTCCACCTTCAAAACATAGTCCATGTTTTCAATCTGGGTCAGAATGCTGTCCAGGTGCTCCGGATCGAGGATCTTCACCCGGAAGGACTCAGGTAGGAAGTCATTTTCGACCCCTTCCATCAAGGCCTCGTCGCCGTCCAGGTAGTTCTCGATAACATCCTCCATCGCCTGTTCTCTCGAGACAAATTCAATGTCCCCCAACCCCTGGATGTTAGAAAGCTCACTTTTCAAGGTGTCGCTGTACCCCTCCGGGGCATCCAGGTCGATGAACACGACGATTTCGTTTTGCTCGCCGACGAATTTCACGATATTGTCTACGTTGATGCTAAACAAAACCGCAAACCCGACTATCAAAAGACAGGCGATCAGCGTGCCGATAGACGCCACGGTCATCATCCGGTTGTTCCACAAATTTCTGATACCGTTCTTTACGAGGTACCTGAAACTACTAGCTCTCATAGGCACCTCCTATGTAATCGTCAAACACAATACGGCCTTCCTCGATGTTGATGGTGCGGCCGCCAAAATATTTTACCATGTCGTGCTCGTGGGTGACCATCAAAATTGTGGTGCCACATTTATTGATGGCTTTGAGCATTTCTACGATCTCATAGGAGAATTCCGGGTCGATGTTGCCGGTGGGTTCATCCGCCACGATGAGAGGCGGGTCGTTGACCAGCGCCCGCGCCAATGCGACCCGCTGCTGCTCGCCGCCCGAAATCTCATAAGGGTACATGCGAGCCTTGTGTTTTAAGTTCATCAGCTCCAACACGTAAGGCACCTGCTGACGGATAGTTTTCAACGAGGCGTCGGTCACTCTAAGGGCAAACGCCACGTTGTCATATATGGTCATGTTGGGGATCAGCCTGAAGTCCTGAAACACCACTCCGATGCTTCTTCTAAAGTTGGGAATCTGCCGGTTTTTCAAACGGTTGAGGTTATATCCGTTGACGATAACCTGTCCCGATGTAGCGACTTCCTCCCGGAGCAAAAGCTTTAAAATTGAGCTTTTTCCCGCGCCGGAAGAGCCCACCACAAAGGCAAATTCCCCGTTGTTGACCCGCAGGTTGATATTTTTTAGCGCCTCTGTCCCGTTTTGATATTGAAACGAGACGTCAATCAAATCAATCATGCTAACATCCTCTCTAAACGCCCTTTATCTCTCTGTTTATTGAGATTTGCCCAATAGAAAGGGCCTTCTCTGTCACTGGGGGAAGACCCAAAGCGATGGGCAGGTATATTACCTGCCCCTATTTTCTCTCTGTACGCCCCTTGCGAGGCGAGGCTTAAAACTTCATAGGGTTGGAGGTAAGGTATTTTTTGACCATCAGCGCGATCTTAAAGATAATGGCGTGGTCAAACTCCCTCAAATCCAATCCGGTGAGCTTCTTGATTTTCTCCAGACGGTAAACCAACGTATTCCGGTGGACAAACAGCTTTCTGGACGTCTCGGAAACATTTAGGTTGTTTTCAAAGAACCGGTGGATGGTAAACAATGTCTCGTGATCCAGCGAATCGATGGAGCCAGTTTTAAACACTTCCTTTAAGAAGGTCTCACACAAGGTAGTGGGAAGCTGGTAAATCAACCGGGCAATGCCCAAATTGTCGTAGCTCACAATGGACTCCTCGGTGTCGAACACCTTGCCCACCTCCAAAGCGATCTGAGCCTCTTTGAAGGAACGGGCCAAATCCTTGACGCCGACAACACTGGTACCGATGCCGACAACAGCCTTGGTGTAAAATTCAGAACTCAAGGTGTCCACAATGGAACGAGCCAGCTTTTCCAAATCCTTGGATTCGATGCCCGCCTTGGTCTCTTTGATCAAAACGATGTCGGACTCGCTGATGTTAAAGACAAAGTCCTTCTGCTTATCGGGGAACAGGTTCTGGATGACCTCGTAAGCGGAAACATCGTTGGAGGTAACCACCCGAACCAGAAGGGCCACACGGCTCACATCAATGTTAAAATGGAGTTCACGAGCCTTAATGTAGATATCGCCGGGAAGGATATTGTCCAAAACCACGTTTTTGATAAAGTTATTGCGGTCGTACTTCTCGTCATAATACTGCTTGATGCTGGAAAGGGAGATGGAGAGGATTTGGGCGTAACGAGCCGCCGTCTCATCGGTTCCTTCCACAAAAACCGCATAATCGGCTTTGATATGAGGACCAAAAGGCTTATAGGTATACCCGTCGCGGACAAAAACATCGTGGGAGTCACCAAAATCAACCGCATAGTAGTCACTATTGTTTCCAATTTTAGAAAGATCGCTACAGGCGATGATGGCAGACGTCTCGTCGATAACGCCGATCACCCGGTCGATGGCGTCTCTCATCTGATGGACTACACCCTGAAAAAGTCGATTTGACATAATTTAATACCCCTTTTCCCAATATAATGTTTTCAAAGCAGCAACAAGTCCTGTGCATCCGGCACAAGCAAACTATTACCCTAAGTATACATTATATATGTTACCTCTTTTTTAGCAAAAAAGCAAGGAAAACTGGCATATTTTTTGTAGAAATTTCGAAAAAAGGCGAAATAGTTACAAAATGATTACAAATTGTCATTCAAATCGTACCATAATTCGACGGTTAATTTGTTACGAAATGCTGAACTTTTCATTGGAAAATTCAGGGAATATAGCCCATATGACCAAATCTGGCACAAATTACGAAAAAGCATTTAAATCGGGGAAAATTTGGGCGGGATCAAACGGCTCCCCATTTTTTTGAATCTCAAAGTGAAGATGGGGCCCGGTGGAATTTCCTGTGGAGCCCACGTAGGCAATGGTTTCGCCCTGCGCCACCCGCTGCCCTTTTGTCACCGCCAAGGATTGGCAGTGGGCGTACAGGGTCTGGTAACCGTCCCCGTGGTCGATGACCACATAGTTTCCGTTGGAGTGAGCATCTGTATTGGCAGTGACCACGACTCCTGCCCTAGCAGCATGGATTTCCTCTCCGGCAATGTCGTCCCGGCTGACGTCCAGCCCTTTGTGGAAGGTGTAATTCCCTTCTCCATAAGGGGCAGTCACATACAATTTGCCCTCCAGCGGAAACAGCCAGTTGTCCGATTCTACCGGAGCAGCAGTCGATTCCGTAGGCTGGGAAGATAGTGAGGGCTCTACTGAATCTCCTGCGGCCACCTGTGGCTTGGGAACCAACGCACAAACGACGGCCAACGCCGCCACCAGCGAGCATGCCCCAAGGATAAGCCCCCGCCCCCGGCAGAGGGCGCCGTCGCCGGTTAAAATCCGCTGGCACCGCTCTTTGAGTCTGCTATGACGAGCCGCAAAGGGAGCCGTCATCAACGGAAGCTTCTCCTGCTGGCAATAAGCAGTCTCCAAAACCGTCTTTCCATAGAGCCTGCGGGTCTCCGGGCTGCTTTGTTCCAAAACAGCGGCGTCGCAGGCCTCTTCCAGGGAGGCTTTCAACTCCCGTCCAACCAGATAAACCACCGGATTGAACCAATGCATCGCCGTAACGGCCAGCAAAAATAAGCGTATGACCAAGTCATGGCTTTTGTAGTGGCACAGCTCGTGCTGGAGAATCATTTTTTGTTGCTCCTCGGCCCAATCGTGCTCCGGCAGGTAAATGGCCGGCCGGAGCATTCCCATCAACAAGGGGGTTTGGATGTCTCCTGACCGGTACAGTCTCAGATCCTTACGGATTCCCAGCCTGTCGGAAGCCTCTCTCAGCACCTCGTTGATTCTTTCCCCTTGGACAACAGAGCTCCGCTGTTTGAGCCGGTTTAAATACGCGACATAGCAAAAGAGCTTGATAAAAATCGCCAGTACCACGCCTCCCAGCCACAGCAGGGCGGCAACAGTGACCCAACTGTTTTCCGGAAGCGAAAAATCCATTGGAGTGGCTGTTCCCCCGGGGAGCAGGGTAACCTGATATTGGGCAGTCGTTTCCGATGGCAAAGCGGCCGCAGCCAACGGCCTGCCAATATTCACTGAAAACGGAAGCGCCATAAAGACAAGCAGGGAAATCCAAATTACGCATTTTGAACGGGCGCGGTACCGCTTTTTGGAAAGCTTAAAAAAGCCCTTCAGCACAAGCCCCAATATTCCGGCGGCAGCACTCAGTAAAACAACTGACAGAAAAATCCGTTCCATTACTTTTCCTCCTCAAACATGCGGCAAAGTTCCAGCCATTCCTCCGGCGTGACGGCCTGTTCCTCCACCAAGGTGGCGATCAGGCTTTTTGCAGAATTGGCGTAGAATTTCTTTAAAAAGCTTTTGGTTTCTTTCTTTTGATAGTTTTCTTTTTTCACCAGTGGGATGTAATACTTAATCCGGCCCTGTTTTTGAAGCTCTACAAACCCCCGCTCCGTTAACCGTGCCAGCAAGGCGTGCACCGTTGAGATGGACCAGTCTTTTTCCTGTTTTAACATCCCGTGGATGTCAGATGTTTTCATCGGCCGATCTGAGCGCCATAAAACGCCCATAACCTCCAATTCCGCGTCTGGCAGGTGTTCTTCTTCTGATATCTTATTTTTTTGCTGGGACATAACGGCATCTCCTTTCTCTACAATTGTAAATTTACTACAATATACCACTTTCCTCTACACTTGTCAATATAATGAGAAAATGTTTTTGATTGAACTTATTTTGGCAGTATCCAATTTATCCAAGTAAGCTGTGTAGCCGAATTTTTTACGTAAAAACGGCGTGTGCAATAAATGCACGCGCCGTTTTTATGGTAAGCCACTGCCGACAATGGAAGGCAAAAGATTTTCCTCCATCGCCCCTGAACATTATTTCATTTGACCATGCCAACATTTTTTGCTATCGTCCAGCATTTTGATGAACAGCCCGCCCTGTACCGTTCTGTGCTGGAAGCTGACCTGCAACGATGTCACCGTCTGATACCAGTCCGGCATCGGAACCCGGGAAGGCGAATAATGGTATTCGTTCCAAAGAGGGGCGATAAATTCCATAAAATCATCCTTGTCCTGCGCCAGGGTGGCACACCAAATAAGCCAGTCGGATTTTGTGTAGGAAGCCCGGTTGTCCAGTGGCATACCGTATGGATTGATCCGCTTTTTGTAGCTTGCAAATTCAGAGGCGACCACCTCTTTGGGGAAGAGATTGGTTCCAAACACCTTATCCCAGACCATATTGTATTTCATGCTAAATGTGCCCGGCTGGTCAAATGCCAAGCGATAGCTTCCATCTCCATTGGCGGCCATTTTAACCCATTTTTCCGCCATTTCCAGAGCGGCTTTATGATAACCTTGGCTCTCCTCCTGGCAGCCGCTCATCTCTTTGATAATGGACATCCCCTCCAACGCCATAATGGCCTTTAAAGAGAGATTGCAGTTGTGGGCCAAGTGCCCGGCAAAGTCGTCGGTGCACAGCTGGTTTTCCGGGTCGACCCCGTTTTCTTTTAAGTAGTCCGCCCACTGGTTGAGCAAGGACATGTGTTCCTGTGCAAAATCGGCATTGTTTTGAGCAATGGATACAGCCGCAGCCATAATCAGCATATTCCCGCATTCCTCCACCGGCATCTGCACATTGAGGTCAAGGCAGCCGTAATAGGTCTGCCCGTTTAAAAGTGGATAGGTACCCACATCATGAGGAGCAAAGTCAAAGGGCCACGCCTCCATCCCAGCGTATTTGAAGATGGGGCGCATCATTCCTTTTATGAGTTCGGGGTTGTAATACAGGTACATGGGGATGGAGGGATAGCTCACGTCGACAGTGGCGGCGCAACCATTTGAAAAGCACTCTTTGGATATGTAGAGCAGTTGGCCGTCGGTATCCAGCACCAACTTATGAGCACCCATCACCTGGCGATAGGAGAGTATGAGCAGCTCGGCATATTTTTCTCCCCCCGCCCGAACCGCATCTAAAAACAAGCCCTCGGAAAAGGCTTTGGCCCTTTGAAGGCAGATGGGGTAATCGGCGTAAGCGCCCTCAATGGCCGCCTCAATGGTCTGGCCGTCCTTATTCCAGTAGGATTTCAAGTTCTGGTGAAAATAGGTAATGCTCTCTACGTCGTCGTAGGCAAAGGCAAATAAAACCGGCTGCTCCACCACAGCTGAGGCGCAGGCGTAGGTCATGTCCTCTTTGGAGACAAACACCTCTCCCCCTTTGACCGCAAGGTAGAAATACCCCCAGTCAATCCGGACATCATCCCCGCTCCTGCCGAGGATTTCCTGTTTTTCGCCGCCCATTTTTACAGCGGAGACGCCGTCATGGAGGGCGAGTATTTCAGTGGTGACCCCCATCTGCCCCTTGGCGTCCAGGCAGAGCTCCTCCGAGGCGCAGACCGTCACCTTCACCCGGTGAGGTTTCCAGTCTGTGGAGGTGGCGGAAACCTCCATATAGGTCACCGGCCTGGTGAGAAGGGCATAATCATCCGGCAACAAGGGAGTCATAAAGGAAACTTCCAATTGTACCCCCGCAGCTACAAACCGATAAACGGTAAAAAGGGCGGTGACATCCAGAGAAAGCTGTTCCATCGCCTCCACGCCGTCTTTGACGCCCATGAATCGGTAGTCTGTCCCATCGATGTTGGCGATGCCCAAAATCGTGTTCGGTTTTCCTGTCCAATGGCTGGTTTGCACATCAGTCAGGCGGTCTGCCGCTGACCACACGCTGAAATAGGGATCAACTGTGATAAGCGGCACTGCTGGCGGTCTCAATTTCATCGCAAAAACCCTTTCTTCATTTTAATTTTATTGTGTCCATCTTACTTCTTTCTTGAGCAAAAATCAAGAAATTATTGAGATTCTCTTAAAAAGCGACGTTCTATCATCAGAACGCCGCTTTGTATCAATCCAATATCATCTTGTCGGAGAAGCTGTCCTCCGCCGTAGAGGAGTAAAGCTCCATCAGTTTTTCCACCGTCATGTTGGCACGCTCCTCCCCCTCTAGCATCATCAGCGCCTTGCCCTGGCTCATAACCAGGGTTTTATTGCCGTACGCCAAGGCATTTTTGATGTTGTGGGTGATCATCAGGGTAGTGATGTTGTGCTCCTTGATGATCTCGTCAGTGAGGCGCATAACCTGCTCCGCCGTTTTGGGATCGAGGGCAGCGGTGTGCTCATCGAGGAGCAGCAGCGACGGCGTCACGATGGTGGCCATCAGCAGGGTGACCGCCTGCCGCTGCCCGCCGGAAAGCAGTCCCATGGGGGTCTTGAGGCGATCCTCCAGGCCTAAGTTAAGTTGCCGGAGCTTATCCCTAAAAAACTCCTCATCGGATTTTTTGACCCCCATGGAGAAGCCCCGCCTTTTTCCCCGGCTGTAGGCGAGCCCCAAATTTTCCTCAATGGTCATGTGGGGAGCGGTGCCCTTTAGAGGATCCTGGAAGAGCCTCCCGATTTTCCGGGCTCGTTTGTGCTCCTTCATATAGGTGATGTCTTTACCGTCTAAGATCACTTTGCCACTGTCTGCCTCGTAAGTGCCGGAAATCACGTTCAAAAGAGTGGATTTCCCTGCCCCATTGGAGCCGATAACGGTGACAAAATCCCCGGATTCCAGCGTCAAGCTGACATCCTGAAGCGCCCGCCGCTCATTGACGGTATTCTTATTAAAGGTGATGTTCACCTGTTCAATTTTTAGCACGGCGACTCCTCCTTTTGGCGATATACCCCTTGAGGGTTGGGATGCAAATGGCGATGGCCACTAAAATGGCGGAGAAGAGCTTTAAGTCCCCCGCTTCCAAACCGATGCGCAGCGCAATAGTCAGCACAAAGCGGTAAACCACCGCGCCGATCACTACGGCCAACAGGCTGCGGATAATGGATTTGCGGCCGAAAATCGCCTCGCCCACAATGATGGAGGCAAGCCCCACCACCATCATGCCGATGCCGCCGCTGACATCGGAAAAGCTCTGATACTGGGCCAGAATGGCGCCCGCCAAGGCCACAAAGGCGTTTGCGATGGCCAAGCCCATGATCTTCATGGCATCGGAGTTGATGGAGGAGGCCCGAACCATATCCTCATTGTCCCCGGTGGCCCGCAACGACATACCGAGCTGGGTTTTCAAAAAGAAGAAAATCGCCACGATGGAGGTGACGAGGATCAGCGCGATCATCACAAGGTCTGCAAACTGATCGCCCATGAGACGGGAAAGCCCGGAAAAGATGCTCTCCTTATCGAAGAGGGAGAGGTTTGGCTTCTGTCCCATGACCCGAAGGTTAACCGAATACAGAGCCGTCATAGTGAGGATGCCCGCCAAAATGGGCTGGATTTTCATCTTGGTCTGCAAAAAGCCGGTGACGCAGCCGGCGAGCCCTCCCGCGATCAAGGCAAACAGTACGCCCAACACCGGATGTCCGTTGACGGCGAAAATCGCCGATACCGATGTGCCCAACGTAAAAGTCCCGTCGATGGTCAGGTCGGGGATGTTGAGTATGCGAAACGAAATAAAGATGCCCAAAGACATAATTGCATAAATAAGTCCCAGTTCCAAAGCACCTTGTATGACCGATAAAGACATATAGTTTTACTCCTTTGCCCGTTGTAAAAAAGCCGGTACGGCGCCTTCCTTTTGGAAAGCGCCGCCGTGTATACGCGCTGTTTACTGCATTAAAACGACGTTTTCCCCGTTGAGGATTTCATCAGGGACGGTAACGCCAATGGCAGCCGCAGTGGTCTCGTTGATATAGGTGCTTAGATCGTCCTCAAACACCTTGACCGGAATGTCGGCGGGGCTTGTGCCGTTAAGGATCGCGTCCACCATGTTGGCTGTCTCATGGCCCAGTTCGGTGTAGTCGATGCCGATGGTGGCAAAGCCGCCGTCGGAAACCATCGAATCGGCGCCGGTGTACACCGGAACTTTGGCTTCTTTGGTCACTTCGGAAACCGCTGCCATAGCGCTGGCAATGGTGTTGTCGTTAGGAGCAAAGATGGCGTCAACCTGTTCGGCCAGCACCTGTGCGGCCTGCTGAACCTCAGAGGTGTTAGTGGCAACGCCTTCTACGATAGTCAGGCCATGCTCTTCTGCATAGGCTTTTGCCTTTTGGAGATTGGACTCAGAATTCGCCTCGCCGGTGTTGTAGAGAAAGCCCAGTGTTTTGATGTCGGGAGTTAATTGAAGGGCCAAATCGAGGATTTTCCCCACCTGGACGGCGTCGGAAGTGCCGGTAATGTTTTTGTCAGGGTGTTCCATATCGGATACAAGGCCTGTTGCCACAGGGTCCGTGACGGCGGAAAAGACCACAGGGATATCTTGGGCGGCTGACGCAGCAGCCTGGGCCGTGGGGGTGGCGATGGCGACAATGACGTCCACCTCATCGCCCTGGAAACCCTGGATGATAGAGTTTAAGGTGCTCTGGTCACCCTGGGCACTCTGGTACTCGATGGAGCAGTTCTCTCCATTTTTATAGCCTAAGGTTTCCATCTGCTCGGTAAAGCTGTCCCGAATGGTGTCTAAAGACTTGTGTTCCATGATCTGGACAACGCCGATCTTCTTCATTTCCTCACCGCTTTGGGAAGAACCTCCGTTTTCCCCACAGGAAGCGAGCATGGTTGTGGCCAAAATCGATGCGGTCAAAACGCTTACAAACTTTTTCATAATAAAAATCGTTCCTTTCATAAAAGATTGGACCCCGCCGGGGTACAAACCGGGTTTATAAAACCGGCCCATTCACCGGTTCTCTTTCATTCATTGACAGTGGGAGGCCTCCCTATTTTCAGCCTCGCCATATTCCTGTAAAACCAAAACGCATGTGCAAGCGGTTCATACAAATCCCCCTTACAAAAACAAAAAAGCACCTGTCTCTCGGATCCAATGTCCAAGGACAAGCGCTCAATAAAGCTACCTGCGGTACCACCTTGTTTGACGTTGTCATAACGCCCTCTCAACGAATGCCAACACATCCTAAGCTCTGTAACGTGAGCCCCACGTCGCATGATACTCGGCTTTACACCTTTCCCTGCGCCCTCAAGGGTCCATTTGTCCGATCCGCATTTCTGCCAGGTTTCCAGCGTCCCCAGCTCTCTGCAAGCGCGTCTTCGGTTTTATCTCCCTCTCAAAGGTTTTCTATACTTTACCACAAAAAAGTATCTCTGTCAAGGGGTTTTTCAAATATTTTTCTAGGCAGGCGCAGGCCATAAACGATGTTAGCAGGGGAGAGATTCCTCAGCCCCTGCCGGCGCCCGCAAACAAAAGGCTGGAATCATTCCGCCTTTCTAAATATTTTTACTGTGATTCGCCGGAAGTGACAGAAATTTCCACTGTGCAGTCCCCCGCTTTGAGCTTAACACTCTGACCGGGTACAAGCGGCAACTCTGCCGCTTGCGAGCCGTCTACCAGCATGGTGAGCTTCCCTGGGGTGCCAGTATTTTGTTTGGTGGAAGGAGCGACGGCATCTTTTGTGTTAATGGTCACACGCTCCAACGGCTGTTGTGCTTTTGCCGCCTCCTGCTTTTCCTGCTGAAGAGATCGAACTGTCAATGGTCGGTCTTTCAAGGGATTATAGTCGAGTTTTGCAAATTTTTCCTCGCTGTCCGCCTGTTGGACAAAGGGACCTGGCTCCCGTCTTTGGGCGAGAAAACTTTGGAGTTTTGTCCCGCTGTGTCCCATATACTGGGCGGTGACATCGACAAAATGCTCATCCTTGTCGTCGGGCAAAGGGGCAAGAGCCGCGGCGAGCTTTTTTTCTTTTCTGCCGGCGATGACCGCAGCGGTGAGCAGAATGATTTCAAGGACTAAGAAAATACCACAGGGGATGAGAATCAGATAAACAAGCCCCTGAGAGGCCTCGATCAATTGCAGGAGGTTGCCCATATAGGGCAGGTTATAAGTGACCTTTCCTACCACCTGCTCTGGCAAAGCCCAGACCGAGGTTTTTTCGGCGTCGCCTTTGAGGCAGTACAAGAGTTCATCGTTGCCCTCGGAGGCCACCTCGATAACCCGTTTGACGGACAAAGGGCCGTTTTCCTCTGTTTGGAGCACCAGAACGTCCTGCACCCCATAAATTTCCCGGCCATCCGGATCAACGGGTTTAAAAAACACGCCGCTTCCCCTTGTCATCTGCGGCTCCATCGACGAATCCTCCACAGCGGTAACCTTGTACCCAAAAAATCCCGGAATTTCTCCTTCGGCGCGATCCCGCCAAACCTTCCAGCTAAATGCGGCGAGGGCCGCGGTAACGACGAAAAAGAAAAGGAAAACGATCAGTCCGAAAGTTTTCAATCGGCGGGAAGCAGACTTTTGGGACATAGCGGCGAGACTCCTTTAAGGTCAATTTGTCGGTTTTAGTAGATATCAATATTATTATCGTATATCTTAAAGGAGTTGTCAATATGAAATAATGGTAAAACGGCGGAGGGCTCTATCATATGTATTTCTCCCCATATACTTTCCTAACTTAGCGATAGCACAAAAATTTTAACAAATAATGAAACCAAAAAAGAGTTACCAGAGTTTTCCTATTAGAAGCTTATTTAATAAAAATTAGGTCTGGAGGGAAAGTGATGAAAAAGATTTTGCGGGTTTCATTGTCAGTATTTTTGGTTGGCGTATTATTTTGCGCCGGTTTTGTTACGTCAGCGGCGGCGAAAACAACAAGTGGAAAAATTGACGGGGGATTTACCTGGACGCTGGATAACCAGACAGGAGAACTGATTCTTTCAGGAAACGGCGATATCGAAGAAGACTCTTTCGAAGAATTTCAACAGAAAGTGCTAATTCCCAATAAAAATAATATTAAAAACATAGTCATTGAAGAAAATATAAAATCAATATATGCAATGGATAAATACTTAAGTAATACTGCACTTCCTAATTTACAGACAGTGCTCCATAAAATTCCGAACGGATTTTCTTGGCAAATGGATTTTTTTACTTCTACAATGACGATCAGTGGAAATGGAAAATGTCCGGATTTAGTGCCGTACTCATGGAAGTGGTATGAAAAATGGTATACTGGTTATTATGTTTACCAAACTCTCAAAATTGATGATGGTATTACGGAAATAAGTAATGATGTACAGGCTGCAAAACTATATATAGGAGCGGACTGTAAAAATATTACAAAATATTCTTATGCCTACGATTCTTATGAGGTAGCACCTTCTAATCCATTTTATGCTTCCTATAAAGACAATCTTTATACCAAAGATTATACAAAGTTACTTCTGGTACCCGCAAAGACAGATCAACCAAGTTTTCATCCGAATCTGTCTATCATCGGAGATGAAGCTTTTCAATATCTAGGCCATGATGATTATTACGTGGTTATTCCCTGGGGAGTTACTACGATAGAAGGCAATTTATTTAGAGGAGGAGGACCCGGTGGTGGCCCTGGCAGCGCAAGAATTGTACTTCCAGAAACCTTGAAGAGTTCTTCAATTGATATTGGAGGTGGTGATTCTTCAAGTCTCTCTTATTTTGTCCTTCCAAAAGGCAGTCCACTTTTTGGCAACCTTACTAGCAGCAAAGTATCTTCTGAGTTTGCACTTCCCAAAGAAGAATATTACTCCATTTATGGGATTACCTCCAATTCCTTAAAAACCTTCCAAAATGGAAAGACCTATTATTTCGACCAAAACTATAACATGGCAAAAGGCTGGAAGCAGGTGAATGGCACCTGGTACTACTTCAACGACTACGGTGCGGCAGTGGTGAAAATCTGGCTGAAAAGCGGTGGCAAGTGGTACTTTATGCAAGCGGATGGCACCATGGCGAAAAGCAGATGGATCAAGTGGTACAAC
>CAJFOJ010000013.1 GCA_904396495.1 uncultured Oscillospiraceae bacterium
CCGGGTCGATACCATTTTCTTGCGCTTCTTTTGCAAAATTAAAGTATACTCCTTTAAGCTCTGTCTCGGAAGAGGCAGGGCTTTTTTTATCATCGGCTCCATTCTTTAGATAATCAACGGTTGTATTATAAAAAGTTGCAATTTGCGGCAAATACCGTAAATAAGATTTGTTTCTCCCGTTTTTCCAATTTGTAATAACGTTTGGATGAATCCCAAGATACCCTGCAAGTTCTTTGGATGCTCCCCATTTTTCACCAATTAGTCCAACTATTCGTTGTAGCGTTTTGTCCATATTTTTCACCTAAATTTGTGCAAACACACAAAATCAAACAAAAGCAAATAAAACTGCTTGACTTGTTTGAATTTGTGTAGTAATATAAGCGTATACCAAACAAAAGCAAACAGAATTGAGGTCTGTTGCGTGTAATTTGCACTATGTTATTTATAACTGCAAAACTATATTAACATAAAACCAAACAAAACGCAACAAACAAAACACACAAAAAGGGGGTGTCGATATTATGCAAAAATATCTAAGCTGCAATGAGGTTGCAGAACTCTATGGAGTTAAAATTCGTACTGTTTGGGGCTGGATTCGAGATAAAAAGCTCTCTGCCATTAGGCTTAACAAAGGGTACAGAATTAGAGAAGAAGACATTAAACGCTTTGAAATTGGTAGAAATACAATAAAGGAGGACTAAATGAACGATTTAATCAAAGTCAGCTATGAGAACGACAGGCCGACAGTGTTGGCCAGAGAACTGCACGAGTTTTTGGACAAAAAGGATTGTTTTGCAGATTTTTTTATTGCCGTATGTGAGTTGAAAGTTGGAATGAGTTTTGACGAACTTGGCGTACTTAATCGGGTATTAGATAAATTTGTTCAGAAGTTTGGAAATGCAGTAATCTATCTCAAAGATTGCGTGCAAACGGAAAGGGTTATTCCGTTAAAGTTGTCTCCTTGTCGGCAAACGCCCGAAGAAACGATGAGAAATAAAGTGCTTGATAACTTCGAAAAAATATTTCCCGACTATACATTTGTTCAAACCGAAAGACCTGTTGATGGAGTCGGAAGAATTGACATTTATGGCGAATGTGCAAAAAGACCGGTAATTATCGAGTTGAAGGCAGGACGCAAAAATCCGAACCCCCAGTTGTTAGCATATGGTTCGAGATTCTATAATCCAATTCTTATCGGAATTACCGAAAATCAACTATCTGAAAACCAAAAGAACAAAAATATTTTATATCTTTCTATGGATGATATTGAAAGTCTTTTGTCGGTGTCCAAAAGTTAGTAAGGGTCAGCGGAACAGGGGTACACAAAATCTCAAACCGGGACATATAGCGGAGACGATGGGATGCAGCACAGTAAGCTACATACATACTGGACGCAGAAAGGCCGGCTGTTTATCTATGAATTGCTGAAATCCCACGGTATCCTGCCGTTGGTAGAACAAAAAAATTAACCGCCATTTGTTGAACGGCGGGGGAGGGGGCATGCAGATGGATTATTTAACAGAAAAAGCCTTTTTATTTGCAGTAAAAAATGGCCTTGTGACAGAAACCGAATTCAATAAGTTCTATGGTTTTTGGCGTTTAGTAATATCTTACTGGGAAGAACAGGAAGAATTGAAAAAACTAAATAAACTCAGAAAGAAAGCGAACGTCTTTTCAGTGATGTCTATTGTAATTTCCGCTATAACTATAGTTTTGGTAATGCTCACAATAGCCATTTAGACAAGATAGAAAAAGTCAGTGCAAGAATAGAAACGATAATGGCAATTACAGAAATTCGATACGACTTTTTATCTAATTCTCTTTTTTCTGTTGCTTTCTCGTATTCTTCGATGGCTTCTTCTCCTAGAAGGGTTATGGAACAAGTGCGGAAAGCATTATCGGTTCCCTTGAACGAAATCATTCCTCTGGTAACAAGAAAATCAAACATACGTCGATAATCATGTGCTTTCTCCGCGCCATCAAAGACAGTTAACTGAACGTGGGTAATTTCAGGATGCTCTTTTAAATATTTCAAGAACCTATATTCATTTTTAGTCATGCAATACCACTCCTTTTCTGGACAGTATAGCACAAATTGCCAAAAAAAGGTATATTCACTCACAAAATACATTTTCATAGGAGGTGAACTACATGGTCAGAATTCCGCAAATCAAAAGCCTTGAGACAGCGATTAGGATTTACTATGAGCGCATAGAACTCCGGAATGCCGACATCAAGGAAATATTCGGCAGCCTTGGAAGCAAAACCATATGTCGATTGAAGCAAGTCGCTAAGGACAAAATGAAAGAAAATGATATTCCTTCATGGGACGCCAAAGCCGTTAATACGGAATCCGCTTATGAAGCCTGGGGCCTCAATATCGAAGACTTGGAAAAACGGTTAACTAAGCTGAAAAAGCTGAATCTACATAGCTAACCCTGCCCCAAGAATCAAAAGATAAGGGAAAAACTTGGCCGTATTCCCGCGCAGTTAATGACTGTAAATAAAAAAGGACCGGACGGCAGGGGTGCCGCCC
>CAJFOJ010000014.1 GCA_904396495.1 uncultured Oscillospiraceae bacterium
GCCCTCTCCGGGAGCATACCGCCGTTTGTTGTCAGCAGCCCGTTTCACGGTCTGCGTGTAGTTCCTTGTAAACTGACCTAAATGGGTATGCAAGTATCATGTAGTATTCACCCCGAAGTATCGCCGAAAAATCATATACAAGGATCTGCGGAAGGATATACAGCAAATCATAAAAGATTTGTGCAAGTGGAAAGAGGTGGAGAACATAGAAGGACATATGATGCCCGATCATATCCATCTTCTCTTAAGATCCCACCAAAGTATAGTGTCTCACAGTTTATGGGTTACCGCAAAGGAAAAAGTAGATTAATTATACATGAGAGACATGCCAAATTGAAGTGCAAGCATGGGAACAGGCACTTCTGGTCGGAAGGCTACTACCGTTGCCTGTTGTATTAAGGCTATGCCCGAAACGGAAATCCCCCGCAAGGCGGGGGATTTTTAACTGTTGCGGAAAACGGCTTTCCAACGGACAATTTGCATAAATCATCTGTGCCCTCGCATAAATTGATAGGGCATGAGAAGGCAAATTTGCACCATTTGTCAACCGTGGAGGATGATTTTCGCCAATTGGATTGCGGACTGCCTATTGAAAGGGAAAATACTCTCGTCCCGAAAGGCGGGACAGTTACTGCAAAGGAGGACATATCGATGAACGGTTCGGAAAGGGACGAATTAAATGAGATGATCAGGCGGTACCAGGAGGATTTGGCTCGGTACGCCCAGCGCAATTTAGGTTCCAATGTGGGGAACCAGTACACCGGGAACATGCCGTCCTGCGGCTCCCAGGCGTCCCCAGTCAACACGGGGATCGACACTGGGAACCCGACCAAAACAAGACGGCTGCCCGACGCGACGCCTCCTATGAGGATACCGGACGCGTCCACTCCGGTGGAGGCTGCCGGGACCCTGAAAAACCATGCTGACAACCGCACCATCGGCACAGCGACAAGTACCTTGGCGACCGCAGAGCAACCGGTTCCCGAGGCCATCCCCCCCAGTCCTATGGACGAAGAACTGATGGAGATGGGCGGATGGGAACCGAATTCGGGTAATGGGGGATTCTCTGGCAGCATCCAGCCTACCCCGCTATATTCCAGCGAAAACCGGGTGACAGTGCCTTCGGGGCGGCGGGTAAATAATCCTGCTTTCCCTCCAGTTTCCAATGCGGAAAACCCCTCTCCCCGGTCACAGTCCGCCCCCATGTCTGGAGGCCAGGGGAACTTCTCTGGGACGGTCCAGGCAGCTACTATGCCAAATGCCGGTTGGGGAAGTATGGATTCCCACATGAACGGAAATCAGGGGGAAGGAGGGGTTCCGGCCAATCAGACAGTAGCATCCACTGCTCCCATAGCCGGAGGACAGGGGACAATGGCCGTTCCCAATCAGGCCCCCACCTCCGGCAGTACCCGAAATGCGGCGGTGCCACTACCTCTCGCTTCCGGAAACGTGGGAATTCGCCCTGCTACTCCCGTCGAACAAAGTCCCTGGGGCCCCACCTCAGCTCAGCCGCCCGCCCGGTCGGAAAGCTCGGAAACAGCCGCCCGCAGCCGTGCCCCCCAGTACGCCGACTTGACGGCGACCACCCCAAACACCCCTACCAGCCATCCGCTTCCCTCCAATCCACAGGGAAGGGAAAACGAGGTATCCTTGCGGGAACAGAACATCGCCCGGGTGGCCGTGGAGGATCCGGGAAACCCCAGAGCTAGACAGAGTGGAGTCGCGCCGCCTGCAAATTCCGATGATTTTGTCATCCCATCGACGTTCAGCGCAGGGGGCGGGGAAGCTTTACAGAGCAGAGGCCCGGTTTCGTCCCAGCTGATGCGGGATTTGGAGGCGGCCTCCCAGCTTCTCACCGAAGAGGGGATAGAAGAACCCGCCCCCGGGGTGGAAAGCCTCCGCAATTCAGAACTTATGAGCCGCTTGAGCGCCACTGGGATGAACGGGCCGACGCCCCCTGCTTTGATAGAAAATGATTCCAATGAATTATTAAATGGCGGAATGGCGTCAAATACGGCGGATGACGGATTGATCCCGTCTGTCCCGCGGCCTCAAAGCTCTGTGTCGTTACGGGAGAGCAGTGTCCAGCCAAACGGCGTCTACCAGACCGAGTCGGAGTATCCCGTCCGGGAACTGGAGGACTGGGAGTCGGATGAAGGAACCATCACCGTCTACGCCTACACCGCCCGACAGGGACTGCCCGTGCCAGATGCCGACGTGACCATTAGCCGGGTCTTCGAGGGGAAAACAGTGCTCCACTTCTTTACCACTACCGGAATCAGCGGGGAAACGGTGCCCCGTGGCGTCCCGGCTCCGCCCAGAGAGTGGTCCCAGTCCCCTGGATACGAGCACCCTTACGCCAGCTACAGCATCCAGGTGGATGCTCCCGGCTATTACACAGTAGAGAATATCAACGTCCCCGTATTCGGCGGGGAGGCATCCATCCAGCCGGTGGAGATGATCCCTCTTCCCGAAAACGAGAAATTCATCCGGGAAAAGGTGGTTTTCGAAAGCGAACCGGCAGATCTGTAAGAAAGGAGCGTGAGGCCAATGACCGGCATTCCTTATATCCCCCGATACATTACTGTCCATCTGGGAAGGCCCGATACCTACGCTCAGAACGTGACAGTTACCTTTCCCGACTACATCAAAAACGTAGCGTCCAGCGAAATTTACCCCACCTGGCCCAACAATTCCCTGCGGGCCAACATCTACGCCCAGGTGACCTTCGCTTTAAACCGCGTCTACACCGAGTGGTATCGGAGCCGGGGCTATGATTTCGACATCACAAACTCCACCCAGTTTGACCAAAAGTACATCCATGGCCGGGACATCTTCCAAAGTGTCTCCACCATCGTCGACGAGCTGTTTAACGATTATATCCGGCGGCAGGGGTACATTGAGCCGCTGTTCGCCCAGTTTTGCAACGGAACTACCGTCACCTGCAACGGCCTCTCCCAGTGGGGAACGGTGGATCTGGCGAAGCAGGGTTACACCCCCTATGAAATGCTACAGTATTATTACGGGAGCAACATCGACATCGTCTTCAACGCGCCGGTGGATTTGATTACCGGCTCCTACAGCGGTACCCCCTTGCAGCGGGGCTCCACCGGAAACGATGTGCGGACGCTGCAAGTGCGGCTCAACCGGGTTTCCAGAAACTATCCCGCTATTCCGAAAATCTACCCGGTAGACGGCATCTTCGGCCCTAAGACCGAAGCCGCCGTCAAAGCGTTCCAGCGGATTTTTGGCCTGACACAGGACGGCATCGTGGGGAAGGCTACCTGGTATAAGCTCGCCTATCTCTATGTATCGGTGAAACGCTTGGCGGAGCTGGATTCCGAGGGGATCACCTTAGGCGAGCTCTCCAAACAGTATCCCGATGCCATCCGGGAGGGGGACACCGGTGAAAAGGTGAGAAACCTTCAGTTTTTGTTGGGCATGGTGGCAAACTTCAACGAGGAGGTGCCGCCCATCAACGTAGACGGCATTTTTGGGCCCAGGACCAAACAGGCGGTCATCGCCTTCCAGAAGTCCTACGGCCTGTCGCCTGACGGCATCGTGGGCAACCGGACCTGGGATGCCCTCTGGAGGGCCTACCAAGGGATATTGGACGTATTGCCGGCCAATTACCTGGGGAAGGGCCCCGCCACCTATCCGGGGACGCCGCTGCGGCAAGGGAGCAGCGGGGAAGCGGTTGTAGAGCTCCAGACCTACCTGTCCTTCCTGTCCGGGGCCTATCCGTCCATCCCACAGATTCCCGTCACAGGGACCTTTGGGGAGGAAACCAAAAACGCAGTGCGCATTTTCCAGTCGATGATGGGAATGACGGTGGACGGCGTCGTCGGGCCTGAAACCTGGGATGCAATCGCCAGCCTGTACGAAGACCTGCGTCAGGGACAG
This sequence comes from uncultured Oscillospiraceae bacterium, assembly GCA_904396495.1. Lineage (GTDB taxonomy): Bacteria > Bacillota > Clostridia > Oscillospirales > Ruminococcaceae > Fumia. The sequence continues at coordinate 3,904 of CAJFOJ010000014.1, forward strand.
ATCAAACAAGAGGGCCAGTTCCCGGGCTACGAGCTCGGCGAGACGGCCGGCTAAAGAAAATGGAGGTGCATTCCTTATGCCATATGCCCGCGACAACCATCAGGAAAACGTGATGGAGCTGCAAAATTATCTGCGCACCATCTCCCGTTTCCGCAATAACATCCCCTTAATCATTCCGGACGGAATTTTTGGCCCCGAGACCACAGAGGTGGTTAAGGCCTTCCAGGCGGCTTACAACCTGCCTCAAACCGGAGTGGTAGATCAGGCCACCTGGGACGCCGTCTACCGGGAATACCTCCAGGTGGCCGCTGAAACCGCCCAGCCGGTTTGCGTGCAGGCCTTCCCGTCCCCCGACTTTACAGTGGAGCCGGGTTCTTCGGGGGAAAAGGTGTATTTTCTCCAGTTGATGCTCATCGCCTTGGGAAATTACTTTCACAATATCCCCACCGTCACGTTGTCGGGACGCTATGAGGGCGACACCGAAGCGGCGGTCAAAAAAATCCAGGAGAAGTCGGGCCTGCCGGAGACGGGAAAGGTGGATAACTTCACCTGGAACTCCATAGCCAGGGCTTACAACATCCACAGCAAACCCATTTATCCCATCGCGGCGAAATAAAGATCAAAAAACCGAACTCCTTTAAAGGAAGTTCGGTTTTCCTTTGATAGAATGCTTATCGGCAATAAAAATTTCTATAATCATCTTCCAGAATGCTCATGATGACATCAGAATAAAACGTTCCTTCAATATAGGCGCTTTCTCGGAGAATACCATCGATTTGAAATCCGCATTTTTCATAGCACCGGATGGCTCGCTTGTTATAATCCAGTACTTTTAAGTCAATCCGATGAAGGTGGAGAGATTCAAATCCGAACTGGAGAACCAGCCCTGTCACCTCGGTTCCGATGCCTTTAGCGTGATACTGGGGGTCAAAAATGCCAATTCGATAGGTTGCGCTTTTATCGGCTTCGGAAAGATGGTGCAGTCCGGCACAGCCGATGCACTTGTCTCCCAAATCGATAATCCAGGAATATTCGTTCTCTTCACGGCGTTTCTGTTCCACATACCAATTTTCCCATACCTTCCGATCCGGAAACTCGGGGGCCGGGAGACTTTCACCACCGCACATGTGGACGAACTCGTGGTGCCTGCCAATGGCTGTTCTGTCATCAATATCGCTTTTTCTGACACTGCGAAGTAAAACTTGCTTTCCTTGCAGTTGCGGTTGCATGCTAATTCCTCCTTTTTCTATAAAATCCAGTGCAAAAGAGCGGGTATGCAATTTGAAAATCTTATCGTTTCCTCACCGGTATAGCGATAGATGCGCCTTTTGCTGCCTCTGCTCCAAAATTATAAAAGGGGGCAGCGTCAGGCGCCCGCTCATAGCCGAACCTATCGTAATCGTACCGTTTTGCCGCACGGAAGGCACAGCCGATGGCCATGCCGAAATCCTCTTCTTTTTCAAATGACTCAGTCTGAAAATAGAGCAAGGTACAAGGGGGAAGGTCTGCTATCTCATAACCCTCCGGGATTTTCCCATCGTAGTCAAAAGGCAGCTCCACCCCGGCAGCTACCTGGGAAAAACCTGGCCTTTGCAAAAAAGGCGGCAGCTCTAAAATAGCGGCAGCGTCAATTTTTTCCGGGATGCTGTCCATAAGCCCGTTCCATTGGCAGCCTTTTTCCTGGCAAAAGGTCCAGTAATCGGTTGCTTTTTTAGAGCGAAGCAACAGAAGCTTCCGCTTGGGACGCTCCACCGGGGTGACCATGCAGAGCAATTCCTTTGTTTCCATTTGATCTTCCTCCTCAGGGTGCAGGTGATTATAGTAATGGGTGATAGTTTTTTCTTGACCTTGGCGGACAAAATGCTGCTAAGTTTCCGGTTCAGCTTTCTTCTGCATAGAGGCGATTTCCAAAAACCGCTTTTGGGACGGCGTATCTGAACGGAGCTCTTTTTTGGGGAATTCCTTGTCAAATGCGGCGGCAGCTTTTTCATCTACTTGATAGGCGGCGTCCTCTACATAACGGCCTGTGATACCCGACAGTGCGTGCTCCCAAAGCTCGCACACCTGCAAGGCGGCAGCATACATGTCGTCCTCGGTGCGGATGTGTAATGCCTCCGCGGGAATAAAGCCGTGACGGGCATAATAGTCCGGGTCCCCACAGAGGAGGATAGCCCGAAATCCCATTTGCCGGGCCCTTTTTTTGGCGTCCTGGATCAACTTTCCGCCGATGCCTTGGCGCTGATATTCCGGCAAAACCGCGATGGGTCCCAGGCTCAAAACCTCGTAGTCCCTCCCGTCGTCCCCGTGGATGACCGCTCTCATCAACACCACATTTCCCACAATTCTGTCCTGATCTACCGCTACAATGGAAAGTTCCGGCACAAAGGCAGGGTATTCCCGCATGATGTGCAGCAGGTAGTGCTCATTGCAGCCGGGGGAAAAGTGGTTCCAAAAAGCCTCCCGCGTCACATTTTCCGCCTCCCGGTAATCCGAAGGCTGTTCCAATCTCAATACGATATCCATTGACTTTCTCCTTTTTGTGCAATCAAATTCTGTACTGTTTCCATCATAATACAGAATTTCCTTTCCGTCAAAGGCTATTTGGTGGAAATATGTGACAATTTATCGTTGACATCAGGGGATAATCCCGGTATGATAAAGATATCCTATTATGGAAAGGAAGTTTGATTATGAAAAAATGGATCTCTATCGTTTTAGCATCCGCTTTGGTATTGAGCCTTTCCTCTTGCTCCTCCGATGGGGGCACAACTCCTACTTACGAGCTCAGCGGCGAGGCGGAAAAAGTGTTTGAGACGTTACAGCCCGACGAGCGGGCCGATGACCTGCTCCAGATGTTTGCCACCTTGGATGGCCTTCATTATGACGATGCGGAAACTTTGCAAACCGAATTGCAGTCGGTTGTGGACACCGCCCAAAAATACAATATTGCAGATTTAAACGCCCAGAGTCTGCTTGAAAACCCCAGCGAAGAAGCGGACAACCCCAGCCTCAGCAACTACAAGGAAACTGGCGTCCAGTTGGACAAGGAAAAGCTGTTTTACGATATACTGCCCGACCTGTACGCCGATAAAACCGCCGCTGACAAGACTTTAAACGGCTCCAAAGACGACATTATCGCCGCGGCGGAGGCTCAGGGCTATCCCCTTACCCAGCAGAACCATCTCGCCTCAGGCACTCTTCAGGACGAAGAAGCGGACAGTTACAAAAGCCTGACCATCCAGTGGGACAAGGACAACAAGCTGATAAACGCTTTAATTGTGGCGGAACATCTGAACCTAGCCCCCGAGGTAGAAGAGGAATTCAAACAGTTTGGCCCCCCTGTGCAGCTGGAAAACACAGCCGGAAACCATGCAGTTTGGCTCAACCAGCTTGTGGTTTCGGAACATCCGGTATTCTCCCAGATTTACTCATCTGAGGAGCAGGCGACGCTGCAGGAATTCTTCCAGGCGGTCAATTTGGACTACATCAACGAGGTCAGTGAAATCAGCGGCGAAATAGATGGCTATCCGGTGTTAAACTGGAGCGTTAATTTTGCCGGAACCGTTTTAAATTTCAACGGCCCGGTTTACGAACTGACCATTACAGTGGAACCGGAAGGCTTTGCCAGCAGCAGCTATCAGACAGGCTTAGTGGAATTAGAGCAAGCTTTTGTGGGAGGCGACACCTATCAAAATGGTTTCCACACCGCTACCCTCAACCTGGAAGACGAACTGAATTCTCTAATGGGAGCATAGTGTCCTTCAATAAAAAACATTTGTGTGTAAAATGGTGTCTATTGCGGTCAACAGGCAAAAAAGAGCCCCTCTTTTTGACAAAATAATGCAAATTGCCCAAAAGCCATTCCAAAAATGCATGGAATTCCTCTGGAAAAAAAATTGCAAAATCATGTATAAATCGTTATAATATAGTGTAGAAACAGTATGATATTGGCAAAATACGTCTGATTATGGAAGGGGAATGGTTCGATGGATTCTATTCACGAAGTGTCCATACCGGTGGGAATGCTGAGCCTGATCGGGATGAAAGGCTGCGACGAGGTTGTCCAAAAGGTTGACAAATACTTGGCGGAGTGGCGAAGCGAGCGCCATGGCGAATTAATGAGCGACGGCGATTTTATCGGATACTGTCGGGACAGCTACCAGCTCAAAGCGGAATGCCCCCGGTTTGGCACTGGTGAAGCCAAGGGAACCCTCAAGGAGTCGGTTCGCGGCCATGATTTGTTCATTCTAGTGGATTGCTTTAACTACGGCGTTAAATACAAGATGTACGGTATGGAAGTGCCCATGAGCCCCGACGACCACTATCAGGACTTAAAACGGGTCATCGCGTCGGCAAGCGGCAAGGCACGGCGAATTAACGTCATCATGCCTATGCTCTACGAGGGACGGCAGCATAAGCGCTCGTCTAGAGAGTCTTTGGACTGTGCGTTGATGCTCCAGGAGCTGGCTGACATGGGAGTCGACAATTTAATTACCTTTGATGCACACGACGCCCGCGTTCAGAATTCTATTCCTTTAAAGGGGTTTGAAAATGTTCAGCCAACCTATCAGTTTTTAAAGGCACTGGTCAATACCATCCCAGACATCGAATTTGATCGGGAGCACATCATGATTATTTCTCCCGACGAGGGTGGCATGTCCAGATGTATGTATTACTCCTCGGTTTTGGGAGTAGACCTTGGTATGTTCTATAAGAGAAGGGACTATTCGGTCATTGTCAACGGACGTAACCCTATCGTCGCTCACGAGTTTCTGGGTTCCGATACCGAGGGTAAAGACCTCATCATCGTCGATGATATGATTTCCTCTGGAGAATCGGTGCTTGACATCGCGGAAAAGCTGAAGGCCAAAGGCGCCAACCGGATTTTTGTCTGCACCACATTCGGGCTCTTTACTGACGGGCTTCAAAAATTTGACGAGGCTTATGAAAAGGGCTTTTTCAACAAGGTGTTCACCACCAACCTCATCTACCGCAGCCCTGAGCTTCGCCAACGGGAGTGGTACAGGGAAGTGGACATGTCCAAGTACATCGCCTACATTGTGGACAATCTCAATCACGACCAGTCTATCAGCAATCTGTTAAATCCCGTTCACCGCATCAACAAGCTGTTGGAGCGGAAACGCCAAGAAAGGGTAGAGCAGCAGCTTAAGTTGGGCGAAACCGAATAAAATGCTGTTTTCAGAGAGAAAGCCTTCCGGTGAAAATCGGGAGGCTTTCCAATTAGTGCCTTTAGGCAGATGAGCGAAGCAAAACGGACAGCTTGCGCCGATGGATAAAGAAACTGCCGACTTGTTCCAGCAGTTGGCGAAAAAGATGATGGAACAGACGGGCAAGGAAGCTGATTGATAAAATTCTCTGTGTGACATAGAGAAAATAGCAAATCAGAATTTGGAGGGATGACACATGGAAATAAAAGAAATACTTAGCAGTGATTTTAGGGGAAATGTTTATGTTGTTCAAGACGGTAGAGTTTTGTATAAAAGTGTAACCGGCTTTGCTGATTTGTCAAATGAAATTCCCAATACTTTGGAAACCAGATTTGCGAGTGCATCAGCAGGAAAAGTCTTTGTGGCAGTAGGAATATTACAGTTAATAGAACAAGGGAAACTGAGATTTGATGATACCTTAGGTGAACTTCTTGATATTGAACTTCATCATATCGACAAGGATGTTACCGTACGACAGCTTCTGGTTCATACGTCCGGTGTTCCCGATTACTTCGATGAAACCGTCATGAGCGAATATGAGGATTTGTGGATTGATTATCCAAATTATAAAATTAGGCATAATCATGATTTACTTCCTCTATTTATCAATAAGCTCATGATGTATCCAAAAGGAGAAAAGTTTCAGTATAATAATTCGGGCTATGTATTGCTCGCAATGATCATTGAAAAAGTGACCGGAGTGTACTTCGACCAGTATCTACAAACGAATGTCTTTGAACCATGTAATATGAAGTCCACCGGATATTATGAACTGGATAAATTACCGTCCAGATGTGCCAATAATTATATTTATTGTCCGGACACACGTGACTTTCGCACAAATATATTTTCTGTTGATGTGAAAGGTACAGGTGCAGGTGGTGCATTTGTTACGGTAACAGATATAGTCAGATTCTGGACTGAATTATTGAAAGGAAGCTTAATTTCAAAAGAATTAGTATCAAAGATGCTTAGCAAACAGAGTGGAGACGGCATGGATGCAGAAGAAGGTTACTATGGCTATGGCGTATGGATTATCGATAATCCGAGGGGCGAGGACTTTGCATATTTTCAAGGTGCTGACCCGGGCGTGAGTTTTATTTCTGAATATAATCCTAATAATAAAATGATATCGGTTTTGGTAAGCAACTATGGTGATAATGTTTGGAAGGAAATGAGAAGAATAAGGGAAGTTTTCTATCAGTAATCTTTAAACGCTTCAGATTTTCCGGAATAGCAAAGCCAAGCGAGCCGGTCAACGGTCGGAACGGCACATTTTATGCGCTGCCGTTGACAGTCCCGCCTGTCTTTGCTGATGGGCAATCAAGGCGGGAAAGCCCTAAAATGGCTTCCCGCCCATTTCAA
>CAJFOJ010000015.1 GCA_904396495.1 uncultured Oscillospiraceae bacterium
GTCGCCGCTGGGAACAGTGGGTTCTTCGGGGGTACTGGGTTCATCCGGCTCATCGGGATCGGTGGGATTATACCCTCCGCCACCGCCGCCGCCGGAACCGGAACCGCCGCCATAACCTAAGTCGGTATCTTGGCTGCTTTCAAAGCCAGGGCCGTAGAAGATATCCATATTAAATCCGGCAGCCATAGGATCGTCTCCGGTGGCAAACTCGGTAATATATTCCCTGGGTTCATAGGTGCCATTCATAAGCTGGTAGACGTTGTCATAAAACTCCCTCATAACCGGATCTTTGGAAGCTGCGACACGGGCAAGAGCTCTACCGCCTTCATACCAGTTTCGATAGCAGTTGTCTCCGTCAGCATTCCACTCTGCAACTGCATTGAGGTAATCCAACCCCAGGTTATACCAGCTGGGACGATTGAACAGGTTATCATCAAATTCAATTTCAATCCCAATGTTAGCGTAAGACGCAAGCTTCAAAACAGTCTCTACCTGTTTAGTTCCACCGCCGCCAAAACCCATTTCATCCTCTGGTTCGTCAAAAAAGTGATTGGGTTGGAACGCAGTACAATCAATGCCATAATCAGCGCCCCACAGATATCCGCAGGAACGGTAATGTGGAACCCAGTAGTATTTGTAATCTCCATAAGAATGAACTTTATCGGAAGCATACTGAACACAATCTCTGAAGTCCAGTTGTTCGTTCAACTCATACATCCCTACAAAGTCAATGTACTCGTATTTTCCACTGAGCATTTCGGAGAAAACTTTGTCTATCCACCAGTCGGTCGCATACTCGCGATCCGCTTCCTCAGAGAAATCCAGATTCCGGCTTCCCTCCAAGCTGCCAAAATTGGTTACCAGTTTATCAATACTGGGGAACATTACCACTAATTTGATTTTGTAATTGGGATCATCTAACTCCTCAGCTGCTTTTTTTGCCGCCTGGTTGAGGTTATATACGTCCCCGCCCTCACGGAATGTCTTTTCAATATACCATTCCCAGTCTTTAGCGCCCGCTTTGGGATCAGAACCCCAAACATTTGTGAACATGTTTCCATATTGAGATCTCAAACCTAAAAGCAAGACTGTGTCGAACATAGTATCCTGCACCCTGCCCTCTGTATCCACATAGGTCAGGTATGGGCGATACCGCTCAGGAGACCAGTCGCCGATATACGCTTCTCCTTCGGCATCGTAGCCGTACCAGCCATTGTAACAGAGAACCATATCCTGGACGCCGTTAGTAGTTTCTTCGGATGGTTTCAGGTAATTCTCGCCGTATTCCAATTTGGTCAGGTTGGTAAGGGGTTGCGCGTCGTCGGTAATGCCTTTAAGACCATAAACTTCGATTTCGTCAAAGAGATTGGTCTCCCGTAGCTCCATATCAACCCGGATGTATCTCGCCTGATAAACTGAATTTTCGTCTCCTGTCAAATCAAAAGATTCTCCGTCGCTTTCATCTGGATTATGCCAACCATAATTATTAAGTCCTCTGGGTCCGCTCATGCTGGTATTTCTGGACAGAGGCATCCAGTTAACTCCATCCATGGAAGCGTACATGTAAATCGACCAGGGCGCGTATTTGCGTCCATCCCCAGCGCCGCTGCAGCCGGACAGAACGATTTTGCTGATGGAATGGACTTCTTCCAAATCCAATATCAGGGTTTTAAACGGCCAACGGTCGGTTTGTTTTCCTGTCATGGTAGCTGCTTGTACAAATCCCACCCAGGCAGGATCCGCAAAGGAATAAGCGCCCTTGATGCCGTCAGTCATTTTTGTCCCGTCATCCATGTAACCGTTATCCGGTTCTTCCGGAGTCAGGGTATAAGGCTTCTCAAATGCCACGTTATAGGGATCAACACCATCTCCCAAGCAGAATCCGGCATCTGAGGTTTTCCCATAAACGCCTTCGATCTTTACTTCGTCAATGTAAGTGTAAACGCCTCTTTCATTAGGGACGTCAAAGGTAATTTTTACAAATCCCGTATAAGGCTTAACACATTGTGGGTCAGTGGAAATAAAGGCGTCAGCAGGATTTTCCCAATCCCATGACATCGCCGTATCATCTTCCAATCCGAAAGTGGAAACCGGCTTTTCAAAGGTCTTTAACGTCGTCCATTTTACGCCGTCGTTTGAAACGTAAAATTTCAAATTTTTTGGGGTAGTAATCCCTAGTCCGGCATCCTCCCGGCTGTAAAGGGTGATATTGGAAAGAGTATGCATCCCTTTCAGGTCAAAAACCATCTCAATATGATTGTTGGCCTCGTTTTTAGAACGGAGAAATCCAACCCAGTTCGGATCGTTAATCGTTGCAGTTACGCCATACCGTCCATCGGTCAAGACGCCGTCCTTCCCGTTGTCCGGAAGCCGTGAGATAGTGTATGCTTTATCCCGTGCAATATTGTATGGCGTTTTGTCGTCCGGATTGTCATTCACTTCGGTCAGAACGGCAATTTCATCCATAAAAATCCACTCGGTGGAGGTATTGGAAGTAAACCGAATATAACGGGCCGTCAAATCCGTTTCACTTGTATACTCAAACCGTGTCAGCACAGGACCGCCCACGAACTGGTCGCTGGTAGCCTCCGCGAGAACCGTCCAGCTTAATCCATCGCTTGAAAGCTCTATTTTTGCGCTCTCAGGCAAATTGATGCCAGATCCAGCCATGTTGGCGTATTCGATATAAACGGATTTAAACGACTCTATTGCTCCTAAATCCAGAGTGACTACTGGAGAATCCTGAGCCGGCAGTCCAGCCCACGAAGGCGGATTCACTTGGAAACCGACCCATTCCGCTTCCCGGTGGTTTGTCCCAGCGCCGTGGATGCCGTCAGTCAATTCCCGCTGATTGGTATCCGGGTAAGAAGTAGATGGCATGTAGGAATAGGTATATGTCTTTCCATAAGCAATATTTGCCGCATCCGGATTGGGAGGAAGTTCAGCCTCGCCCCGTTCGGGAATAGTGGCAGTTTCCAATATCCGAACCTCGTCCAAAAGCACAAACTCCTTGTCCCCTGGAGTAATGACGAGCTTCAAATACCGGCCGGTACCCTCAACCTTTTCTTTCCAGTTTAAGATCATTGATTCATCTGTAGTAGCCGTCACAACGGAAAAGCTCCCAGCAGGGTTCCACTGGGTCTGGTCGTCAGACAGAAGAACTTGCACCTGGGTCGGCCATTCAGCATCGGCAACTACATCTCTTAGGAAATTCGCCTCCACCTGCTGGATTGATTGAGAGACGCCCAAATCGACGGTCACTTCGACGGTCTCCTGCTGCCCTTTGGAAAGGCCGATCCATCTGCCGTCCATATAATCCTCAACAGAGCCGTACAAGCCGTCAGATAATTTTCCATCGTCGGTATAATCCTCGCCGATGGTACCGGAAATCGTGTAATTTTTATCATACGCCAAATTATTAGAATCGGCATCTGGCACATCGGTCACCGGATCATTTCCATCTAGGGCCGATTCAGAGATCGTCACCATACAAGCTGACGTGTCGCCACTAAATTCCGTTCCATCGTCAAAGCGGTTGATAATAAATGCTTGATAGGCACCGCTATCCGAAATCTGGGCGTTGGAAATTTTAATAGATTTCTGATTTTCAAACTGAGGAAGCTCCACATTGTCCTTTTTCCAGACGATGGTGATTTCATCGCCCATCTCTTCAACAGTGTAGTCCATCTTCAAATTGATGGTATCCCCCTCGTATTTGTCGACCTTTTCGGGAAGGTCTGTGGTGACGAGAGCTTGCCTCGGATCGCGGGGAGTCCAGACACCCATAATCTCTACTTCCGACAACACCATCCAATACAGACCGTACTTGATATATACTCTGACAAACCGGCCGGTAGCAGGCTCCCCAGTCAAGGTATACTCATGGACATAGTCGCCGGAATCCCCAGGGCCTCCCACGGCAAATTCAGTCCAACTGAGCCTATCGGAGGAGTAAGATACTTCTACCGACTTGGGCGGCACAACGCCAGCGCCAGCGCCACAAGTATAATAAAGCTTCACTTCGTCAAAAGTCTGATTATAGCCAAAGTCAAAAATTAACTCAGTTTCATGGTCGCCCCCCGCATACCCAACATAGTTTGTATCAGTGTAACTGTCTCCGCCGTAAAGGCCGTCGGTCAGCTCCTTGTGATCAGTATCGGGATATGGACTGTTTCCTGCCTCGCTGTAAGCATCAGTACCGGTATACTTCATACCCGCTGCGAGGTTTGTCCTCTCGTCTTCGGACAGAGGCTCCTCCATCATGATCGCGTTTTCTGAACTGGGTTCACTTACAACCTCCGATTCACCGGAGGTCTCAATGCTGGAATCCTCCAGCGGCTGAGAGCTCTCGCCGTCCATCTCGCTAGAAGGCTCGGAGCTGTCGCTGCTGGATTCTTGTGGCAGTTCGGAACTTTCGCTGCTCACGTCGTCCAACGGCTCAGAAACGTCTGTATCCGAATTCTCTGACGTCACAGCGGAATCGACATTGGTCAGTTCTTCCGCATCGTATGCCCCAACGGGAATGGTGCTGAGCACACATGACAATGCCAACACAACGGAAAGCAACGACGCCAATGTCTTTTTTTTCTTGTTGCCTAACATACCAAATCTCCTTTCTCATATTTACATACAGCGCAAAGCATTGGAAATTCCCTTACTTTTGCTATATCGTAATTTCATTATAAACTTTAAATTTCTTTACAAAACTGTTTTTATTATACTTTATAGTTTTATTTTTACTATTGTGCCATCCAATCTATGAAAAAATTATGAGGTCCTACACAAAAATTAGGCAATTGGCAATAAAATGGTATTATAGAGCAATTTTGTATTATAACAATTGAAAGTTTGCTTTTTCCGTCCACTTCTAAGATGAATCTTCCATAAAAACAGCGGGATGGAGAACTGACACTCTCCATCCCGCCAGAGGCTTTACGATTTTGGATGATCTTCCTTTTTAAACTGTTCCGTCGTCAAGCGCACGCCGCTATCGTAACCGCTGATATACGCTTTCCGCAAGAGCGTCACCATCTTTTCTTGTATATCTGAAGCAAAATCATCCATCATAATCTCAATCGAATCATCTTCTAAAAACTTTTCAAAACCCCATTCCTTCATAGGCCGTTCCTCTACCCGCGGACATCGCGGGCTCTGACTTTCTCATCGTATTTCAGATGCACGGGGCATCCTATCTTAAAGTCTGCTACATCAGCATATGTTCCCATAAAACCGTTGGTGCCTTTCCCTCAATTGGCCGCCCGCTCCCCAAAAACATCGGATAAAAATTCCGCTACTGGTCTCTTTGGCCTTCTTTACTATATGTCAAAAGGAAAAAAATCTTCAGGTGATCGGGCTGGAAAAATATAGCGAAGGAAAAAGGCCGAAGCCCGGCCTTTTCAAAAAATCTATTTGAGCGTAGATTCTAATGCGATCCGGAGCACCGGCTCCATGGCCTCTGCCATCCGGAAGAAACCCAGGTCGTTGGGGTGCAGCCCATCCACCGAGCAGCTGTCCCGGTCCGGGCCCTGGTACAAGCTCCACCCGTCGATGAAATAGACGTTTTTGTCCCCGCGGCACTTGGCGTTTTGGTAGGTGCGGTAAATCACGTCGCGGCGGGCAGACCAGTCGTTGGAAAGATTTGGCAGTAAATTGGGATCGTTTTCTACAAAGGTAGGGGCCGTCACAAAGATGATAGGAAGCTCGGGGCTCTTTTCCCGGAACTTCAAAAACATCTTTTCATGGGTTTTCTTTAGGTGCTCGGCGTTGAGGGCGTTGTGGTCGTAATCGCAGACAAACACGCTGATGTCAAGGCCCGCCATGTAATCGGCGATGGCGTCCTCTCCCGCAGCGCTGCCGGAAAAGCCCAAGTTGATGTAATCGGTGTCCAGATGCCGGGACAGATACCCCTGGTAGCAAATTCCCGGCCGGGAAGCACAGGCCCCCTGGGTGATGGAGGAGCCGTAAAAGAGCACCAGTTTCTCAAACCGGTAGCGCTTGCCCTCCCCCACTGCAGCGGAATCCTGCAAGCCGATGTACAGGTTATCCACCGGGCTGTAGAGGGGAAAATTGATGGTCAACTGACGCATTTTCCGGTCGGGGAACTCAATGACAGCTTCATATCCATGGCCTTCGCTGGAAGGGGGGAAAAAGGTCTTGTAGTAGCTGCTGCCCAGCTCCCCGTCCACATATAGGTCAAACCCTGCGGACCCCGCCAGCGCCATATGTCCCATAAGGCACTGATAGGGCATCTCGGTCTTGATGGCCACATAGCTCGAATCGGTGGAAAAACGCACCCTGCCCCCTGCGGTGCAGAAATTTAAGTCCCGCACCCCGTCGCTGGTGGCTTCTGCTACAGGTTTTGGCATCCTTAAAAACTGGGGTTCCTTTTTGTAATCATACAGGCCGTAAACCTGAAACGGTTCCTCTCTCACATCGAGGAAGACCACGTCTTTCTTATCAATGGACGACTGCACTTTTAAGTTTTTGTCAATATCGGCTACATTTTTCATCACGATTCTCCTCTTCTGTCCTTCCGCCCCCTATCCGATGAGGCGGGAAATTCTCTGTTTATCTTACACGCATTGGATAAAACAGTCAACCCTTTCACCCAAACGCCAGCACAATTTTTCGCAAAAAAGCGAGGCCCCAAGCCCCGCTTTTGCATTGCTTTTATCCGATGGTCTTGTTGTCTTTGAGCACCACGTCGTGGGCGCCGCCCTCTACGATAGAGGTGGAGGAAACCAAGGTGAGCTTGGCGTTTTTCTGAAGCTCCGGGATAGTCAGCACACCGCAGTTGCACATGGTGGACCGCACCTTAGCAAGGGACTGGGTCACATTGTCCTTTAGGGAGCCCGCATATGGGACGTAAGAATCGACCCCTTCTTCAAAGGAGAGCTTGGCGGCGCCACCCAAATCGTAGCGCTGCCAGTTGCGGGCACGGTTGGAGCCCTCGCCCCAGTACTCCTTCATGTAACTGCCGTTGATGTTCACCTTGTTGGTGGGGCTTTCGTCGAACCGGGAGAAATATCGGCCCAGCATGATAAAATCCGCCCCCATAGCCAGGGCCAGGGTCATGTGATAATCATGAACGATACCGCCGTCGGAGCAGACGGGGACGTAGACGCCGGTCTTTTCAAAATACTCGTCCCTGGCCTTGCAGACGTCGATCAAAGCGGTAGCCTGTCCACGGCCGATGCCCTTTTGTTCTCTTGTGATGCAGATGGAACCGCCGCCGATACCCACCTTGACAAAATCCGCTCCCGCCTCGGCCAGGAACAGGAACCCGTCCCGGTCGACCACGTTGCCGGCCCCCACCTTTACGGTGTCGCCGTATTTTCCGCGGATGTAATCGATGGTGCGCTTCTGCCACTCGGAGAACCCCTCAGAGGAATCGATGCAGAGCACGTCCGCCCCGGCCTCCACCAGAGCGGGCACCCGCTCCTCGTAGTCCCGGGTGTTGATGCCCGCGCCCACCATGTATCGCTTAGAGCTGTCCAACAGCTCGTTGGTGTTTTCCTTGTGGGTGGAGTAATCCTTCCGGAACACCAGGTATTTTAGGCGCTGGTTTTCGTCGATGAGAGGCAGGGAGTTTAGCTTGTGCTCCCAGATGATGTCGTTGGCCTCTTTGAGAGAGGTGTTCTCCGGCGCGCAGATGAGCTTTTCAAAGGGGGTCATGAAATCCCCTACCTTTTCGGTTAACTCCATCCGGCTGATCCGGTAGTCCCGGCCGGTGACGATACCCAAAAGCTTGCCGTTTGCGGTGCCGTCCTCGGTGACGGCCACAGTGGAATGCCCGGTTTTTTCCTTCAAATCGAGAATCGTCTGCAACGTGTCATCCGGCCTTACGTTGGAGTCGCTGATGACAAAGCCGGCTTTGTAGTTTTTGACCCGCATGACCATCTGGGCTTCGTTCTCCACCGACTGGGATCCGTAAATAAAGGACATGCCGCCCTCTTTTGCCAGAGCAATGGCCATTTTGTCGTCGGAAACCGACTGCATAATGGCGGAAACCAACGGGATGTTGAGCATGACGGAGGATTCCTCGCCTTTTTTAAACTTCACCACCGGCGTCCGGAGGCTGACGTTTGATGGGATGCACTCGGCAGAAGAATATCCGGGAACCAACAGATACTCGCCAAAGGTACGGGACGGTTCTTCAAAAATAAACGCCATAACACACTCTCCTCTTCTTTCATGTTAACGGAAAATCTATAATTTTATCTATTTTACACCAAAATCATCCAATTGTCCATATATCACAGGCATTTCTTTTGGAATTCTTTCCCACAGCGGGTTTCAAAACAAAAATTTTGAGAACCGTTGTATAAAAATTTCCATAGGACAGATAATATTGCTGAAAAGTTTTCCGCAAAATTCCGTTTCACCGTCATGACACCCAAAACGGGAGAAACGATACTACAAATCATCTGTTATGGAGGAAAGATAAATGAAAGCTACAGGAATTGTTAGACGTATCGATGATCTGGGGCGTGTCGTCATCCCCAAAGAAATCCGCCGCACCATGCGGATCCGGGAAGGCGATCCCCTTGAGATATACACAAACTCCGAAGGGGAAGTCATCTTTAAAAAATACTCCCCCATCGGCGAAATCGCAGGCTTCGCCGGCCAGTATGCCGAGGTGCTCCACAAGCTGGCGGGACTCCCCGCCATCGTATGCGACCGGGATCACGTTATCGCCGTCTCCGGCATCCCCAAAAAAGAACTGTTGGAGCGCCGGGTGACCCCCGCGTTGGAGGAACTCGCTGAAAACCGGAAATCAGTGGCCTGCACCGGGCCCGATGCTCCCAAAATCAAAGCGGTAGAAGGGGTGTCCCGATACGCAGTGGCCTGCTGCCCCATTATTTCCAGCGGGGATGTGACAGGAAGTATCCTTCTCATCTCCGGCAACGGCGACGACACCTACGCCACCGACGTCCAAGTAAAGCTGGTCCAAGCGGCGGCAGCCTTTTTGGGAAAGCAGATGGAAGAATAGAAAAGCAATGTCCCCGCGCTGTGAAACATTCACGGCGCGGGGTTTTGATTTGCTCTGAATATCCCAGGAATCCACTTTATGAGGCTGCGGCCGATGGGCGCCTGTTGCACGATATCCCTGCTTGTACCCTTTCGGGGAAAAGGCAATGCTCACGTCGCTTGGGCAAATACCGTACTTTTATCGCTCAATCAAATGATCCCAGCATTTTTTGACCCCTACAGGCCCCGCTGGGCAGAATTCCGGCCCTACTTCAAACATGGCAGGACCGGTGTACCCCGCGTCCTCCAGGGCGGACAAAATCGCCTCCCAGTCGTTTAAGCCCTTGCCGGGGAGCCAATGGCGCTCGTTGACAAAGTCGTAATCCGACAGGTGTACCGTGGCGACACGATTTCCCAAAGCCCGGATAAAATCCTCCGTCCTTTCGGTGAGGAGATGGTTTGTGTCACAGCAGACACCCAGCTTGTCGATGCCGTCGACGATCCTGAGCATTTCTTTTGTGGTGTTTCCAAGGCATGTCCGAGGTAAATCCTCTACCGCCACCTGGACTCCCACCTTCCCCGCCGCCTCGCAGAGGGCAAAGAGGGATTCCCGCACCCGATTGATCCGCTCCTCCCGCTCATCCTGGGGGATGGGCTCAAAGGAGGGGTGCACCACCGTCTTTTTGATGTCCATTGACTCCTTGGCCGCGGCGATGAGGGCGCTGTGACGGGCGACGACGGCCTTGCGATGGCATTCGTCGAGGCTCGAAAGGTCCTCGTCCCATCCATAGGGGATATGCAGCGACCAAATGGTAAGCCCAATGCTTTTGGCGTGGTCTCCCAAATGCTTCCACGCGGCTTTCAGGTCGCCAACCGGCCATTTCTGCCACCGGTTTTGCATATCCAATTCCATAAAGCTGACGCCGTTTTCCGAAAGGCGGGTCATCTCCTCTAATGTGACAACCTGTTCCCCGAACAGGCAGGAGGCGGCCCCCACCTTCCAATCCATGCGGCTGGTTTTCATAACAAAGCCTTCCTTTCTTGAATAAAACGCCGCGATAAAACCGCGGCGCATTTTCTTCATCTTATCAAATGCCAATCGAAAAATCAACCCTTATTTTTTGCTCAGCTCCAGAATGCGGATAGAGTCGAGAATGCCGGTTTCCTTGGCGAGTTTTCCGTATTTGTCCACCTCGTTTTTGTCCTTGGGGCCGTGGGTGACGCAAGCCGCACCTCCGATGCATCCGCCCACACAGGCCATACCCTCGATGAAGTTCGCGTCCAAAATGCCTTTGCTGGCCTTCAAAAGAGCGATTTTGCAGGCTTCCAACCCGTCGCAGGCCTCGGCTTTCACTGTAAAGTCTTTGCCCTTTTCCTTGAGGGCCTGCACCACCGCGTCGGATACACCGCCCGATCTGGCGAAGATACGGCCGTAGTAGGAGGCATTGTTGAGCGGCGACTCCTCCAGGTTTTCCGGCAGGATGTCCCGGCTGTCCAACAGCGCCTGAAGCTCCTCAAAGGTGATGACGCAGTCCACATATTGATTCACCGGCTCCCGTTTCACTTCCATTTTCTTGGCGGTGCAGGGCCCGATGAAAATCACCTTGCCGGTGGGGTCGGTTTCTTTGATGTATTTGGCAATTTCCGCCATGGGGGACAGGTTGTGGGAGATGTGCTCCACCATCTGGGGGAAGTTCTTGTGGATAAAATCAACGAAAGCAGGGCAGCAGGAGCTTGTGAGGAATCCCTTTTCCATCAGCTCGTCAGATTCCTTAAAAGCCGTCATGTCGGCGCCCAAAGCGGCCTCGACGACCTCGTGGATGCCCAGTTTTTTAATACCGGTGACGATTTGGCCGATTTTCGCGTAGGAAAACTGGCTGGAAATGGCAGGGGCGATGACAGCGTACACTTTGTAATTGCGGTTTTGGTCGCTCCCCTTTATCATCTCGATGGCATCGACGATGTAGGACTTGTCGACAATGGCCCCAAAGGGGCACTGGTAAACACAAGCGCCGCAGGAGACGCACTTTTCGTTGTTAATGTGGGCCTTCTCGTCCTCGTCCATTTTGATGGCCCCGGCTTTACAGCTCCGCTCACAGGGGCGGACCTGCTCTAAAATGGCGCCGTAGGGGCAGACACTGGCGCATCTGCCGCAGGCGACGCACTTGTCGTGGTCGATGACGGCATGCTGGTCTTTGATGTGGATGGCGTCCTTGGGGCAGACGCTTTGGCACCGGTGGGCAATACAGCCGCGGCAGGCGTCGCTGACAGTGACCCGGTGGACAGGGCACTCGTCGCAGGCGATGTCGATGACCTCGATGACGTTGGGGTTATCCCGGTTTCCCCCCATGGCCATATGGACCCGCTCCTCCAAAATAGCCCGCTCTTTGTACACGCAGCAGCGCATGGTGGCTTTTTTGCCGGGGATGATGGTCTTGGGGATCGCATAATACCCCTCCTGAAGCTTCCCCTCAAAAGCGAGCTTTGAGACCTCTTTTAGCACCTGGTATTTCAAAAGCTGCACACTGGTATCAAAATGTCTGTTCATCTGGCTATCCTTTCTTTAAAGCCTGTGCCCACCGGCCGAGAGGACAAAATTTCCCCCAAAAAGGGGCTCACCGGCGGAGGATACAGCTTTTTAATAGTATTTCACCTTGACCCGTTTGCCCATCAACTCCAGGTTTTTGGCGAGGATCTCGACGATTTTCAGCTTCAGCGAAAGGTCGAGTGGGAGGCTCGGGTTCTGATGGGCGGGGTTCATTGCCCGGCCCACATAAAAGTTCACGTCGGTGGCCTCCTCGAAGAGGTATTTGGCGATCAGCGACGCCCCGTCCTTCTTTTTGAGCCAGGAAGTGTCGGTATTGGAGTCGCTGACAATGGTGTTGGAGATTTCCATGACCTTCCCTAAAGTCAGCGCCCCCTCGGTGACCAGATCCACCCCGTCCATGTACCCGATCGGCGGGATTTTGGGGTCGATGTAATTAAGGCAGGTGCGCACCGTCGTCCCTAGGTAGCCAGAGACGATTTTGGAGGTGGTTCCCCCGCTGACGATTTTCTTGCCCTCGTCGGCCAGGAACTCCTTGACCACCTTTTCGTCGTCGGCAGCGTCCGACGGCGGGCCAAACATGATGGACACCAAAGACTTCTGCCGCACCTTCATGACGGCGACGGTGGTGTCGTCCCCCATTTTGTCCATGTAGAGAGCCTTGCAGGCATCGGCAAGCTTTGCGGCCGTGCTCTTAGGCGAAGCGTCGGGGTCGTAGTTTTCCTCCAAAAACTTCGCCACGTTTTCCTGCTGCCAGCCGATGTTCATGGTGATGCCGATGCCGGCGTGGGGCACCCCGTCGCTGAACATGACGAAGACGTCCCCCAGTTCCACCTTCATCCGGCTTTCATAGATAGTTTTGTCGGCAATGACGTTCAGCTCGATGGGATATTCTGTCCGCTTGCCGTCCCGGAGCAGGACACAGAGGGGATTGTCAAACTGGACCATATAGGCTTCCCCGTCGGAGCGGATCTGCAAGATGGTGAAGGTGGAATAAGCCACCTGCCGCACCTTGCAGATGGGAAGGGTCTGGATAATGGTCTCAACGCAGTCCTCGATTTTCATGCCGCTTGCCATCATGGTACCGATGATCTTGGAGGTGAGGGTGGAGAGGATGTTGGCCTTGACGCCGCTCCCCAGCCCGTCGGCCAAGACCAGGGTGAGGGTACCGTCGTAGTAGATGGTCTCCACCCGGTCGCCGCAGAGCTCTTCTCCGTACTTGTTGAGGCTCACATAACCGGTTTCGATAAAATATCTCATGGCAACGCCCCCTTAGGCTTCGTCAGCGTCGTCCATCATGCTCTCCTTGAGCTTTGTCAGGGCGATCTTGGTTTCAGCCGTGGTTTCCCCTAGCAGGGAGGCGATTTCCTGCACGACCCGCATTTGCTTGTTAATGACCTGATCGGTGATCTCGATGGTGTCCCGGCGCATGGCGGCCTCATGCTGGGCAGCCTTTTCCTCTTTGTTGATGTCTTTTAGGAAAATCAGCAGCAGGCCGTGGTCGTAGTCGTAGATAATGGACTTCTCCACGTAGATGCCGTACCGGTCCAGATAGCACTTCTCCGACAGGATGTTTTGGCGGCTGTCGATGACTTCGATGAGCTCCGCCTCGTCGTAGACGTCGCCGATGGGACGTCCTGCCATCTTTTCATCGGGATCGATGCCCATCAAGCGGTACGCCGCCCGGTTGAACTGCTGGATGGAAAAGCTGGAATCCACCGCGATGATGGCGTTGGGGGAAGAGTCTAGAATCTGATCGGAAACCGATTCCGCCCGCTCTTTCATATAGGGCAGGCACATCTCCAGCTCCGCCTTGCCCTGGTAGACGGCGATGGCTTTGTCCCAGCAGGTGGAATAGCCGCAGGCGCCGCAGTTTAACATATCTTCCGGTTTGGTTTTTCCGGTCTTAGCCAAGATTTCCCAGATGGCCGCTTCGCCGGGGATATTCTGGCGGGGCAGGTCTAAATCGATGCGTTTGTCCATCTTCAAATTATGTACTACATCGTAATCCTTTTTCTCGTCGGCGATCTTTTCCACCATTGCGCGGGAGGTGATGATCCCCTTTTTCTCGTGGGGCATGCCGGGGCCGTTGATACAGCTCCCTTCGCAGGCGCTCATCTCGATGAAATAGCCTTCCATTTTCCCCTCGGCGATTTCGTCCAGGGCCCTGCGGCAGTTTTCCACCCCGTCGATGGCGATGTATTTGTAGGTAGGATCCAAATCCATGCTCTTGATGATACCGCCGGTCTCCGGGAAAAACCGGGAGCGGAATTTGGAGCCGTCCCCTTTGGAGTTGTCGATCTCCACTCCCTCTTCGGCAAACCAGTCCCAAAGTTCGTCAAAGGTGATGGTGAGGCTGATGCTCTCGCCCTTACAGTACTGGTCCACCTCGTCTTTTTTGGAGATACAGGGGCTGATGAACACCACCTCGGCGTCGGGGTACTGCTCCTTCATGAGGCGGCCGTGGGCGTCCATGGGAGAGAGCACCTTGGCGATATAGGGAAGGCAGCCGATGTGGTATTTCTGGATGAGGCGGATCACCGAATGGCAACAGGAGGAGATAATGACCGGCTGCCGCTCTCGGATCAGCCGCTCGTATTCCCGCTTGACCACATTTGCCCCAGCGGCGGTTTCCTGGACGTCCGCAAACCCCAGTTTCTTGATGGCCTCGGCGATGGGGGTAAATCCGTCGGTATCAAAAGCCGCGATATAGGACGGCGCCAGCGACGCCACCACTTTTTTGCCCGACTTCATCATCTCTTTGACACGAGGCACATCGTCCCGGACCTGTTTTGCGTTTTGGGGGCAGATTTTGACACATCTGCCACAGAGGATACACTCCTCCGGGATAATCTGCGCCTGCCGGTCTTTGACGCGAATGGCCTTGATCGGGCATTCGCGGATACATTTATAACAGTCTTTGCAGTTTGCTGTTTTAAAGCTCAATACTTCCACAACATTCACGCCTTTCTCTCGCTGTCAGGGATACCGGACGGCAATGGCACCCCGTCAGTCTGGAACGAATTCATTCAGGGGACAAAGGGACAAAAAGTCCGGTTATTCGCCCTTCTGAATCGGTTCCAGCACGTATTTATTGAAAATTTCCACCGCGTTTTCCGGGGAGACGTGGTCGACAAACTCCCCGTTGATTTTAGTGGAAACCCCGTCGGTGCAATGGCCCAGGCAGAAAGACGCCTTCAGTTCCACCTTGTCCTCCAGCTTGTGCTCCTCGATAAGCTTCTGAAAGGCGTTGATAATGTTATAGGAGCCCTTGAGATGGCAGGAGCTGCCCACACAGATATAAACTTCCATAACTTCCTCCTGATTAAATAGATTTAGCAAATTAACGCTGCAACTCTTCAAATTGTTAAATTATTATCAAATATGCTTTTATTATACTGTTTATTCCCCAAAAAGTCAACGACTATCGGGGATTTTTCCAGGCAGTTTTTGCAGGGATGCAAAACAGATCCCAACATTTTCCCCACCTCCAATCCACAGGTTGAAATTTCCCTTCCTCTATGCTATACTATCCGTGACAATTTGGCATAGAGGATTAAAATGGTGACAGATATGGAGAATTTTGCAAATATTTTTTCATCCTTTTTGGAGGAATTCGGGTCAGGGAAAGAAATGGTGCTCTCCACATCTCTGCATGATAAAGTGACATCCAGAATGATGAGCGTTGTCCAAAACAACGGGCGATTTTACTTCCAGACAGACAAAACATTCCGCAAATACAATCAGCTTGTCCACAATAAACAGGTGGCTCTGTGTACTGGCAACATCCAAATAGAGGGCACCTGTAGAGAATTGGGGCACCCGCGGGAGCACCCGGACTTTGCAGCGTTGTACCAAGCGCACTTTCCCGGCCCTTTTAAGCGATATTCTTCCCTTGACAGCACTCGGGTGTTTGAAGTGACCCCCACCTATGTGGAACGATGGATTTACAAAGAAGAGAGTCCATTTGTGGAAATCATGGACGTGAAGACACAGGAATATCAATTATACGCATACCATAAATAGTCTATAACAGTAAAAGCACCGGAACTGCAAACCGGTGCTTTTTATCTCATTGCGTAGTCCTTGACTCTTATTTCTGCCGGAGGGCCAAAATACAGTCCACTGCCTCGGCAAAGCCGTAGCCGCCCTCCCCTTCGGTCACATAGGCTGGCAGGTGGTTAAGCATCCGGGCAAAGGGCTTGATGTTGGCCACGCCGCAGCTGAGCGCTAAGTTTTCGAACATGGGCTCGTCATTTGGGGAATCGCCGAAAAACATCACGTGGTTTTGGATGTCCTCCTCCCCCCGAACCTCCGTGAGAAAGAGCTTTGCCATCGAGACCTTGTTGAAATCCCCGAACCAGGTGTTCACGTGGATGGAACTGATTTTCGCCACCGCCCCGAACCGCTCGCAGACTTCCTTGATCCGCTCTGCTGCCTCAAACCCCAATTTCGGCTCATCCTCGTTAAAGTCGATGGCCAGATCGTACTGGCGGTAGTGCTGGTCCTTGGACACCCGGCAGCCGGGCACTTCTTTGAGGCAGGCGTCCCGGATGATCTCAAGTTTGCCGGATACGTCTTCTTTCGGGATGGACGGATGGGTAAATTCCTTCCGTTTTCCCTCTTCCTCGTAGAAGACGAAAGCGCCGTTTTCGCCAATGATGGCGTCGATGGGCCACTGGCGCACCGCCATGTCGCACCAGCCCGCCGGCCGCCCGGTGACGGGGATCACCTTGATACCGGCGCGAGAAAGTTTCCACAGTGCGGCATAGGCCTCTGGGAGAATCTTCCCATTGTTTGTGATGGTGTCGTCGATGTCGTGGAGGACGTAGCGAAGATTTTTCGCCGTCTCGGCGCTCAGGCTTTTTATCGGTTCCAATGTATTTTCCTCTCTTTCCATTTGCTGTCAAAGCGATACTTCCATTATATCGGATTTTGGCCGTTTTTACAAGAAAAGGCTCCTATTCTCAACGAATTTGCCGTTGAAAATAGGAGCCTGCTTCTCAAAATCTCAGCTTCGCTTCCAAAAAATATTCACGCCCCGTTTTTTTCCTTGGTGTGGCGGATGACCTTTAGGCGGGAAAACTCCTCCCGCTCCTTTTCCTCCAATGCGTTGGAGATAAAGGCAACCGTAGACTCAAAATTCGGAATGATAATGTTTTTGAGGGCGTTGGCCCGGCGCTGGGTCTTTTTGATGGCCACCGCCAAGCGGTAGATGCTGTTTTCCATCTCGGCCAGCACCACCGTCATCTCCTTGCAGCGGTTAAAGCAGATATAGGCCATGTCCAGCTGGGAATTGGAGACGTAAAGGCCGTAAAAGACCCCCTCCATATCGGCCGCCTCCATCGTGATATGAGGGATTTCCACTCCCATGACACTGCGGTAGGTAATTTCGATGCTCCGCTCTACCGGAACGGATTGGGCCACGTTTTCCGAGATACCCAGGGTGATGTTCGCCCGCTGCAAAGCAGCGTATGCCCGCTTGTAGGTGTCGTCAATGTCGTCGCGGACCTTTTTTGCTGTGTCGATGAGGGACATCATCTCCCGGATGAGGATGTTCCGCTTCCGGTCCATCAGCTCGTAGCCCAGGTTCGCCAGCGACAGGGATTTCTTGATGTTTAAAAGGTTTCCCTTGGTGGGAAATACCTGTTCTGCCATCCGCAATCAACTCCTTTTCCGGACAGGGTTCACTTCTGTCCTCCCGGGCTTATCATCAAACCGAATGAATCTGCCGTTTGAATTTCTTGGCCCTGCTCTCAGTGTAGAACTCTAAGAGCATCTTTTCGTCGATGCGGTCCAGTTCTTCTCTGGGCAGCAGGGAGAGAAGATCCCAACCAAGCTCCAGCGTCTGCTCAATGGTACGGTTTTCGTTAAAGCCCTGGTTTAAGAAATACTCCTCGAACATCTTGCCGAATTCGAGATACGCCCGGTCGGAGGGGGAAAGCTCCTCCTCGCCGATGACGGATGCAAGGCTTCTGGCGTCCTGGGTCTTGGCGTAGGCGGAAAAAAGCTGGTTGGAAACCGCCGGGTGGTCTTCCCTGGTGTAGCCTTTTCCGATGCCGTCCTTCATCAGACGGGACAATGACGGCAGGATGGAAACCGGCGGGTAGACGCCGCTCTGGTCCATGGTGCGGTCTAATACGATCTGCCCCTCGGTGATGTACCCCGTCAGGTCGGGGATGGGGTGGGTGATGTCGTCGTTTGGCATGGTGAGGATGGGAATCTGGGTGACAGAACCGTTTCCGCCCTTGACGATGCCGGCCCGCTCGTACAATGACGCCAAATCGGAGTAGAGGTAGCCGGGGTAGCCTTTTCTTCCGGGGATTTCTCCTTTAGAGGAGGAAAACTCACGAAGGGCCTCGGCGTAAGAAGTCATATCGGTGAGGATGACTAAAATGTGCATCCCTTTTTCGTATGCTAAGTACTCCGCAACTGTCAAAGCACAGCGGGGAGTGACGATACGCTCGACGATTGGGTCACTGGAGAGGTTTAAGAACATGACAACCCGCTCCAAAACGCCCGATTCCTCAAACTGGCGTTTGAAGTAGTCCGCTACATCGTTCTGCACGCCCATAGCCGCGAAAACCACGGCAAATTTCTCGTCTTTATCGCCGCTTAGCTGGGCCTGCTTGACGATCTGGGCCGCCAGCTTGTTGTGGCTCATGCCGGAACCGGAAAAAATCGGCAGCTTTTGACCTCTGATCAGCGTCATCAAAGCGTCGATGGAGGAAATACCTGTGCGGATGTAGTTGCGGGGATACTCACGGGAAACCGGATTTAGGGGCTTTCCGTTGATGTCGGCGTGTTCTTTTGCAAAAATCGGGCCCAGCCCGTCGATGGGGCTTCCCGCGCCGTTAAAGATTCTACCCAAAACCTCGGTAGAAAGGGGCATTTCCATAGGGTGCCCCATAAAACTTGTTCGGGTGTTGGTGAGAGAGATGCCGTTTGTGCCCTCAAACACCTGCAAAACCGCCTTATCCCCCTGGATTTCCACTACTCTGGCCAGGCGTTTTGTGCCGTCCTGCATGTGGAGCTCGGCCATTTCGTCGTAGCCGATGTCGGTCACGTGGTCGAGGACGACGAGGGGGCCGTTAATTTCTTTCAAACCTAAAATCTGTACGCTCATATTCCTCGCCTCCTACTTGATCTGGGACAGCTTTTCATCGATCATGGGATAGTATTCTTCCATCTTCTCAAGCTGGTTGTTAGGGATGTTGTACTTCATCTTGATGAGCGCGTCAAAGACACCCGTCTCCACCATCAACGAAACGGGGATGCTGTTTTTGACAAGTTTCATGGCCTGGTCGTATAGATAGAGGATGATCTTCATCATGCCCAGCTGCTTTGGAAGCGGTACGTAGGTGTCGTCCTCGTGGAAGGCGTTCTGCTGCAAGAATCCCACTCGGATCACCTTGGAAATCTCGATGACCAGCTTCTGATCTTCCGGCAAAACGTCGGAACCGATGAGTTTTACGATCTCCATGAGCTTTGCCTCTTCGCCCAGGATGTTGTTAAGCCGCTGACGGCACTGCAAAAAGTCGGAGCTCACATTTTCCTTGTAATAGGCGGACAGGTCGTCGATGTATTCACTGTAGCTGGTGATCCAGTTGATGGCGGGATAGTGCCGTGCGTAAGCCAGCGATTTATCCAGCGCCCAGAAGGTGCGGACGAAACGCTTGGTGTTCTGGGTGACGGGCTCGGAAAAGTCGGAGCCCTGAGGGGATACGGCGCCGATGATGGTAACGCTCCCCTCCCCGCCGCTCAAGGGTACCATGTACCCCGCCCGCTCGTAGAATTCGGCCAGGCGGGACGGCAGGTAAGCCGGGAAGCCCTCCTCGGCGGGCATTTCCTCCAGACGGCCGGAAATCTCACGGAGGGCCTCAGCCCAACGGGAGGTGGAGTCGGCCATGATGGCAACGTGGTAACCCATATCGCGGTAATATTCCGCCAGGGTGATACCGGTGTAGATGGACGCCTCACGGGCGGCCACCGGCATGTTGGAGGTGTTGGCGATCAATACGGTACGGTCGGTCATGGCGCGGCCGGTTTTGGGGTCGATCAGTTCGGAGAACTCCTCCAAAACCTGGGTCATTTCGTTTCCCCGCTCGCCGCAGCCGATGTAGACGATGATGTCGGCGTCGCACCATTTTGCAAGCTGGTGCTGGGTCATGGTCTTGCCGGTTCCGAACCCGCCGGGGATGGCGGCAGTGCCGCCCTTGGCGATGGGGAACAGGGTGTCGATGACCCGCTGGCCGGTGATGAGGGGCCTGCCGATAGGCAGCCGCTTCTGAACCGGTCTGGGGGTGCGGATGGGCCACTTCTGGCAGAGGGTCAGCTCTTTTTCCTCGCCGCCCTCAGTGCGGATGACTGCCACCACGTCGTTCACTGTGTACTGCCCGTCGGGCATGACTTTAATCACCTCGCCGCTCAAATTGGGGGCGAGGAGGCATTTGTGCAAAATTACAGGGGTCTCGGGGCAGGTGGCGTAAATCTGGCCGCCCTTTAGGGTGTCCCCCACCTTGACGCACATCGTCACGTCGTATTTTTTCTCGGTGTCGATGGGCGAAACCTCGATGCCCTCGTCGATAAAAGCGCCGCATTTGTCGGCAATTTTTAAAAGCGGACGCTCAATTCCATCATAGATATTGGTTAAGATGCCGGGACCCAGGGTAGCGCTCAAGGGCGCGCCGGTGGAATAGACCGGTTCGCCGGGTTTTAAGCCGGTGGTTCCCTCGTAAACCTGAATGGTGGTGTATTGATCGGTGACGCCGATGACCTCGCCGACCAGTTTTTTATGGCCCACATAGACCATTTCCCGCATGGAGAAATCCATGGTCTCCTTGACTTTTACAACCGGCCCGTTGATCGAGTAAATCTGATTGTTCAAGGTTTTTCACTCCTTTTCCGAAATGGGGACTTCTTTTAAGGGAGCTTATCTGAGGTCTCTTTTCAGCTGTTTTTTCAAGATCAGTAACCGGTACAGCGCCGTCTACAGACTTTGAAAAAACAGCCCAAAGGCCGGACCAGCAGACAAGCCTCGGCGCCCCCGCGAAAGGGGGCCAATCTTCCATCAAAGAACGTCCAACTGTATACTGCTGTCGGAGTAAAAGTCCTCCTTTTTGGCGTTGAGCTTAGAGGCAAACGTCTCGTCGATGTAGATGTTGTCGGCGGGGCTCACAATGACGATCCCACCCAAAAGGTTTTGAGGGTCGGGCTCGACCTTGCAGCCAGGCGCCAATTTTTGAATCAACGCGCAATCTATCTCCCGGGCTAAAATCTTCGCCTTGGAAAGATCCGCTTTTTGGAGGATAGAAGACAGGTACCGCTCGTACTCCCCGCTCTCGGTAAAGGCTTTGAGCTTTTCCCCCGCCTTCTCAAAAAGGCCCTCGATCAGTTCTTTCCGCTTGAGCAACACTTGCTGCTTTGCGTTTAACTTTTCCTTGGTGATGGCCTGGGCGTACTGGGCTTCGATTTCTTCCAGTTCCTCTTTGGCCTGCCTTTCCGCTTCTACTTTGGCCTCTTCTTCCGCTTTGCCCAAAACCTCTTTTTGCTTTGCTTCCGCCTCGGACAAAATGGCAGCCGCCTTTGAATCGACTTCAGCGAAAATCGCCTTTTCAAAGCGGGCTAATTTCTCTTTATCGTTTGGCAAAGGAAACCCTCCTTTCACACAGGTTCTCCCTGTCACAGTCAGTCGTGCTGCCGGCGTCAAATGTTGATGCCCACAGCCTCCTTGATATAATTGGTGATGGAATCCCCGATGTCCGAGTCGCCGTGGCGGTCCGGAATTTCCACAATCAGGGGACGCCGTTTGTTCAGTTTAATGTCGTACACCACATCTTTGCAGAGGGTGATGAGCTTTTTGGTCATCAATACGATGCCGATGTCCTCGGTCTCACAAGCCCTTTTCAGAGCACTGCACACCTCGTCGTATTGGTGAACCACCTCGCCCTCGATACCGGCGAGGCGCATCCCCACCTGGGTGTCCACATTGTCGCTGATAAGATACATCCGCATCCCAATACCCCCTCTCATCCGGATTTCCCAAAACAGATCCAAAAACTGGCGTGGAGGGCACAAAGCCCTCCATCGAACCGGTCATCAGACTCTGTTGAGGATCAGGATGGAGATGAGCAAACCGTAAATGGCGATACCTTCGCCCAATACGACGAAGATCAAAGCCTTAGCAAAGGATTTGGGATCTTCGCTGACAGCGCCGATTGCGGCGGGAGCGGCGGCAGCAACTGCGATACCGGCGCCCAGTGCCGAAAGTCCAGTGGACAGAGCGGCAGCGATGTAAGCCATACCGGCAGAGGCGGAGCCGGCTGCAGCCGCCTCGCCTGCTGCGGAAACGAGGCCGCCTACAGGCATCGCGATGGCCAAAGCACAAACGCCAAAGAAAGCGCAGAGGTTGAGGATGATGTTTCTTCTCGCTTTTCTACCGGTAGACATTCCTCTGAGTACGTTAATTAGAGGCAGGCTGATCAAAACAAGAGCTGCCAAAGGCAGTAAAAACTGATACAATTTCATGATGTTTTCCTCCTGAAAGTCATTTAGTCTGATATGTGAAAGCCGAATAAGCGCGCCTTATTCAACTTTATAGGAAATGGATGCAGGTTCGTATTCCTTGCCGTCGCCGTTGTAGAAACGGCTGAAAATCTCGTAAAACTCCAGCCTCAGCACCTGGATGCCCACGATGAGGCCCTCGAGACACATGACAAAGATGTTTCCGATTACCATAACGACGATAGTGCCGCCTCCGCTCATCATCTCGCTCAAAGACATGACTACCGCCATCATGCCGGCGTGGGAGAGGATGAATCCGCCCACACGCAAAAAGCTCATGGTGTTGGAGAGGTAGCTCAAAACATATTCAAACATCTCAAAGAAGTTTTCCAGGATAAAGGTGCCGATTCCGTCGGCGGGTTTTATGTCTTTCCGCTTTTTGAGCAGCTTTCCAAGCGGCTCCCGCAAAAAGATGAGCAAAACCGGGATAACGATGACGAAAATAATAAACCATGGACTCAAAACGTTTATATTGTAGAGCATGAGACCTGCCACCGCGATGACGGCGCCCATGTACAGCACAAGTCCCGCAAGCCCGTTATTTCCGAACACCGCCCGTTCGTAGTCTTTGTGCTTAAATCCGATACAGATATTGATAATCATCGAAATGCAGATAACGCCTACTCCGATAAAGATGGCCGCCAAAAGCAGCAGGTTGGTGGTCCCTGCCTCGAATACCTTGAGGGGGAGGATGCCGCCAAGCCCTAAGCTCTCCCACATGGGGTCGAGCCACTCCTCGTAACCGAATACCGAACCGTAAATCAAACCGAAAACGGCACTGGAAATTCCCAGGCGGAGCATAATCCGCCCGAAATCCATCTTTTTGGCAAGCCCTAAAAACAGTCCAATGAGAGCGATCACAAGCCCCTGTCCCACATCGCCAAACATGATGCCGAACATCAGGGTGTAGGTAATCGCCACTAAGGTTGTGGGGTCAAAATCGTGGTAAGGCGGTAGGCCATACATCCCCACAAACATCTGAAACGGCTTTGCAAAGCCTCTGTTTTTCAGTTTGGTAGGCGGGGTCAAAGCAGGATTTGCCTCCACCGGGTTTGACATGCAGGAGACGCCGTCGATTTCGTTTAACGCATCGGCGAATTTCCTTCCGTCCCGCGCCGGGACAAAGCCTTCTAAATAAAAGCTGTTGTGGGCCACCGCCACGTATTTTCTCATGGAAAAGGTGTCCGACGCCGCCTTCAATACGGTAAAACATGCGTTTAAGCACTGAAGTTCTTGCTCCTTGATGTCCGCAATCTGTTTTCGCACTTCGACGAGGCGGTTTTGATCATTTTCCAGCATATCGCCGATCTGCTTGATGGCAATTTCCGGCTTATTGTGGGCGTAATCCGGCACCCTGAGCCGCTCAAAGTAAAGGGACTTAAAAATATCGTCGATAGACTCGATCTGCGGCGCCGGCGCGAAGTAAACGCCCCAGTAATATTCGCTGTCGTGGTCAAAGGTAAAGAAAAAGAAGGGCTTTTTATCATAGAAATTAAGCTTGGGGTAACTGTCGAAGGGCAGACGGCCAAACCGGACTTTGACGTAACTGGACGCAAACACATCGTCAAATGATACGTCCAAGCCCTGCAGGTGCTTAATAAGCATCAGCGCCTGCTCGTACTGGCTTATTTGTTCCTTGAGGGCCTTCTTTTCCTCGGACAAAGAGGCAGCTTTCTCCTTAATCCGATTAATTTCGTCCTCTGCCCCTTCCGGCGTAAGGCCACCGGTATCCTCGGTGTAACGGATCTTTGCATGGATGTCCTGCGCCAGATCATAGAGTTTTTTCAAGGAGGCGGCATAGGTGTTTTCCCCGTTCATCAAGCTAAATGCCGTAGTTTTATCTCCCGAACTCAGGACGTTCTCCGGATGGAATACCCCGCTCTGGATACAAGTGAGAAGGGTCTGATCCAACTCCGGCAGATGGCCGACAATGTCGACTAGCTGCATTTTCTCGATAGCCATTTTTCTAGAACACCACCTTTGTTTTTTGTGGTTACATAATGAGCAAACTGAGGATTTCTTGTTGGGGTTGGCCATAGCGCACCCCTTCAATCACAGTGATAACATTTTGCACCTCAATATTCCGCAGCGCGATAAAAGCGTACATGGCAACCGGGGCTTTGGTCGTCCCATGGAGCTGCCGCTTATAGATGTGGTAGCAGTAGGAATGGGTGTAAAACTCCATAAACCCTTCCGGCACCCCTTTAGGAGCTTCTTCGCCCCGGCGGTTCATTTTGGCGATGCCTGTCATCTCGGCAATCGTTTTCGCCTTGAGGATTTTTTCCAGTTTCTCATCGTTTAAGTGGTAGCGGTACGGGAACAGCAAAGGCCTAATCTGCTCGGAATCCATGTGGTGAAAATACTTAAGCCGGAAAATGGTTTCCACATTGTGAGCCTCGATTTCCGCCCGCATGATTTCCTTGAGGACCTTTTTGGTCTCCCCCCTGAAATGCCGGTCCACCGAATCGAACAAAAACTGGTAGTAATAGGAGTAAAGCGCGAATTCGCAGCGGAGGTAATCCGCCGTTCCATCGGGCTGGCGAAGCCGCTTTAACAACGGGGCATAGGGGGTTCCCATTAGCACCTCTATGAGCCCGTCAAAATTTTTCGCTCGAGTCAGCACCATCAAATCAAAGGAAGTGTGGTGCATGAGATAAGATGGCATGTCAATGATGAAACCTTCCGTCTGCCCCGCGTTCATCAACATAAGGCAGCGGAGGATTTCATCCACCTCCACTTTGGTCAAGATAAAATCGTAAAAGCCGTTGTCGGAAAAATCGTACCGCCGCAGAGAGGAATACTTGTAATACAAGTCCTTTTTAATGAGCGCTTCCAACTGACCCCGGTGGATTTCCGCCTCGTTGATGTTTTTTAACGCCTTCTGATAAGAGGGATTTTCCTTTAAAAAGGCTGCCACTTCTCCAACATCGTTTTTTCTTGCCATCTGTGAAAAATCGGAAGGGGTCAGTCGTTTGCCGAAAATGGCGTGAACCTTTGTCAGGATCGCATTGCTGGAGAAAGAATTGAGCATCGGTTTCCATCTCCTTTAGCCGTTGAGGACCGATTCGACAATATGGCGCAACCACTCGTCCTCCCGGCCCTGAAATTCTTCCGTCAGTTTTTGGGTGGCGGCCTTTGCGTTTTGGCGGATGGCCTCCACTTCGCCCTCCTGCTGTTTTCTGCGGGATTCCCGTTGTCGCTGTACTTTTTCCTCCAAAGCGGCGCGCTCCTCATTTTGGATTTTTGCCACCTGCCCGTCTAATTCTTCCTTCATATGATCCCGGTCCTCGTACGCTTGCTGCAGCTTCCGCTGCGCCCGGGCATCAATGTCCAAAATCTGGTGGATAATGTCATCCATTGGAAATCACCTGGCCTTTCCCAGCTCAAACAGAACCAAAAATATTCTGCCCTTTTTATCAAAATCTCCACTATAAAATGAAGCAAAGATTCCAAAAATTTCGCCTTTTTTCTATGCACCTAATCATATACCCAATCCGTCAAATTTTCAATAGATTTCCCACTGAAAAAGGCTGGGCAAACCGACTAGTTTTTTGTACATTTTATATATAAATTGCGAATAAATTCTTTTTAAGACCTCGGATTTCCATCACTTTCCTCTGAAAAAGCCGCCGCTGCAATCGCTGGGGAAAGAGAAGGCATCCGCCGCGAGGTTTACCTCCGTTAAACTTGCGCAATCGGGCGCGCAGGAGCGTTTAAATTGGTTTTGCACAAACCGGCGCAGGAACAGTTTTACACACCGCTTTATTTCCTCCTCAGGCAGGTCCGGGAAAGCCCTTTGAGCGTAAAACTGAAGCGACCGAGCGGAAAGCCCGTACTGCAGGAAATAGTAAAGGAAGAAATCGTGGAGCTCATACGGTCCCAAAATCTCCTCGGTTTTCTGGGCGATATCGCCGGTTTCGTCTGCGGGGAGCAGCTCGGGGCTGATGGGGGTAGCCAGAATGTCCCTCAACACAGTCGAGACAGAACAAAACCGTCCGCTTTCCGCCAAGTGGGAAACCAGCTTGCGCATCATCGTCTTGGTGACACAGACGTTGACATTGTAATTTGCGATGTGATCCCCCGCAAAGGTGCAAAAGCCCAGCGCCGCTTCGGACAGGTCCCCGGTGCCCACTACAATGCCGCCGATCTGGTTGGAAATATCTAAGAGGATCTGGGCCCGTTCCCGGGCCTGGGCGTTTTCGTAGGCGATATCGTGTTTTTGCGGGTCCTGGCCGATATCCATAAAATGCTGGAGCACAGCGTCTCGAATGGGAACCTCCCGGACGGTGCATCCGAGGCCGCGCATCAGCTCCAGGGCGTTTTCATAGGTGCGCCCGCTGGTGCCAAAACCCTGCATTGTCACTGCGACCACGTTTTGCGCGGGAAGGCCCAGCAAATCCATCGCCCTTTGGCACACCAGCAGCGCCAAAGTGGAATCGAGTCCACCCGACACCCCCAGTACCGCTTTCTGGACGCCGATGTTTTTCATCCGCACCGCTAGCGACGAGGCTTGAAGGGAAAAGAGCCGCTCAAGAAAACCCCCGCTCTTTTCCGGCAGGTAGGGGTCGGCGCAAACAGCAAAGGATGCTTCATTACAGAGAGGAACCTCCAATCGCAGAAGTTCTTCCTCCGGCGGAAAAGGCAGCCGGTGGGTGCGCTTGTACCCCTTTATGATCGCCGGGTCGACCATCGCCTCATAACAGACCAGCTCCATAGTATCCTCCCTGGAAAAGAGCTTATCTCCCAAGAAATAGTCCGCCGCTGCGGCCTCGTAAAGGTGAGGGGCCGACGTATCCCCCACCCCTCCGTTTAGGTAGAGCAGACGGCACCCGAGGACGCGGGAGCAAAGTTTCAGCACCTCGTCCCGCCGTTCCCGGCTCACCGTGGTGGCGGGCGCTTGTTCGCAGACGAGCATCAGCTCAATCCCCTCCTTTTCCAGTCTCCCCAAATCAAAGGGAAGACGGCTGCTCCCCCCGGTGTAGAGGCAGGCCCGCAAGTCGCCCATATCGAGCAGCCGGTACTCCCCGAGCGGCGCTTCTGAAATCAGCTCCCCCCGGTGGAAAAACCGGTAACAGGCCTCGCCCCTTTCGTCATAACAGCCCAATATCAACGCCGGCAGGTCCACCGCTTTTTGGAGCGATTGTGCAGCCTCTGCCACTGCTTCCATCCACCCCTGGTTGGTGGAGAGCTTCCCCACTTTACCGCCCAGGCAGTGGGGAGGCAGCACCAGAACGCCGCAGTCCGCGTGGGATTTTATGAGCGCGAGCAGTTCCGAAACGGTTTTTTCAGGGTCTCCCAGCGTCACCCGGTTTGACAGCAATCCTATTTTCATCAGTGAAGGCATCTTTTTTCCTCCCATCTCTCCGCAGCCGGATTTTTTAAGCCGCGGCATCCAGATAAAAAGCGCCCAAAGGCGCCCTTCTGACAGTATTTATTGCAACGGATTCAGTATAACACAGTTTGGCAAAAAATGCCACTTTTTCCAACGAAAGCCCCTCTCCAAAATTTTTTTGGCTGGAGGTATTGACAACGGAACAAAGATTGCATATAATAACAATTGAACAGATGCTCATATGTTTATTTGATAAAATAAAAGGAGGATTCTTATGGCATTGGAAAAATCCCTGGAGCACGCCTGTTGCCTGGATGGACATCACCACCATGAGGCTATTCCGGACATCACCCACCAAATTCCCGACGACGACACCATCTTCGAGGCCAGCGAGTTTTTCAAGGCGCTGTCCGACAGCAGCCGTCTGAAAATCATCACCTCTTTGCTCACAAGTGAGCTGTGCGTTCAGGATATCTCCGAGCGAGTGAATCTCTCCCAGTCGGCCGTATCCCATCAGCTGCGGGTACTGCGGGCGGCGCGGATCGTCAAATACCGCAAAGACGGCAAAATGGTCTACTATTCCATCGACGACGAACACATCGCCCAGATTATCGGAACCACGATCTACCATTTATCGGAACAACCATAGAAAGGAAGATCTGTATGAAAGAAGCCCGTCACAAAGGCGCATCCCAACATCAAGAGGCCTCCTGCGTCGGCGGCTCCTGCCACGATCACCACCATCATCACGAGGAAGCCTGCCATTGCGGCCACGAGCATTCCCGTCCCGAGGGCCATCCCCCCGGCTGTGACTGCCCCCTCTGCCGGGAGGGCGGCGGCTGTGCCTGCGGCCACGACCACGGCAGCCATGAAACCGGCAAAAAAGACTTGATCTTTTTAGGGATCGCCGCCGTTTTGGTAGCGGTGTCCTTCTTCCTCCCCTATTGGTGGCTGCGGCTCATCGTCCAGGCCGCCGCGACCATCTTAGCCGGCTACGATCTGCTCATCGCCGGCGCCAAGGGCCTCATGAGGCTGTCCCTGGACGAGATGACCCTCATGTCCATCGCGGTAGTGGCCGCCTTCGCCATCGGGGAGGGATTTGAAGGCGCCATGGTCACCATCCTCTTTAAGATCGGCGAGTTCTTTGAGGACAAAGCCGTCCAGAACAGCCGCAAACGGATCGACGCCCTTGTAAACATCGTCCCGGAAAACGCAAACCTGATCCTTTCCGACGGCTCGGTCAAAGAAACTGCCGCCAAAGGCGTCGCGGTGGGCGACACCATCCTGATCCGGCCCGGAGACCGGGTTCCCCTGGACTGCGTCATCCTCGAGGGCGGCGGCGACATCGACACCTCCGCCGTCACCGGCGAAAGCGTCCCCGTCCGCTCAGAGGCGGACGATACCCTCCTCTCCGGCATGATTAACTTAAACGGCGCGCTGAAATGCCGGGTGGAAAAAAGCTATGAAAACTCCACCGCCAACAAAATCGCCGAGCTGGTCAAGGACGCCACCCGGGAAAAGGGTAGCACCGAACGGTTTATCACCAAATTTTCGAGAATCTACACTCCGGTGGTTGTGGGCCTGGCCGTCCTGATCGCCGTCCTGCCGCCCTTGATCGGACTGGGCGAATTTGTCACCTGGCTCCACCGAAGCCTCATCTTCCTTGTGGCATCCTGCCCCTGCGCTTTGGTGATTTCGGTCCCCCTGACCTTTTACAGCGTCATCGGCACCGTCTCCAAAATGGGAGCCCTCATCAAAGGCTCCAAGCACGTGGAAATCCTGTCCAGGGCCAAAAATTTCGTCTTTGACAAGACTGGCACCCTGACCACCGGGAAACTCAAGGTATCGGCAGTCGGCACCCTGTCCGATCTGGATGAGCAAACCGTCCTCCGGCTGGCTGCCATCTGTGAAAGCGTCTCCGCACACCCCATCGCCAAAGCGGTCATTGAAAAAGTGGGCGATCCCCTCCCCGCCCCCGACGAGGCGGAAGAAATCGCGGGCAAAGGCGTCCGGGCGGTCATCGACGGCACAACCTACTACTGCGGCTCCTACAAGCTGCTAAATGACCGGGGTATCTCCTTAAAAAACGCCCCCGCCGCTAATCTGTACCTCTCTGACGAAAGCGCCCTGCTGGGTTATATCCAGATTGGCGACACGGCAAAGCCGGAGGCTAAACCCGCCCTCAGCGAATTGAAGGCACTGGGCGCCCAGAAAACCGTCATGCTCACCGGGGACCGGAAAGAGCAGGCCGAAGCCACCGCCAAGGCTTTGGGCGTGGACGAAGTGCGCAGCGACCTTCTCCCCCAGCAGAAGGTAGAAAACCTGCTGACTGTCAAGCAGTCCGGCGTCACGGTGTTTGTGGGAGACGGCATTAACGACGGGCCCGTCCTGGCCGCCGCCGACCTGGGCATCGCCATGGGCATGGGCAGCGACCTGGCCACCCAGACCGCCGACATGGTGCTGTTATCCAACAACCTTAGGGGGATTCCCGCTGCCATCCGCGCCTGCCGCAAGGGAATGCGGATTACCCGGGGAAACATCGTCTTTATCCTCATTGTCAAGGCGTTGGTGCTGGTGCTGGGCGCTTTGGGGTACGCCCCCATGGCCGCCGCCATCTTTGCCGATGTCGGGGTCACCCTGATCGCCGTTTTAAATTCCCTGCGCATCTTGAGGGTGCAAAAAGAGCAGAAATGATTCTAAAAACACTAATAGAAAAAGCAGTGCGCTATGCACTGCTTTTTCTATTAGGTAAAAACGGAAATGTTCAGGTCCTTTTGGCACGGAAAATCTAATTGAGGGATCCCTTGTCACGCCAAGGCGTCATACACCTTCTCGAAAGCGGATGCCTCCATCTGGAATACTCCGTCACCGCTCATACCTAAATATTTTACATAGCCGCCCTGTAAAAGCATCAGACAGATTTCGGTTCCGTCCTTGAGGGTCAGATAGCAGGGCTTTCGCTCCAAATCCCGCCAGCCGGGCTTTTCCAGAAAGACAGAGCCATAGAGCCCGTCGATAAACAACTCAGCCGTTTCTGAGGACAAACTCACTTCATACCGGTTTTCCTCTCCGTTGTCCCATTCCTCTAAGGGCTGCCAACTGAGGGTTTTCAGATTCCCTTTGATCCCCATTTTGCCAAATAGGTCTTGCCCCGTCTGCAACCAAATTCCGTTTAGGTGTTCAAAAACACCTATATTTCCCTGCCCGTCGCTGGTTATAATCCGGAAATCCCGGTCGTAGCCGTTCATGGCATAGACGTCCGTCACCCCGATGGAGGAGGCGAATTCCTGGGCGTAATCGTCCTGTTTTGACCATTCGTCGATATTGCCTTTGGTCCGCCCCAGGTACTCTCCCCGCAGGGCTGTTTCCTGCTCTTTTGTGAGGGTCAGATCGTTTGAAAAAGTGTAGATGCTTCCCCGATAGACAATAAGGCCAATCATATCTACAATGGTGCCCGGTTCTGGTTCTTCCAGCTCAAGTTCAGGGATATAGACGCCGTTTTGAACCTGTCCCGCTCCACTCTTTCCGCCTGCAGTATCCTCGTCAATCTGGGAATTCCCGCTGACTGAGAAGGTTCCGGCGGTCCCCACCATGGGGGCCTCACCTGTCTGCTGCTTTTCACTTTGCCCCAGCTGAGGGAAGCCCCAAGCTGCGACTGCAATCACCGCTACAGCGGCAAAGGTGGCCGCCGCCCGCAACCCCCAACTTTGCCACACTGGTTTGGCAGGGGGAGCAGACGCAACTTGTTCCCGCACTCGGGCGACCAGTTCGGCACTGGGCCGCATCTGCTCTTTCATCCGAGCGATTTGTTCTGATTTGAACATTTACAGCACCTCCTCTTTCAGCTTGTCCCTGAGCATTGCCCGGCCCCGCGTCAGCTGCATCCGCACTGTCGGCTCCTTTTCTCGCAAAATGCCGGCGATGTCCTTCACCGCCATATCCTCGAAGTAAAACAGGTGCAGTACGTTGCGGTACTTGGGTGGTAGGGTAATCAGTGCCTCATGGATACCGTTTTCCTCCGGAAGCTGGAACACCTCCTCCGGTTCTCCTCCGACCACCACATGGCGTTTCCAACCCGACGACCAGAATTTCTTGCAGCAATTGACGGTCACCCGTATAAGCCAAGCCTTCAGGTGCTCCTCATCTACAAAATCCTCTTTTTTCTGTTTTAATTTTACACAACGCAGAAACACCTCCTGAAAAACATCGTCGGCGTCATGGCGCGTTTTCACATTATTTAGGGCGATGCGGTACACCATATCGGCATACCGGCTGATAATCTCATCGATTGTTGAGCACTCCGTCATCGAAACCTCCCCCTCTTTCATTTAGAATACCCCGCACGGTCGAAAAAAGCAACAGTTACTAAAAAGGCGAGAAAATTCCCTTAGACAGAAAAATCCCCGGCGGAGCATTCCCGTCGAGGATTTTTCTCAGTCGAGAGCGTGATAGAGTTTCACAATCAGTTCCCAGGTCAACGGTCCGATGGCGCCGTTTGCGGGAAGGCCATTTTGCTCCTGGAGGCGGCGGACGGCGTTTTCCGTGGCCTGGTCATAGGTTCCTGTCACCTCCACCATGGGAATCGCCGGGTCGTTTTGGGCAATAGCCCGCAGATACCGCTGCATCGTCGATACAGAGGAACTCTGTTCCCCCGTGGTCAGGAAATAGCCGGGGTAAATTTCGTCCCGGGCCGGCTGGAACTCCGGCGGAAGGGCGTCGATGGTGGACTGATAGACGCTTAAAATGGCGTTCCAGGTGTTTCGGCCCACGATGCCGTCCACCGGTAGGCCGTATTTATTTTGGAAGGTCATGACCACGTCCCGGGTTTCGGGACCGTAAATGCCGTCCACTGCCAGCACCGGAAGGTCGTCGTCAAAATAGGCGATGACGGCGAGAAAATACTGGATGAGCCGCACCTGGGGGCCCGTATCTCCTTCCCGTAGGGCGGTTTGGAAGACCCGATTCACATCGGAGAGGGAAAGTCCCTCAGAATAGAGATCGTTGAGGCCCTTGACCCCACTGTAAATCCCCTTGATTTTGTACCAGGTGGCCTTTCCCACAATGCCGTCCGGCGTCAGGTTAAAAATCCTCTGGAACTGCTTGACGGCGTCCTCTGTTTCCAGGTCGAATATGCCGTCTAAATCGGAAATTCGTGGAATAGAAGGGTAGTTTTGCCCAATGCGGTTTAACTGTCGCTGAATGGTGCGGATATCTTCGCCGATCATACCCCGGCGTAAAGGGGTTCCGGGATAAGATGGAACATTGTCGCCAATAGGGGCGTTGAAGACGATATCGATATCGTCTCCGTAATAATGCTGCAAAATCTCATAAGGGGTCAGACCATCCCTGGCCAATTCTACCGTTCCCCACTGGGACAGTCCATCGCAGGTCACGTTGGTCCCGCTGCAATACTGGGTGAAATAGGGCTGCACCTGACCTTGTTTTACCACGTAGTCATTAAAGATATCATCAACAATTTCGCTGATGTTCTGGAAAATATCCCTACCCTCTACAAAAGACTGGTCGTACTGGGTGGAGTTGGTGATGTCGAAATCGTAGCCGCGGCTTCGGTAATACTCAGTGTAGACCCGGTTTAACGCATAGGAGATCTGGGCGTAGATGTTGGCCCGGATGGCGTTCTCCGGCCAGGTGGGGTAAATTTCGCTGGATGCCACGTTTTTAATGTATTCGGAAAAGGGGACGGTCACGTTCCGCGCCGTGGGGTCATCCGGCCGCCCCAAATGAACAGTGATATTTGCCGGAACGGTGGGACGGTCATATAAGATTGGCTGTTCAGACATTGCAAGGCTCCTTCCTGTTATAAATCCGGTTCTTCCTCGACGGTGATTTCCGGTGGAAGTTGCTCCCCGTTATTCGGCGTCATACTCACCGGCTGGATTGATTGTACGCCTTCAAATATTGGAACATCTTTGAAGGCCTCCGGGCGATAGCCTGCGGCGTTCACATAGATATCGTAAGTGGCGTAGGGGGGCTCTTCATCGGGTTGCTGGGACTCCAGATGAGATGGGGCGTGGAGTTCAATGCCGGATACGATGCCATCTCCATCTGTCACGCCGGAAAAAAAGACACGGGATTTGCCGTTAAAGTCCTTGGTCACATAGACGGCCGCCCCCGCCAGCGGAATCGACCTCCGGCCAGTGTAAACCTGCACTTTAAGGGTGCCGGTACCTGGATTTTCTTCCTTAAATAGCTCGTATTCCTCTTGCTCTGTCGTTTTCCCCTCTACCTCCACAGGAACCCCAATGTCGGAGCGGGTGATATTCGGCGGATTTTCCATCGGGTTGCCGTTGATATTCCCTATGTTCTCCGGCATCGTTAGGACATTAGTTCGGCTATAAGCGTGCTCCCGCTCCTCTGAGGAAACCGGCGCCATAGCAATGTCCGATGATACAACTGCCTCCTTTTCCGGCATGGAGACAGTCATGACCTCCGGGCCGGATTCTAGAGGAGCTCTTGTTGCGAAATCCGATACCGGCTCTTGCTCCTGTGTTTTGCTCCTCTGGCGATAGTTGTACAACTCTTGCTTGTAACGTTCCATGATCTCTTCCATAGAACCCTGATACAAGATCTCATCCCCTTTTTCAATAAAATTGAGGCCATTGGACACTTTTTTTACAATAACCTTCTGTATTATATTTTTAAAAGCTTTCAAGTGTGCCTCAAGGCTTTGCATTTATCTTTGTTACCTGCTATAATAATTCTGTAATGCTAGATCATACAGCGCCTTATTATAACAAATGCATTTCAAAGAAGGAATATGTGAAAAAGGAGCAAAAACATGGCGATTCCCAACGACCCCGTCATTTTAATGAGTTATCTCAATACTCAACTCAGAGACTTTTACCCCGATCTGGACGACCTGTGTAAAAGCCTTTCGTTAAACCGCGTCAAAATCGAAGAAAAGCTGAGATCGATTGGCTACCGGTACGACAAAAGCCAAAACCAGTTTACACTCGTCTGAGGGGAAAGGAATGAAAGATATCAAACATATCCTCCGCCAGTTTGGCAAAACACATCCGGCGGCGGAGGCCATCGATTATATCAAGCTCATCTATCAAAATGAGTTCGGCTGCAGCCACCTTAGCCAGGATAGGGAAAGCGCCCTCGCCAATCTGAAGCGGGAGTGGGACGACCTGGGCAGTATGTGGCAGGTTCCCCCCTACGAACCCATTGGCAACGGCCTGTGTCGCTTAAATCTGGGAGCGCTTAAACAGGACGACCTGCCGCTGACGGCGCAGGTTTTCGCCATGAGCGCCCAGGCGAAGCGGGGAAATGAGGACTCTTTCCGGCAAAAGCTCTCTTTGCTGACGGAATTAGCCTTTCAAGGAGAAGTGCCACTCCACAGTGCAGAAGTCGCCTCAGCGGTAAAAAAGTACCTGGCCGCAGGTATCAGCCCCGTCCATCATAGCGAAAATTATCAGAAACAGTACGTCCCCCACTACCGGGTGGTGGAAATGTCATACGTTGTTTTTCTCCCAGCGCTGCGAATGGCAGAAAAGCTGCTGCAAACAGGTCAAAGGGCAATTTTCGCCATCGACGGACGCTGTGCCTCCGGTAAATCCACCTTGGCAGGAATGATAGAGAATTTGTTCCCCTGCAACATCTTCCACATGGACGATTTCTTTCTCCCACCTCGGTTGCGGACCAACGAAAGGCTCTCCTCCCCTGGTGGAAATATCCACTACGAGCGTTTTTTGACCGAGGTGCTCTCTCCCCTTACCTTCGGCGAGCCTTTTTGTTACCGGCCCTTCTGCTGCCAGGACGGAAGCCTTCAAAAAGCCATTAACGTAACCCCGCGGCCATTGTCCGTTGTAGAAGGCGCCTACTCTATGCACCCCGCGCTGCGAGAACATTATCAAGGCAGTGTCTTTCTCACCGTGGTGCCTCAAATCCAGCAGAGCCGTATCCTTTCCCGTAACGGCGAAGAGGCGCTACGGTTTTTTAGGGAGCGTTGGATTCCTCTGGAGGAGCAATATTTTTCCGCACTGAAAATCCCCGATCTCTGCGGGCAGGTAATCGACACTTCCCCGCTGGACGGCGAGTAAAAGAGTTTGCACAAAAAACCGCTCCATCTATGGAAGCGGCCATTTATCATCTATACGGGAATCATCCCATTTAATTTCAGGAGGTGTTATCATGGCCACCACCCTTAAAGCACTGCGTCTCACCACCTTCCCCCCTCGGGAGCTTCAACCCAACGGCTGGCTTTTAACCCAACTAAAGCTCCAGGCAGAGGGACTGGCCGGCAACCTGGACAAAGTTTGGCCCGACGTCCGGGACAGCAAATTGATAGGCGGCGACCGGGACAGCGGAGAACAGGTTCTTTACTGGCTGGACGGTTTTTTGCCGCTGGCCTATTTGATGGGCAACCGGGAGATGATCGACAGAGCCAACCGGTATGTAAATGCCATCATCGAAGGCCAACGTCCTGATGGGCAAATTTGCCTCCGAGAGGACAATGAGATCGAAGGCGGCGACTTATGGGAGACCTTCCTCACCTTAAAGGTGCTTGTCGTTTATCACGACTGCTCTAAAGACAATCGAGTGGAAGACGTCATCCGCAAAGCCCTCTGGGCGCTCAAAGGCCGCATCCGCATCTGCACCCTTCAAAACTGGGGGGCAGCCCGGTGGTTTGAAGCGTTGATCCCCATCTTCTGGCTCTTTGAACGCTCCCGGGAGGAATGGCTCATCGACCTTGCCATGACTTTGTATGAGCAAGGGGTTGATTATAAAAAGATTTTTGACAACTGGCGCTTTGAAGAACCGAAAAAAGAGTGGAATTTCCTCACCCATGGCGTCAACATCGCAATGGCGCTCAAGTCGGACGCCCTCATGACTCGGATCTTGGGCGGCGACCCCAGCCGGTTTGCACGGGAGATGGTGAACCTCCTCACCCGATACCACGGCACCGCCTACGGCCATTTCACTGCCGACGAATGTCTCGCCGGGACAAGCCCTGTCCAGGGCAGCGAGCTTAGCTCGGTAGTAGAAGCCATGTATTCTTATGAGCATTTGTTGCAAATCAGCGGCAGCCGGGAATGGGCTGATAAACTTGAAATACTCGCCTTTAATGCCCTTCCTGCCGCCCTGAGCCCCGACATGTGGAGCCATCAGTGCAGCCAGATGGTCAATCAGATCGCCTGCATTCCCATTCCGGAGAAAAAGATCCACTTCGGCACCTGCAATGGCGACTCCCACCTCTTTGGACTGGAAGCCAACTGCGGCGGCTGCACCGCAAACTCCAGTCAGGGCTGGCCCAAACTCGCCCTCTCTACATTCCTGCGGACGCCTAACGGCATCGCCGCCGCTGTTTTTGCCCCGGCTCGGCTCCATACCACCGTCAACGGCGTCCCCGTTGCCTGCGAAATTGATACCAATTACCCTTTTCGTAACCGGATCACCTTCACCATCGAGGCACAAGACAACGTGACCTTCGATTTTCTCATTCGAATCCCTAGTTTTGCCAACGAGGTGCAAATAAATGGCGAAAATATTTTGATTACCGGCTACCATACCCACGGCTACCATACCTTGACTCAAAACTGGAAAGGTTTTCACCTCATTGAAATGACCATCCGCACTGATCCGGAGATCGTCGCCCGTCCAAACAACCTGGTTAGCGTCCGCAGAGGACCTCTTCTCTATGCCTTACCTATCCATGAGCAGTGGACCAGGCGGGAGTATACAAAAGACGGTGTGGAACGAAAATTCCCCTATTGCGACTACGAGATCACTCCTACTTCCCGCTGGAACTATGGCTTGTGTAGCACTCATTTCGAGTTGGAAGAAAGCGACGATTACAGCGCCCCATTTAGCCCTCAAAATGCCCCTGTCGCGCTGTATACCAAAATCGTGGAGGTAAGCTGGGGAGCGGAAAACGGAGTCTGTAACCCGCTGCCCGATTCACTGGATCCTATCTCGGTCCCCCAGCGCAGGAGGCTCATTCCCTACGGCTGTACCAACCTGCGGATGGCGGAGTTACCCTTCATTAATATCAAAAAATAACGTCCGGTCTTTGTACGGTGGAAAAACAAAAAGTGCGAAAACGCAAAACACCGTTCTGCCTTCGCACTTTTGAATTTTTGACAACAGCCGCTGTTTGGATGTCATGGAAGGGGTATGTCCTCGATAAAAGCGTAACTCCCCCGGTTCTCCTTGGCTGCATAGAGAGCTTGATCCGCCTTGCTAAACAGCGGGGAAAAGCTCTCTGCGTCTTGTGGAAAAATGGCCACTCCCGCGCTGCAAGTAATGCTACAATCGCCGATTTCAAAATGGAGCAAATTCTCGAGCTTTGACACCATCCATCCCCTACTGGGAATGTCCCGAATTAAGATGATGAACTCATCTCCCCCGAAACGAGTTGTCAAGGACTTTTTAATCAAATTCACAAAAATGCCACAAAAAAAGTGCCAGAAGCACTTTCATGCTCCTGACAC
>CAJFOJ010000016.1 GCA_904396495.1 uncultured Oscillospiraceae bacterium
CCAACCTGTCTGCATCGCACCGCTGGATTTCAGGTAATACCAGGTATTTCCGTCCTTCAGCCAACCTGTCTGCATCGCACCGCTGGGTTTCAGGTAATACCAGGTGTTTCCGTCTTTCAGCCAACCTGTCTGCATCGCACCGCTGGATTTCAGGTAATACCAGGTGTTTCCGTCCTTCAACCAGCCTGTTTTCTTGACGCCTACACTCTCATAATAATACCAGATATTGCCTTCTTTTACCCATCCTGTGACAGTATCCTG
Organism: uncultured Oscillospiraceae bacterium; assembly: GCA_904396495.1. Lineage (GTDB taxonomy): Bacteria > Bacillota > Clostridia > Oscillospirales > Ruminococcaceae > Fumia. Next base: position 262 of record CAJFOJ010000016.1, read on the forward strand.
AGGTTTGTCGTTATCAATGTTTGTAGAACCGCCGCCTGTGGAGCCGCCGCCTGTAGAGCCGCCGCCTGTGGAGCCACCGCCTGTGGAGCCACCACCTGTGGAGCCACCACCTGTGGAGCCACCACCTGTGGGGCCGCCGCCTGTGGAGCCACCCGGCATCGTACTGTTAAAGTGTATCTTCGCCTCATGGAGTGGAGTATTACCTACAAATATTTGAATAGCATCCCATTCTTGCTGAGAACCTTCATAATAAACGTCGGTCAAAGAATCGCAATCACTGAAAGCCTGATCGTAAATATCAGTAATTGATTTGGGAATGGCGACACTGGTCATATTTTTGCAGGAACTGAAAGCAGCGACACTGATTGCTGTAACGCTGCCGTCTGCGGGGATCACCGTATTTTTGCAGGCGGTAATCAGTTCTTTGTTTTTAACGTCAATGATACAATTTTCCCCTGTATAATTGGGGTTTTGCTCTGACACGGTTATCTTCTCTAATGCGTTACAGTCGGAAAAAGGATTAAAACCTATACTGGTCACCGACGCTGGGATCGTAACATTTTTCAGCGCACTAGAATGAGTAAAGGCGTGTTCGCCAATTTTGGTAACCGTATTGGGGATCACCAGATCTTCAAAAGAAAAATCGACCCAGGTAAAGGCAAAGTCTCCTATTGTTTCAATCGCCTCGTCGGCAGGGATCGAAGCATTTTTAGTTCCGGCCACCAGGGTTTTGGTACTAGTATCAATCAAACATCCGTTTTTGCTAATATAACTCGGATTTCCTTCGGCGACAGTGATGTTTTCAAGGGCACTGCAACTGTTGAATATGTCCAGCCCCACCTCTTCCAGTGTAGTGGGAAGCGTGACGCTTGTAAGATTTTCACAGCCGCTAAAAGCAAAGTGCCCGATACTGGTAATGCCTTCTCCAATCGTCACGGTCGAAATCTCTGAACTGTACTCTTCCCATTCATAAAAGCCTATGCTAGTAGAACTTGGCATTCTCCCTGTTCCCGTGATTTCAAAATTTCCGTCAACGTCAATCTTCCATTCCAAATCACCGCATTGACCCGAAACGGCTGTACCGGAATAGTTAAAAACCACCTGGGCGTTGTTGAGATCAGCTTGGATAGATATTTTGTCCCATTCCTCTTCAGTACCCATAAAATCAATCTCATTGAGGGAGGTGCACCCGTCGAAAGCTCCCTCTGAAATAGCGATAACCGATTTGGGAATCACGATCTTTTGAAGGGAAGTACAGTTTTTAAAGGTATCTTGTTCGATAACCGTAACATTTTTGGGGATGGTAAAGCTTTTTAAGGCGGTGCCCGAAAAAGCGCCCTCGCCGATAAAACTCGTCGCCATGGGAGGCTGTACATTTTGCAGCGACTGACAGCCGGCAAAGGCGTATTTCCCAATAGACGTCACACTGTCGGGAATATTGATGTCAGTCAATTGATTGCAGTTATAAAAGGAAAACTCTCCAATGGTTTCAACATGGGAAAGTGTAGCCGTCTCCAGATTCCCGCACTCTGCCAGAGCGTAATTGCCAATGTTTTTGACAGAACCCCTAAAAGTGCTGATATACTCTTTCAAAGAGCTCCAGGGAGTTTCGTCGGGAGAAGTATAATTGTCCATTGCGTCATCGTCAATGCCATTAAAAATATTTAAGTCTCTCACACCAGTGCGCAAAGTCCAGGTAACGTTTTCTCCGCAACTACCTGATATTCCCTCTTCCGGATCAGCATGAACAGGAACCGAGAGGCAAGAAAACGCCAAAGCTGCTGTCAAACACAAACTGATGATCTTTTTCATTTGCCATACCTCCTAAATCATTTTCTGACCTGTATGAGAATCCCCTGCCGCAGCGCATATTGGTAGTTTTTGCCGCGAAGGGAAGCCCTGGTACGGTCATAATTCCTTTTTGATTTTATTGCGGATGCCGGCTTTAATCACTCTAGTCAAACGCATCTCAACTGGGAAAAAGTCAACAGAGAAAACGATAAAAAGCTTAGATTCTATCGTTTGGCGTCGGTCATAACTTCCTTAAAGGAGGTAGCGAGTCCCGCCAGCGACTGAATCTCGCTGGGGATGATGATTTTTGTCGCCTGACCGTCTGCGGCTTTCTGGAATGCCTCCAGGCTCTTTAACGCCAATACCTGATCGGTAGGGTTCGCCTCATTGAGCATTTTAAGGCTGTCAGCCAGGGCTTTTTGCACCATCATAATGGCTTCCGACTGGCCTTCCGCCACCCGGATTTGTTTTTCCTTTTCGGCCTCTGCCCGCAGGATGGCAGATTCTTTTTCGGCCTCAGCCTTGAGGATCTGGGACTGTTTTTGTCCTTCCGCCACGAGGATTTCGCTCTTTTTGCGGCCCTCGGCCTGAAGGATGGACTCCCGGCGTTCCCGTTCGGCCTTCATTTGCTTTTCCATGGCGTCCTGGATTTCCCGGGGCGGCATGATGTTTTTCAGCTCGACACGGGTAACTTTAATGCCCCATTTGTCGGAAGCCTCGTCCAGAATGGAGGTGATGCGAGTGTTAATGACGTCGCGTGAGGTGAGGGTCTGGTCGAGATCCAGGTCACCGATGATGTTGCGAAGTGTCGTCGCCGTCAGGTTTTCAATGGCTGAGATAGGCCGGTCGATGCCGTAGGTGAAAAGCTTGGCATCGGAGACGAGATAGAACACCACCGTGTCGATCTGCATAGTGACGTTGTCTTTTGTGATGACGGGCTGAGGCGGGAAATCCACCACGTTTTCCTTTAAGGAAACCTTTTTCGCCACCCGATCCACAAAGGGGATGAGGAAGTGAAGGCCAGTTTCCCAAGTGGCGTGATAGGTGCCGATCCGCTCAATGACGTAGACATGGGCCTGTGGAACAACCTTCAAGTTAGCAATGAGGAAAATGAGGATAACTAAGATAATGGCCAATACAATAATCCATTCCATAAAAAATTCTTTCCTTTCTTAAAGGCCGTTTGAGGCCTGTAATACAAGTTATTCCGCCCGCTCAACAATAAGGCTCACGCCCTCGATTCGGCGGACCAAAACCTTCGCGTCTTGTTCGATAGGTTCACCGCTCAAGGACTTGGCCGCCCAATCCAGCCCGTTTACGTAAACACGGCCCTGAGCCTTCAGATTGTCGATGGGTACGCGGACGACGCCCTCCATACCAATGACGCTATCGGCATTTGTAGAAACAGTTTTCCCGTGGAGGTATTTTTTTACAAGGGGGCGGGTCGCGAAAAACAGCACCGCCGACACCGCCACAAAAACGATGCACTGGGCCTCCAGCGGCACCTTAAATATGGCGAGGATAAAGGAGACAAGGCTTGCAATAGCAAACCAGATGGAGACATAAGCAAGGGTGAAAATTTCCACCAAAAGAAAAACGACAAACAGCACGCCCCATACAATCATTTCCATAAAATAGTCATTCCTTTCTGGGAATTAAAGAACTTTCGCGGATTTGCCGCAAAATCACGGCCCTACTTCCCTGCGAAGAGCAGATCTTCTGCTATTTTTGTTTTGTTACAATTAAGGCTTTCTGGTTAAATAAAGAATAACCGTATCGTTAAATTCAATTTTGTTGCCATGATTTAAAATCGAGGTCCTGATGCCGTCGAAAAAGAGTGATTTATATGGTTCTTGTAGGACAATATGGTCGCAGTGCGTTCCGAGATATTCTATATAGCTTTCCGCGTTATATTCTCTTTTGCTGTAAAATTTACGTTCTTGAAAGTCTGTAAAGCCATAGTTAACAGCGTTTTCATAAACCAGTTTTTGAGTATAGGGCGTTTCAGGACAAAAATATTCCTGATACACTTTCTGAATCTCATTGTACAATGCTTCATTCGGTGTTTTGTAATCTCCGTACATTAGCATCATGACAAGGTAACCGCCGCTTTTTAGAAGTTTAAAACTTCTCGAAAAGGCAACGGATTCGGGAATCCACTGAATAGTCGCCGCAGAATATATCAAATCAAATTTTGAATCGCCGAAGTCGTAAGTTTCAAAATCTCCATTTACGATATGAAAGTTTTCATAACTCTTAAATTTATTACGCGTAAACTCAAAGAGATGTTCACCGAGTTCCACCGCAAGATAATTACAACCGGTCTGTAGAATCGGCTCTGTTGCCTGCCCTGTTCCCGGACCGATTTCCAGCACCGATTTGTGGCAATCAAGCTGTGTATAACTGATAATGTTGTCAAATGCCTCTTTACAATATTTAGGACGCCACTTATCAAATTTTTCAGGTATTGTATCAAAGATTTTTCTGAATTCCATATAATCGCCCCCATATCATGTAAAAATATCATAGTCATGTTTAAAGGGAAATTATAACAAGACTCATCTAATGTGCTATGCTCATTTAGAGTTTTACATGGATCGTCATCTGTAGAGAGTACGTCTTCTGCCATTTTTTGTTACAATCAGAGTTGAAAATCGTTGATTTTCCTCCTGTAATAAAAAATATGCCCAATTTACCGCGCCAAAGAACCGAGATGATAAACAGTTTTGCATCTCTTTGGTACGATATTTTTATTTTATCATCAATTGGGCAAAAATGCAACAAAAATTCCAAAGATTGTAAAAGCAAGGACTCTTTTTATAACGTTTCAAGTGTATCTGAAAAAGAAAAAGCAGCCCCGTAAGAGCGGCACTCATAAAACAGTATAAGATTGTTTTCGGAAAACGGCGTAGCTTCGGCTATGCCGTTTCTCCGTTTTGCAGGTCAATCAGTAAAGACGCGGGGAGTATCCCCACAAGATCATAGGAAATGTCAATCTGCTGTTCTCGATAACCTTTTGACTTGTCCGGCGCGTGAACATATACCGCCTTTACCATGTCATTGAGTATAGCGGGCGTTAGTTCGTCTAAGTCGAGATACTTCCGTACCTTGCCGATAAACCTGTCAATGTTTTCTGCCTGTTCCTCTTGTTTTGTAATTTCTTCATTCAAATACAACAGCTTTTCCCGCAGTTCTTCCTGCTCCTGTTCGTAATCGTCAGAGAGCATTTGAAATCTGCTATCAGATAATTTCCCGTTGGCGTTGTCCTCGTAAATACGCTTGAATAGTCGATCA
>CAJFOJ010000017.1 GCA_904396495.1 uncultured Oscillospiraceae bacterium
ACTCATAGCAATCCCCCCTGATGTACTTCTATTTTCCTACATCAGGGGGGATTTGTCTATTGTCCACTTTTTCTGGTTCAGTTCACAGATAATGGACGGGGGGTTTCTCTGAAATTCCTGCAATGAGGGGCGCTAAGGTTTTCTGTTGGCTCCAGGGAGAACCACTAGGCGCTGCAGCGCTGCCACCTGTTCGGCCGTGGCCTCCGGGTATCGGTCAAAGGGAAAGGCAAGCCCCATCCGGTCGTACTTTTCCTTGCAGAGCTTCCGAAAAGGAAGAAGCTCCACCTTTTTGACGCAGCTCTTACCGGCCAGCAGGCGGTTTAACCGCCCAATGTCTTCCGCTGTGTCGTTAAAACCCGGCACGATGACCTGCCGCACCCAGGTATCGATCCGGCGAGATTGGAGTTCGTCCAAAAAGGCGAGCACCTGCCGAAGGGAGCATCCGGCATACTGCTTATAAGAATCCTCATCGGTCATCTTGATGTCTAAAAGCGTAAGGTCGGTCAGATCAAGGAGCTTTTCTACCTGGTCGTCCCAAACGCTTCCGCTGGTGTCCAATGCGGTGTGGATGCCCGCTTCCCGGCAGAGGGCAAACAGTTCGGCCACAAACTGAGCCTGCAATAGGGCCTCACCGCCGGAAACGGTGAGGCCGCCGTCCACTCCAAAGTAGTTTTTGTACCGGAGCGCCCGGTTTAGCACCTCTTTAGGAGAAACCTCCATCCCCTCCCCCAGCTTCCAGGTGTCGGGATTGTGGCAGTAGCCGCAGCGGAGCCTGCACCCCTGCAAGAAGACGACGAACCGGACTCCCGGCCCGTCCAGTGTTCCCATGCTCTGATAGGAATGGATCCTCCCGTTCATATTTTCCCCCTGTTCGCAAAACCGGAAACCCGCCTTTTAAAGACGGGTTTCCCTTCTTCTATCTACATCGCCTCGTGGAAAGTCCTGCTGATGACCTCCCGTTGCTGTTCTCTGGACAGCTTGTGGAAGTTGACCGCATACCCCGACACCCGGATGGTCAAATTGGGGTACAACTCCGGATTCTCATAAGCTTCCATCAGTTTTTCCTTGTTCAGCACGTTGACGTTGATGTGATGGGCCCCTTGCTTAAAGTACCCGTCCAGCACTGTCGTAAGGTTGTTCACCCGCTCTTCACCGCTGTTGCCCAAAGCCTGCGGGGTGATGGAGAAGGTGTTGGAAATGCCGTCCCGGCAGTATTCATAGGGCAGCTTCGCCACCGAGTTAAGGGACGCCAGCGCCCCGTTTGTCTCCCGGTTGTGCATGGGGTTGGCGCCGGGTGCGAAGGGCTCACCCTGTTTGCGGCCGTCCGGGGTAGAGCCGGTCTTTTTGCCGTAGACTACGTTGGAGGTGATGGTCAGCACCGAAAGGGTGTGGAGGGCGTTTCGATAGGCGGGCGTCTTTTTCAGTTCGCCGGACACGCCGATGAGCAGTTCCCTGGCGATGCCGTCCACCCGGTCGTCGTCGTTTCCGAATTTGGGGAAATCGCCTACTGTCTCAAAGTCCTTGATGTAGCCGTCCTCGTCCCGGATCACCTTGACCTTGGCGTACTTGATGGCGGACAGGGAATCGGCGATCACCGAAAGCCCCGCCACCCCAAAGGCCATAAACCGCTCCACATCAGTGTCGTGAAGGGCCATCTGGAGCTTCTCGTAGGCGTATTTGTCGTGCATGTAGTGGATGACGTTCATGGTGTTTACATAGAGGTTGCAAAGCCAGACTTTGTATTCCTCAAACCGCTTCATCACTTTGTCGTAGTCCAAAACCTCGTCGGGGTACACCTCTTTTTTGGGCCCCAGCTCGATGCCGGAAAGGGGGTCGTGACCGCCGTTTAACGCCAAAAGCAAGAGCTTTGGCAGGTTGCACCGGGCCCCGAAAAACTGCATCTGCTTGCCCACCTTCATGGCGGAGACGCAGCAGGCGATGGCGTAATCGTCACCGTAAATGGGCCGCATCAGGTCGTCGTTTTCGTACTGAATGGAGTCGGTGTCGATGGAAACCTTGGCGCAGAATTTTTTGAAAGGCTCCGGCAGTTTCTCCGACCAGAGAATGGTCAAATTGGGCTCCGGGGCGGGCCCCAGGGTGTAGAGGGTGTTGAGCACCCGGAAGGAATTTTTCGTCACCAGCGGCGCACCGTTTTCCCCGACGCCGCCCACGCTCTCGGTAATCCACATGGGATCGCCGCCAAAGAGCTCGTTGTACTCCGGCGTGCGCAGATGTCTAGCCATCCGCAGTTTCATGACAAAGTCGTCCATCAGTTCCTGGGCGCCCACTTCGTCTAACAGCCCCCGGTCCATATCCCGCTGGATGTAGATGTCGAGGAAGGTGCTCACCCTTCCCAGCGACATGGCGGCACCGTTTTGTTCCTTAATGGCGCCCAAATACCCGAAATAGGTCCACTGGATGGCCTCTCTGGCGGTGGAGGCGGGCTTTGAGATGTCATAGCCATACATGGCGGCCATCTCCTTGAGCTTTCCCAAGAAATTGATCTGCTGGTACAGCTCCTCGGCCAGCCGGATGTTGTCCACGTCCATCAAAAGCGTTCCCTTTTGCGCCTTGTCCTTTTGCTTTTGCTCGATGAGGACGTCGACACCGTACAAAGCCACCCTCCGGTAGTCGCCGATGATGCGGCCCCGGCCGTAGGCGTCGGGGAGGCCGGTGATGACGCCGCTTTTCCGCGCTTTGCGCATTTCGTCGGTGTATACCCGGTACACCCCGTCGTTGTGGGTGGTCCGGTAGGTGAACTCCTCCTCGATTTTCTCCGACATCTGGTAGCCATAGGCTTCACAGGCGTTTCTGGCCATCCGGATGCCGCCGAAGGGGTTGACGCCCCGCTTGAGGGGCCGGTTGGTCTGCAAGCCCACGATGAGCTCCTTTTCCTTGTCCAGGTACCCGGGCTTGTAGCTGGTGAGGGAGGAGACAGTGGCGGTGTCGATGTCCAGCACCCCGCCAAATTCCCGCTCCACCTGCAACAGGTTTTGGAACCGCTTCATCAGGTGTTGGGTCCGCTCGGTAGGGCCGGCCAAAAAGTACTCGTCCCCTTCATATAACGTATAATTTTGCTGGATAAAATCCCGCACGTTGATTTCATCCTGCCACTTGGAAGTCTTAAATCCGTCCCACTGCTGGAAATTCATATTGATCCACACCTTTCTTTGCAGTATGCAAAACTGAAAATAAACAAGGGCAGTCCTGTGAATCTCACAAGACTGCCCAGACGGTCGGCTTATCCCCCTTGTGCTTCCCTGTGGTAACTCCACAATGATCCGTCAGTCGCACAAAGGATTCTATAGTAATTATAAAGTTGTTGTCATATTTTGTCAATTGGGAAAACTGCCTGATCGGACACCCCTTTTTTCTCAAAATCTATGGATTGTCCCTAAACGGCAAATATGATATACTAAATTTGTCTGTATGGAAATTCCTCCGACGGGACACACTAATCTCAACTGCTGAAAAAGGAAGTGCATGGATGGAACTGCTTCATGAAGCCCTGAGCGTCTTGGTAGACGGGGCGATCCTCCTGTTCGAGTTTATCGGCGTCATCGTCATCATCATTGCCGGCCTGAAGGGAATTTACGGTTATTTTCGCCGGGATCCCCTGACCCGATTAAATTTGGCTAAGGGTATGGCCATGGGACTGGAATTCAAGCTGGGAAGCGAGATATTAAGAACGGTGGTGGTGCGGGAATTTTCGGAAATCCTCATCGTCGCCGGCATCATCGCCCTGCGGTCAGCCCTCACCTTCCTCATCCACTGGGAAATCAAAAACGAAGAAGCCCATGACAACGAGGAAAAACAGCCGGACAAAAAACGGCCCAGCTTTAGATGGACAAAAAAAGAACCGCCTGAACCAGGCGGCCAAAATAAATTGGGAAAGGGTAATTAAAGGAGTTGCTGGTATTATCCTATCACAGCTCAGTTGCGCTTTCTGTCGAAGCAGCAACCCTGTTTAAAAATATTTTTAGAAAAATCGAGGCCCGGCAAAAACCGGCGCCTCGATTTTTTCGTACGTGCTATTTTGTCACCGCTTCCACCCATTTTTGAGCGATAAGAGCCATTCCGGGGCCGGCGGGATGCACACCGTCGGTGGACCAGGTGCTAGGTGATTTCTGGATGCTGGCAGCGGCAAAATATCCGTCCATGGGAATGTAGATGTCGGCAAATTCTATCGCCAGCTTCCTAGCAACCATAATTTTCGGATTCAAATCCTCTCGCCAGGACTCGATCTCAGGGGAAACATGGAGCAAAAACGGCTCGATCATGACGATCCTGACATCGGGAAGTGCTTTCTTCGTCCGCTCCAAAATATTCCGGTAATTGCTCTCGTATTGTTCCGCTGTAGTGGGGTTGTTTTGATCGTACCGCCGCCAGGTATCGTTGACGCCAATCAAAATCGACAAGACATCGGGCTTTAGGGCAATAGTATCCTCCTCCCACCGGTTGACCAAGTCAATACTCCGGTTTCCGGAGATTCCCCGGTTATAAAATTTGAGGTTTAACTCTGGATACCGGGCGGTGAGCATACTGGCCGCCATAAACACATATCCGCGCCCTAACTGCATCGGATCGCTCAGCGGGTCCTCCACGTACCGGTTCCAGTCGGTGACGCTGTCTCCCTGAAACAAAATCACATCATTTTTCCTTAGCAACATATAGATTCCCCTTTTCCCATTATTCACCGGTTATCCGGTCGATTTTTTTCTTCAAAACGGCGAAGCAGAAAGTCCGCCACTCCGTCCTCCTGATTGGAGCCGATGACGGCGGTCGCCACCTCCTTGAGCGCTGCTGCCGCGTTTGCCACCGCGTACGCCTCGTCGGCCGCCTCAAACATGGATAGGTCGTTTAACCCATCCCCAAACACTACCGCCCGGTCGCAGCCGAGCATTTCCTTTAACTTTTGCAATCCATGGGCTTTGCTGGCGTGCTCCGGCATGATCTCCAGCCAGAATTCCGGCCGGTAAAGCTCCTGCTGAAAGACACATCGAACACCCTGTATCCGGCATGCCTCCTGGTAAACCGGAAAGAGTTCCTCCCTTGACCCGATACAAGTGAAGTAGTAAATCTCCCCGCTGTAGAGCTCTTTTGCAGAGCCGCATTCCCGCAACCGCGGATCTCCCCGGCGGTTGCGCAGGTAATACTCCACCCCGTCGTTTTGAAAAGCAGAGAGGTAAGAAAGCCGTTCCTTGCCCTCCAAGAAGGCGTAGCAAATGGGATAGGCGCGAAAATGCTCCAGCAACAAGCGGATTTGCCGTCGCTGATTCTGAGAAAACACTTCAGCGGAGAGAATTTCCCCTGATCGGGGATTCATCAGGAAAGTCCCGTTGTGAAAAACAGCGGGACGATTTAATTGCAAGCTATGTATGATGGGCAAAGCCGATGACCGCGACCGCGCTGTGGCAATCGTAAAGCAGAGCCCTTGTTCTATCAAGCTGTTGAGGATGGAGATGGTCCTTGAGGAGAGCGTGGACTGCTGGTTTAACAGCGTTCCGTCCAAGTCGGAAAGATACAGTGTTTTCATCCCAATTTTTGCCCCTTCCTAATCCTGTAAAAGTATAGCACATAGAGGAAGAATCTGCAAGGCAAATTGGATAAAAAAAGGAAACTCCGCCGAACTGGACGGAGTTTCCTAAAAGCCATCTTTTATTCTTCGCTGGCAATAGCGACAACGACGGTATTGGTATCGCCGCTCTTCATGTTTTTCTCCAGTTCCTTCATCATCTGTTTAAAGGCGTTGGAGGAATTGGTAGCGCCCGCTACCGTATCCACTTGGTCAGCGTCCTGCTTCTCGATCAGGCCGTTTTCCAGTTTCTCGGTGTAATCAGCGGGATAGGTTTCAAATCCGGCGCCGGTATAAGCTTCCTTGTACTCCTCATCCTCGGTCTTTTTGTGGCCGTCTTCCTGGCTCAAAGCGTCAAACTCCACTTCCGAGATTTTGCCGTCTGTCACTGTCACGTTGATATATTCCTTCCAGCCGTGATCGTCAAAATCCTGTGCCTCAACGCGGTAGGTGCCATCTTGATAAGCCTCGTTTTCGGCGTTATTGCCGCAGGAAGCCATCAATCCCATCACCGTCAGCATCGAAACTGCGATCGCAATGGTCTTTTTCATGAAAAATCCACCTTTCTGAAATCAATCGGTTTAGATTGTTTAAAAGTTAACTAACTTCATAAGGACATTATACCCTCTCTTTTTAGTATTGTCCATACCTTTTCAGAATATTTCTAAAGAATTGTATAAATTTTGGTCATACTATTTCCACATAATGCTGACAATGTTTGCATTTTCCTTCATTTACTTGACAATACTTTATAAAAATAATATCATGAAATAGAATGAATAACTCATTAAAAAAGAAGTAATTTCTGTCGTTAAAACTGGAATTCTCAGGGAAACCGGGGGTGTTTTTCATTATAAAATTTGGTAAATTACCCGCGGTGCTGGGAATCGTCCTGTTGTTTTTTTCCTGTCAGGCGCGGACCAATGACACGGTATCTTCGGACGAAACCTTTCTGATGGACACCGTCGTCACCCAAACAGTATATGGAGAAAACGGCGAAAAACTGATCGACGAGGCTGTGGAATTACTGCGACAGATCGAAAACACCTATTCTTCTTACCTGGATGGTTCCGTCACCGGAAAAATAAACGCAAACGCCGGTGTCGCCCCTGTTGTTGTCTCCCCGGAGGAATTGAATGTCATCAAACGCTGCGTCGAATTTTCCGCCCAATCAGATGGACTTTTTGATCTGACCATCGCCCCTTTGGTAAAGCTTTGGAACATCACCGGCGAACATCCCCAGGTTCCATCGGACGAGGAAATCGCCGAGGCGCAGGCGCTTATCGATTACCAGAATGTCATCGTCGACGAGGGGCAAAATACGGTGTATCTGTCTAAGCCCGGGATGGAGCTTGACTTTGGCGCCACCGTCAAGGGCTACGCCGTTCAAAAGGTATTGGAACTATACCGGCAGAGCGGTGTCACCGGCGCCCTTCTCTCCTTGGGGGGCAATGTGGCATCCTATGGGGAAAAACCGGATGGCTCCCCTTTCCGCACCGGCATCCGTGACCCAAAAGGGGATGCGTCGGATTATTTCGCCATTTTGGAAGTGAGCGATGAGGTGATCGCCACCTCCGGCGCCTATGAGCGATACTTTGAACAGGACGGCAAAATCTATCACCACATTTTAAACCCCAAAACAGGATACCCCTGTGAGTCCGACCTCCTGAGCGTCACCGTTGTCTCAAAGGACGGTCTTTTATGTGATTATTTGTCTACTTTATTTTATATGTTGGGCAAAGAGGCGGTGGTGAACCACCTGGAAGAGGACGAATATGGGCTGATCGCAGTGGATCTGCAAGGAAATATTTATATTTCGCCCCATTTGGAGGAACACTTTACCTTGATGGAAGACAGCCCTTACATCCTTGCTGACAACAGCGATGGGGAGAACTAAACGGTGTTTGCACGAAAAAAAGATATTTTGATTATATTGGGCATTCTCTTAACCGCCGGCGTGATCTGGGCCGTCTTTTGGCTTACCCAGCGCATCCCAGCAAACCAAGCGGTGATTCAATACGACGGAAAGACTGTAAAAACCGTTTCCCTCACCGAGGATCAGGAATTTTCCCTAAAGGAGGATCCCACCGTTCACTTTCAGGTAAAGGATGGAGCCATCGCCTTTGTTGATTCCTCCTGTCCGGACAAAATCTGTGAACATACAGGCTTTCTCTCTAAATCGGGGCAAACTGCCGCCTGCCTTCCCAAAAAGGTATTGCTAAAGGTAGTCGGTTCCGAAGGGCAACCGGTCGACATCGTAGCGAATTAACGAAAGAAGGGATCAGCGCTGGCACAAAAATGCAACGTGCGAACCATCACCGGCATGGGGATGCTGCTCTGTCTCGCCATCGTTTTGAGCTTTGTGGAAGGGATGATCCCTCCGATTCCGGCCCTGCCCCCGGGGGTCAAGCTGGGGCTATCCAATATCGTGGTCATCTACTGCCTGTTTTTCTTAGACGGGAAAAGCGCCTGTGGAGTGGCGGTGTTAAAATCCTTCTTTGTCTTTTTGACCCGCGGCGCATCGGCGGGGCTTTTGAGCCTCTGTGGAGGGCTTTTATCAGTTGTGGTTATGTTCATTGCCATCCGTCCCAAGAAGCTGAGTTACCTCATCCTGAGCATTTTGGGGGCGGTGAGCCACAATGTGGGTCAGCTCATCGCCGCCTCCCTCCTGTTTCAGAGCGCCACTGTCTTTTATTACCTTCCGATTCTCCTTGTCTCCGGCGTTCTCATGGGCGCTTTGACAGCGGCGCTGATGAAGGTGCTGCTCCCCGCTTTGAAACGAATTTCAGGCACAACCCCCGGCAGAGGGGAATAAAACGCAATCTCTTTACAGTAAAACAGGTTAGACGCGGGCCCTTTTACTCCGAGGGTAAAAGCCCCCTTCCCACAGCGCCGCCCTTCCTCACCGATCCAAACAGTCACCCGGCCCTCAAAGGGCGGCCGGCGAGACTGACGATATTACCCCGCCCTTTTATTCCGATGCGGCGTCTAACGCCAAATTCCAGAAAGGACATGATTCTTCCATGCGCAATCTCAACGGCATCCGCTTACACCACTACAAAAAATCCAAAGACCTCGCCACCGTGGAGCTGCCCCTTCCCAAGACGGTGGTCATCCCCATGCTCCAGCACATGGGCGTGGGCTGCACCCCGCTCGTCCAGGCGGGGGACACCGTCAAGGTGGGGCAGCTCATCGGCGACAGCGAAGATGCTTTTTCCGTCCCCGTCCACAGCTCGGTGGCGGGCACTGTCACCGCTGTCCAGGATTACGTCGCCTCCTCCGGTAAAACCGAAAAACAGGTGGTCATCGAGGTGGCGGACACCCAGGAAACCATCGACGCAAATCCCCACCCTGTCTCCGACCAGAAATCCTTAGTGGAGGCGGCAAGGCTCTCAGGGCTGTCGGGTTTGGGAGGCGCCGGCTTCCCCACCCACGTCAAGCTCAATTACAAGGACATCGACAGGGTGGACACCTTGGTCATCAACGGCGCCGAGTGCGAACCATATATCACCTCCGATTACCGGGAAATGCTGGAAGCGCCCGACGACATCATCGGCGGCGTCAAAGAGGTCATGCGCTGCCTCAATATCGCTAACGCCACCATCGGCATCGAGGACAATAAGCCCGACGCCATTAAGCTTTTGCGGGAAAAAGCGGGCTCGGACCACATCCATGTGGTTTCATTAAAGAGCGTCTACCCCCAGGGGGCGGAAAAGGTGATGATCTACCACGCCACCGGAAGGGTGATCGAGGAGGGGGAGATCCCCGCCGACAAAGGGGTCATCGTCCTCAACATCTCGACGGTCTCCCACCTTTATCGGTTCATCAAAACCGGGATGCCCTTGACCCACAAACGGTTGACCGTTGACGGCAACTATGTGGAAAAACCCTGTAACGTCCGCGTCCCCATCGGAACCTCGATTGAATACGTCCTGGACTTTGCCGGGGTGGACAAAAACAGAGCCGACAAAATCCTCATGGGCGGCCCCATGATGGGCGTCGCCGTCTACGACGTCAACACTCCCGTCATCAAAAACAACAACGCCATTTTGGTGCTCCAGGAAAAAGACAAGAAGTTTAAGGCCTCCCGCTCAGCGAGCACCCTTTCCCCCGCCGTCACCGACGGGACCGGCGATCCAAAGGACGCCGCCAAGGGCCCGGCCAGCACCGTAGTGGGAAAAGTGCTCGCTCCCCCTGTCACCGCCTGTATCCGCTGCGGCAAATGCGTCTATGTCTGCCCGGTGGAGCTGATGCCGGCGGCGCTGGAAAAGGCCTATGACAAAAAGAACGTGGAGGCGCTGAAAAAAGGGAAGGTGAACCTCTGCATCAACTGCGGGTGCTGCTCCTATATCTGCCCCGCCCACCGCAATTTGGCCCAGAAGAACCAGTTGGCCAAGGATATGCTGAAAAAAATGAAAAATTAGCCTGAACTGGTTTCAGGCTGTGCCGCGTCACCGCAAAAACAAATCAACAAGGAGAGATCTATCAGCATGAAAGAATTGATTGTGTCGCCTTCCCCGCACATCCGAAGCGGAAATTCCACACAAAAAATAATGCTGGACGTCATCATCGCCCTCGTTCCGGCGATGATCGCCTCGGTCATCATCTTCGGGCCCCGGGCGGCGCTGATTACCGCCGTCTGCGTGGGGAGCTGCGTTTTGCTCGAATACCTCTGCCGCCTTCTGATGAAGCGGGAGCAGACCATCTCCGACCTGAGCGCCGTCGTCACCGGCATTTTGCTCGCCATGAACCTTCCGGTCACCATCCCGCTGTGGGTGGCGATCTTCGGCTGCTTTATCGCTATTGTGGTGGCGAAGCAGCTCTTTGGCGGCATCGGACAGAACTTCGCGAACCCGGCCATCGCGGCCAGGGTCATCCTGCTCGCCTCCTTCTCCGGCTACATGACCGCCTATACCGTCCCGTTTGACCACAATGGCGTCGACGCGGTTTTGGGCGCGACCCCTCTGGCCCAGTTGGCCTCCGGTGGGGAAGTCCCCTCCCTTCTCTTCATGTTTTTAGGGGCAAAGGGCGGCTGCATCGGCGAGGTGAGCTGTGCGGCGCTGCTATTAGGCGGGATCTACTTGGTAATCCGCAAGGTCATCCGCCCCATCATCCCCCTCGTTTTTATCGGGACTGTCTTTGTGGGGAGCTTTCTGTTGGGGCAGGATCCCCTCTACCAAATCCTTTCCGGCGGCCTTTTCATCGGCGCCATCTTTATGGCCACCGACTACTCCACCTCTCCCGTCACCCGGTCGGGCAAGGCGATTTTCGCCTTTGGCTGCGGTCTGATTACCATCCTCATCCGGTTCTACGGCGGGTATCCGGAGGGGGTTTCTTTCGCGATTTTACTGATGAACATCCTCACTCCGCAAATCGACAAGGTGACCAAAAAAGTCCCCTTCGGCGCAAAACTTGAAAATCCCAACAAACTGAAAATGAAACGGATCGTATTTTCGATCATCGGAGTGATATTGGCGGTGGGCGTCCTCATCTGGACCGGCCTTAAGCTGTTTGCCAGCGAAGGCTACTCCAAGGCGGAGCTCACAGAATACGCCTCCGCCGCTTTACCGGAGGCGGACAGTCTAAAACTCGTCAAGGTATCCTCCGACGACGAGCAGCTCCTCTACGCCTACAAAGCGCAAAACGGCGCCGGAGCGGCCTTGGTCGTCACCGCAGTGGGTTACAACGAAAAAGAGCCCATGACTATGATGGTGGGGTTTGACCCGGACGGGGTCATTCAGGGGGTAACGGTCATCGACCACCACGAAACCGAGGGCATCGGCTCCAAAGTTGTCACCGACGAGGCCTTCCTGTCCCAGTTTGTGGGAAAAACCGCCGGTGATTTGAGTATCGACGCGGTGGCCGGCGCCACCTTCACATCCGATGGAGTGGTAAGCGGCTGCCAAAAGGCGGCGGAGCTGTTTGCCTCCCTGCAATCGGAAATTTTGGGTTAAGAGGAGGGACGCAAGGTGAAAATATGGCATGAAATCGTCAAACCAACACTGGTTTTAGTTGTCGTCTGCGCCGTCGTCTCCGGGGCCCTCGCTTTGACCTACAACCTGACCGGCGTCGCCGAGCTGGGAAGCGGCTACAGTTCCGAAGAGCTGGCGACCTTCTCCGCCAAAGCCCTGCCGGATGCGGATCAATTGACCGCCGTCAAGGTCTCCACCGAAGACGAGGCCCTCTTAAACGTCTACAAAGCGGAGAACGGGGCCGGCATGGCCATCGTGTTGAACTCCAAGGGCTACAGCTCCGACGGCATCACCATGATGGTGGGACTAAACCCCGACGGGGTCATCCAGGGCGTGTACATCATCGCCCAGACCGAAACCCCCGGCATCGGCGACAAGGTGGCCAACAACGAATCCGACTACCTTGAGAAGTTCGTCGGAAACACCCAAGGACAGATCAATCCCGATACTGTAGCAGGAGCCACCAAGACCTCCAACGGTATCATCAACGGCTGCACAAAAGCGACCGAGCTTTTTGAACAATTGAAAGGGGAGGTGTTGGGCGCATGAGCTGGCTCAAAGAATTCTATAAAGGCATTTTAAAGGAAAACCCGGTGCTGGTCATGCTGCTGGGGACCTGTCCCACGCTAGCCGTGACCACCATGGCCTTCAACGGCATCGGCATGGGGCTGGCCACCACCTTTGTCCTCCTGGGGTCCAGTATTGTCATCTCCCTTTTGAAAAAGGTCATCCCCAACCAGGTCAGGCTCCCCGCATTCATCGTCATCATCGCGGGATTTGTCACCATTGTGGGATTTTTGCTGCAAGTTTACCTCCCCGACCTGTACGGGGCGCTGGGGGTATTCCTGTCCCTCATCACGGTTAACTGTATCATCCTGGGCCGCGCCGAGGCTTTTGCCAGCAAAAACTCGGTGGGAAAATCCATTGCAGACGCCCTGGGGATGGGATTGGGCTTTACCTTGGCCCTCTTCCTCATGGGCTCCATCCGCGAAATTTTGGGGCAGAACACCTGGTTTGGCATCGACGTCTCCTTCGGGGTGCTGGAGCCCATTGGCCTCTTCACCTCCCCCGCCGGCGGATTTATGGTGTTCGGCCTCTTAGTGGCCATCGCCAACAAGCTCTCCGGCTACAAAATTTCCAAGAAAAAAGGCTGTGGGGGCTGCCCGTCCAGAGGCGCTTGCCACGGGGAAGGAGAGGTACAGTAAATGAAAGAGATCTTCGCGATTTTAGTCAGCGCCATTTTGGTTGACAACTTCGTCCTGTCGAAGTTTATGGGGATCTGCCCCTTCATCGGCGTTTCCAAGAAGACCAGCTCCGCCATGGGGATGAGCGTGGCCGTCACCTTCGTCATGGTCATGTCCACCGCCCTCACCTACCCCATTTACACCTACGTTCTGGCTCCCAATGGGCTGGAGTATCTGCAAACCATGGCCTTTATCCTGGTCATCGCCCTGTTTGTCCAACTAGTGGAAATCGTCATTAAGCGGTTTATGCCCCCGCTGTACAAGGCGTTGGGCATCTACCTGCCGCTGATCACCACCAACTGCGCCGTCTTAGGCGTCACCATCCTAAACATCGACAACGAGTACAACTTTGGCCAGAGCCTTGTCAACGCATTGGGCGCAGGCATCGGCTTTACGGTGGCGCTGCTGCTGTTTTCCGGCGTGCGGGAACGCATCGATAACGCCGACGTCCCCAAGATGTTCAAAGGGGTACCGGCTGCCCTAGTCGCCGCCGGTATCGTGGCCGCCTCCTTTATGGGATTTTCCGGCCTGGTGGAAAACCTTTTCCAGTAAATTGATTCAGAAACCCTCTCACCAAGGGCAGCTTTGCCCGAGGCAAATTGCCAGATAGGAGTTATTGACCATGGAATATACCCTTCCCATTCTGCTTTTTGTGGCGCTTGGCCTAGTGGCAGGCATTCTGCTTTCGATTTTTTCGAAGGTCTTCGCCGTCAAGCAGGATCAGCGCGTCTATGACATCAAGGACAGCCTGCCCAACGCCAACTGCGGCGCCTGCGGCTATTCCGGCTGCGAGGCCTACGCCAACGCCATCGTAAAGGAGGGCGCCAAAACCAACCTCTGTATCCCCGGAGGCGACAAGGTTTCCCGGAAAATCAGCGAGATCATGGGAACCTCCTTTGAGGACGTGGCGGAGAAAAAGGCCACCGTCCGCTGCAACGGCAAATGCGGCGCCGTCAAGGATAAGTATATCTACTCGGGCGCCATGACCTGCGCCGGCTCCAACATGCTTTACAGCGGTAAAAAGGAGTGCACTGCGGGATGCCTGGGGTTGGGCGACTGCGTCAAAGCCTGCAAATTCGAGGCCATTGAAATCATCGACGGGGTGGCGGTCATCAACCGGGACAAATGCACCGGCTGCGGCATGTGTGAAGAAGCCTGCCCCCACGATCTCATCGGCGTGTTTGACGAGGATCAGACGGTGGAGGTCGTCTGCTCCAGCCACTTTAACGCAAAGGAGACCATCAGGATTTGCAAAAACGGCTGCATCGCCTGCCGAAAATGCGAAAAAACCTGCCCGCATGACGCAATTCACGTCATCGACAACCACGCCTTTATCGACCACGACAAATGTACCGCCTGCGGCGAATGCGTGGAGGTTTGCCCTCGCAATTGTATCCACCGGCTGTAAGGCGTAAAAATTCCAAAAATTGGGAGCAAGGCATACAAGGAGTATGCTTTGCTCCATTTTTCGTTTTGGGAAAAACTGTCAGCACAAAAAGGCGCTAATCGCCTGGCATTTTCTTACAATCGACATAAAATGTTCATATTTTATTGATAAGATAATGAAGATAATTGAACTAATCACTCGTTTGGTTTATCAGAAAGGAATTGTACGACCTAAATTCCAACTATAACAATTGCCTTTTGGTCGCAAAAGGAGTGAAAATATGCAGAAATTAAAAAACAGTCCTTTCTTTCGTTCCAAGAAAACCCACTTTCTATTTTTATTTTTCTTCCCGATCTTCATTTGTGCCATCACGGAACTGGGGCAGATGCAGAGTGTCAGCGAACTTTTAAATTTTACTCTGACCCGATTTGGCATCATGGTATTCAGTACCCTGCTTATCACAGCGATTTTCTGGTTTGTAAACTTTCTTTGCAAGCGGGCCTGGATCGGCGGCCTGATTACAGCGACCCTGTTCTACGCCTTTTCCTGTATTGAATACTACAAGTACTTTATTTCCGGTGCCCATTTTTTGTTCAGCGATTTGGCTATGACCAAAAATGTGGCGGATCTAACCCAGTTTACGCGGCTGCACTTTAACCCGCTGCTAGTCCTGTCGTTTTTCCTCATCGCCGCATATATTTTGTGCCTGTGGCTCTGCGACGTGAGAATCGAACGGAAATTTCCCATCCGCGGTGCCATTTCCGTTTTAATTGGTCTGACGACGACAGTGTGCCTCACCGTTCCCGCACTGTTTGTCCCTGTCTGCACTGTCTTCGGCATCGACAACACCTACAGCTACAACGCTTTTTCTGATGAAAAACGCTTTGAAAATAACAACCTTATCACTAATTTCGCGGTTTCCATCAACCAGCAGGTAACGAGCAAGGTGGAGGAACCCCAGGATTATTGCGAAGAACTGGTGGACAGCATGTTGGACGACGCCGAACCGGTTTCGGAAAGCGAAGTGGTAAAACCCAATATCGTCTTTATTATGTCGGAATCCTTTGGCGATTTCAGGCAGTTGGAAGGGATGGAAGTCCCGGAGGGCGTGTACGACAAGTTTGACGAAATCAAAAAGGAAACTTTCTCCGGACAGGCCATCGTTCCCACCTTTGGGGGCAACACTGTCCGCACCGAGTTTGAGCTGATGTTTGGATTGCCGGTCAAATCCTTAAACAACGCCACCATCCCTCATTCCCTGCTCCCTGAAAACGTGGAACAGGACACCTTTGCTCAGATGTACAAAAAGCAAGGGTACAGCACCACCTACATCCACCCCTTTAGCTCCAGCTTCTACGGCCGTGAGGACGTCTACAGCGAATACGGCTTTGACCGGCTTTTGTTCATCGACGATTTGACCGTCGAGGTAAACAAGCTGCGCGACTATGTGGACGACGATACCGTCTACCGTCAGGCAGAACAGGTAATGGCCGAAACCGAAGGCCCTGATTACATTTATATTACCACCATGCAAAACCATCAACCCTACGGCAGCGACGATGACACCGAAGTGGGCGTATACTTCAAGGGAATCCAGCGGTCTTGTGAAGAGCTTCAGGAGTTTTTAAACCGGCTCAAAAAGTCCAAAGAGCCGACCATCGTTTTCTTTATGGGCGACCACTTCCCCTTCTTCAGCCCGGAGAGCAACATCTATACTGACTTAGGCATCACTGCCGACAACTGTGAAATCCTCTACAGCCAGACCTATCTCATTTGGAACAACTACGGCCTTACAACAGAGGGCCTTCCCAAAGAGGACGTCTCGGCATTTTACCTGCCACACATCGTCTACCGTCAGGCAGGGCTCCCGGCCAACGAGTTCAACGAGACGATCTTAAACGTCATGGACGAAGAGCCGATCTATTCGGTTGCCTCCCCCAATGAAAACAATTCGAAACTTTTGGACACCATCACCTATGACCGAACCATCGGCAACGGCTATTCCGACGAAGAAGTGGCAAAACCTTTTTCCCGCAATTCTGAATAAAGGTATGGACGGATAACTCGTCCACTATCACAACCGGCCTGTCTGATAAAAGACAGGCCGGTTTGTTTTTTTCGGAATGTGCGTCCAATTTACCGCATATTCATGTTGCAGGCGGGAGCTTTTCACAGGCCTTTAAATTTTTTGGGGCTTTTCCATTGCCCCGGTCTATTTTGTCCGCATCCCGCATACCATTAGATAGAAAATTACCATCGTTGCGCCCTCTCCACCGCGAGGACAAAACCGAAAGGAATGATTATGCACATGCCGGAACTCAATTTGACAAAGGACATCATCTGTGTCAACGAAACTGTGCTCGATTCCTCTACCGAGCAATCTGTCGAGCTGGACTATCTCCTTCCCGACTACTACCCCAACATCTTTAAGCTCCTCAAAACTCAAATTGTACCCAAAATTCAGTCCCAGAAAGTTTCGGGGAACAAGCTTTACCTGGACGGCGTTTCCGCGGTTAAAGTGCTGTACCTGGCGGAGGAGACAAACCGCATCTGCTCCATCGAGCAAACCGTCCCCTTTTCCAAAACCATCGACTTGGCCTCCGAGTGCCAAAACCCTGTTGTGCGGGTGACGGCGCGCTGCTATTTTGTCAACGCCCGGGCCGTCAACCAAAGACGCTTGGACATCCGCGGTGGAATCAGCTGCAAAATTAGGGTGACAGAACCCCGGGAGACAACGGCGGTCTGCGGCGGACAGGGAGCGGGTCTGCAATTCCACCTGACGCCCATGTCGGTTTGCGACGGCAGAAAACACGCCGTCAAACAGTTCACCGTCACCGATGAGTTGGAATTGGGTTACTCCAAACCCGCCTTCCAGTCGATGCTTAACTACCACTGCACCATCTCACCCACCGACTATAAAATTATCGCCAACAAGGTCATCTGCAAAGGCGATTTACTGCTCCATATCCTCTATATGCCTACAGGGGACTCCCCCACACCCGAGCCTATGGATTTTTCCATCCCTGTAAGTCAAATTGTCGACGTGCCAGGGGTGGAGGAAGACTATAACTGCGACGTCTGCTTTAGCGTCGCTTCGGTCACTTTTGAACCAAAGGCCGCTGAGGGGGAGGAAAGCAAAATCCTCACCTGTGAATTTGTCATCAACGTCTTTTGCACCGGTGATCGGAACAAAGAAATCCTTCTGGCCGACGACGTGTACTCCACCAGGCTTGAAAGCGCCATGACATCGATGCCGGTGTCGGTGGAGCGTTTTTTGCTTCCCGTCAATCACACCGCCGTTTGCAAACAGATCCTGGACGTGGACAGCGACAGTTCCATTGCCGGCGTCTACGACGCCTTCTGCACCCTGTCGGAATACACCGCCAAAGTGGAACAGGGCGCTCTGCGGCTGAACGGAATGCTGGAGGCCACCGTCCTTTGCTTCGATAACGACAACATGCCCTTCGCTGTCGATAAGACCTTCCCCATAGAGATCGCTTTAGACTGCAATCCCGGCGTGGAGGACTTAAGCTTTATGCCGATGGCCGACATCTTAAACGTGGGATATACCATCAGTTCCCCCACCCAATTGGAACTGCGAGCGGAAATCCGGGTTAGCGGCTCCATTTACCAGAAAATCCGCTGCAACACCATCTCAGATGTCACCATCAACGAGGAAGCCCCCAAGGACACCACTTCTTGCTGTGCGCTCAGGCTCTACTACGCCGACAAGGACGAGGGCGTCTGGGATATTGCCAAACGGTTCGGCACTGCTATGACCGCCGTCATGGAAGAAAACGCCCTAGACTGCGAACGGCTGCCGGAACCGGCGATGCTGCTTATCCCCATGGTAAATGATTAGGTAACGGAAAAAGGCGCGGCAACGCCCCGTCGGGAGAATCGCTTTCTCGGCAATGCGGTCTTGCAGGAAGGTTGCGTGAGACATTTTCACGGTCGTTTTTGAGCTTTTGCCGCGAAAACTATAGCTGCAATTCCGGCCCGAACCGGAACCGGCTCAAATTTCGAAGAAAGGAAGCTCTTTGCCACAGCAATGAAATAACAGTTGTCAGCAAAGGCATGGTGATTGATATGGAAAACCAAAATATTTATCATGATATCGCCCAGCGAACAGGTGGAGATATCTATATCGGCGTAGTCGGGCCAGTCCGGACCGGTAAAAGCACCTTTATCAAAAAGTTTATGGAGACGCTGGTTATCCCCAATATGCAAAGCGACTTTATGCGGGAGCGCGCAACCGATGAATTGCCCCAGTCCGCGGCCGGTAAAACCATCATGACCACTGAGCCTAAATTCATCCCCGAAGAGGCGGTGGAGGTAGAGCTGGAGGGAAACGCCGCTTTAAAGGTCCGACTCATCGACTGCGTGGGCTACATCGTCCCCAGCTCTCTGGGCTACTTTGAAAACGAGATGCCCCGGATGGTACGAACCCCCTGGTTTGACGAAGAAGTCCCCTTCAACATGGCGGCCGAGGTGGGGACTCAAAAGGTCATCAACGATCACTCCACCTTGGGGCTCGTCATCACCACCGACGGTAGCATCAGCGACATCCCACGGGACGAATACGAGGAAGCGGAAGAGCGGGTTATCAGTGAACTCAAAGGCGTCCGCAAGCCTTACATCATCCTTTTAAACACCCAAAACCCCAACAGCCAAAGCACCCGGGAACTCCAGCGGCAGATGGAGGAGAAGTACCAAAAACCTGTCTATCCTGTCAACTGCCTGGAATTAAGCGAAGAGGACATCAAGGGTATTCTGCAAAAAATCCTCTTTGAGTTCCCGTTAAAGGAAGCCGCCATCGAGCTTCCCCGCTGGATTATCTCCCTTAACAAAGATCACTGGCTCAAACGTGCGGTGTTCGAGGCCATAAAAGAAGCCGCCTCCGGCATCCGCAAAATCAGCGAGGTCTCTTCCATCGGCGAAAAGCTGGGCGGCTGCGAGTACATCACCAATGCCTCCGTCGACCGCATCGATTTGGGCAAGGGCCAGGCCAACATCACTATCACCCTCCAGCCCCAGCTGTTCTACCAGATCCTCGGCGAGGCCACCGGCCTGCAGATCGACGGCGAGGCGGGCCTCATGCCCTGCATGATCGAATTGGCCGCCTGCAAGCGGGAGTACGACAAGTTAAAGGGCGCTCTGGATGAAGTAGCTGCAACCGGTTACGGTATCGTCATGCCCTCCATGGATGAACTGTCCTTAGAGGAGCCAGAGATCGTCAAGCAGGGCGGCAAGTACGGGGTGAAGCTGAGAGCTTCCGCCCCCAGCATCCACATGATGCGTGCCGACATCACCACCGAAGTAAGCCCCATCGTCGGCAGCGAAAAACAATCGGAAGAGCTTGTGATGTTCCTCTTAAAAGAGTTCGAGGAAAACCCCAAGAAGATTTGGGAATCGAACATCTTCGGCAAATCCCTCCACGAGCTGGTAAACGAAGGGCTTCACAACAAGCTATACCGGATGCCTACCGACGCCCGGATGAAGCTCCAGGAAACCATCGAGCGGATCATCAACGACGGTTGCAATGGCCTGGTCTGCCTCATTCTCTAAAAAGGTGTAAAAGGAAGCGGGTGAAGCCCCGCTTCCTTTTGGTTTTTCCCCCTTGCCCCACCGAATATTTCCCAAAAGCGCTGCCAATACTTGACAGGCATTCTAAAATCGAATATAATAAGAATATTAATTCATAGTTAATCACTGGGAAAACGGATTTCCCCAGTTGTTACGATGTTTCAAAAAGCTGCTGACAGGCAGAGAAGTCAAAAGGAGGTAACTTTTATGCTCCAGCTTCAAAATATCTCCTGGGTGCTGCCCAGCGGAGAAGAAATCTTAAAAGACGTTTCCCTCACCGTCCCAAAGGGCAAGCTGACGGTGGTCACCGGCCCCAACGGCGGCGGCAAAACCTCTTTGGCCAAAATCATCGCGGGCCTGGAAACCCCCACCTCCGGAAAAATCTTTTTCGACGGGGAGGACATCACCGGTCTTGACACCACCGAACGGGCTCAGAAAGGCATCAGCTACGCCTTTCAGCAACCAGTCCGTTTCAAGGGGTTGTCGGTGCGGGATCTTTTGGAGCTCTCGGCGGGGAAAAAGCTCATGGAAGCCGATTACTGCGAGCTTTTAGGCAGTGTCGGGCTCTGCGCCCACGACTATATTGACCGAGAGGTCAACGCGAGCCTTTCCGGCGGGGAAATCAAACGAATTGAAATCGCCACCGTACTGGCCCGCAACACCCGCCTATCGGTATTCGACGAGCCGGAGGCCGGCATCGATTTGTGGAGTTTTTCCGGCCTTATAGACGTGTTCCAACAACAAAAAAACAACGAGCATTCCATGCTGATCATCTCCCATCAGGAGCGGATTTTGCAGATCGCCGACGAAATCATCGTCATCGCCGACGGAAAAGTGCGCACTTCAGGTTCCAAGGAAGAAGTTCTACCCGGCCTGTTGGAAGGTGAAAAAGCGAACCAGTGCCCCTTGGGAAAGGAGGTTTGATTGTATGAAAAACATCACCGAAAAGCTGCTGGAAATGGTCTCCGACTGGAAAGGGGCCTTTAACGGCGCGTACAATATTAGGGAGGACGGCCAATGCGCCGGACGGCAATCCTCCCCCAACATCCAAATCGATTCAAAGGAGGACGGTCCCGGCCTTGTCATTCACATCAAGCCGGGTACTCAAAAGGAAACAGTTTACATTCCCGCCTGTGTTACCCACGGGGATGTTAACGATCTGGTGTACAACGACTTTTATGTGGGAGAGGGCGCCGATGTGACCATTGTTGCCGGATGCGGCGTCCACAACGACAGCGAAGAGGAGGCCCGCCACAACGGTATCCACCGCTTCTTCCTGGAGAAGGGAGCTCACGTGCTCTATCGGGAAAAACACATCGGCACCGGCAATGGCGCCGGCCTTAAACGCATTGATCCCGTCACCGACATCTATCTCAAAGAAGACGCCGTCATGGAGATGGATACCACCCAAATCGGCGGGGTCGACTCCACGCTCCGCAAAACCAACGCCGTTTTGCAGGCCAGGGCCAAGCTCATCATCCACGAGCACCTGATGACCAACGGCCACGAAACGGCCAAAACCGACTTTGCCGTGGATTTAAACGGCGAGGACTGCGGCGTCGACCTGATCTCCCGGTCGGTGGCGAGGGATTTCTCCCATCAGGAGTACCACTCCCAGATAAACGGCAACGCCCGCTGCACTGGCCACTCAGAATGCGACGCCATCTTGGTGGGCAACGGTACCGTCAACGCCTCCCCGGATCTGTATGCCGGCCATATCGACGCCTCCCTCATCCACGAGGCAGCCATCGGAAAAATCGCCGGGGAGCAGATTTTAAAGCTTAAGACTCTGGGCCTCACCGAGGAACAGGCGGAAGAAAAAATCATCGAAGGTTTCTTAAAAGGATGACCGTCCATCCCGAAAGGTCCGCCTAAGATTACAGATCAACAGGATAGGGGCTGAATGGAGTAAATGAATTGCATTTGCTCCATTTGGCCCATTTTTTCAGAATTTTTCTCTCAGTTGGGGGCGATGGACACATCGCCTCATTCTATTGTCTGTAATTTTATTACAATTTTTTCCGTCTATAACAATCCAGTGACAGGGCAGTTAAAATTCCGTACAGCCGTTGCAAAAATGAAGGGCGCTTGCTATACTGAAAGCACAACGAGACATTCTTGAAGGGAGCTTACCTCTATGAAAAAAATCCTCCTTCCGCTTTTTTGCCTTTTGGCTATTTTTTGTATAGCGGGCTGTCAAAAATCCCTGGGAACACCAGGGGATATGGCCATTCAAAACGCCACCCTTATTGACACCTCCAAAGTCAACGAAATCGACAACCTCATTGGCGACAAGCTGATCGCCTACCGGCATAACGGGGAGGCGCTTTTTACAAGCCAAGTATTAAACTCCGACGCCAGCGGCTACAACACGATCTCTTATTATGACACCGAATTCGGTTATATCGACTGTAATACCAACAAATTTCATAAAGTCGGGCAGACGATCCCCCTCGCCGGTATCAGCGCCTTCTCTTCCGATGACCGGCGCTACCTCTACTACGTCTACGCCCAATTTCCGAAGGGCGCTTCCTATCCCCAGTCCCAGCAGGAATACGACGCCCTCCAGGAGGCCACCCCCACCACCATCCTCCAATACGATACCGAGACAAAAGAGCAAAAATCCTTGGAATTGGAGGTCCCCATCGCCCTCTACAGCGCCATGGACAATCAAAAAGTGTTTGCCAACAGCGTCAGGGTCACCACCGGGAACATTCCTGAAAAGCCCCGGGCCGCTATCTTAGATTTTGCAAAGGAAGAAGTAAAAATCTTGTACGACGGCAGCGGCGAAGACGGAGAATCCTGGTCCAGAACCAAAGCCGGAGACCGCTATCTCTTCTCTCCCGACATCTTCCAGACCGATGATCCCACCGTCCGCATTGTGGACACCGAGGATTATTCCGAAACCACCTTGCCGTTGGAGTTCCCCGAGACCGAGCAGGACGGATATCGCAGCCTTGAAAATATCGGCGATGTCTTTTACCTCTACACCTCCACCGATGAAAATCGGTTTGACGGCCTTTGCAAATATGTCCCCACCGAAACCGGTTTTGAAAAGCAGGAGGCGAGCCTCAGCGAGCTGGAACCTCTTTACACTTATTACAGCCAGTTGGTAAAGGATCTGACGGATGAAAATGCTGAACAGTTCTTTTCCATCAGCAACACTGTTCCCGGAACCACCGATTATTATCTGTCCATCGAGATTGACGGTTTTACCCCGCCGCCTTTGGGCCACGGTAGTATGCTCTACCCCACTACAGGGGAAAATTTCATTCTCTGTTCTGGAACTGACCTGATATGGGAATGGCTGCCGGTCCGTACCTTGCATAGCGACTACCAATTTTACTACGTTACTGGGGAAGAAATCGATCGGGCGTTGGGTAACAACAAATAGTAGCACCCGCTTTCAAGATACAAAAGCAGAAATTTCCTTCTGCTTTTGTATCTTTTTCCTTTTCTGGGGAAACTAAAGGTAATTGCAATACCGCAGAAAGGGCTGATACCTGGAATGAAACAAACTTCTTCCTTCCAAACAGACTATTTATTCAATACCCAAACTATGAACCGGCTTCTCCGCATCGACGAAAGCTTTGACGTCATTGGACGGGAAATCCTGATCGGCCGCCGCAAGGCGACTCTTTATTTTATCGATGGATTTGCCAAAGACGACATCATGGAAAAAATTATGGAATTCTTTATGGGGATCGACGAGAAAAAAGAAGCAGAGATCCACTCCGCCGCCGATTTCTCCGCCCTCATGATCCCCTATGTGGAATGCGACCTCATCACTTCCTACGACCAGGCCGTCACCGCCGTCCTTTCCGGCACCATTGCCCTGGTGGCGGAGGGTTTTTCCCAGTGCATCCTCATCGACGCGAGGACCTATCCCGCCCGGGGCGTCACCGAGCCGGAGGATGACCGGGTGCTCCGCGGCTCCCACGACGGCTTTGTGGAAACGCTGGTCTTCAACACTGCCCTCATCCGGCGGCGAATCCGCGACCCTCAACTCACCATGGACATCGCCCAAATCGGCCATAAATCCAAAACCGATGTGGTGGTCTGTTACCTCAAGGACAAGGCAAACCCCAAGATGCTCAAGGCCATCAAAGAGCGGCTCTCCCAAATCTCCGTCAACACCCTGACCATGGGGCAGGAAAGCCTGGCCGAATGCCTCGTGAAACCCCAGTGGTGGAACCCCTTCCCCCGCATCCGTTACACTGAACGGCCGGATACCGCCTCCGCCAGCGTCATGGAGGGAAGTATCCTTGTCATCACCGACAACTCTCCCTCGGTGATGATTTTCCCCACCTCCATCTTCGACTTCGTCCAGGATGCAAACGATTTTTATTTTCCCCCGCTGGTTGGCAGCTATCTGCGCCTGGTCCGGATGGTGGTATTTTTGCTCACCCTCTTTTTGACGCCGGTTTGGTACCTGCTCCTAAAAAACCCCGAATGGATTCCCTCCTGGCTCGATTTCATCAAGGTGACAGAACCTAACTCCGTCCCTATCCTGGCCCAGCTGCTCATCGTTGAACTGGTTATCGACGGGTTAAAGCTCGCCTCCCTTAATACCCCCAGCGTGTTGAGCAATTCCTTCAGCGTGGTGGGCGCCTTGATTTTAGGGGATTTCGCCGTCAAAGCCAACTGGTTTGTGCCGGAAGTGGTGCTCTACATGGCCTTTGTGGCCATCGCCGGGTTTACCCAGCCGAGCTTTGAACTGGGGTACGCCCTCAAATTTTTCCGGGTGATCCTCCTTATCCTGACCGGCCTGTTTAACCTTTGGGGCTTTATCGGCGGCATGGTTTTGCTCCTTGCTGTCCTCTGCTGTACCCGTACTTTAGACGGCAGGCGTTACCTCCACCCCCTCATCCCCTTCCACGGCAAAGAACTCTTAAGCTTATTGATCCGCCGCCCCATCAAGCAAAGCAAAAACTGAAAAAATCCTCCTGCCAAAGCAGGAGGATTTTTTCAATATGAGAAAGAATAAACAGGATTACAAACCTAAAAATTCCCGCATGGTATCGGTGATTTCCACAGCCCGGGTGTAAGTTTCCATTTCACAGAAAATGCGGATTAAGGGCTCTGTGCCGGAAAAGCGGCAGATGATCCAGCCGCCATTTTTAAAGTACACCTTGCAGCCATCCATATAGGAGACTTTTTCCACTTCTTCATCGAACTGGGGAAGTTTTTTCTCGACAAACAGCAGCTCGTTGAGCTCATCCTTTTTCTCCTGGGAGAAGCGGCAGTCGTATTCGCTCATCTCACAGTGACCGTAGGTGTCCTTGATCTCCTTCAAAATGGCGTTTAGGGGCTTCCCGATGGCACAGGTCATCTCGACCAGCAGTGCGGCGGCGTAAATGCCGTCCTTGCCGCTGATGTGGCCTTTGACCGTCAATCCGCCGGAGCTCTCCCCGCCGATGATGGCGCCGGTCTCATCCATCTTTTCTGAGATCCACTTAAACCCGACAGGAACTTCATAGCAGGTTTGGCCAAAGCTTTTCGCCAAACGATCCAGCAGATGGGTGGTGGCGATGTTGCGGACACAATCGCCCTTCCAGCCCTTGTATTTCACCAGGTAATAGTAGAGCAACACCAGGATGTCGTTGGGGTGGATAAAGGTCCCCTCCGAATCGATGAGGCCAATCCGGTCGGCGTCGCCGTCGGTACCGATGCCCAGGTCATAGTGACCCTCCACCACCATGTTTGAAAGCCTCGACAGCGTCTTGGCGGAGGGGGAGGGCAATCTTCCGCCGAACAAGGCGTCGTGGCGGTCGTTGATGACGTCCACGTCGCAGCGGCAGGTTAACAGGATGGTCTGTAAAGAGGTCTTAGACACACCGAACATGGGGTCTAACAGCACTTTGACATGCTTATTCTTAATAGTATCGATGTCGATAAACGACAGGATGCTGTCGATATAATCGTTCATGGGTTCGATATATTCGACTATACCTTTTTGCACCGCCTCGTCGAAGTCCATCCGGTGGATATCGGACTCCGACACCTTGGAGATGTAATCTTCCAAATCGTTGGTGACTTCCTTTGTCGCGTCGCGTCCGCCCTCGGTAAAGACCTTGACGCCATTGTATTCCGCGGGGTTGTGAGAGGCGGTGACAGCCATGCCGTATTTGGCGCCGGTCTTTTTCACCGCAAACATAATCAGAGGAGTGGGAGCCTCCACGTCGATAAACTGCACATGGATGTTGTTGCCGGCAAACACGCTGGAAATCCACTGTGCGCTGATGTCCGACAGGAAACGGCGGTCGTAACCGATAATCAGCGGGGTGTTTTCCACATGCTCATCCTTCATTTTATGTACCAGGCCCTGGGCCAAAAGCTCCAGGTTTGCCTTTGTGAATTCGTCGCCAATAATCGCACGGAATCCACCTGTGCCAAATTTAATCATAGCTTGCATCTCCTCTGTATTGAATCTCTTTGTATTATTTTACCCTTTCAAAATACTCTCACACAGAGCTAGCTCCTCCGGGGTGTTGACACCCAAAATCTCGGTATCATCGTGGGTGGTGTAGGTGCCGATTTTGTAGCCCTTCCCCATCATGATGGAAGGTACGTCGGTGAGATAATACTCGCCTTGGGCGTTGTTGCTTTTAAGCTCTTTGAGGCAGTCAAACATTTTCTTGCTGTCGAACACATAGATTCCAACATTTAATTCGTTGATCTTCTTCTGCTCCGGCGTGCAGTCCTTATCCTCGACAACGCCGACAAAATCGCCCTTTTCATCCCGGATAATCCTGCCGTAAGCGAGTCCTCTATTGGAAACGCCGGTCAAAATAGTGCAGTCGTTTCCCTGCTCTTTATGGATTGCGATCAGGTTCTCATAGGTCTCTTTTTTGAACATGGGCATGTCGCCGTAGCAGACCAAAACCGGTCCGTCGTAATCCTTTAATGCCTCGTGGGCGCAATTGACCGCGTGACCAGTGCCCAGTTGCTCATCCTGTACCGCAAAGGTGTACCCGTCTTGAAAGGCGTCAAAAACCATTTCCTTTTTGTATCCTGCGACAATGACAATGTCCTTTTTATCCGGAATAAAACTCAAGTTGTCAACCACATAGCGGAGCAAAGGCCTGCCGTTTGCCTCTCTTAAGACTTTGGGGGCGTTAAATTTCTCGGATAACAGTCTTTTTCCTTTGCCAGCTGCTAGAATAATCGCTTTCATTACGATTTCCTCCTAAAAATTTGATTAGCAATCGGTAATGGTGAGGCCCTTGTCCTGTTTGAGCACCATGGCGGGATACCCCATGTCGTTGACCGCTTTGACAATTTGCTCGGCTTTACCTACAGGGGCATAGCAGTACATGCAGCCGCCTCCGCCGGAGCCGTTGAATTTTCCGCCGTAAGCGCCGTTTTGGATAGCAGTTTCCAGCACCTTATCAATGATGGGAGTGGAAATCTGAAGGCCATCCCGAAGATTTTTATGCTGACGGTTTAAAAGCTCGCCTAATTTTACATCGTCCACATTCCCTGAGGAGAGCATCTCAAGCGCTTCCCGTTGGATGCGGTAATTGTCGATATTGGCGCGGATCTTCCGCTGATGGAGCTCATCCAGGGTGTCCACGTATTTCTCAAGCTCAGGATGCTCGTAAAAGTCCCGGATGGAACGGATGCCGTACTGACTAAGCTCTTTCAATCCCTCCAAGGTGGGGTATTTGGAATCGCCCAGCACCTTAATGGTGTCCTTCTGCTGGAGGGAATCAAAAAGGATAAAACAGCCTTTCAAATCCACGTCCAGTTTTTCCGGGACAACGCCATTGGAGAAGTCGATATGCACAAGTCCCCCCAAAGCGGAGGCGTACTGATCCATCATGCCGCCGGGCTCGTGAAATTCCTCCACTTCCGCTTTCCAGGCAAGCTTCGCCATCAGCTTCGGGTCACTGGCCCGATCGCGGTCGCAGAGAGCCGCCAAGGTCGTGGTCAAAACCAACACCATAGTGGTAGATGAGCACATGCCTTTCCCAATGGGAATTTCAGAATCCATGGTCACATCGGCACCCACTAGAGGAAATCCCTCTTTTTTCAGCACATTGACAATGGATTTAAAGTAATCCCGATTGTTCTCGTATTTGAGCTCATGACTCATATCGATGATACATTCTTCGTATTTGTTTTCGGTGTTTTTGGCACCGAGTTCGCTGATGGATTTGTCGCGTATCTTGATATGTAGCAACATATCATCCCGCTTTTCTGCTTTCGTGGAAAAGCGCAGATTGATGCCGGACGCGATCACTTCCAAACCGAGGTAATCCTGGTGTTCACCAAACAGGCAAATTCTACTGGGGGTCGAAACTTTCAGCATGTCATAGCCTCCATAGATCATAATCACATTGAATCAGAGGTACACTGTATCTCTCATTTATTTTCTTGCTTTATTATAATCCCATTACGCCAAACTGTGTTTAGTTTATATTCGACACTATTCAGGTGTTATAACGAATATCACAAAAGGAATTGATCTGCGATATACGGCTTTTCACAGGCTTTTATGGGAACAGACGATGAATTTGCGCAACTACAGGGACGACAGTAACAAATTCCCACTTACCTACACAAGCGGGATAAAAGCGCCTCTGGCGCTTAGCAAACAGCTTTGCTGTTTGCTAGTGAGGTTATTATACCATACCCAAACTGCCTATGCAAACAAAAAACCCGGCCAGATCATGTTCCGGTCGGGCTGTTCCCTTTATCGATAGCGTTCCCGGGCGGGTTTTTCGATCTCCGCTGCCAACACCACTTCCCCCTTGCGCCGGGTTTTTTTCATGTCAATGTACCGTTGATTACGGCTTCCCCGGTATTTTAGGGTCAAATCCCGCTGAGCCAGGATAAATGGACCGTCTACTAAATAGTCGCAGACCTCCAAAAGGTCAGCGATCCCCTGATCTTCTTCGGCCATCTGCTGGAGTTGCTCTAAGGTGTAGCCGGAGTAACTCATGATGTTGAGCTTCATTCCCCTGATGGCTTTGATTTTCCGGCCAAGCGCCGCAAAAGCCTCGGCCTGGCAAAAAGGTTCCCCCCCGCTGAAGGTCACTCCCTGAAGCAGAGGATTTTTCTTGATTTCTGTGACGATTTTCTCGATGTCGATGTCATATCCACCCGCAAAATCGTGGGTCTGTGGGTTATGACAGCCAGGGCAGTGATGGGGGCATCCCTGGCAGAATATCACAAATCTAAGCCCCTTGCCGTCGACAATGGATTCCCGAACCACACCGGCAATCCGCAGCGTTTCACCCATCCTTAACCCCCCGTTTCTATTGGTATTTCCTTTTTTTTTATTGAAAATTCAGATCATTTCATAAACAAAGAAGCAAAGCGCTCCCATCATTATAAGGGAAAACATTCAAAATGGCAAGGGCCGTTTTCCCCACCCGCCAGACAAAAACCTAACCTTTCCGGCGGAAAAGTTAGGTTTTTGATGTAAATTTTCTTTATTTTGGAGCGAAATCCTCTTTAAATGGCTTCCATGGAATCGGCAGTGTTCACCGAATGTTTAACTCTGTCTTCTACCTCAGCGCGCTTTGCACCGTTAAAGCGATCCAAAGTACCAACTAAGTAACCGGTGATGCGCCTAATCCGCTCAAACCCCACATCGCCCTCGTCCTCTTTCCGGTGGCATTTTGGGCATTCATTGTCGATGATGCCGGTGTAGCCGCAGACCGGATCCCGGTCGACGGGATGGTTGATGGAACCATAACCGATGCCGCACTCTTTCATATAGCGGACGACCTGCTCAAAAGCCTCCAAGTTTTCACAGGGGTCGCCGTCCAGCTCCACATAGGAAATATGGCCGCCATTTGTAAGGGCGTGGTAAGGTGCTTCGATTTTGATCTTCTGGAAGGCGGAACAGGGATAGTACACCGGAACATGGAAGGAGTTAGTGTAATACTCCCGGTCGGTGACACCGGGGATGACACCGTAAATTTTTTTGTCAATGCGGACAAAGCGGCCGGATAAGCCTTCTGCCGGGGTTGCGATCAGCGAGAAGTTCATGCCGTATTCCTCGGTGGCCTCGTCCATCCGTTTGCGCATGTAGCCCACGATCTCCAGCCCCAGGTTCTGGGCCTCCTCTGATTCACCGTGGTGCTTGCCGATCAACGCCTTGAGGCACTCCGCCAACCCGATAAAGCCCATGGTCAGCGTGCCCTGTTTGAGCACTTCGCCCACCGTGTCGTCCGGGCCCAGCTGATCGGAACCCGCCCAGACTCCCTGCCCCATGAGGAAGGGGTAGTTGCGGACCTTTTTGCCAGCCTGGATGCGGTAGCGGGCCAGTAGCTGGTCGATGACCAGGTCCACAATCTTGCCCAGGGACTCAAAGAAAGCGTCCACATTGCCGTTTGCCTTGATGGCTAGGCGGGGCAGGTTCACCGATGTAAAGCTCAAGTTGCCCCTACCGGTGACCACCTCGTTGTCCGGGAAACAGGAGTTGCCGATTACCCTAGTGCGGCAGCCCATGTATGCGCATTCGGTTTCCGGGTGGCCTTCTTTATAGTATTGCAGGTTAAAGGGTGCATCGATAAAGGAGAAGTTGGGGAAGAGCCGTTTGGCCGACACTTCGATGGCCAGTTTAAACAAGTCGTAGTTGGGGTCGCCGGGATTGTAGTTGACCCCCTCCTTCACCTTGAAGATGTGGATGGGGAAAATAGGAGTCTCGCCGTTTCCAAGGCCCGCTTTGGTGGCCAAGAGGATGTTTCTCGTCACCATCCGGCCTTCGGGGGAAGTATCGGTCCCGTAGTTTAGGGAACTAAACGGCACCTGGGCCCCTGCGCGGGAATGCATAGTGTTCAAGTTATGTACAAGGGCTTCCATCGCCTGATAGGTGGAGCGGTCGGTCTCGCGACTTGCCTCTTTGAAAGCGAATTTCTGCACGTGTTCCGCTGTTTTTTCGTCGAGGCCCAAAGAGAGAAGTTTTTCCTTCTCCGCTTCGGCGTAACCATTATTGAAGGCCAAAACCGGCTTCAAATCCTTCTCCTCGAAGATTTTATCTGCGATGCTGCGGGCGGTTTCCTCGCCGTTTTCAAAGCCGCAGAGCAGCTCCAGCGCTTTTCCAACATTGACCCGGTACCTTCTAGCGAAGGTCTTGCGGACGCCGTCAGCCAAATAATAATCGAAGTTCGGGATGCTCTGCCCACCGTGCTGATCGTTTTGGTTTGCCTGGATGGCAATGCAGGCTAAGGCCGAATAGCTGGAAATATCGTTGGGTTCCCGCAAAAAGCCGTGGCCGGTAGAAAAGCCGTTGTGGAACAACTTTTGCAAATCGATCTGGCAGCAGGTAGTAGTCAGCGTCAGGAAATCCAGGTCGTGGATGTGGATGTCGCCGCTGGTGTGGGCCTTGGCGTG
Organism: uncultured Oscillospiraceae bacterium; assembly: GCA_904396495.1. Classification (GTDB taxonomy): domain Bacteria; phylum Bacillota; class Clostridia; order Oscillospirales; family Ruminococcaceae; genus Fumia. The sequence goes on from CAJFOJ010000017.1 coordinate 31,114, forward strand.
GACTGGGTCGAGAACATACATCTCGTAAAACTGCTTGGCGCCCTCGGAGCCATATTTTAACATGGAGCCCATGGCGGTGTCGCCGTCGATGTTGGCGTTTTCCCGTTTGAGATCCACTTCCTCTGCCGATTTAAAGGTGAGATCCTCGTAAATCTTCATCAGCTTGGTGTTCATCTCGCGGACACGGGTGCGCTCCGCCCGGTATAGGATGAAGTCTTTAGCCGTTCTGGCGTGACCTTTTTCCACTAACACCTTTTCCACCGCGTCCTGAATAAACTCCACAGTGGGCACCTTGTCGGGGCAATTCGCCTCCACATAATCGGCTACTTCCTGAGCGAGGGAAAAAGCGGTGTCATAGTCCTTGCCGCCGCTGGCCTGTGCCGCCTTAAAAATGGCGTTGGCAATTTTTTCAATGTTGAAAGCCACTTCCCTGCCGTCGCGTTTTTTGATTTTTGTAATCATGGTGGTCCATCCCTTCTATGCAGTCTACGAAGCTTTTGGATACCCTACCCCGGTTCCTATCTTTGCTCATTCTAATACAGAGAGTATTTTATAAAACCACAATATATAGTGTATCTTTGCTCGTCTTGCACTATTATATAGCATATTTTGGGTTCTGTCAATAGCTTTTTATACTTATTTTGTAGATTTTAACATTAGCTACCTTGCACAAATGAAAAGATTAGATTTTAGAGAGAATTAAATTTTTAAGTCAAATAAAAGCCATTTTGTATTTTCCGAGAATACAAAATTTGATACTTGTATCTCAAAATGGATTTCGCCGCAAAAAACATCAAGGAAATTTCTAAATACAAAAATTCGACAGTTTTTTGTATTTATTGCTATATTTTAAATCCATTGTTCTTCTAATTTTTCTGCAAATAATATGTATAAACTTCTTTTAATTTTTAAAATATTGTGGTATACTATGAATGTTAAAAATGAAAAAGGGGTGTCGCTTTGGAAAAGTATGTGATAAAAGGTGGCAATAAACTCCAGGGTGAAGTGACTGTCAGTGGTGCGAAAAACGCCGCCGTAGCTATCCTTCCCGCCGCCATTCTTTCCGACGAACCGTGTATTATAGAAAACGTTCCCAATATCAGCGATATTGATTGTACAATAAAGATTTTAACCCAGATGGGTGTCCAAGTAAAGATCATCAACAAATCCACCCTTTCCATTGACCCAAGGCATATCGTCAATCCCACTGTGCCCTACGACCTGACAAAAAATATGCGCGCTTCTTATTATTTTCTCGGCGCATTGCTGGGAAAAGCGGGAAGCGCACGGGTTTCCATGCCCGGAGGATGCGATTTGGGGGCCCGTCCCATAGACCAGCACCTGAAGGGATTTGCCTCTTTGGGCGCAGAAGGGGCCGTCGATCACGGCATGGTGCACCTGAATGCCAAAACCGGACTAAAGGGCGCCCATATCTATTTTGATATCGTCACGGTGGGTGCCACCATCAATGTCATGCTGGCCGCCGTCAAAGCGGAGGGGCTCACCATCATTGAAAACGCCGCAAAAGAACCCCATATCGTCGATTTGGCCAACTTCTTAAACTCGATGGGGGCCGACATCATGGGCGCGGGAACCGACGTCATTAAAATCAAAGGCGTCAAGCACCTTCACGGCACCCAGTATTCTATTATTCCCGATCAGATTGAGGCCGGCACCTTTATGGTCATGGCCGCCGCCACCAATGGGAATATTCTCATTAAAAACGTCATTCCAAAGCACTTGGAATCTATTACCGTAAAGCTCCAAAAAATTGGGGCAATCGTGGAAGAATACGACGACAGCATCCGGGTGATCGGTACCGGGAAGCTGGAAAAAACCAGCGTCAAGACCCTTCCCCATCCAGGTTTTCCCACCGACATGCAGCCCCAGATTACAACCCTTCTAACCTTGGCCAAGGGGACCAGCATCGTCACCGAAGGCATCTGGGACAACCGATTTAAATATGTGGACGAACTTCGCCGAATGGGCGCTGACATTTCGGTAGACGGCAAAGTCGCCGTCATCGAGGGCACCGGCCACCTGATGGGAGCACCGGTAAAGGCCACCGACCTGCGGGCAGGTGTCGCCATGATTATCGCGGGGCTCGCTGCCTCCGGCATCACTGAAATTGAAGACATCCATCACATTGAACGGGGATATGAGGACATCGAACTCAAACTGCGGGCCTTGGGGGCAGATATCAAAAAAATCCACTGCCCGGAAAATCAAATGCCCTTAGCCCTCTAGTGTAGAAAATATCAGGTTGGAGAATCTTCTCCAACCTTTTATTTGTGGAGGGACACCCTTTGCGGATTTGACCCTCAAATTTGTCTGCCAAGAAGTCAATAAAATTTGCCTTTTTGTAAAATACCGAAACGTTTTGAAAGGAGGGAATGCCTTGACTTACTTTTATAATCTCTGCAGCTCCAGCAGCGGAAACGCCACCTATTTGGGAAGCCTCACCAGCGGAATCCTATTCGACGCCGGCATCGGCATCCGCAACTACGCAAAAAGCATGCATTGTGCCGGGCTTCCCCCCTCCGCCGTCAAAGCGGTATTCATCACTCACGAGCACAGTGACCACGTAAAGGGCCTAGATGTGATTTCCACCCGCCACAACCTGCCGGTATACGGCTCAGAGGGCACCATCCAAAGCCTTCTGGAACAGGGACATTTAGGCAACGGGCAGGAAATACATATCATCGACCAGCCCACCGAGGTAGAGGGTTATCTCGTCACTCCCTTCCACACCTCCCACGACAGCCGGGAGAGCTTGGGGTTCCGGGTTGAGACACCCTCCCATGAGCAGATTGGCATCTGCACCGACTTGGGCTTTGTCAGCGACGAAGTGCTCGACGCCCTCATAGGCTGCGATTTCGTCATGCTGGAGTCTAACTACGACGAAAGCATGCTCTTATACGGGCCCTATCCCTTCTTTTTAAAAAGAAGGATTGCATCAGAAAAGGGGCACCTCTCCAACGAGCAGTGCGCCGAGGCCATTGAGCGGCTCATTCAAGGCAATACCAGAAGGTTTGCCTTGGCCCACCTGAGCGAGCACAACAACCGGCCGGAAGTGGCCTTCGCCCACTCGAAAAACTATCTCAACCAAAAGGAAATGATGCTGGGGCGGGATTATCTCATCGACGTGCTGGCCAAAGTAAACGACGGAAGGATGATCGAAATCTCATGCTGACCGTCACTTTGATCTGCATTGGAAAACTCAAGGAAAAATACCTGCGGGACGCCTGCGCGGAATACCAAAAGCGGCTGGGCGGCTTCTGCAAGCTCAACATCGTCGAACTAGGTGAATATAAACTTTCCGATAATCCGTCGGAAAGCGAAATCAAACGATGTATTGAAAAAGAAGGAGCGTCCATTCTTGCAAAGCTCCCCAAAGACAGCTTTGTCGTCCCTCTGTGCATCGAAGGGAAGCAGTATTCCTCCCCTGCCTTTGCTCGGGAGATGGAAAAAATTTCTCTTTCGGGTCAAAGCGGTATTACCTTTGTCATCGGCGGGTCTTACGGCCTCAGCGACGAGGTGAAAACTATAGGGAAAATCAAACTCTCCATGTCAGAGATGACCTTTCCCCATCAGTTGGCCCGGGTGATGCTGTTGGAACAGGTCTACCGCTGCTTTCAAATCAATTCTAACGGAAAATACCACAAATAAGGATTCCCAACCACTGCGGGAACAGGATATTTTAGGAGGCTTTTCATTTGATTCGCAAAGATTTACGTAACATCGCCATTGTCGCCCACGTCGACCACGGCAAAACCACTTTAGTAGATGAAATGCTCAAACAGGGCGGCGCCTTCCGGGAAAACCAGGTGGTCGAGGACCGGGTCATGGACAACAACGACCTGGAGCGGGAAAGGGGCATCACCATCCTCGCTAAAAACACCTCCGCCTTTTATCAGGGCGTTAAAATCAATATTATCGACACCCCCGGCCACGCCGACTTCGGCGGCGAAGTGGAGCGGGTGCTCAAAATGGTAGACGGCATCCTTCTGCTGGTAGACGCCTTCGAAGGCTGTATGCCCCAGACCCGCTTTGTCCTCCAGAAGGCCATGGAACTGGGCCACAAAATTATCGTGGTGGTCAACAAGATCGATCGCCCGGACGCCCGACTTTACGAAATCGAGGACGAAGTCTTGGAGCTTTTGATGGATTTAAACGCCACCGAGGAGCAGCTTGACAGCCCGGTTATTTACTGTTCCGGGCGGGCCGGCACCGCTACTTACGCGCCGGAAATCCCCGGAAAGGATTTGCGCCCTCTCTTCGATAAGATTTTGGAGCACATCGACCCACCGGAGGGCGACGAAACCGCTCCCTTCCAGATGATGGTCTCCGCCATCGACTACAACGATTACGTGGGCCGCATCGCCATTGGCCGGGTCACCCGCGGCACCGTCCACCAGGGACAGGAGGTTATGGTCTGCGACTACCACAACCCCGATACCAAGTACAAGGGAAAAGTCGTCAACATGTATGAAATCAATGGGCTAAACCGGGTTGCCTGTGAATCCGCCACAGTGGGCGACATCATCTGCATCTCCGGCATCGAAAACATCACCATCGGCGAAACTCTCTGTGACCCAGAAGCGTTAGATCCCCTCCCCTTCTCTAAGATTTCCCAGCCCACCGTGCAAATGACCTTCTCGGTCAACAACTCCCCCTTCGCCGGCAGGGAGGGAAAATTTGTCACCTCCCGCCAAATCCGCGACCGGCTTTACAAAGAACTGTTAAAGGACGTCTCCCTCAAGGTGGAGGACACCGATTCCGCCGACAGCTTTTTGGTCTCGGGCCGGGGCGAAATGCACCTTTCCATCCTCATTGAGACCATGCGCCGGGAGGGCTACGAGTTCCAGGTCAGCACCCCCCACGTCCTCTTCAAGGAAATCGACGGCAAAAAGTGCGAACCCATTGAGCGGGTAGTCATCGATGTGCCTGAGGAATACATGGGCGCCGTCATGGAAAAAATGGGGACCCGCAAGGGCGAACTCCAGCAGATGACCCCACAGGGCAGCCGGATGAAACTGGAATTTTTGGTTCCCTCCCGTGGACTGTTCGGGTATAAAAACGAGTTTTTGACGGACACAAAGGGTGAAGGCATCATGGCCTCTGTTTTTGAGTGCTACGAGCCTATGAAGGGCGAAATCCCCACCCGTTCTACCGGCTCCCTCATTGCCTTTGAGACCGGTACGGCAGTGGCATACGGTCTCTACAACGCACAGGAGCGGGGCCAGCTCTTTATTTCCCCGGGCACTGAGGTCTACGAGGGCATGATCGTAGGGCAGTCTCCAAAAGGGGACGATCTGGTGGTCAACGTCTGTAAGAGAAAACAGCTGACTAACACCAGGGCCGCCGGCTCCGACGACGCGCTGCGCCTCATCCCGCCTAAGGTTATGAGCCTAGAGCAGTGCATCGAATTCATTGCCGAGGACGAGCTCATCGAGGTAACGCCGGAAAACCTGCGGTTGAGAAAGCGGATTTTGGACAAGTCCCTCCGCGCCAAGGCGTCGGCAAAGGCAAAATAATGTTGGCGACTTTTCGCATAAACAGAAACGGTATCCGTATAAACGGATACCGTTTTTCTTTATTGATAGGCCACAATCATCCCGGTGTTTTCCCGGCGGTACACCGCCTCCGCCTTGCGAAAACCCGCCTGCAAAAGCATCTTAATCTGGTTTTCCACCGTGCAAGGGGTGTCAAAATGATAGTATTCATCCAGCGGAATGCCCAACTCCTTCCGGAGCCGCCGGTTTTCCGCAAACCAGTGATCCTCTTCTCGCTGGGTCTTTGCCATGTAATCGCATTCGATGTACCGTCCCCCGGGTTTCAGGCAGCCGCAAATTTTTTGATAGAGTGCAATCTTTTGCGGATACCCAAAGTGGTGCATCGTCTGAAACGAAACCGCCACGTCGTACCGGTAAACGCCAAAATCACAGTCAAAATAGCTGGCATGAATGAGATTAAGCTGTTTGTCAGGGTGCTTCTCCCGCAGCTTTTGGAGCATCTCCCAAGTCAAATCAATGCCCGTCACCTGAAGGGACGGAAACCGCTTGAAAATTTCATCCAGTTCCAGCCCGGTACCACATCCCAAATCCAGCAGCTTCTCGGTGCCCTCCGGAATCATTTGGGCCATCTTTTCGTACCCTTCTTTGCAGCCCTCTACCTCCTGCAACATGTGTTGGTCGTAGGTCTCCACGCGGCGGGCAAAAAACTCGCTCATTTTTTCCATTGTTCTACCCTCTGAAAAGTCATGGGTTCTCCACGTTTTTGCAAATGTCCCGCAGGGGGCAAACAGTACACTGAGGCGCCCGCGCTTTGCAGAATTCCCGCCCAAAATGGACGAGCCTATGACAGAAATCATTGCTCTTTTCCGGAGGCAGGATTTTTTTCAGCTCCATCTCCACCTTATAGGGCTCTTTTTCCTTGGTGAGCCCCAGCCGCCCGCTGATGCGGATGCAATGGGTGTCAGTGACGACGGCGGGCTTTTTAAAGATGTCCCCCATAACGAGGTTTGCCGTCTTTCTCCCGATACCGGGGAGTTTCATGAGCCCCTCCAAAGTATCGGGAAGCTCTCCCCCAAATTCGTCGATGAGCATCCGGGACAGGAGCTTAATGTCCCTGGTCTTGGTGTGGAAGAGCCCGCAGGGCTTGATGATTTCCTCAATTTCCTCAATGGGAGCGTCCGCCAAAGCTTGTAGGGAGGGAAACTTTGAAAATAAAACCGGCGTCACCAAGTTGACCCGGGCGTCAGTGCACTGAGCGGAAAGCCTGGTGGAAATCAACAGCTCATAAGGCTTTTCATAGGTCAGGGAACACACTGCATCAGGATATACCTTTTCCAGCGCCTCCACCGCTTTTAAAGCCCGTTCTTTTTTTGTCATCTGGGAGTCCTCCTTAAAAATGGACAGGCGACGCTCTGGTCCCACCTGTCCATTCTGTCAGTTAAATATATTTCCGCCTTGGCAGTCGATGCCGACGATCAGCGGGAAATCGCACAGGGTCAGCCTTTTCACCGACTCGCACCCCAAGTCCTCGTAAGCGATCACTTCGCAGCTTTTGATGCACTTGCAGGCCAGCGCCCCGGCTCCGCCAATAGCACAAAGATAAACTGCGTGGTTGCGTTTAATGGCTTCCACCACTTCCGCCTTGCGGGGGCCTTTCCCGATCATACAAACCAGCCCCTCATCCAGCAGAAACGGCGCAAACACGTCCATCCTCCCCGAAGTAGTCGGGCCGCAGGAACCGATTGCCATCCCCTCCCGGGCCGGGGTTGGGCCGGCGTAATAGATGGAAGCCCCTTTGATCGGAAAAGGGGGAGCCTCGCCCTCTTTCATTGACGCGAGCATCCGTTTGTGGGCGGCGTCGCGGGCGGTGTAAACAACGCCGGATAACAGAACCCTATCCCGCACCTTAAGGTTTTTTGCGATTTTTACTAACTCTTGCGCGTCGCAGCGAATGGTACTCATATGGATCGTAAGCCTTCTTCCTTCATTTCCGGAACAAGAAGTCCGCTTTAAACCCCTTCTTGGGTTCCTCCACCTTGGGCGCTGACTCTACTTCTTTTTCTTCTTTGGGCGCTTCTGATTTGACATCCTCTTCACAAATGTGTGCCTTTGCGCTTTTCAAATCCTTCTGAAGCTTCTCAAAATCCTGTAATACGTCGGCTGAAAACGCCTTAAAGGAATCCATGGTGGCAATCAGCTTTTCCCTGGTCTGATCGAACTGCTTTTCCACCTGGGACGTCTCCTGCTTGGTTGCCTCCTTGAGCTTGGCGGATTTCTCATGGGCGCGGGCAAGGATTTTGTCAGCGGCAGTTTTTGCTTCCATCATAATTTCGCCGATTTCAAGACTCGCCTTTTCCTTGGTCTGCTGTTCGTTTAATTCCTGCAGTTTGGCGCTGAGCTGTTTGTTATTAGACTCTAAAAGATCCCGTTTCATGGTGAGTTTACTGTTAAGTGCCTTTTGGGAAGCGATCTCACGCTGGAGCTCGTCCACCCGACCGCTGAGCCGTTTGTTGTTTTCCAACAAACTGTTGTATTTTTCCTCCTGCTCGGAGGCGGCCTGTTCCTTTTCCTCACTGGCCTTTTTGAACTCGTCCAACTGGGCTTTCAAATCATCGGCCTCTTTTTGAAGTTCTTCGGCCTTGGTCTTTAAGGAGTCGTTTTCCTTTTGCAGGTCTTCTGTAGCCCGCTGGAAGCGCGCAACCGTCTTTTGATGCTCCTCGTTTACTTCTTCAAAGCATTTGAGGACATCCTGCCGATCGAAGCCGCCAAAAACCGCCTTTTTAAATTTTTCGCCGTATTCCATATGGTTGCCTCCCTTTCAGTTGTTGTCTATTGCACCTTTTCAGGCTAAAAATTCCCATTTTAATAGATGGGCCTTAGATAATATCCGACCACTTTACTGCCTATCTATGTGGTAATTATACCATCAAAAAACGCCATTGACAAGTGAAAAAAGGACGAAAACCTACACGAACTTTCCTTTTTCATTCATAAGTGCTACAATAGAATAGAAAGGAATGATGAAAATGAATTGCAGTGAACTCATTGCGTCGAGGAGAAGCGTTCGGAAATATCTTTCCAAAGAAGTCCCCAATGGTCTGATTGAGCGCTTGTTGCAGGCGGCACACTGGGCGCCCAGCGGCGGCAACATGCAGCCTTGGCATTTTTACGTCCTTCGAGGAGAGGCAAAGAAAAAAGCCTGCGACAGCCTGGGCCGCCCCGGCCACTGGATTTACAGCGCACCGGTGGTGATTTTAGTCTGTGCGGAACCGGAACGCTCAGGAAAGCAATACGGTCAACGGGGAGAAACACTCTACTGTCTTCAGGACACGGCGGCCGCTATTCAGAACATCCTCATCTGCGCCAGGGCAAACGGCTTGTCCACCTGCTGGGTGGGAGCCTTTGATGAAACCGCCTGCAAAGAGGCGCTGAGCCTTCCCGACGGGCACCGCCCTGTCGCCATGATTCCGGTGGGCTACTCGGAAGAAGAGCCCCAAACTCCCAAACGCCGTCCCCTCACCGAAATTGTCACCTATCTGGACTAAAAAACGCCTGACCGGTTGGTCAGGCGTTTTTCTTTTGATGGGATGCAAAGAATCCAGCGAACCGCTTTTGAAATTCCTCACCCGGCGGCGGAATTTTCCCGATCAATTCCACCCGAAGTGGCCTTTCGGTCAAAAATTCCAGCTTCTCTTCCATGGTTGACCGGGGATGGGGAAAAACATCCTTTCCCACCGCGAGGGGTTCCGCGATCCGGTACAGAAATCCCTCGCGCTTGCCGTTGTGGAGGATTTCCCCGTCGTCTTCGATGCAAAGGATATCCGGCTTGTGGGAAAAAGCCTCCGCTAACTTTCTCCAAGGGGTTACGGTGCTCCCCGCTTCCAACACCTCAAACAGAAAAGGAGAGCCGTGATACCAAATCTTCCCTTCCATAAAAGCTTCTCCTATTTGACCGCGTATCCATCTTGGCCTACAAGCTCGCCAAGCCCGTCCAGCAGCAGCCCCGCCAAAGTCACCCGCTCTTTTCCCGGCGGGTAGCAGTATTTTTTCTCGTCCGCGAAATAGAGCTTTACCGGGGATTCGCCCGGATACTCCTTGCACAAATGCAATACAGCGGGTAGCCGCTTGTCCTCTTTGGAAGTCAACTTAATATAAAGGGTTGTCTCTTTCTTCTCCGACGGCCTAAAATCCCCCAGGGAAACCAGCTTGTTACAGAGGATTTTGGGTTCCTCGTCCTCTCTGAGGGAAACCGCTCCCTCGACGATCAGCGGCTCCCCAGAACGCAGCAGCCGCTCATACTGGTCGTAGACTTTGGGGAACACCACCATCTCAAGCGTCCCGGTGATGTCCTCAAATTCCACAAAGCACATGCTCTGCCCGCTTTTTGTAGTGGTGACTTTTTGGGACACAACCCTCCCTAAAATCCGCACCGGTTTATGATCGGTGTACTTAGCGTCATCGTTTACAATGTCAATGAGGTTGTCCATTCCGTACTTTTTCACCAAAGGTGCGTACTGCTGAAGGGGATGCCCCGTCAGGTAAAATCCCAAGGCCTCATACTCAAATTTTAAGAGCTCCCCTTGGGAATACTCCCCGCACTGCACCATGTCGGCCTGGGGCTCCTCGATTTGGGCCGCGGCAAAAAGGCTGATCTGCCCTCCAGCGTTGTTTTTGCCGTAAAAGGCCGCCGCCTCCATGGCCTTTTCATAGGAAGCGTAGAGCTCCTTTCTGTGATAACCGAAGCAGTCCAGCGCACCGCATCCAATAAGGCTTTCCAGATTCCGCTTGTTTAAATCCTTGCCGTAGAGCCGCTTGCAAAACTCAAAGAGGTTTTGATAGGGCCCGTTTTCCTCCCGCTCAGCGATGATGTTATCTAAAACCCCTTTTCCCATGCTCTTGATGGCCAAAAGGCCAAACCGGATGGCGTTCCCTTCCACCGTAAAGGCGGAGACGCTCTTGTTAATATCCGGCGGCAGGATGGGGATATGAAGCTCCCGGCACTCCCCTACGTATTCCAAAAGCTTGCTGGTATGATCCAGCACCGAGGTGAGCAGCGCCGCCATGTACTCCCGCGGATAGTGGCATTTGAGGTGGGCCGTCTCATAGGAGACGATGGAATAGGCCGCCGCATGGGATTTGTTAAAGGCGTACTCGGCAAAGGAGGCCATGTCGTCGAAAATCTCGTTGGCCACCTTGGGGTCGATGCCGTTGGCCACAGCGCCCACGCATTCTATCGATCCGTCCTCCCGCTTTTTGCCGTAGACGAAGTTTTGCCGCTCCGCCTCCATGACGTCCATCTTCTTTTTGGACATGGCGCGGCGAACCAAATCCGCCCGCCCATAGGAGTACCCCGCCAGCGACCGAAACACCTGCATCACCTGCTCCTGGTAGAGAAGGCAGCCGCAAGTGACGTTTAAGATGGGCTCCAGCTGGGGAACCTTATACCGGACCTTTTCCGGGTGGAACCGGTTTTCGATGTAAGTTGGGATGGAAGAACTGGGGCCGGGCCGGTAAATAGAGGTAGCGGCCGTCAAATCCTCGATATTTCTGGGCTTCATGCTGATGAGCATCTGCCGCATCCCCGCCGACTCAAACTGGAACACCCCACTTGTCTCACCACGGGAAAACATCTCGTAGACCTTTCTATCGTCCAAGGGGATTTTGTCGATGGAAAAGGAAGGTTCCTGCTTCTGAATTTCCTTGGCGCAGTGGTCGATAACCGTCAGGTTTCGAAGCCCCAAAAAGTCCATTTTGAGAAGGCCCAATTCCTCTAAGGTCGTCATGGGGAACTGGGTGATGATGGACTCGTCGCTTTTTTGCAGCGGGACATATTCGCTGACCGGGTCGGCGGTGATGACTACCCCCGCCGCGTGGGTAGAGGCGTGCCGAGGCATCCCCTCTACCTTTCTCGCCATGTCGAGAAGTTCCTTGATCTCCGGATCCACCTCGTACAGTTCCCGCAGCTCTTTTACATCCTTCATAGCCTTGTCCACCGTCATCTTGAGCTGGAAAGGGATGAGCTTGGCGATTTTGTCCACCTTCTGATAGGGCATTCCAAGCGCCCGCCCCACGTCGCGAACCGATCCCTTGGCCGCCATAGTGCCGAAGGTGATGATCTGTGCCACATGGTCGGCGCCGTATTTGCGGATGACGTAGTCGATGACCTCCTGTCGCCGCTCATAGCAGAAGTCCACGTCAAAGTCGGGCATACTGACCCGCTCCGGGTTTAAAAACCGCTCGAAGATGAGGTTGTACTTCATGGGGTCGATACCGGTGATGCCCATGCAGTAGGCGATAAGGCTCCCCGCCCCCGAACCCCTTCCAGGCCCCACGGGTATCCCCACGCTTTTGGCGTAGCGGATAAAATCGTAGACGATGAGGTAGTAGTTCACATACCCCATCTTGACGATGATGTCCATCTCGTAATCAAACCGCTCCTGCAATTCCGGCGTAATGGTTCCGTACCGCTTTTTTAAACCCCGGCGGCTTAAATCGGTGAAGTATTCCAGGTTGTCCCGATCGTCGGGCGGAGTGAAATTTGGAAGCTTTGTCTGCCCAAAGGTAAAGGAAAAATCACATTTCTCAGCAATTTTCACTGTGTTGTCAATGGCGTCCTGAAAATCCGGCAGCGCCTCTTCCATCTCTTCCCGGGACTTTACGTAAAACTCGTCGGTGGGGAATTCCAGGGTGCCTCCGTCCCCGTAGACGTGGTTTGTCTGGATGCAGACCAAAATGTTCTGCATCTTGGCGTCATCTTTGTTTAGGTAGTGGCAATCGTTTGTGGCCACCAAGGGGATTCCCGTTTCGTCGGAAAGCCTCCGAAACAGGGGCAGAATCCGCTGCTGCTCCTTGATGCCGTGGTTTTGCACCTCGATGTAGTAGTTTCCTTCCCCGAAGATATTGAGATACCTCAGGGCCGTTTCCTTGGCCCCCTCGTAATCCCCAGCGGTGAGCTTTCTGGGAATTTCCCCGGCCAAGCAGGCGGACAGGGCGATTAACCCCTCGTGGTGGGTTCGGAGCAGCTCCAGGTCCACCCGGGGCCGGTTGTAAAACCCCTCAATGTACCCTAAAGACACCATTTTGATGAGATTTTGGTACCCCGCGGCGTTTTTGCAGAGCAGCACCAGGTGGTAAGGGCTTGAATCCACCTTGTGCACCTTGTCAAACCGGGTGCGGGGAGCCACGTAGACTTCGCAGCCGATGATGGCCTTAATCCCTTCTTTTTGGCAGGTCTTATACAGATCCACCACGCCGTACATGCACCCGTGGTCGGTGATGGCGACGGCATCCTGCCCCAGCGCCTTCACCTTTTTGGGGAGGTCCTTGATGCGGCAGGCCCCGTCCAAGAGGCTGTACTCGGTATGCAGATGCAGGTGTACAAACTTTTTGTTTTCCATACCGGACCTCCTTTGAATCAACGTACCCTAAAACCGAATAAACATGTACACGGTAGCGCCGGTAATCACCAGCGCCACAATGGCAAATATCACTGTATACACCAATTCTCCTGGAGATTTTTTCTCTAAAGCGCGGTACTCCAGCACTTGAAACAATGTCACCACCCACATGCAGATGGATAAAATCGTAAACAATATTTTTTTGATGGAAGGATCGCCGATGATGGTAGCTGCGATCCCTCCTACCACCAGCACTGCTGCCCCCACGTACTCAATCACGTCTTTTCTCTCGATTTTCATATTGATGTCCTTTCCCAATTGCAATATGCTTTTCTCTCAAATCAACGGATTACTGTGTTTTACCTTCTCTGCTTCTCAGCTTGTCCGCCGCGGCGGAAATCCGTTTCAGCCGATGATTGACGCCGGACCGGCTCAAAGGCGTTTTTAAAAGCTCGGACAGTTCCCGCAGTGAAAGCTCCGGGTTATTAAGCCTGAGCTGAGCCAGTTCCCGCAGGTCGTCGTCCAAAAAGGCAAGTCCCCCATGGGCTTCAATGTAGCGGATGTCCTGCACCTGGGTGCTGGAGGCCAAAACGGTCTTGTCGAGGTTTGCCGTCTCGCAGTTGGTCACCCGGTTTACTTTGTTGCGCACGTCCTTCATAACCTTGACGTCCATAAGCTGGAGGGCGAATTTAGAACTGCCGATAAAGGTGAGGAAGTCCTCGATCTGCTCACTTTCCTTCAGGTAGAGGATTTCACTGTGCTTGCGCTTGGTCATTTTAAACCGGATTCCCGTCTCCTGAACCAGCTGGAAAACTTCTTCCGCCAGCATCCGGTTGGGGGCCACCAATTCCAGGTGATACTCCTTTTCCGGATTGGTCACCGAGCCGGAAAGCAGAAAAAGCCCCCGCAAAAACGCCGCCAGGCAGTGGGGGCTTTCGGTAAACTCAGGATTGAGAGCGGTGGCGCTGATAGAGAAGGATTCACAGAGCAGTTCCCGCTGGTGTGGATCCTCGATGAGTACCGCGTACATAGGTGCGTTTTCCTTGAGACGCCTGGGGTCGGAGCGGATGGTGACAAAGGTTCCCATCATCCCCGCCAAGCTCTGGGCAAAATGTTCCGCTACAAACTTATTTTCAGTGGCGAACACCTGTGCCTCTTCTGGAAAACTCCGACTAAAGCAGAGCATCCCGTAAAGTCTCGCTTTTAAGCAACACTCCTTTTTCTCCTCCAGTTTGCAGAGTTCTCTTTTCACGTCTTGACAAAACGACATGGTAGCCTCCTCCCCAAAACGCAGACGTCAAAGCTTATTTGGCGATATCCCGGTGAATAACCCGGACGTTGCCGCCCTGCTCCGACAAAAAATGGTAGATATTTTCCGCAAAGGTGACGCTCCGGTGTTTTCCTCCGGTACACCCCATCGCAATCATTAATTGGCTTTTCCCCTCCTTCTGATAAAGGGGGATCAAAAAACCGATGAGGTCTTTGAGCTTATCTAATAACTCCAATGAATTGGGTGAATTCATCACATAATCCCGCACCTCTTGGTCGAGCCCAGTCTTGTTTTTCAAGGCGTCCACATAGTAGGGGTTTGGGAGACACCGCACGTCGAACACCAGATCTGCCTCGGCCGGGGAACCGTATTTAAACCCAAAGGACATGACGTTGATGAGCATGCCGTTTTGCAGCTCGTCCAAGAAGATGCTGTTCATCCGCTGCTTTAGTTCGTTTGCCGACAGATGAGTGGTGTCAATGATGTAATCCGCCCGCTCCCTGGCCGGTTTTAACAAGACCCGCTCGTTGCGGATGGCCTCCCCGATGCCGCCGCTCCCAAGGTCAGCCAAAGGGTGCCGGCGCCTGGTTTCCTTGTACCGGCGCATCAACTCCTGATCGGTGGCATCCAAAAACAGCAGCTTGTATTTCAGTCCTTTGCCCTGGAGCTCGTCCAGTTCCTCAAACAGGCCGTAAAACAGGTCGCCTCCCCGCATGTCAGTGACGATGGCGACCCGTTTAAACTTGCTGTCGGCGGCAAGACAGATTTCAGCTACCTTGGAGATGAGCTTTGGGGGCATGTTGTCGACGCAATAAAACCCAATGTCCTCCAAAGCATCGATGGCCCGGGATTTTCCCGCGCCGGAAAGGCCTGTAACAATCAACAAATCCATCTCTTAACCTCCATGGGGCAAGCATCCTCATCTATTATAACCGTATCTTTAACAAACAGGCAGACAAACCAGCAACTCATTTATTTTCCACAACCCGCAGGCACCGCCCTGACAGCGTCCCCATCCGCTTTGAGCTGCATCACTTCGCATTCGAGGCCAAAGCCCGTCTGCCGTTTCACTTCCGCTTTGACTTTTTCGATCAGCTCCAGCATATCTTTGCAGGTGGCGTCCTTAAAATTGATGAGGAATCCACTGTGCTTTGTGCTCACCATGGCGCCTCCCACCGAGAGGCCCTTGAGACCGCACTGCTCAATGAGCGCCGCCGCATAGGCCCCTTCAGGCCGTTTGAAGGTGCTCCCCCCGCTGGGGTACTCCAAGGGCTGCTTTGACTTCCGCCGCGCCATCAGTTCATCCATCCTGGCGTGGATTTCCTCCCGGTTTTTGGGGTTGAGCTTCATCGCCACCCGGACGATACAAAGGGGTTTTCCAGTGTAAAAGCTGCGCCGGTAGGAATATTGCAGCTCTTGGGCCGGAACCCGGTAGAGCTTTCCGTTTTCATCCAGATGCTCGCAATAAACGACTACATCCTTCATTTCTCCCCCATAGGCCCCAGCGTTCATATAGGCGGCTCCGCCCACGCTCCCCGGGATACCCCACCCAAATTCCAGCCCCGAAAGGCCGTTGCGGTAGGCGGTGTAGCAGGCCTTGGCGAGAGGTGCCCCCGCCTCGCAGATGAGCAGGCCGTCCTCCACTCTACACTGGGCCAAATCCTTGCCCAAAAAGACGGCGGCGGCATCGACCCCCTCGTCGTCGATGAGCAAGTTGGAGCCCTTCCCCAAAAAGAAATAGGAAACATTTTGCCGGAGGATTGGCAGCAAAGCCGACAGTTCTTCTACGCTTTTCGGGGCAATGAACAGGGGGACAGCCCCCCCGATCCGGAAGCTGGTGTGATTTTTCATCGGTTCATCGCAAACAAACCGGATTCCCGCCTCCGCGCAGTATGCCTTGACCTGATCGTAACCATTCATGCTCAGCACTGTACCCCCGCATTCGGTGAATTTTTGGGCGGTTTCCCGCTTTGCGCGGCGCCTTTCTCATATATACGCGCCAAAATGCCCGTTTATTTCTTTTCGTGCATCCGCCAGAGCATAGCGGCGCCGATGGTTCCCGCATCGTTTCCCAGCTCCGCCACCTTGAGGGTGGTTCTGGGGGTGCTCTCCAGGCCATAGGTCTCGGTTTTGAGAATCTCCCGCAAAGGGGCAAGCAGAGTTTCCCCCTCCTTGCAGATGCCGCCGCCGATGAGCAGCACCTCCGGCTGGAAGATGTTCACAAAGTTTGCCAGCCCGCAACCCAAATAACCGATGTAATCGTCCACCAGTTTTTTGCCCGTTTCATCGCCCATCCGCATGGCGTCAAAGGCGGTTTTTCCGTCGACCTCGTCGAGGGTTTTGGCCACCTGCCACAGCTTAGACTCCGGATTGGCCTCCATGGCCTCCTGGGTCATTTTAACCAGCGCGGACGCCGACGCATACGCCTCCAGGCAGCCTTTTCGGCCACAGGCGCAGTCCCTTCCGTTATAATTGATGACAACATGGCCCATCTCGCCGCCGATACCATTAAATCCGGAGTAAATTTTCCCGTCGATGATGATGCCGCCGCCGACACCGGTGCCTAAGGTAATCATAATGACGTTGCCGATGCCCTTGGCGGCTCCGGCGATGGCTTCCCCGTATGCCGCCACGTTGGCGTCGTTTTCTAAGTAAACGGCCTTGTGGATGCGGTCCTCCACGTATTTTGCCAAAGGGGTGTTCTCAAACTGCAAATTGCAGGAGTAGATGACGGTGCCGGTGTTTACGTCCACGGCGCCCGGGGTTCCTACGCCCACCGATTCAATGTCGTCGATGGTGAGGTTTAACTCGGCCAAAGCCTTCTGGGCGCACTCCACCATCCGTCCGGCCAGCGCTTCATCGTCCCCGTCCACGGCGGAGGGAATGGACGCCTTGGCCACCACTTTGCAGTTTTCGTCCACGACACCCGCTTTGATAAAGGTGCCGCCCAAATCGATGCCAACATAATACTTCATATTTTCCAAACCTTTCTGTTAAGCCCGCCGACTCCGGCGGACATATAATCTATTTTGACTCAGCGCCCAAGCGCAGTTTCCGCTTCTCGGTGTAATCAAAAAAACGGTCCTTATCCAGATTGAGGATCAACTTTTCCGGGTAATCGATTTCCTCCAGCATTTGGAGGACGCGGGGGACCTTTCCCACCGCTGCCGCAAAGTGTGCGTCGGATCCGGCACAGACAAGGGCACCGTATTTTTTACAGAGCCTGGCGATTTCCAAGCAGCGTTCCTTGGCTCCCTTTTTATCGAAGCTGTGTTCATTGAACTCCATGATCTTTCCCCGCTCCACCAGGCGTTTGATCACCTTTTCCCGGTCGTAGAAAAACATGCCCCGCCCCGTGTGGCCCAACATGTCCACATAGGGATTGTCGATTGCCCCCAAGTAGGCGGAAGTGCATCCGTCAAAATCCGACGCCTCAAATTCCGGCGAATGAATAGAAGCGATGACCCAGTCCAGCCTCGCCGCCACTTCCGGCGGGATGTCGATCCGTCCGTCTTTACCGAGGATATTGGCCTCCACCCCTTTAAAAATGCGGACGCCGTACATCTCGTCGGATATGAGATCCATATTGCGAAAATAGACAAGAGGAGCGCCGTCGAAAAGCTCCGGCCCATGGTCGGTGATGGCGATGCCGGAAAGCCCCGCTTCCTTGGCACACTGCACCGCCTCGATAATGGTCGAGTAGGCATGTTTGACCACATTTGTGTGGCAATGGACCTCCACTTGAATGTTCAATCGGCTTTCCCCCTAGAAATCCCAGTTTTTTTCAGCTTCCCGCTTATTCTGATCCACCGGCATACCCAGATTTGCCAAAAGCTCCTGCGCCGCGTTGTACCCCATCTTTTTCTGACGGTTGTTCATGGCGGCAACCTCCAAAATAATGGCCAAATTCCGTCCGGGCTTCACCGGGATGGTCAGAGAGGGAACCTTTAACCCCAAAATGGTGGTGTACTCATTTTCCATCCCCATCCGGTCGTACACCTTTGCAGGATCCCAGTGTTCCAGCTTGACAATCATATCGATCTTCTCAGTCATCTTGACCGAACCCATGCCAAAGAGCCTTCTGGCATTGATGATGCCAATACCCCTCAGTTCCACAAAGTGGCGGATGTTATCTGGGGAAGTCCCCACCAGCGTCCGATTGGAAACCCTTCTGATTTCCACCGCATCGTCGGCGATAAGCCGGTGGCCACGTTTTACAAGCTCAATAGCGGTTTCGCTTTTCCCGACGCCGCTGTCCCCTAATATGAGGATGCCCTCGCCGTACGCCTCCACCAAAACGCCGTGGCGTGTAATGCGGGGGGCTAACTCCACATTTAAGAAAGAAATCATCGTCGCCATAAAGCTCGATGTGGATTCCTGGGTGCGGACGATGGGCACCTGGTGGTTTTCCGCCGCCGTAATGAGCTCTGGGACAATGTCCATGCCGCGGGTGACGATAATAGTCGGAACCTGCATAGCGCACATAGTGTCCAGGCGCTCTTGCCTAATCTCCGGGCTCAAGTCATTGAGGTAGGCGTTTTCCATCTTGCCGATAATCTGGATGCGCTCCGGGTCAAAATAGTTTCTAAAACCGGTAATTAAAAGCCCCGGCCGGTTTACCTCACTGGATGAAATCATGATTTCCGCCGGATCTTGGGGCAGGTAGATGCTTTCCAGAGAAAACTCCTTTATCAGCCGCGCCAGCGACACGGTAAAATTAGACGCCATTGTCACTTCCCCCTTTTTCCGTCCCGCGGTAAAGTTTATGTCTTTTTCCAGGATTTCCGCAGGCGGCTATATACCTTGTTATTATACACCAAAACGGCCTGTTTTGGCAATATAGGCGGTGGAAAATTTCCATTTTATCAATGTAAAGGGGGACGGCGCTATAACCGTCCCCCTTAAAGCAACATACAACAGTACCTACGACGATTCGCCGGCGGCATCCCGCCCCTTTTTCCGGGCGGCGGAAACCTCATAAAAGAGCGTCTCCCCCAAAACCAGCAATCCCCCAACAATCTGCAACGGCTTCATCCCTTCCCGCAAAAACACCGCCGCAAAGAGAATGGCGGAAACCGGGTCGATATAGCTGAACACCGCCGCCGTCTGGGCTTCCAGTTTTTGCAGACAGGAAAAATACAAAAGGTACATCACCCCGGTGTGGACAACGCCCACAATCGCCAAAAGCCAAATCGCCCTGCCGGACACCCCGGAAAAATCCGTATCGCCGGTGAGCAGCAGATAGGGAAACATGGTGAGGGCCGACACCAAAAGCTGAACTAAGGCGCTCTCCACGCCGGAAATCCCGGTGAGCCTTTTGTTTATCAGCACGATAAAAGCATATACCAAGGCGGCTCCCAACCCATAGAGGATTCCCGTTACATTGCCGCTATCAGCCCCGCCTACACCCGCGACGCAGACCATCCCCGCCATGGCCGTAAAGATACATAAAACCTTGACTTTGTCAAATTTCTCCTTGAGGACGAGGGGGGACAAGAACAACACCAGCACCGGCGCAAAATAATAGCAGATGGTGGCGATGGTGGTGTACCGGTAGGCTTGAAATAGCAGCATCCAGTTAAATCCCAACGCCACGCCGGACAGCAGCAGCGGGACGATATTTTTCCCAATGTGGGCAAGGGAAAACCGCTTTCCTGACAGAAGGGAAAATGCCAGGATAAAGAGGCTCCCGACGATTCCCCTCACCAAGGCAATCTGCGCCGAGGAAAGTGGGATGCCCTTGACAAACAGCCCCAAGCTCCCCGCAATCAGCATGGAACAGATAAACCCCCATTTGGCCTTTCCCATTTTGTCAAAACCCTTCCTGATGAAATACTTTCTATTGTCCCCGCAAGCGCTCAAGCAGCTTGCGGTTTCTTTCCCGGCGGCGTTCCGTTTCCCGGTGATCCACCCGGTATCTTCCATCCACCCGGCAAAGCACATCCCCTTCCTTGACGCCTTCCGGCAAATCCGCAAGGGGAATCTCCCGCCGCTGCCGGTTGTCATCCTCACAGACGGCAACTTTCTCTTCCAAACGGTCGATGCTCCAATATTCCACCTTCAATTGCCCCCTTATTTACTGGTGTACACGTGAAAGGTCTTCCCGTCGGTGGTGACGACGATATCGCCGTTTAGGTCGGTGCGGTATACCGGCATCCCAGTGCGTTCCAGTTTGTCCCGGGTCTCCTGATGGGGATGGTTATAGCTGTTTTGAGCTCCTACTTCAATCACATAGCACTGGGCCCCCACCGCTTCCAAAAACTCGTCGCTGGTGCTGGTGTTGCTCCCGTGATGCCCGATTTTTAGCACGGTGGCCGACACATCGGTTCCCGAAGTCAAAAGGTCTTCTTCTGCATCTGCCTCCTGATCCCCGGTAAAGAGGAAGGAAACATCCCCGTATGTAAACTTCATCACAAGCGACGTGTTGTTTAGGTCGTCGTATTCCTTCACCGGCCCTAAAACCTGAATCGTCCCCCCGCCGATCTCATAGCTGTCCCCCGCGTGAGCAACCGTGAGGGTCAGCCCTTTGTTGTACACTGCCTCCAGCACGTCGGTATAGGTACGAGTGGTGGGGACGATATCCTGGGGAATATCCCCCATGATCACCTGCTTTACTTCAAAGGCGTCAATCACCGTATCCATCCCGCCGATGTGGTCGGAATGGGGATGGGTGCCAATTACCATGTCCAGCGTCTCAACACCGGCTCCTTTCAGGTAAGCCACCACCTCGTCCCCCTGGTCGTTTTCGCCTGCGTCGATGAGGATGTTCGAGTTTCCTGCCTGGACGAGCATGCTGTCCCCCTGCCCCACGTCAATGTAGTGGACCTGTACAGCAGCGTC
Organism: uncultured Oscillospiraceae bacterium; assembly: GCA_904396495.1. Taxonomy (GTDB): domain Bacteria; phylum Bacillota; class Clostridia; order Oscillospirales; family Ruminococcaceae; genus Fumia. Next base: position 52,137 of record CAJFOJ010000017.1, read on the forward strand.
GGGCACTTCGTCCAGAGAAGGTCCAGAAAAAGTCCCCGACGGCAGAAAATCCAGATCGGGCAGCCATTTGCTCCAGTCTTTGCCGTTAAATAAGGTCACAAATGCAAAGGCGCTTAGAAGGATCGCCGCAGCGAGCACCACCGGCCAATTAATCTTCTTTGTATTTTTCTTACGTCTTTTCTTCGCCATAGAATTCCTCCGCCGCTACTTGTGACGCTTATGGGACCGCTGCTTTCGATCTTTCTGGTCGGGACGTTTTTTTCCTTCAACCCCTGCGTTGCCACGGGAGCCGCCTTTCTCCCTTTGTCCTCTGCCACGGGGAAGTTTTTTCCCCGACGCCTCCCGCTTTTGATAGGGATTGCCATCCTTTCCACTGGGTCTTGAAAGGGGTGGCACCAGGCATTTAGGGCCGGTACCAATCAGGTCGGAGCGCCCCGCCTGCCGCAGCGCCTTGACCACCAAGGCGTGGTTTTTGGGGAGGAAATACTGCAAAAGTGCCCTTTGCATCGCCTTTTCCTCCGGTGTTTTGGGGACGAAAACCGGCTCCATGGTATAGGGGTTTAAACCGGTAAAAAACATACAGGTGGACACCGTTCCCGGCGTGGGGTAAAAATCCTGGACCTGTTCGGGGTGGATCCCCTGTTCTTTTAAAAACAGCGCCAGTTCGACGGCATCCTTTAAGGTGCTCCCCGGGTGGGAGGACATGAGATAGGGCACCAAATACTGCTTTTTCCCCAGTTTTTGGGTGAGCTTATAAAATTTCTCAGCAAAGGCCTTGTACACCTCAATGTGAGGTTTTCCCATACAGTCCAACACATCGCCGCTACAGTGCTCAGGGGCGACCTTGAGCTGCCCGCTGACGTGGTACTCCACCAGTTCCTTGAAAAAGCTGTCGTCCTTGTCCGCCATCACGTAGTCGTATCGGATGCCGGAGCGGATGAACACCTTTTTGACCCCTTCTACCGCCCGCACCTTCCGCAAAAGCTCCAAATAGCCGCGGTGATCCACTTCCAACGCTTTACAGGGGGTCGGCGCGAGACATTTCTTACCGACGCACAGCCCTTTCTCCAGCTGTTTTGTGCAGGAGGGCTGCCGAAAATTGGCAGTGGGGCCGCCCACGTCGTGGATATACCCTTTGAAGTTCGGAAGCTTGGTCAACAGCTCCGCCTCCCGCAGCACCGACTCCTCACTGCGCACAGCGATCTTCCGCCCCTGGTGGAAAGCGATGGAACAGAAGTTGCAGTTTCCAAAGCAGCCCCTGTTGTGGGCGATGGAAAACTCCACCTCCTCGATGCCAGGCACCCCGCCCAACGCCTCGTACATGGGATGATAGGTGCGGGTATAGGGCAAATCGTATACCCAATCCAGCTCCTCAGTTGTCAGCGACCGCATGGGTGGGTTTTGAACCAGCATCTTCTCCCCTTGCCGCTGCAACACCGTCCGCCCGGTGATTTCATCCTGGTTGTCCATCTGGATTTTAGTGGCCTTACAGTAGTTTTTCTTGTCCCGGCACACCACCTGGTAATCGGGGCATTGGACGCCGCCGTAGGGAGTGTTCACCGGATCGGTGAGATAACAGGTACCTCTAATGTCCGTTAAACTGTGGATATCCTCCCCGCCTGCCAGGCGGTTTACGATTTCAATGGTCTGAAGCTCCCCCATCCCGTAGGACAAAAGATCCGCGCCGCTGTCCAGCAAAATAGACGGCCGCACCCCGTCATCCCAGTAATCGTAGTGGGCAAACCGCCTCAGCGACGCCTCCAGCCCCCCGATGACGATGGGCACATCCCCGTAAATTTCCCGGATCTTTTTACAGTAGACGATGACCGCCCGGTCGGGGCGTTTACCTGCCTTGCCCCCGGCGGTGTAGGCGTCGTCGGTCCGCTTCCGGAGGGCGACGGTATAATGAGCCACCATGGAATCGATGTTCCCCGACGTGACCATAAAGGCGTATTTGGGCCTGCCGAGTTTCACAAAATCCTTTTGGGAGCGCCAATCAGGCTGGGCGATGATTCCCACTGTATACCCCTGCGCCTCGATGACGCGGGAGATAATCGACACCCCAAAGCTGGGGTGATCCACATAGCTGTCCCCAGTGACGCAGATAAAATCCAGCTGTTCAATCCCCTTTTGTTCCATATCCTCCCGACAGACGGGTAAAAACTCGTTCATAGCCTCTCCTTTATCGCAGTGCTTCCCTGCGCCTTCACGCAATTGCTGAATATCCAGAATTTGAAACCGTTACTGATTTATAAGGCATGACTTTGATACCTTATCCACAATTTCCTTTGAAATTTGAAAAAAGAAATATACAATCACTTTCTATCACCATATTCCGCCTTCTACATTAACTTTAGATTTGTCACTCTAAAATAAAAGGGAGAACAATCATCACGATCCCCATTAATACAAATAAAACGCCGCCGAACTTTGTGCTTTTCAGGTAGAAAGCAGAGGGCCCTTCTGCCCGATCAGATTTCCACCTTTCTGTTAACTCCCAAATCAAATCCGGTTTCAGAAAAATGAATAGGCCGATTGCAGCAAAAATAATTCCGCCTAAAATAGACCATATCATACTGACTCCTCCTCTACTGGGCAATACACATCTGTGTCAATTCTTCCAAAGTACCGTTAAAAACGTTTCGGTCGATAAACGGCTCCCTTCCATCGTAGCCCTTCATCCGATGACGGGACGAGTACTGCCAGAAGGCCCATTCCCGCCCATTCGGCAGATTGGGGCAGGAAAATACATCCCGGATCCAAATGGGGTATTCCCCGTACCCATCTTCCAGATAGGCCCGGTAGGATTTCATTGTCGCATATAACACCGGCTTAACGCCGTAATAGGTTTCAAGCTCCTTTAACAACTCGTCCAGGATGGCCGCCGTCTCCTCTTTGGAGGGCCGGTTTTGCTCCTTGTCGCCGTAGAATTCGATGTCCACCACTGGCGGCAGCGTCCCCGCCGTTTTGGGAACAACGGAGATAAAATTCTCCGCCTGGGTTTTACCCGAGCTGTCAAAGCTGAAAAAGTGGTAAGCCCCCGTCAAAACGCCCGCCTTTTGGGCGTTTTTCCAGTTGGACGCAAACTGCTCGTCCTGAAAAGAGCTTCCTTCGGTGGCTTTCAGGTAGGCAAACGACACATCCTGACCCTTGAGCACTTCCCAGTCAATGTCGCCTTGATGGGCGGAGACGTCTACCCCTCTAACCGGGAATTGGGCCTTCGACGGGTGATTGAGGTGTAAAATTCCCCGATCCAACAGGAAAATCCCGATTCCTCCCACAATAAAAAAGGCAAGAATGGACACAGGTACCCAAAACTGCTTCCCTCTCTTCATTTTGCTCCCCTCAAAAAAATTCAGGCGGTTTGTCCCGCCGCCTGCGTCAAATTATTTTTAGAAAAATGAGCTCCAAAGGCTCGCCGGGTGGCAAAAAGCTCCCCACCGCGGCGTATCCGAGCTTTTGATAGAAATGCTGGGATGTTTCCGATGAAGAAGTGGAGGTCATCAAAAGGGGATACCCTCTATCTTCCATCTCCTTTTCCCAAAACGCCATCATTTGGGTGCCGATTCCCCTGCCCCGGTATTCCGGCAGTAGGTGCAGCATCGAAACAAAAGGGGTGTTATCCCAGAACAGCCCCCACCGAAGCCAGCCGGCAAAGGCCCCGTCCTCTATACAGACAGCCACCTCACCCCTCTCGATCTTTCCGGTGAGCGCCTCTTTTTCCACCCACTGGTCATGGGCGAGGATCTGGCTTAAATCCTGTTTATGCGCCCATCGGATTTCCATCTAATCGTCCCTTTCCGCAAATCATATCCCCTTTATTGAGAAAGGCAAAGCGGGAACTTTCCACTCCGGTTAAATATCCCCGGCGTTCCGGGCGGAAATTTCCACCCACTGCTGACGGGTGATGAGCACCTCCCGGGGCTTGCTTCCCTCTAAGGGCCCGACAATTCCCCGTTCCTCCAGCTCGTCCACAAGTCTTGCCGCACGGGCGTATCCCACCTTTAGGCGGCGCTGGAGATAAGAGGTGGACGCCTGCCCAGCGTCCAGTACGCAGTCCACCGCATCGTTAAATAGGGGATCGGAATCCCCCATATCCTCGGCTCCCGCCTTGTCGCCTTTCTTCTTTTCCAGGACAGCCTGGCGCTCAATTTCCTCCATGATCTTGTCGTCGTATTCCGCTGGTTGCTGCTTATTTTTGATAAAGTCAACCACCTGTTCCACCTCAGAGTCGCTGACAAAGCAGCCCTGGACGCGGACGGGCTTCGGGTATCCCACAGGGTAAAACAGCATGTCGCCCCGGCCCAAAAGCTTTTCCGCTCCTCCGCCGTCCAAGATGGTTCTCGAGTCCACCTGGGACGAAACCGAAAAGGCGATTCTGGACGGGATGTTGGCCTTGATGACGCCGGTGATGACGTCGACGGAAGGCCGCTGGGTGGCGATGATGAGGTGCATCCCCGCCGCCCGTGCCATCTGGGCCAGCCGGCAGATGGAGTCCTCCACCTCGTTGGGAGCGGCCATCATCAAATCGGCCAGCTCATCAATGATGATGACGATTTGGGGCATGGGGTCCATCCCCTCGGTCTTGCCAGCCAGTCGGTTGTAGCCTTTTAAATCCCTCACATTGTTGTCTGCAAACGCCTTATACCGGTTGAGCATCTCGGTGACCGCCCAGCCGAGAGCTCCCGCCGCTTTCCTGGGGTCGGTGACCACCGGAACCAGAAGATGGGGGATGCCGTTGTAAATGCCCAACTCCACCACCTTGGGGTCGATCATCAAAAACCGAACCTCATCCGGCGAAGATTTATAAAGAAGGCTGATGATAATCGAGTTGACGCAGACCGACTTACCACTTCCGGTAGCGCCTGCGATGAGCAGGTGGGGCATCGAGGCGATGTCCCCCACCGTGATGTTTCCAGCGATGTCCCGCCCAAGCGCCATGGTGAGCTTGCTCTTGGCCGACCGGAACTCATCAGAGTCGACAATCTCCCGGATGGTGACTATATCGGTTTTGCGGTTGGGCACCTCAATGCCCACCGCCGGCTTGTTGGGGATGGGGGCCTCGATGCGGACACCTGCCGTCGCCAGATTCAGTGCGATGTCGTCAGCAAGGCCTGTGATTTTGCTGATCTTCACCCCAGCGGACGGCTGGAGCTCATATCGAGTGACTGTGGGCCCCCGGCAGATGTCGATAATCCTTGTCTGGACGCCGAAGCTCTTTAAGGTATCCACGAGCTTTGCCGCATTGGCCTTGAGTTCCTCACTCACGTCCAGGTTGCCGCTCATTTTAGGCTGTTTTAAGAGACTGACCGGCGGGAAATGGTAGACGTTTTCCACCGGCGCCTCCACCGTGATATCCATGGGGATGGGCGACTGCTTTTTGGGGTCGGGCGAGGCCACAGCCTCCCCTTCTTGTGGGACGGGTTCGGGCGCGCTAGCCCTCTCCACCTTCTCCGGCGGAGTTTTAAAGTCTTCGATGGCCTTGTTAATGAGGGTATCCAAAGGGGGATCGTCCTTGACCGTCTCCCCCACCGGCACCGCGTCCACCTTAAAGATGGACGGGTCGATGTCCGGAGTGTCGTCCTTGGGGCCGTTTTTGAGAATTTCATCAATGACTTCCCCTGTCTTGGTGTCCACTACCACTCTGTCCGGGAGGGGGCTTTCTTCCTCAAACACCGCATTGGGGGAAGAAACCGGATGCTCCGGCATAGGCGGGTCCTCGTCCAAGGGCACGTCGATGTTAAACCGGGATTTCCGCTTTTCCGCACGCTGTTCCTTAAACTGGATGTAGCTTTCCTCCATCTGTTTGACCGGTTTGGCACAGGTTTTGAAAAATCCCATTAAAGTCGAACCGGTGATGAGCATCAAGAATACAAAGGCCGCCAGCAGCAGGATAATCGCCGCTCCCGCCGTGCCGCAGTACCGCAGCAGTGGCCAGCCTAAAACCGCCGCCAACACACCGCCGCTTTTTAACGAAATCCCATCCAGATAAAGGGCCGCGAACTTTCCAAAAAAGCCCGTTCCGTTTGGCAGGCCGTAAAAAATCTGCGCAAAGCCGCACAGCAGCACGATGAGCACCGCCGTCTGCCAGACCTTGTGCCGCACTTCCACATGCTCTTTGTCGATGGTGATAATGACTGCCATAATCACAGTGAGCGGCCCCACCGCGTAGCAGACGGGCCCGAAAATCCCTCGCAGACAGTCGTGGAAAAAGCCCCAGACAGCCGGTCCGTCGATGAGGCTCACCGCCACCAGAAACAACCCGATGGCAAACAGGATGATCGCGTAAAACTGTTTTTTCCGCTGTTTTTGAAGCTGCGCTTTGCTGGGGGATTTAGATGTTTTCTGTCTTGCTTTCCCCTTAGTTGTCGCCATGTATCAATCCAATCCTTTCCAAACGCCGTTTTCTCTTTTTTATCTGGTAGAAGGGCAACCCTTCTGTTATTTTTTAATACCGGCCCATTTCCGCATCTGCTACATGCTCAAAATGCCCGCCGCCCGCGGGGCCAGAACGCAAGAGGGCTCTGCCCCGCATCGCCTGCAAAGGGAGAACCTGCTTTTATGGAAGTGGCAAAAATTTAACCACACCTCAGAAAAGCACCTCGATTAAGGTATCGAAACTTTTATGTAGCCGCGGGTATCCCCGCGCAGGTCAAAATGCTTTCGGTTTGAGATTCACCGCCGTCCCCGGTTCAAAGCGGGGATTGAGGTAATCCTTTAAATCAGTGGAGATAATCCGGTCGATTTTGCATTGAGCCCCTTGGCCCCTGCATACACAAAGGCAGCCGTCCACCCGCCGATACTGGACGTCATCGTTTTGCGGCTGCATCATGACCTCCATCGGGTCCACTATGGTGTGCAGAATCACGGCATTTCCCCTCCTTTTTAGAGGCGTCCGAAGCCTGGTTCAATTCCCCTTGTCCACCCTCGTCCTCCTGTTCTTCGATCATGCGGTAGAGGCACTCGATGGCGTCGGACAGCCCGCCCAGCTCGTCGATAAGCCCCTCCTTGACCGCGGTCTCCCCGTCGATGGAGGTCCCCACGTCCATGGCGAGCTCCCCGGTTTTCATCATCAGTTCCCGGAACCGCCCCTCGGTGATGCCGGAATTCTGCGTCACAAACCGAACGATCCGGTCCTGCATCTTGTCAAAATAGGAAAACGACTGGGGCACCCCCAGCACTAAGCCATTCATCCGCACCGGATGGATGGTCATGGTGGCCGACGGAACAATGAAGGATTTTTTCGCCGACACCGCCAACGGCACGCCGATGGAATGCCCGCCGCCCAACACAATGCTGACAGTTGGGGTTTTCATCCCAGCGATGAGCTCGGCGATGGCGAGGCCCGCCTCCACATCGCCGCCCACCGTGTTGAGCAGGATGAGCAGCCCTTTGATTTCCTTGCTCTCCTCGATTGCTACCAGCTGGGGCAGCACATGCTCGTATTTGGTCGTTTTATTCTGGGGTGGCAATATATAATGCCCCTCGATCTGCCCGATGATCGTCAGGCAGTGGATCAGGTGTTTGCCCTCAGCCGTCACCGACCCCATATCGACGATCTGTTTCTGCTGGTTGTCTTGATCGCCATCTTGATCGTTGTCGTTTTGATCGGAGTCCGGGTGTTCCTGCGCTTTCAAAATCTCTTCTGCCAAACCAATTCCTCCCGCATTTCATTTGGAATTAGTTTGCGCCTGCTTCCTTCAAATATTCCCGGTAAAACGTCTGGGCCTTCTCTACAGACTTTGAGGGGATATCCGACCATTTGTTTCTTTTATTATATACGCTGCCAATCCCCTTGTCAAACGACTCAAAAAGTTTTCCACATTGGAAGAAAGCCCTATTTTTCTATAAAAATTCCTCGTTTTAGAACAGTTATTCCCTACTTTGTTCCGCTTTTTTGGAACATTATACCGTTTGTAATCATTTTTGGTGAGTATGCAGTCAAAAAGGTGGGGAAAAACCGCGGACGAGTTTTCCTCGCAATGTGGAAAACTCGGTGGAAACGGTGGATAAATCCCCTGTTTTTGGTCATTTCGGTTTCAACATTGACAGCATTCGACAAACGGCTACTCGTTGTATAACCATTTTTGACCCAAACTTTATTCAAAATGGAAGAATTTTACAATTCCTTTACTGGCCGTTTTTAAAGTCCCTGGCGGACAAGAATGTGACCGCCCGCTCGATCGCGTCCTTTGCATTTCCCCAGTCGGCGTCCTTGCCGGAATTGCGGTAATCAAACATCTTACAGAAATGGGAAACATCCCCCAAAACGGCATCCAAATACTGATCTGCAAGCCCCGTTGCCGCCGCTGAAAACTCCGGCAGGGCCTTTTTGGGCATTTCATCCTCCGCCGCGCAGAGCAGCGTCTCCAAGTGAGGTAGGCAAATGTACTCCTGCTCTGAAAAGAGCTTCTTAAAATCGGCGTCTGACTGGTATTGCCGCAATACGGTGGAGACCATCTTCCCCATGGCCCACTGGATGGTGTCGCAGACATAGCAGGTGTCATTTACCGTTTTGACGCCATCCCGTTTCATCTTTTTTGTTTTGGCTTTTTTCCGTATATCGCCGTATTTTCCCTTTTTCAGCTCGGCCAGGTGGCTCTCCAGCATGAGGGCCAGGGACAGTCGGTTTTTGAGTTTTAGCATCATCCCGTAATGGTTTGGGCAAAAGCCCTGTTCGTTTGTTTTGATGCGGATGTCCGGCTCCATCATAGCGGCCCCCATGATGTAATCGATGCACCGCTGCTCCAACGTGTCCCGCAGCCGGCAAAGGGGGCAGCCCTGTTTGGGCTCAAACACCTCGCTGACCGGAATGGTATAGATGCTTTCTTTCATATGGATTCTCCCTTTCTACAGGAATATTGTTTACAAAACAGCCGTTTAAAGTATACCATAAAACTGTTATAATGAAAACAAAAACAGGCATTTTCATTGAGAAAGGAACTGTTATGACCATCTTCGAGCAAAAGGGCGGCATTCTCGTCCGCATTCCCCATTTTTCTTTGGCCGATACCCTGGACTGCGGCCAGTGCTTCCGGTGGGAGACAGAGGATAACCGCACCTTCCGCGGCTGCCACAACGGGCATTTTCTCACCGTCAGCCAGAAAACCTCCTGTCCTTCCCAGGGCGAAACCGAAGTCTTTTTCCACAACACCTCAAGAGGGGAATTCGAGGAGGTTTGGCGGCCTTATTTCGACCTGGACACCGACTATCAGGCCATGCAGCAGGTCTTCCGCAACGATCCCACCCTATCCTTAGCCTGTGATTACGCTGGGGGAATCCGCATCCTCCGCCAGGAGCCCTGGGAGGCCCTCTGCTCCTTCATCATCAGCCAGAACAACAATATTCCCCGCATCAAGGGCATCATCGGAAGGCTCTGTGAGGCATTCGGGGAGCAAACTCCAAAGGGCTTCACCTTTCCCTGCCCTCAACGGATCGCCTCCCTCACCCTGGACGATTTGTCCCCGCTCCGGGCGGGATTCCGGGCCAAATACATATTAGACGCCGCTCAAAAGGTGGCTGGCGGCGAGATCGACCTGGCTGCCGTCGCCTCCATGCCCATTGACGAGGCCCGCAAAACCCTGAGAACCATCCACGGCGTCGGCCCCAAGGTGGCGGAATGCGCCTTGCTGTTCGGATTTTACCGGCTGGAGGCCTTTCCCGTCGACACCTGGATCAAAAAGGTGCTGAAGTTTTATTACCCCGACGGCTTCCCCGACTTTGCCGTTCCCGATGGCGGGGTTGCCCAGCAGTACCTCTTCCATTACGTCCGCAACCACCCCCTTCCGGCATAAAAAGCCCCTCTGCTGCATCTTCTGAACTGAACCAGAAAAAGTGGACAATAGACAAATCCCCCCTGATGTAGGAAAATAGAAGTACATCAGGGGGGATTGCTATGAGTA
>CAJFOJ010000018.1 GCA_904396495.1 uncultured Oscillospiraceae bacterium
GCGAGGTGTCCCTCGCTGGGAAGAACAGGTAAAGGTCTACGTACTGGAGCGGGACGGTGAAGACAAAGTCGTCATCCTAGCCTGATTTCCCGCGAGGTGTCCCTCGCTGGGAAGAACAGGTAAAAGTTTACGTACAGGAACGGGACGGTGAAGACAAAGTCGTCATCCTAGCCTGACTTCCCGCGAGGTGTCCCTCGCTGGGAAGAACAGGTAAAGGTCTACGTACTGGAGCGGGACGGAGAGGACAAAGTCGTCATCAAGCCAATTATTTCCTTTACCTGCTGAGCAATGAAAAAAGCCATCTTGGTAGCTGACTCTAATACATCGTCTCTATCCCCTATTGCAAAGGAGTTACAAACAATATGCTTCTCATCAAAAACGGACATATCATAAGCCCTCAAAACCATCTGGATACAATCTGTGACATTCTCATAGAAAATGGACGTATCACAGAGCTCAACGAAAACATTTCCGCCAACTGCGAAATCATTGACGCCGCTGGAAAAGTCGTCCTCCCCGGACTCATCGACATGCACGTTCATCTCCGTGATCCAGGCTTTACCCACAAAGAGGACATCCTCACAGGCTGCGAAGCTGCGGCAGCCGGCGGCGTAACGGCGGTGGCCTGTATGCCCAACACCAATCCCGCTGTGGACACCCCTGAAACCGTCCAGTACATCTTAGAAAAAGCAAAAAAAGCAAAGGCGCGGGTCTACCCCGTGGCCTGCATCACCAAAGGGTTAAGCGGAGGCGAACTCACCGATATGGAGGCCTTAAAAAAAGCGGGAGCGGTAGCCGTATCCGACGACGGAAGGCCGGTCAAAAACGCCAAGACCATGATGGAAGGAATGAAGCGCGCCAAGAAGAATAGGCTGCTACCCATCTCCCATTGCGAGGATTTGGACATCATTGACGGTGGCATTATCCACAAGGGAAAGGTGTCGGACGAATTGGGGGTCAAGGGAATGAACCGCGCCTCTGAGGACAGTATCACAGGTCGGGAAATTTCCTTGGCAGAGGCGGAAAACGTCCCCATCCACATTGCCCACGTGAGCACCAAAGGCTCTGTATCCATCATCCGGGACGCCAAACGCCGCGGCGTCAAGGTCACCTGTGAAACCTGCCCCCACTACTTCGTCTTCGACCATACAAAGCTCTATCAAAAGGACGCCGATTACCGGATGAACCCGCCTCTGCGGGAACCGGAGGACCTACAGGAAGTATTAAACGGTATCGTGGATGGCACCATCGACTGTATCGTCACCGACCACGCCCCACACACGGCGGAGGAGAAGTCAGATTTTCTAACAGCACCCAACGGGGTGGTGGGGTTAGAGACCAGCTTTGCCGCCTGCTGTACCTACCTACTTCACACTGGCAAAATCAAACTTCCCCGCCTGGTGGAGCTGATGAGCGTTAACCCGGCAAAGCTTTTAGGCGTTCCCGGCGGCAAAGTGGAAATCGACGGCATCGCCGACCTTATGATCGCCGATCTCGACAAAGAGTGGACGGTGGAGCCTCAAAAACTTCACTCCAAGTCGAAAAACTCGGTATTTAAGGGGATACCCCTCAAGGGTAAAGTCCTCTGCACCATTTGCAATGGGCAGATTACCTATCGAGAGGGTATTTAAACCGTACAAAATACAATTGAGATACAGGAGGAGTCACCATGTCATTTGATTTGCTGATCGAGCGCATTAAGGAGCTCAAAAATCCCACTGTTGCGGGATTGGATCCCAAATTTTCCTATGTCCCTCCCTATATTCGGGACAGCTTTTTAAACGAATTTGACGATCCGCTGGAGGGCGCCGCTATGGCGGTGTTGGAGTACAACAGGGGGCTCATCGACGCACTTTGCGACGTGGTTCCCGCCATCAAGCCCCAGGCCGCCTACTATGAGCTTTACGGCTGGGCCGGGATGAGGACCCTTCAGGAAACCATCGACTACGCCCACCAAAAGGGAATGTACGTCATCACAGATGGCAAGCGCAACGACATCGGCACCACTATGGAGGCCTACGCCGCTGCTCATCTGGGCACGGTGGACATCGAAGGGAAAAAAATAGCCCCCTTTGACGGTGATGCTTTGACCGTCAACGGCTATCTGGGAAGTGACGGCATCACTCCCCTCCTAAAAACCTGCAAGGAGCGGGATAAAGGGATTTTTGTACTCGTAAAGACTTCCAATCCCTCCTCCGGTGAACTACAGGACAAAAAAATCGGCGAACAAACCGTTTATGAAATCATGGGGACGATGTGCGAGCATTGGGGCGAAGAACTTCCCGGCAGGTACGGCTACAGCGGTGTAGGTGCTGTTGTGGGCGCCACCTACCCGGAACAGCTGTCGGAACTGCGGGCCAAAATGCCCCACACCTTCTTCCTCGTCCCCGGTTACGGCGCCCAAGGTGGCGGCGCCAAGGACGTGGCCGGCGGCTTTGACAAAAACGGCCTGGGCGCCATTATCAACTCCTCCAGGGGCATCATCTGCGCCTACCAAAAAGAAGATTGCGACGAGCGAGAGTACGCGGCCGCCGCCCGACGGGAGGCCATTCGGATGCGAGATGACATTTCGCAGTATGTAAACCTTTGATTTGGGAGGGATTCATATGATTACGACAGAAAAAAAAGCATGGCTACTATTGGAAGACGGCACCCTCTTCGAGGGTAAAAGCTTCGGAGCGGAGGGATCAGCCATTGGCGAGGTGATCTTTTCCACCTCGATGGCAGGATATCAGGAAGATCTGACCGATCCCACCTATTACGGGCAGATTCTCACCCAAACCTTCCCCTTGATCGGCAACTATGGGGTCAATTCTGAGGACATGAGCTCGGATCGCTGTTACTTACAGGGCTACATCGTCAGGGAATGGTGTGACAACCCGTCAAACTTCCGCTCTGAAGGGGATATCGACCGGTTTTTGAAAGAACAGGGCGTTGTAGGACTCTGCGGCATCGACACCCGGCACCTCACCAAAATTCTACGGGAAAAGGGGGACATGAAAGGTCTCATCACAACCGAGGCTATTTCCAACAAAGCAAACGCTTTGAAAAAAATCTCCAAGCACACCGCGAAAAACGCCATCAAAGCGGTGACGGAAGGCACCCCGCTGGTGAGTGAAACGTCTCAACTGGGAGCAAAGGCCCAATTGCGGATCGGCATCTTAAACTTGGGCTGCTACGATTACCTGAAAACGGAAATGCTCTCTCGGAACTGCGACACAGTGATATTTAATCCCAATCAGCCTGTTTCCTCCATTTTCGACAATAAGGTCCACGGCATCATTTTGTCGGAGGGCCCAGGTAATCCGTCAGAGGACAAGGAAATTATCGACACCATACGGGAGTTGGCAAAAGCTGGCATTCCCATGATGGGCGTGGGACTGGGCCATGAGATGCTGGCCATCGCAACCGGTATGAAGTGCCGCCGGATGCACCACGGTCACAGAGGCGCGTCTCAGCCGGTGGTAGACACTTTGTCCGGCAAGACCTACATCACCTTCCAAAACCACGGCTACGCAGTCAACGAGGAGACAATTGACGACGACGTGGCTTTCATCCGCTACAAAAACGTCAACGATAATTCCTGTGAGGGGCTAAATTACAAGGACATCCCCGCCATCTCCTTTCAGTTCAGGCCCCAGGGCGAAGGCTCGGAACAGGACACCGCTTTTCTCTACGACGAATTTATCGAAATGGTCAAGCGGCAGGCGGTTTTATAACCGGAAATCCGACGCCATCGACATCCCTTGTCGGGGCCTTGCCTCCAGGTTATAAATTGGAGGCAAATGCCCCATGTACAGAAAGGAAGGATAGTTGTTATGCCATTGAGAAGCGATATTAAAAAGGTGCTGGTCATCGGTTCCGGCCCCATCGTCATCGGACAGGCCGCCGAGTTTGACTACGCCGGCACCCAAGCCTGCCGCGCCCTGAAAGAAGAAGGGCTGGAGGTAGTGCTCATCAACTCCAACCCGGCCACCATCATGACCGACAAGGCCATGGCCGACAAGATCTACATCGAGCCGCTGACTTTAGACGTGGTCAAGCGGGTCATCCAGATTGAAAAACCCGACAGCGTGTTGTCTACTTTGGGCGGTCAGACCGGCCTCACCCTCTCGATGCAGCTGGCCAAAGAGGGATTTTTAGCCGCAAATGGGGTGAAGCTCTTGGGCGCCAACCCCGAGACCATCGACAAAGCAGAGGATCGCCAAACCTTCAAGGACACTATGGAGGCTATCGGCGAACCCTGTATCCCTTCCAAGGTGGTCAACTCCGTTGACGACGCGGTGGCTTTCGCAGAGGTCATTCGGTATCCTGTCATCGTCCGGCCTGCCTTTACCTTAGGCGGTACCGGCGGCGGCATCGCGGGTAACGAAGAAGAGCTACGGGACATCGCGCGAAACGGCCTCCGCCTATCCCCCATCACCCAAGTGCTCATCGAAAAGTGCATCTCCGGTTGGAAGGAGATCGAGTTCGAGGTGATTCGGGATCGCAATGACAACTGCATTACCGTCTGCTCGATGGAAAACTTCGACCCTGTCGGTGTCCACACCGGTGACTCCATCGTCGTCGCCCCTGCGGTGACCCTCTCCAACAAGGAGTACCAGATGCTCCGTACAGCAGCCATCAACATCGTCTCTGAACTGAAGGTGGAAGGCGGCTGTAACTGCCAGTTTGCCCTATACCCTGAGAGCATGGAATACGCCGTCATCGAGGTAAACCCCCGTGTTTCTCGTTCGTCGGCTTTGGCCTCTAAAGCAACCGGCTACCCTATCGCCAAGGTGGCCACCAAAATCGCCATTGGCTACACCCTGGACGAAATTATAAACGCCGTTACTGGCACCACCTACGCCTGCTTTGAGCCGGCAATCGACTACCTAGTGGTCAAATTCCCCAAATGGCCATTTGACAAATTTGTCTACGCCAAGCGCACCCTGGGAACCCAGATGAAGGCCACTGGAGAGGTCATGAGCATCGGTACCTCCTTTGAGCAGGGGATCATGAAAGCGGTCCGGGGCGTCGAACTTGGACTCGACACTCTCACCCTGCCGGAATTTGAGTCCCTCTCCGACAAGGAAGTAGAGGACTCCCTCTCCATCGTGGATGACCGTCGGATTTTCATGGTGTACGAGGCGCTAAAACGGGGCGTACCGGTGGAGAAAATCCATGAGATCACCATGATCGACGAGTGGTTCCTCTACAAGATGCGCAACCTCACCCAGCTGGAAGAAGAGCTCAAAAAGGGCAAATTGACCGACGAACTCTACCTCCAGGCGAAGAAATGGGGATACCTGGACTCCACCATCGAGCGCCTCTCCGGCAAAAAAATCAAAAAACCTCGCTTTGCCGCCTACAAAATGGTAGACACCTGTGCCGCCGAATTCGAGGCCAAAACCCCTTACTTCTATTCTACCTACGACGACGAAAATGAGGCAAAGGAATTTATCGAGAAGCAAAACAGCGATAAAAAGAAGGTCATTGTCTTCGGCTCCGGCCCCATCCGCATCGGCCAGGGCATTGAGTTTGACTACTGCTGCGTCCACTGTGTTTGGGCGCTGAAAAAAGCGGGTTACGAGGCCGTCATCGCCAACAATAACCCTGAAACCGTATCCACCGACTTTGACACCGGCGACCGGCTTTATTTCGACCCGCTGACCAAAGAGGACGTCCGAAACCTTATTGAAACCGAGAAGCCCTACGGTGTGGTCGTACAGTTCGGCGGCCAGACCGCCATCAAGCTGACCAAATTCTTAGACGAGCTTGGGGTCAACATCTTGGGCACCTCCTCCGACAGCATCGACGAGGCGGAGGACAGGGAGCGGTTCGACGAGCTATTGGAGCGCTGTGGTATCCCCCGCCCCAAGGGACACACCGTCTTCACCACCGAGGAAGCCCTCAAAGCCGCAAACGATTTAGGCTATCCTGTGTTGCTCCGGCCCTCCTATGTGCTGGGCGGCCAGAATATGATTATCGCCCATTCCGACAAAGACGTGGAGGAATACATGGCTATTATCACCTCCCATGAGCTGGAAAACCCGGTTTTGATTGACAAGTACCTCATGGGTACCGAGGTGGAGGTGGACGCCATCTCCGACGGGGAGGATTATCTCATTCCCGGCATCATGGAGCACATCGAGCGGGCCGGTGTTCACTCTGGAGACTCGATTTCCGTCTATCCCGCCCAGACCCTTTCTCACCATATCCGCCGCACTTTGATCGAGTACACCGGACGGCTAGCGAGGGAGCTTAAGGTCAAGGGCCTTATCAACATCCAGTACGTGGTCTACAACCACGAGGTCTACGTCATCGAGGTCAACCCCCGCTCGTCGAGGACTGTCCCCTATATCAGCAAAGTTACCGGTGTGCCCATGGTCGCTCTGGCTACCGAAATCATTTTGGGCAAAAAATTGAAAGACTTGGGCTACGGCACCGGACTCTACCCCGAAGGGGAGTACGTGGCGGTCAAGGTACCGGTATTCAGCTTCGCAAAGCTCACTAATGTAGACACCCTACTGGGGCCAGAAATGAAATCCACCGGCGAAGTGCTGGGGATTGCCAAACGGTTTGACGAGGCGCTTTTAAAGGGCCTAGTGGCCTCCGGCAATCAGATGAAGAAGCCGGGAGGTGTCTTTATCAGTGTGAGGGATACCGACAAACAGGAGGTGCTGGAAGTAGCCGACAAGTTCGAGTCCATGGGCTTTACCATCTACGCTACCGGCGGCACCGCCCAGCTTTTAAACCGCAACATGATCGCCGCCAACGCGGTGAAAAAAATTAGTGAAGATCGCGATAACAATGTGCTGACCCTATTAGATAGCGGCAAGGTGGACTATGTCATCTCCACCTCGGAAAAGGGCCGCCAGCCCGCACGGGACAGCGTGAAAATCCGTCGGAAAGCGGTGGAACGGTCCATTGTCTGCCTCACCTCCATCGACACGGCTAACGCCATCGCGGACGTGCTCGCCATGGACAAGACCATCGACGATGTAGAGCTGATTGACATTACGAAAATTTAGAGTAAAAAATCGTCCCCGGCATAAATGCCGGGGACGATTTTTTATACCGATAGTGGCCGTACGCCACAAATCCGTTTACCCAAAACAATTAAGCTAAAGCCTTTTCCAGTTTTTCGATGCCCACTTTGATACGTCTGAGGGTCTCGTCCTTGCCAATGATTTCGCTGAGCTCCACACCGCCGCCGGGGGTGAACTGCTTGCCGGAGACAGCTACACGAAGCGGCCAGAGAATGCGACCATTTTTCACCTCAAGTTTTTCGATGAGAGCAAACAAAGCGTTGTGGATGTTGTCGAGATTCCAATCGGAGATGCCCTCCAAGACCGGGAGGATCTCTTTTAAGGCCTCCAGGGAATTCTCGGAATTTGTTTTCATCTTTTTGTGGGTGTACATCTCGATGTCATAGTCGGGCAACTCGTCGATAAAGTCCACCTGCTCGGGGATATCGGTAAAGAGCTCGGTACGGGGCTGCAATAGCTCCGCCATCAGTTTCATATCGATGTCTTCCCGCTTACAAGTCTCCCGGATATAGGGGGTGGAGAGTTGGATAAACTGCTCGGGGGGCAGCTTGCGGATATAGACTCCATTGATGGCCCTGAGCTTTTGGGTGTCAAAGATAGCCGGAGATTTGGAAATACCGCTCACGTCGAACTCCTGGATGAGTTCGTCCATGGTAAAAATCTCATTTTCCCCCTTGGGAGCCCAGCCCAATAGGGCAATGTAGTTGACGATGGCCTCGTCCAGATAGCCCTTGGCCGCCAAATCCTCAAAAGAAGCGTCGCCATTTCGCTTAGAAAGCTTTTCGGTAGCGTTTTTCATGACGGGAGGCACGTGGATATACACCGGGACATCCCAGCCGAACGCCTCATAAAGGAGGTTATACTTTGGCGTAGAAGAAAGGTACTCATTGCCGCGAACTACGTGGGTGATGCCCATGGTGTGATCGTCCACCACGTTTGCGAAGTTATAGGTGGGCATGCCGTCGGCTTTTATGAGAATCTGGTCGTCCAAAACGGAATTGTCCACCGTGATGTCCCCGAATACCTCGTCGTGGAAGGTAGTGGTGCCTTCGGTAGGGCATTTCTGCCGGATGACGTAGGGGATACCCGCGTCCAGTTTCGCCTGCACTTCCTCTTTTGAGAGATTGCGGCAGTGGCCATCGTACTTGGGAGCAATGCCGGAAGCCTGTTGAATCTTGCGGACTTCCTCCAGCCTCTCCTTGTCGCAGAAGCAGTAGTAGGCGTGGCCGCTCTCGACGAGCTTTAGAGCGTAGTCTTTAAACATCCCCATTCGTTCGCTCTGGATATAGGGACCTACAGGTCCGCCGATATCGGGGCCTTCATCCCACTTTAGCCCAGCGCGGCGCAGAGTATTGTAAATGATGTCCACCGCACCCTCGACGTACCGTTCTTGGTCGGTGTCCTCGATGCGCAGGATGAATTTGCCGTTATTTTTCTTCGCCAGCAAATAGGTAAAAAGCGCGGTGCGCAGGTTGCCGATATGCATGTAGCCGGTGGGGCTGGGGGCGAATCTGGTTCTCACTGTTTTGCCGTCCATCGAATGGTTACCTCCAATATCCCGTTTCTTTGTCCAAACGGGTTGTTTTCTTTTTTCAGTCTACCCCATATTTTACCGTTTTTTCTGGGGCTTGTCAAGGAAAAGCGGCAGATAGAACACAGCCCGCCCAACGGAAGCTCACATTGACAAAAAATCCCCTGTTTGGTACAATGACTAGAGTTTCACTGGCCAGATGGAAAATTGGGCGAACTGTAAAGATAGAGCTTTCACAGAAAGGATGAAAACATTTATTGGTTTGCTGTCCCTCTGTTTGAGTCTGGCGTTTTCCTTCTGAAAGCCGGGATAAGGCCAGCCAATCGGTATTAGCCCTGATTTCCATGGAATTTACACATATCAAAAAATATAGGAGAGAAAAGTATGCGCAAGGATTTGACCGCTGGCCCCATCACCAAAACCATGCTGCTCTTTGCCGGACCGATGATCGTCGGCAACCTGCTCCAGCAGTTTTACAACATCGCCGACAGCTTTGTGGTGGGACAGTTTGTAGGGCCGGACGCCTTGGCGGCGGTGGGCAGCGCTTACACCCTGATGACCTTTCTCACCTCGATTCTCATCGGGCTGTGCATGGGCAGCGGGGCGGTTTTTTCCTACTACTTCGGGAAAAATGAGCCCCAAAGAATGCGAAGCCGAGTACAGGCGGCCTTTCTGCTCATCGGCGGCGTCAGCATCTTGATAAACGTTATCGCCTTTGCTTTTCTAGACGGAATTCTCCGCCTGCTCCAGGTACCTCCAGAACTCTTTGCGATGATGAAAGGATATGTTTTTATCATCCTGTTTGGCATCTTCTTTATCTTTCTTTACAATTTTTTCGCCTTCTTGCTCCGGGCGCTGGGAAATTCCGTTGCCCCGCTATGGTTTCTCGGAAGTACAGTAGTGCTCAACGTGGGATTGGACCTGCTGTTCGTCGTGGGATTTAATTGGGGCGTAGAGGGAGCGGCGGTGGCTACCGTGCTGGCGCAGGCCGTTTCTGGCGTGGGCATCGCCGTCTATACTTTTTATAAGGAACCATCTCTGCGATTTTATCGGGACTTCCAGTACGAAAAGGGAGCGGCACCAGAAATTTTGCGGTTTTCCCTTGCTTCTTCCGCTCAGCAATCGGTGATGAATTTTGGGGTCTTGATGGTGCAAGGTCTGGTAAACAGCTTCGGCGCTCAAGTGATGGCGGCCTTCGCAGCGGCGGTGAAAATTGACTCCTTCGCCTATATGCCCGCACAGGAATTTGCAAATGCCTATTCCCTCTTTATCTCTCAAAACTACGGGGCAGGTAAGTATGAGCGGATCAAAACGGGCACCAAAAGCGCCTTTGGGATGTCAATTATCTTCTGTGTTGCTATCTCAGCCGTGGTGTTTGTTTTTGCTCAATACCTGATGATGATTTTTATCAGCCCTGAAAACACCGAAATCATCTCCGTCGGCGTCGGTTATCTG
Organism: uncultured Oscillospiraceae bacterium; assembly: GCA_904396495.1. Classification (GTDB taxonomy): domain Bacteria; phylum Bacillota; class Clostridia; order Oscillospirales; family Ruminococcaceae; genus Fumia. The sequence continues at coordinate 10,018 of CAJFOJ010000018.1, forward strand.
CGGGTAGAGGGGACGTTTTACTGCGGTATCGGGGTATTGTTTTTGCTCTATGGCTATTTTAGGGGAATCAACCGGCCCATCATGTCCCTGGTCCTCACTATCATCTCACTGGGTACCCGGGTGGCTTTAGCTTATCTGCTGGCTCCCATTCCACAAATCGGTGTCTGGGGAATCTGGTGGGCAGTGCCTATCGGATGGGCGTTAGCCGATATTATGGGGCTTGTCATCATGGCTACCTTGACCAAGCGCCGGCGAATCTTCCCAGTGTAAAGTAAGACGAACGTTCCCGAAATTCAAAGGGCTTTCAGGTAAAACCAAACTAACCGGTAATCATTCCCTTCGCTCAACTGTCTGAAGACACTAAAAGGCCCCCGTCAGAGATTTTACTCTGACGGGGGTATGTCATTCTATTACTGGCCTTTTTTCTCTCTTTGTAAGGCTTTTAGCTCACTTAAAAAAGTATCCACATCGGAAAAATCCCGATATACCGAAGCAAAACGAATATAGGCCACCTTGTCGAGCTTTTTCAGCTCCCGCAGCACCTTTTCTCCCAGTTCGACAGAGCTCACTTCCTTGACAAGTGAGTTTGCGTAATCCTGCTCAATAGAATCCACAAAGCGATCCAATGTGGAGACCGAAATCGGACGCTTTTCGCAGGCGCGGAGCAAACCACCTAACAGTTTGTTGCGGTCAAACATCTGGCGGGAGCCGTCTTTTTTCACAACCACCAGGGGAGTTGTCTCTACAACTTCATAGGTGGTAAAGCGTCTGCCACAGGAAAGGCATTCCCGGCGGCGACGTATTTTTTCGCCGTCTTCGGTAGGCCGGGAATCAACGACTTTGCTTTCTAGATAGGCGCAATATGGGCATTTCATGGTATCATCCTTCCCGAGACTGCCAAAATTCCGCTTTTTGGGACAAAAAGGGCATTGCCCTCTTCCCACATACAATGATTTCTTATCCAGTATTTTACCATTTTTTTCGGAAAAATTCAACCGCTATTTTACCATAATCTTCCAATATTTTCTCTCAATTTCTCATAGGATTGGATGAGCTCCTCCGATGCTCGATAGTTGTGCCGGTAGAGCTCCAACAAAACACCGCCCCGGTACCTAAGTTCCCGCAGTTTTTGAAAAAAGGCCGAAAAGTCCATCTCGCCGTCTCCGATAGGAAGGCAGTCTCCCGCTACTCCTCCATCGCTGATGTGAATATGGCATACACTTTGGCCCAGAGCCTCTAAAACCTTCATAGGTTCTTCCCCCGCACGGCGAGCCTGCTTGACGTCTAGCACAAATCGGGCTTCATCCCCCAGTTCTGCCCGCATCCTCTTTAGGAAAGAAAGTGAGCCGCTGCGGCAACGCTCGACGTTTTCTTGTGCTACCGTCACGCCAAATTCCCGCCCCAGCCTTACTAGCCGTAAAAAGCGTTCAAAGTACCGTTCTTCAGAGCAGTTGCTTTCACGGCGATCGCCGTGAAAGACCAAAATGCCTGCCCCCAACTGGTTTGCGGCCTCAAAGTAATGCCGGTAGAGCTCCAACCCATCTTCTACCCGGCGCTCGTAGTCGGAAAAAAAGAGAATGGGCTCCATCCCCGAGGTAAAAGGATGGACGGAGAGCACCTTGACCCCTCCGTTTTGCAGCTCAAATCGTAGCTTTCGAAGATAATCTCTTTTTAGCTCGGAAAAAGAGTTAAAAAAAACCTCAATATGGGGAACCCGGTGAGCGCTCAGGAAACCGATTGCCTCTTCCGGTGTCCGTGGGTAAAAACAAGCAGTGGAAATACCGGCTTTCATCAAATCCTCCTCCCTTCCCCGTTAATCAAAACCTTTTTATCCATCATAGTCCAGAAAGCAAAAATCCGTTCCCTTCTTGTCAAAAGGAGGTCGATTGGAAAAAGCCGCTCTCTGAGAGCGGCTTTTTGATTTAGGCTTTCGCAGTCTTTTTTCGATTTTTAGTGCGCATTTTATGCTGCTGCCACGCGACCCACATGGGGCCAGACAGGCAGATGGAAGAATAGGCACCGGAAATCAAACCGATGACCAGAGGGAACGAAAATTCCAAGATGGAGTTTACACCATACGCAAAAGCGAGAATACAAACTACTACCATAGCCATCAACGTGGCAATACTGGTGTTGAGGGTTCTGGACAAAGTCTGATTAATAGACAGGTTGACCATATCCTTTATGGAATTCTCGTTGAGGCGGCCGCTGTGGAGACGCTCGTTTTCACGGATACGGTCGTAGATTACAATGGTGTCATTGATGGAATAACCCAGGATCACCAGCAACACCGCGATAAAGTTATCGTCCAGCGACATGCGGAAGATAATGAAGGTGGCAAAGACCATGGCGATATCGTGGAGTAACGCGATCACTGCAAAAACACCTGCCGACCATCCACCGATCTTACGGAAACGGACCGCGATATATAAAATCATGAATAAGGCGGTAAAGCCAACTGCCACCAGGCATTTGAGCAGAAAATCCTTACCCATAGTAGGGGAAACCGAGTTGATCGAAACAGTTTCGATATTATTGTCAGGGTATGCTTCCTGGAGGGCGGTGGTCAAAGCGGATTGCTCATCTGAGGACAAGCCCTCTGAGGTGGCAAAATTTAAAGTGACATTAGACTCCCCCGTGGCTGCGCTCTGGGCTGCAGTAGCAGAAACCTCATATCCAGTCTGATCCTGAACGGTCTGCTCCAGCTCTTCTATATTCAGTTCACCGGAATAAGAATAGGTGGCGATGGTGCCGCCCTTAAACTGAATGTCCACTTTTACACCGAAAACAAGAGAAACAATGAGGGCAATGGCCAACAGCGAACAAGAGATGATGTAGTATATCTTTCTGTTCTTAACAAAATCAATGTGTGGTATCTTCAAAGCCATTATCTCTCACCTCCATACAGCCAAGGCTTACGGAAGACCTTAAACCGGGAAATGGATTTAAGCATCAATCTGGAAGCCGTCACGCCGAAAATAAAGTTCATGATTGCACCGACCAGTAAGGTGTAGCCGAAGGAGTAAATGGAACCGGCGGAAGACTGGCCAAACATGAAAAAGAGCGGTGAGAGCAACTGGGCGAACAGGGAATCAGAAGGTCCAAAGGCTCCCATCAGCACAATTGCGACGATAATCAGTGTCAAGTTGCCGTCCAAGATGGCAGTAAACGCTCGCTCATAACCCAACGAAATCGCCCCGTCAATGGATTTGCCTGCGTAAATTTCCTCTTTGATGCGGGCGGCCGAAATAATGTTGGCGTCAACGCCCATGCCGATGGAGAGGATGATACCCGCAATACCGGGCAGGGTCAGGGTAAAGCTGGAGATAAAAGGCAGGAAGCCGGAAACCGCGGCAACCGAACCTGCCACCTGTCCCAACAACGCAATAACCGCCACTGCGCCGGGCAGGCGATAGATCACCGTCACAAAGATAGCAACGCAGATAAAGGCGATGATACCAGCCCAGATCATCACGTCTCTTGCGCCCATGCCCAAGGTCGGGTCGATGGTGTTAAAATCCTGTGTTTCCAATTTAAATGGCAATGCACCGGAGTTAATTTTATCGGCTAAATCCTGAGCAGATTCGGCATCAAAGTCGCCGGAAATTTGAGCTCGGCCATCAGTGATGGGCTCGTTTACTGTAGGGGCAGAAATCATAGTGTCGTCCATCCAGATAGAGATGACGCCGTTACTTTCAGATAGCCGTGTGGTGGCTTCGGAAAATTTCTGTTTACCGGAATCGTTTAATTCCAGGTTGACGATATACTGGGGCTCACCGGTAGTTTGGTTTTGGATGTAACCCGCAGAGGCGGAACTAATATCGCTTCCTTGTAGGATCACGTTTTCTGCAGTCACACCAGTGGGTAATCCCTCATCGTCCACCTCATAGCCTTCTCGGAAGGTGAGCAGGGCGGTTTCGCCTAACTCTTTGATGGCGGCTTCGGGGTCAAAATTGGACTCGCCTTCTTTCCAGGGGAAACGGACGATTACCCTATCTTTATTATAATCTACATAGATTTCGTTATCGGTGATGTGAAGGTTGACCAGACGCTGTTCGATGACCGCGCGAGCGGCGTCCATCTGTTCTTTTGTGGCGTCTACGCCTTCCGGTGGGGTAAAGGTGACGTCAACGCCCCCTCGGATGTCGATACCCCAACGGATATCGTTGCCGCCTTTAATATAGGTCGTCGTCTTGTCCCCATAAGTGGTGGAAATACCGGTAAAAGACACCACCGTCAAGAGAACAATCAGAATTGACACTATGAAAAAGACGGGTTTTCCAACTCGTTTCATGGAACAATTCCTCCAGTGTTACATTGAATTCTGTACCATTTTGCCCTTCCCAGCCCAACATATGTCATTAGCAGGGAATAAAAAACGTTTGAGGCGCAAAAAAACTTCCTTTTGCCAACGGACGCGTACCAGGTAAACCGGCAGGTCATTTTGACCGCCCGTGTATCCCACGGCGACCCTGTCAAAAGGCGCGTCTACAAGATAAAAGGGACAAGCAGGCACCAATAAGTGATATTATAGAGGAATTGTCCGCAAAAGTCAAGATTTGGCTCCTATCTTCCAGGAAAATTATTCAAACTGACTGCAAGTAGAAGATGCGGTGGGAAAAATACCCATACCGGCCTCTTCAGAATGATTGCAAGTTTTGAATATCTGTGGTACACTGGCTATGCAGATCAAAAATCCGCATAACGGCGCCGAAGATCACCCGCGGCTTCACCCGTGCCCGGCTTCGGGGCGCACGGCGGCGTTATCAAGGTCCTTTGGGCCAAATTATTTTGTTGCACGGAGAAAGTAGGAAAAAATGAACAGAAAAGGACTCTCCACAAACAAACTTGTACAAATTGCCGTCATTGGGGCATTGTACACCGCGCTCACCTTTGTGAGCGGGCCGCTGGCTTTCGGGACGGTCCAGTTCCGATTAAGCGAAGTGTTGACCTTGCTGCCGCTTTTCAGCCCCGTCAGCATCTGGGGACTAGTATTCGGCTGCTTTTTCTCCAACGTCATCGGCTTTCTCACCGGATTGAATCCCATTGGCCTGATCGACGCAGTAGCCGGTACCAGTGCGACGTTGTTGGCGGCCCTTGCCACCTATGCCATTGGAAGGGTATTTGGACAAAATCGGCTCATGCAGTCTATTCTTGCCCCCCTTCCCCCGGTTGTTTTCAACGGGATTATAGTCGGACTGGAATTGACCTTGGTGTTCAACGGCAGCTTGATCTGGGGACCGTTTTGGGGCAACCTGCTGTCGGTGGCTGCCGGGGAGGCAGTTGTCTGCTATCTACCGGGGCTAGTTATGGTCGGTGTACTGTACCGCAATGATTTCTATAGAAAAATTTTCCCCATCAAACAGATTTAAGGAAAGTCGCGTAACGGGTGAGGCAGTGGAATGGAAGATCCTCCAAGTGATCTAGACGCTACATTCAAAAGAGCTCCCCATCCACCGCCTTCCTTTTAAATTTCAAATTGCCGGATGAGCCCAAGCGCCATGTAATTACCCATCTCGGTGCAGATACCGTCCAGCACATCGTAGTTTAAGGGGGTCTGGCTGTAGTCTCCAGCGGCAGTGCTTTTCGCCTCGCTTGCTAGGATGTCAATCTGGTGGATGAGCATGGCGCGCCATTCCCGTTCCCGCCAAAAGTCGTTGAGCGTCGACAGTTCCCGGGCGATTCCCCTGGCCGACTCCACCCAATCATCTTCCGCCGGACAGGGCTCCTTTCCGCTTTTGAGGCAGATTTCCTCTAAATAGCTAAGATACAGGCGGTAATACCGCTCCGCGGCGGAACCAATTCTCCTAGCGGTGTTAGGGCCGTAATATTGCCGGAACAGCTCGGCATACCTACCGGCCAAATCCAACACCTCTTTTTCGGAAACCGGGGCGTTTGGTAGGGAAAAGAGCTTTTGCTGCAATGCCATCAAGCTCCAAAAAACGTTGTGGCGCCATATGTTTGCGCAACTGGCTAGCACCTCGTATTGTTCCGGCGTCAGCATATCGACGCCCAGTGGTTGTGTCCGCATCATATCCTCCTCTATCACAATAACGTTTCCTCTTTTATATGGATATGAGCGGGTTTTGAAAGTTGTTCACAGACCGCTGTACCCTATTTGAAAAAATCTTCGAAAAAAGCCCGTGCCGGATACTGCTGGCACAGGCTTTTTGCTATTTGATTTTGCGGCATTCCAGATAATACCGTTTGTCGCAGGCCTCCCCCATGGAAAAGGTCTTTCGGGGCAGGGCACCTTCTAAAATGACCGTCTTAAACAAATCGCTTTTTTTCATGGCGGGGAGCAGAATACCCACGGCGCCTTCTTCCGACAACCGCCGCACCACGTCCTCCCCATGGATGTAATCCACCCTACCGCCGTGCTTTTTGAGATACCCATCCAAAAACGCCTGGACGCTTCCCACAGTGAGAGTGTGCTTGGGCGCTTGAATGGTCACCTTTTGGTCTTGTCCGCCTGCCACCAAGGTAAACTTCTGGGGAGAGATCGGTGCTTGCGCATTGCTTTCTGCGGAATCAGTCTTCCTCCCCTTGGAAGGCTTTTTCTCTGCATACGCCAAAAGCTCCTGGACAAATTCGTCGGTGTCCACATCGAACACCACCCGGTGAATAGCCTCAAACTGGAGTGACGGATCGTGGAGATTGTTAAGCTCCACCAAGGCATACCGGGCCGGATGGTTTTCCGCTTCCTCGGGAGTGAGCTTCTTCTTCAGTTTGTCCCAACACTCTTTGGCAGTGGCCAAAGAGTGGTTGCCGTCGCCCACCGCGTAGAGCAACACGTCCTGGCCCGTCGTTTTGTAGCGGCGGTTAAAGGCCCGTTTATCCCCCAATTTGCCGAGAGCCGCCGCCATCCGGCCATAGGCCTCCCGATCCAAGAGATAGCCTTTGATGTTTCCCCCGCCCATCATCAGATCGAAATCGTAGAGCTTGTGGAGATTGGGCAGATCCTCCCCCATGGGCTCGATGACGGTTTTCTTGGCATCGTCAATGAGGACGAGAATGTGAGGGCACTCAAGAGAAGCGTTTTGCCGAATCTTCACCCGGGGGGGGATCCGCTCTAAAACAGTGCCCTCAGTAGCGCGAACCAAGGATTGGGAGCCCTTATGGTAATCATAGCATTCCAGATCCAAAAGTCCCACTACCCCTTTGCGGACTGCACCGTTTTGCAGCGTCCGCTCCACATATATGAGGCTGTCCGGAAACTCGTTAAAAATCCCGTCTTTGAGGTACTGATCCATGGCGGCGTTGATCTGGGCGATTTTCCCGTCAAAATCCACCTTACCGAGATAGGCCTCCGGAAATACCATGTGACAGGCCGATGGATTATTATCCGTACGTTCTTCCACCTCCTCCCAATAGTCGGGCTGGGAGGTAAATTGGTCGCAGGCCACCACACTAAAACGGGGAAGCAGCTCCTCTTTGGGAATCAGGATATTGCCGGGAAAAAATCCAACATTTTTCATTAAAAATCGTCCTTTCCATCGCCTTGAAACGTCCTACTACTCTGCAAAAAAGAATAAAACCGTTCAAACAGCGTATAAATATCATACCATAGATCGGTTGGAGGTTCAATCAAAATCCGGTAAAAAGGAGCATTTTCTTTTCGTTGAAATGAAAGGAAAAATATGTTACATTAAAGAAAGAAAAACAGGCCGGATGAAATGGCCGGTCAACGGTGCAAAGGAGCAGTAATATGGTAGATCTCATTATTTTAGGGGCTGGAACCGCTGGTTTGTCCGCGGCAATTTACGGCGTCCGTGCCGGACTCAGCGTCCAGGTCATCGAAAATAACCTCTACGGCGGACAGATTATAAACTCCCCCGACGTGGACAACTACCCCGGCATCCCCAGTATTTCCGGGTTTGACTTTGTACAAAACCTCCATAGCCACGCCACCGGGCTGGGCGTTTCCATTGTAAACGACACCATTTTTGACGTCTCCCTTCAGGGAAGCGTCAAGAAGCTCATCTCTAAAAAGCAGGTCTACGAGTCGAAAGCTATTATCCTGGCCACAGGTGCTTCCCACCGCAAGCTGGGCTGCCCCGGCGAGGAGCAGTTTGCCGGGCGGGGTGTCTCTTACTGCGCCACCTGCGACGGAGCTTTTTTTAAAGGAAAAGATGTGGCCATCGTGGGCGGCGGCAATACCGCCTTGGAGGACGCCTTATTCCTCTCCAACAACTGCAAAAAAGTTTACCTCATCCATCGCCGGGAAGAATTCCGCGCCCATAAGACGGTAGTAGACGCTGTGAGGGCCCGGGAAAACATCGAACTGGTATTAAACTGCACTGTCACAGAAATCTCAGGGGATAACGGGGTTCAAAGGGTGTGCCTCGGGCAGACAACAGGTGGCCCGAACATTGAGCTTCCCGTTTCCGGGGTGTTTGTCGCCATCGGATTAGACCCCAACACCCGGCTGTTTGCCTCCCAGGTAGAGCTACAAAACGGATATGTCAAAGCGGGGGAAAACTGCCACACCAATATCCCTGGCGTCTTTGCCGCCGGTGACGTGCGGACAAAGGAGCTGCGCCAGCTCATCACCGCGGCTGCCGACGGAGCAGTAGCGGCGGTGGAAGCGGCAAAATATCTACAATAACCGCTTGTCAGGTCAAGAGCAGGTCCGTCTGGTTGACAAAAAAGAGGCATCCGCAGTTGACCGTCTTAAATTAAATGTAAAGCAAATTTGCTTTACATTTAATTTTGTCAAAAAATAGAGAGTTTTCCATCTCTTTTTTCTGATAACCAGCTGAAAAACTCAAATAATAATGACGAAGCCAAATGATTCCGGGATCATTTCACATCTAAATTTTTAAAGTTTAGAAAAAATGGCTAAGGGATCTAAAGCTTCGTCTTTTACTTTTAGGTTAATAGAATAAACGCCGCCGTTCTCCCTGGGCGGAGGAACGCTCCGCCTTCGCCCATACCGCGGCAGGTGGATTACCGGCTGTTTTGAGCAGAAAGGCGGGATTTTATGCCGAACAAAGCCTGTAACGGCCCTCAGGGAAACCACACCTCCGTCAAGAAGGACGACACCTTTGTGCCAACGTTTACAAACTTCCCTTTGACCCATTTCAAACACGATAAAAAGGGCAATATCCTCTTTGAAATAACCGACGAAGACGTGGAACGGATGAGAAGTTTTGACATCGAAAATAAAAAATAGCTTGGATTTTCACCTTTTGAGAATGTTGCAAGCGCCCGGACGACTTATTGCCGTCCGGTTTTTCTATTATGAGGATTTTCAAGACCTGTTGCAATCAACTTTGTGATATGGTACACTTAAAAGGGTTCTATTAATTAGAAATTTTCAGGGAAAAATAAGCCTGTTTCAATTTTAGAAAGGTTTCAGTATTCATGAAAAAAATCATCCAGTTTTTGACTTCCCGACTCTTTATCTTCGCGTTGCTGATTGTGTTGCAAGCTGCTGTCCTTGTCTGGGGACTGCTGTGGCTGCAGGAGCTCTCGGTGTACTTTTATATCTTTTGTGAGGCATTGAGCCTCATTATCGTGTTCAGCATTGTTTCCAAGCAGGACAACCCCATGTACAAAATCGCCTGGATCATTCCCATTATGATGGTGCCGGTTTTAGGCGGATTTTTCTATCTGTTGTTCGGCAAACGAAATGTCTCCCCCCGCATTCGCCGCCGGTTGGAACAGCTGGGTGTCAAACACCTAGGGCTCAACGTCCAAAATCCAGAAGTCTTATCTGAAATGCGGCAAAACCCTCAGGCCGCCAAGCAGGCTACCTATATCACGCAAACCGTCGGGTTTCCAGTTTATAAAAATACTGAAACCATTTTCCTCACCCCCGGCGAAGAAAAATTTGCTGTCATGGTGGAGGAGTTAAAAAAGGCGAAAAAATTCATTTTCCTCGAGTATTTTATCATTGAGGAAGGCAAGATGTGGAACACCGTTTTGGACATCCTCGTAGAAAAGGTCAAAGAGGGAGTTGACGTGCGGGTCATCTACGACGACTTGGGTTCCATCAGTACACTGCCCACCCATTACTATAAGAAATTGCAGGGACTGGGCATCAAGGTGCAGGTCTTCAACCCCTTTAAACCTTCGTTGGATGTTTTTATGAATTACCGGGACCACCGGAAAATCTGCGTCATCGACGGGGACGTTGGCATCACCGGCGGCATCAATCTAGCCGACGAGTACATTAACGCCTATGAAAAGCACGGATACTGGAAGGATTCGTCGATTTTGCTGCGGGGCGACGCCGTCTGGAGCCTGACCACCATGTTCTTAACCCTTTGGGAGAGCGAAACCGGCGCCGATGAGAACTACAATCTCTACCGACCTACCAAGCTCTATCAAACCGACGGTTTTGTCCAGCCATTCGCCGACAGCCCCATCGACCGAGAGCTCTCCGGCGAAAGCGTCTACATGAACATGATTAACAGCGCCACCAAGCACATCTGCATTGAGACGCCCTACCTCATCATCGACAACGAGATGATGACCGCCCTCTGTCTGGCGGCCAAAAATGGCGTCAGGGTGGACATCGTCACCCCCCATGTAGCTGACAAATGGTTCGTCCACGAAGTGACCCGCTCCAATTATAAGCAGCTGATCCAGGCCGGGGTAAACATCTATGAGTACACGCCGGGATTTATCCACGCCAAGGTTGTGGTTGTCGATGGCGAATACGCCGTGGTGGGCACCCAGAACTTCGATTACCGCAGCTTTTACCTCCACTTTGAATGCGGCGTCTGGATGTACCGATCTTCCGCTATTGGACAGGTCTTTGCCGATTTTAAAGAGATTTTGAAGGTCTCCCAGAAAATCACCCTTGACGACTGTAAAATTCCCTGGTACAAACGGCCTATTCGGGGATTTTTGAAGGTTTTCGCACCTCTTATGTAAATTTTAAGCTGGTATACGACAACTACTCCGAAAGGAATATGCGATGAATGCCATTCCCATCTTAAAAACCAGACGGTTAAATCTGCGCCCCTTTTCCCCTGACGACGGGGAAGCTTTGTTTGACCTTCTAAAGGATGAGGAGGTAAACCGTTTTCTTCCCCTTTTCCCGCCAAAAAATTTGGCAGAGGCCGAAAAGCTTTTGCGGGAACGGTATCTCAAAAGCGGCGGAGGCTACGCCTTCGCCATCTGCCTTAAATCCCAAAACCTCCCTGTGGGATACGTCACTGTCAGCGGGGATGAAAGCCGCGATTTGGGGTATGCTCTGCGAAAAGAGCTCTGGCACAGGGGCATTGTCACCGAGGCTTGTCAAGAGGTGATAAAGCTTATGAAGGAGTCCGCTATTCCCTATCTCACCGCCACCCACGATGTCCATAACCCCAAAAGTGGAGAAGTGATGAAGCGGTTGGGCATGGTTTACCGCTACTCCTATGAGGAGCAGTGGCAGCCAAAAGACATTCCTGTCACCTTCCGGATGTACCAGTTGAATCTGGACGGGCAAAATGATCGGGTCTTTCTCCAATACTGGGAGCGACACCCCGTTCATTTTGTGGAGGAAATCGTCGGATAGAGGAATAGCTTCCTCCATTTAGGGTAAAATAAAAGGAGTATTTGACAAATAAAAAACACTGTGCTATACTCAATCTAACAGTAAAACATAATGACGGAAAGAGTACGCCCTGTCTCGGATTTTAGAGAGCTTTTGGCCGGTGAAAAAAAGCAGATGGGCTGGGTGGAAGATGGTTCCTGAATGGCGCATCTGAGCAAAATTTTGTTAGGGTGCGACAGGTTCGCCTGTTACAGCGGCAGAATATCAATGGTATTCGATGAGGCGCTTGGTTGCGAGACCGGCGTGAAGTGAAGTGGTACCACGGGATTTTTAGTCTCGTCTTCATTAGGGGTTTCCCTATTTGAGACGAGGCTTTTTATTTTGCCTGCTAAAATAGGAGGAACCGACTATCATGAGAAAGGATGATTTTTTATGGACGGCAAAAAGTTTTACATCACAACGGCAATTGCCTACACCTCTCAAAAACCCCACATCGGCAACACCTATGAAATCGTGCTGACCGACGCCATTGCCCGCTCCAAACGGGCCCAGGGCTACGATGTGTATTTTCTCACCGGTTCCGATGAACACGGGCAGAAGATCGAGGACTGCGCCAAGGCGGCCGGCATTTCTCCCAAGGAGTACGTGGACCGGATTTCCGGAGAAATCCGCAAAATCTGGGACACTATGGACACCACCTACGACCAGTTTATCCGCACTACCAACGAGAGCCACGAAAAAACAGTGCAGAAAATCTTCAAAAAACTATATGATCAGGGAGACATCTATAAATCTGAATACAGCGGACTCTACTGCGTCCCCTGCGAGTCTTTCTTCACCGAGAGCCAGCTAAAGGATGGCTGCTGCCCCGACTGCGGCCGTCCAGTCCAGGAGACCAAGGAAGAAGCCTATTTCTTCAAGATGAGCAAATACCAGGATAGGCTGATGAAGCACATCGAAGAGCACCCAGACTTCATCGTCCCCGAATCCAGGAAAAAAGAGATGGTCAACAACTTCCTAAAGCCGGGACTTCAGGATCTCTGTGTCTCGAGAACTTCTTTCAAATGGGGCATTCCCGTCACCTTTGACGATAAACACGTCATCTATGTCTGGATCGACGCCCTTTCAAACTACATCACCGCCTTGGGCTACGACCCGGACGGCAATTCCGGCGACCTCTACAAAAAATACTGGCCCGCCGATGTCCACATCATCGGCAAGGATATTCTGCGGTTCCACACCATCTACTGGCCCATCATCTTAATGGCGCTGGGTGAGCCGTTGCCCAAACAGGTCTTTGGCCACCCTTGGCTGCTGTTTGGCGCCGACAAAATGAGTAAATCTAAGGGAAATGTCATCTACGCCGACGATTTAGTCCGCCTCTTTGGAGTGGATGCGGTGCGCTACTACCTGTTGTCCAACATGCCCTATGGACAGGATGGTAACATCACCTACGAGACTTTTATCGCAAAATACAATGCTGAACTGGCAAACACCCTGGGGAATTTGGTCAACCGTACCGTCACCATGGTGAACAAGTACTTTGGCGGCGAAGTCTTAAAAGCAAAGATCGAAAATGACCTGGATGCCGACCTGAAAAAAACGGCAGAGGACGCTTTCGCCCAGTCGGTCGCCCTTATGGATCAGTACCGCACTGCCGACGCGCTATCAAAAATTATTTCCCTCTGTCAGCGGTCCAACAAATACATTGACGAGACCGCACCCTGGGCGCTGGCAAAGGATGAGGGACAGCTCTCCCGCCTGCAAACAGTGCTCTCCAACCTCATCGAGGCCATCCGGATCATCGGCGTCTCCCTCTTCCCTTTTATGCCCTCCACCTCCCAGTCTATATTAGAACAGGTAAACGCCTCCGACAGCGATTTTGCGTCGGCAGAGACCTTTGGCAGTGGAAAACCCCGGAAGGTCGGTGAGGCGAAGGCCTTATTCGCCCGCATCGACGAAACCAAGATGATGGAGCGGATCCAAAAGGAAATCGTCGAACCCCAAATCATGGAAGCAGCTGCCAAAGCCGCCAAAGAAGCCCCTAGCAAAGAAACGGAAGGCGTCGCCACCCTTGAAGACCTCATCACCATTGACGATTTCGCCAAAGTGGAGCTCCGGGTAGGAGAAGTAGTCTCCTGCGAGAAGCTCAAAAAATCCAAAAAACTCCTCCGCCTTGTGGTCAACGACGGGCAGGGAGAGCGCCAAGTCCTCTCCGGTATTTCAAGCTGGTACGCTCCGGAGGACCTCACCGGCAAGAAGATCGTGCTGGTGGCAAACTTAAAACCTGCTAAGCTCTGCGGTGAGGAGAGCTGTGGCATGATTTTGGCCGCCGACTGCCCCGACGGCAACGTAAAGGTCATTTTTGTGGATGATTCCATCCCCGCCGGTTCCAAAATTCGTTAATCGATAGGAAAGTCGCCCGCTAAAATCCACGGGCGGCTTTTCCATTGCCTTTTTGCTGCTTTTCCCTAATCGGGTAGGTCTTTTGCCGCTACCCGGGCTAGATGCCTCTTTTATAACAGATTTCCGGCACAAAGCAAGCTGCCCGACATGAGAGCCGGGCAGCTTGCCTATTATGGAGATAAAAGGAGATTAGAAGATTTCGTTTTTTGAGCGGTTGCTTTCCACTGTAAATACGTTCACTCGTCCAAGGTGTACTTCCCTGAGACTGGCGCCTCCCGGCAGACCCATCTTCCGTTGGTAAAGTCCGGGAAAGCCACCGGCATACTGCCCATCGAGATTGACTGCTCAGACAGGCAGGTCACTGCCATCCAGCTGGCCGCATCGTAGATATCGATGGGGGTCCCGATGTTGTTTTGAACGCTATATAAAAAGGCTTTCAGCACCAGATAATCGATGCCGCCGTGGTCGTCGTGAAGATCCTGCTTCAGATATTCTTTCCAAATGGGATGGTCGTACTGTTCTAAGTAGTCCTCCATCTTTTCCCATTGCTCCCCGTCCATGTTTACCTGATTTACAAATTCTTTTTCAAAGTAAACCGAGTCGTTTAGCTCCATCCAGACGCCCTTGGTGCCGTGGACACCGTTTCCCCGGGAATAGGGCCTGGGCAGGGAGATGTTGTGGGTCAGGGTGATGGTCTCCCCTCGGGCGCATTTGATGACGGTGGTGATGACATCGCCAATGGTAAAGCGGTGATAGGGACCGCCATCCAAACCGTAGCGATTTTCCGCAATCCCGTTAAAACCTCTTGATTTGGAGGCAGTGGAAGTCAAAGTCAGAAACCGGTTGCCCCGATTGATGTCCAGATATTTGGCGATGGGGCCCAATTCATGAGTGGGATAGAGCTCGGCGTTTCGGAAGAGGTTGTGCTTGGTCCGCTGATCGCCGTTTTCCAGCCCGTTTACAATGTCTACCCGCAAATCGTGCTGGTAGCTGCCCTCGCAGTGAACTACCTCGCCGAAGAGTCCCTCCCGGATCATCCGCAGCACTGCCAGCTCCCTTCTGCCGTAGCAGCAGTTTTCCAGCATCATGCAGGGAGTGTGGGTGGCTTCATAGGTCTTGACAAGATCCCAGCACTGCTCGATAGACGAAGTCCCCCCTACCTCAAAGCCGGTGTACTTGCCCGCTTTCATGGCGTCGATGGCGATTTGTACATGTTCATTCCAGGAAGTAGCGATGATGACGGCGTCAATATCGGGACGGGCGAGAATTAAGTGGTAATCTGTGTAGACGTTGGGAGTGTACCCGCTCTTTTGCGCGATGATTTGAGCGCCCTCTTCAGCCCGCTCTTCACAGAGGTCACAGACAGCCGAAACATGGGCATCCGGGATTGTGGTCAAGGTGGATAAAAGTCCGCGGGCCCGGTTGTTGCAGCCGATGACCCCCAAGCTGACAGTTTTCATTGGTTCCATAAACGCACCTCTTTTTAGGGGCCGGTAAAATACAGGGCCCGGCATTTTTCTCTTTTTTTATCATAGGCCAAAGAGAAAGCGCCGTCAATCATCTTCTGACAAGTGGATATAATCCTTGAGTTTTGAGGGATAGTAATTAAACCCGCTACATTAGAATTTATATATTTTCACTAAAAATTTTATTATTTTTTGTAATTTTTATCTTTTTGATTCCCTCTAAATGGTAAGACTACAGCAATACGCAGGTAAAGGGAAGGTTACATAATGAGGGAATCATGACCGATTGCAAGGAAAACAAGTAAAGATAGGGACAGATACCGCCATCTGCCCCTATCCTCTGCTATTCATCTTGTTTTGGGTAAACAAACCCTCTCATTCAGCCGTCTTCCGATATTGTAGCGGCGAGAGGCCCACCTCCCGCTTAAACACCTTGTCAAAATGGGCATTGTCGCTAAACCCCACAGCGTAGGCGACCCCGCTGATAGATTTGTCGTCCCTTTTTAAAAGTTCCTTGGCCTTTTCCACCCTCACATGGCTCACATATTCAGTGAAGGTGCGGCCGGTCACATGCTTAAACACATCAGAAAAATAAGAGGGGGACAGCATAGTCATCCTGCACATCTCCTCGAGATAGATCTTTTCCGGATAGTGAGCGTCCACGTATTCCTGCACCAGAAGGACCGCCTCTTTATACCGATCCACCAGCGCCTTTTTCTTTTGATCGATGCCTTTGGCGTACTCTCTGGAAATCAAAGCCAGAATTTTTAGAAGGTTTGCCTTGACGATCAACTGGTAATGAGGAGCTCTGCCGTCACATTCTGCCATTATTTCTTCCAGCAGCAGGGCCACTGTCCTCGAAACCGGTCCCGCCAATGGGAACAAGGGTTTAATCTCGTCCAGCTTGACAATAAACGGCTCGATGTAGGCGTAATCAAAAAGATCACTACTCTTTCCGCCAGTCATGTCCTCATTGATAAAAGCTTCAGTAAAATCCAACCCAATGAGCACACTACGGTCATCCTCTGTGGACACCGAGTGGAAAACCCCCGGCGGCAGGACGAAAACATCCCCTGCGTGGAGAGTATAGATGATGCCGTTAAAATTGTGGACACACTGCCCCCTTTGTACGTACCAAAGCTGAATATAGTCGTGGCTGTGGTACTCCTGGGCCATCTTGTGGGAAATGCTGTAAATCTTAAAGGGAAACCGGGGGTCCAGAATATCCCTTGCCCGCAGGTTCACATTGTTGTCGGTGCCGCTCATGAGTCTTTATGCCCCCTCTGGGAAGGTGTCGAAAGGCAGTCGTTTCCCATGTCAGTAATATCAGCGCCCGTAAGGTTATGATATCCCATATCTGCCAGTCCTTTGGAGTTGCGCGCTGTATGATCCATTTTGCCTGTTTACAATTTACCCAAAAAAGTTATTGTATTACAAAGTTTTACACCATAGGCATGCACAAAGTGCGTTATTAGTAAATATTATACCATCCCCTGGCAAAAGGGTCAAATATATCGTTCAAACGATAAAGAGAGCAACTATAAGCTGCCCTCTTTTTACAGTAAACTTGCGTTATCCCAGCGCCACATCCAAAATCATCATGACGATGAAACCGGCCATAACCCCCATGGTTCCTACGTTGGAATGCTCACCCAAGTGCGCTTCTGGGATGAGTTCCTCCACCACCACATACATCATGGCGCCCGCTGCAAAGGCAAGCATCCAAGGCATCAACGGTTGGATAAATCCCGCCGCCAGCACCACCAAAACACCGAATATGAACTCAACCAGTCCGGACATGCTTCCCATGAGGAAAGCCTTTGTCGAAGTCATCCCCTCCTGTCGCAGGGGAAGGGCCACCGCAGCCCCTTCAGGGAAATTCTGGATGCCAATACCCAGGGCGAGAGCTGCCGCCGCGGTAACGGCCGCCGGATCGTTGCCGTTTTGGGCCGCCAAGGCGAAGGACAGTCCCACTGCCATCCCCTCTGGGATGTTGTGGAGGGTGACGGCAAACACCAAAAGCGTAGTCCTTTTCCAGGAGGTGGCCACGCCCTCCGGCTCCTGAGAGCCGGGATGAAGATGGGGCAGCAGACTGTCCAGTCCCATGAGAAAGAGAATGCCCAGGAGAAAGCCCCCCGCCGCCGGAATCCAACCGATCTGCCCTTTTTGCTCCGCCTCCTCAATGGCGGGGATGAGGAGGGACCACACCGAAGCGGCGATCATCACGCCCGCCGCAAAACCCAAAAAAATCCGTTGGATTTTAGGATTTATTTCATTGCGGAAGAAAAATACTACTGCCGCGCCTAATGCCGTCATCAAAAAGGTAAATCCCGTTCCGCCTGCCGCCCACATAAGCGCTTCCCTCATTGTTTTGCCACACCTTTCCATCTTTACAAATTGTCCGCAAAACCTCTCCTTTGTAGCCTTGCCGGATTGGGGATTTTTATTGAAACTCGCCGTCCCTTGCACTGGAAACGACTCTGTTATGAAAAGAAAATATTACGGCTTTTGCATGATAAATATATTTGAATAATTCTAATATGATTATATGGAATTTGTTATCCAAAGTCAAGACTTTTCCGGCAATCCCCTCTAAAAGAAGGCAGAAATAGGAAAATCATAGTTTTTTGGCAAAACAAATAATCCGATTTACCTCCGTAAATCCCATTGAGATGTGGAAGGCCTGGCTCAGCTCGTTTTGGAGTTCACAGTCGCTGGCAAATTCCCAACATCCTTCTTTTTTCGCCCAATTTTGGCAAGCTAAAACCAGCTCTGTACCAATCCCTGTTCGGCGGTGACCCTCTTTTACATAAATTTCCTCCAGGTATCCAACTCTGCCTCCGTCGGTGCCCTCCACATAGTCCTCCCGCAAAGAACAGTGGGCAAACCCAACCGGCCATCCGTCGGATAAGGCGAGAAAAACAGCATTTCTGTCGCTGTAAAGTGTTGCTTCAAATTCCTTTGACAGTTCTTCCCCAGTATGGCTGGGCCAGAGTTCTGCCGCCAAGGCGGCAATTGCGCCCTGTTCACCAGCCGATGCTTTTCGTACTGTCATTTTACTCATCCTTTCGAATAAACTGGATGTCAAAAAAGGTTAAGCGACAAACAAAGCTCCTTCCAAGAGGGATACTAGGATACCCATTCTCCCTGAGCTAGACATCATCACACAATCTATATGAGCCACCGGCTTCCACAAAACGCAAAGAAGCCGAACTCTTTGCCATCTCTATTCTACCAAAATCCTCCTTATAAAGAAAGTGGTTTTTAGAATTACCTCCCAATCTTCTAAACGGAGCATATTTGAAAGGGGTGCTCAGCGAAAACGATTCAGAAGAATTTGCTGATTTCCTTTATTGGAACGATTGTATTTTTAAAAGGGATATGGTATACTGGGATTAATTGGGTCATGACTCACAACAGGAGGATTTTGATTATGACAATTTGGAAAATGTTCACCGTCGGCATCAAAAACTGCATCCGTAACTGGAAAATTAGCCTGCTGTTCGGGGTATTGTTGAGCTTCCTGCTTTCATTGCTCTCATCCGCCCCCTCTGATCTATTAGAATTTTTTACTGACAACAACTATCTATACAGCGCCATTATGCTGCTTCCCTTTACCCTTCTTTTCTCCATCGCAATATCGGTGTTACAACCGGTGCTGACTACTCTTCCCCTGCTCACCGCTTTTACTCAGCCTCCACAAAATGGTCCTCAGACTTTTAAAGGCCGCTTTTCTTTAAAATTCGGGCCTTTTCTTCTTTTGAGCTTAATTTGGCTGGGGATTACCTTTGCTTTAATGATTGTCTGGGCTATTTTATTGTTTGCCTTCTCGCTTACAGCCGGTGTCTTTTCAGCTGTCTATTCCTTTAACCCAGTATTCATCGTCATTGTGTTGATTCTCATCATTCCTTTGTACTTCGCTCTGCTTATTCTCTCCTGTGCATCTTATTACAGCTATATCGCTCTGACTACCGAAAACATTAAGGCCACCCAAGCTCTCACACAGGGCTTTAAAATGCTGTCCAAGCATTTTGGCCGCAGCATCGGCAATTCTTTGGTATTCTCCCTCATTCCCGGCATCATTCCTGCTATACTGGTCGTAACCGGTTCTTTTTTGCTTGCATATGAGCGGTCTTTTTCCATGGTGACCGCCGGCTATTGGGCAGGCTTGGCACTCTGGCTGGTAGGCCTTATTTTGATACACGCTGCGCAAGTTATTTACACTGCCGCCATGGTGGAACTGTACCGGAAAAATTGGTTAGAGGATCACAACAATCCCTTTGGTCCTCTTTCCAATCCTGTACCGGGCTATGTCCAAAATTCGTCTGCTCCTGGAAACTGGAGTACCTCCTCTCAGCCAATTCAACATACTGTTCCCCCTATGGGAGCACCCGCTAGTAGTGAACCTCCCTTTGACCGGGAACCGACCTCTGCCACCAATGAAGAATCTACCTTTACCCCCGCGACAGAAACCTTTCCTTCCGACGACGGGATTTCGACTGTTTCAGCAGAGTCTACCCCTGCCATCAGCAGCGAAAACGCCCTTGAAAGTCCCGGCGGCAATCCGGAAAATCCGTAAAAATCTCTCTTTTTTCTGTACTTTGCAGACAATTGAGACTTGGGACCAATCGGTAACCGGAAGGCAAAGGCACCTTCCGGTTACCGATTTTTTTAAGGCTTTTCTGCGTACTTTCCCCTTTTTTATAGACAAACTGCGGGGGACAAGCAACGATTTTGCAAGCCGGAATCTTTCCCTTTCCAATATTTGGTTTTTTTAATCTTTCCTAAAACTAGAACAAAAACAAAGACATAAAAAAGTAAGATTGACACGGCCCCAAGGCCCTCAATGCGGGTTGGCCGTAAAAAGTAAGATAAGAGGATACGCTATATGAACTCCACAACGCTATTTTCTAAGACTTCTCCGCTGAAGCTATTCTTTTTGGCCTCTATTCCCGGTGCCATCAGCATGCTGGCTTCAGCGCTGTACCAAACCTTTGACGGCATATTTGTCGGGCGCTTTTTAGGGCAGACTGCTTTTGCTGCCGTAAATTTAGCCATGCCGTTTGTAATTATCAACTTTTCACTGGCGGACCTGATCGGCGTCGGGTCAGCTGTCCCTATTTCCATCTGCCTAGGCAGAAAACAGGAAAAGGAAGCTCACAACATTTTTACCTGCGCCTGCCTCATGATCGTGGGCACGGGCGTTCTCATTGGCGGGATTTTGTACGTCGCAGCGCCACTGCTGATCCATCTGATGGGTGCTGAAGGGGAGTTTGCATCACTAGCGGTGCAGTATTTACAGGTTTACGCCATCTGTTCCCCCGTCACCACCATTATATTCGCCATGGACAATTTTCTGCGAATCTGCGGGTACATTCGGGGCAGCATGTTTTTAAACATCCTTCTCTCAGCGTTGAGCGCCGCGTTAGAATTCCTGTTCCTAGCTGTCTTCCGATGGGGTGTCTGGGCGGCAGCGCTTGCCACCTGCTCAGGTATGATCGTCTGCGCTTTGATCGCACTAGTCCCCTTCTTTCGTGGCAAGGCCCTTCTCCGTTTTTGCCGGCCCCGTTTTCACATTCCAATGATTCGGCAAATCATTGCCTGTGGAAGCCCTAACTTTTTAAACAATATCGCGGGCCGTATTACCTCCATTCTGATGAACGTCATCCTAGTGCGACTGGGAGGGGAAGTGGCAGTTTCGGTTTACGGTATGCTGATGTATGCGGAAGGGTTTGTTCAGCCTCTGCTGTATGGCATGTGTGATTCTTTGCAACCCGCTGTCGGGTACAACTGGGGTGCTGGAAAGCTCTCCCGTGTACGGGCCATCGAAAAGTGCTGTTTTATCGCAAGCGGCATTATTTCCCTGCTTGCTGCCCTGATCATCGCTCTTTTCCCGGGACAAATCACCAATCTTTTCATGGCTGACGCAGGGCAGGACATTATGAATATATCCATTTTGGCACTGCGGCTGTTCAGCCTGACCTATCTGACCCGGTGGTTTTCCTTTGCAACACAAAGCTATATGCTCGCCATCGAAAAGCCATTACCTGCTTCCATCATTTCGGTTTCCACCGCTTTGGTCTTCCCTGTGCTGCTGGTGGGCTTATTCTGGCCACTGGGACTGACGGGCATTTGGCTGAATTTTGCAGGGACATCCGTCCTCGCAGCTGTTATGTCGGTTGTCATTTTGTTGAAATTCCGTCGGGAATTGTGTCAGCCAGACCTCCAATAACCGGCTTAGATTGAATCCAAATCCGAAGGTTTTCTTTAAGGTAAGACCTCGCCCTCACCAGTTTGGTGAGGGCGAGGTCTGTTCTTTTCCGGGAAAAGCTAATTCCCGGTTTTCCGATAGTCATTAGGCGTATCTAGCTCACAGAAGTTATGGGGCCTTGCGCATTTCTATACCGCCCTAGTTTCTCGGGAACCTGGTGCCCAAACACTCCGCCCGAATGCCCTGCACAACCGTAGGAACCAATCAATAGATTCATCTTGCTAGTCATCTCAACTTCGCATAAGCTTGATCGTCCACCGGTTCCAGCCACTGGTTGGAGGTCTCTTCCCCCGGCACCTCCACCGCAATGTGGCTAAACCAGCTGTCCGCCTTGGCACCATGCCAGTGCTTTACCTCCGGCGGGATGACAATGACCATCCCCGGCTCCAGGCTGACGGCCTCTTTACCTGCCTCCTGATACCAACCACTCCCCGCCGTGCAGATAAGGATCTGTCCACCGCCGCTTTTAGCGTGATGGATGTGCCAATTGTTGCGGCAGCCCGGTTCAAAGGTGACATTTGCCAACGATACCGTGCTTTCCCCAGGTCGAGTCAGGGGGTTTAAATAGGAATTCCCGATAAAGTACTGGGCAAATGCAGAGTTTTCCTGTCCCAAACCAAAAATGTTTTGTTCATCAAAGGTCGATTTGTCTTGGATTTTCATACAAATAGTCCTCCTTATAATCTTATAGCTTTTACAATGATTTCCCCAACTCATACGCTTTTAGTGGGAAGACCGTGCTTTTAGTCATTGTGACCGTCCCGCAACCAGTACCCAAAATCATGCCCCGGTTTTGAAAGTGCAGATAACGGCACAGGGTTTCGTAATGAGAAATTAGCTCCCTCATGGTCCAATCATTGTTATCCCAAGCTGCCGCGATGAGAACAGTTTGCAGCCCTTTGGCGGTAAGCTCACTGTTAAAGCTGTAAAACCGGTCGATGACAGTTTTTAGCTGAGCGGACATGCCGAAGTAGTAGAGCGGCGTGACCAGCACCATCATATCGGAACTTAAAATTTTCTCCCGAAGCCTTGACATATCGTCTGTTTGAACGCAGGGGCCGGACATGCCACAACGGTCACAGCCCAAACAAGGGTGCAACTGGGCGCGAGCGCAGTCAAAAACTTCCACCCTATGGCCCGACTCTCCTGCTCCTCGGATCAACTCCCCAGCCAATAGGTTGGAGGAACCGTTTTTGTGAGGGCTGCTTTCCACAACAATAATTTTCATTCCATTACTCCTCTCTTAACCGCAATCAAGGTCTGATGGAGGCCCGTTACCACTAGTCCCGCCTTAGGGTAACTAGTTTCTTTTGCATCTCTTTAGCCACCCTTTTTGTTTCTTCCCCAAAGGTCGTTTACCAGCAGTCTAGATCTTTTAGATGGGACAAGTCCAAGCAATATACAAGAAGCCTGAAAAAGGTTTTGCAGTACCTTGTGTGCCGCTGACAAAACCGTTTAATCGACAAAGAGGTATTCAGGAAAACTGCTCTTTGATTTTCCCCAAAAATTTTTCAGCGGCCTTAGAAAACACCTGGTATTTCTTCCAAACGATACTAGCTGCCACCTCCAGTTTTGGTTGCAGCGGCCTAAAGCAGAGGCTGCTATCGCCGGTGGTGTTGATGAGCTTATCTAAGCAGATAGCATAGCCGAGGCCCTCATCTACCAAAAGAGAGCCGTTAAAGAGAAGGTTGTAGGTGGCGACAATATTCAGCTTAGAAATATCCTGTTTCATCCACGACGCCACAGGCCAGCCATCCCGCTCCTCCTGGCGGGAGACGATGAGCGGCTGATCTATCAAATCTTCGGGGGTGATGAACTCCTTTTGGGCCAGGGGGGCGTCCCTTCGCATCAACACCCCGAAGCTATCCTTAATGGGAACCTGGATGGAGTCGTACTTGGAGCGGTCAACGGTGCCGTACAACAGTCCAAAGTCAATTAACCCCTTGTCAAGCTGTTCCATCACATAGGTAGAATTGCCGCTGGATATGTGGTAATGGATTTCCGGATAGTGTTTCTTTAGGACGTGAGCAGTCCTCGCAAAGAACCGGATCACATCGGTCTCCCCTGCCCCGATATAGACGTCTCCGACGATTGTATCGTCGGAACTGGCGATCTCCTGCTCAGTCCTTCTGACCAGGGATAGAATTTCCTCCGCCCGTTTGCGCAAAATCATCCCCTCTTCGGTCAAAACCACCTTGCGGGAGCCCTTGGTTCCCCGAATCAGCAGCTGTTTGCCAAGATCATCTTCCATGGCTTTAAGCTGGGTGGACAAAGTGGGCTGGGACAGATGCAGGGATTCCGCCGCCGCCGATATGCTCTGCTCCCTGGCCACCGCCAAAAAATATTGTAGAACTCGCAATTCCATCATAATTGTCTCCTTCCATAAGAGTATATCATATCATTCTATAAAATTCAACTATGCATTTATATTATGAATAAGTATTTGCTATTTATTTATCTTAGATTTATACTTAGGATGTAAGAGAGAACACCCTATTGAGGGCGTTTTCAAAAATAGAAGACAAAAATAGTAGCAATTTGCAGCCTGACAATAGTCTTGGGCGTTGTCCTAGCGGACTGCAATGACCTTCAACATCCATGTCTCTACGCTCTCCCGAAACAATTCGATATCCATCGGCTCTCTTGACAATAAAGGCGGCGAGGATGCGACATCACCCAATTGACGCTCCAGTTCATCCATCAGAGGCTCCCTTTGAAATACAAATGGAAGATAACAGCACTATTTCAGCCATCGTGGGATAGATGGGAACCTCGGACTAGCGGCCCCATCTATTTTTTGACGAGTTTGAAGTGATGCAATACTGAGCCCAGTTGGTACAAACTCTCCGACAACAGCGAGCCGGTGACCGAATCTCACAGAGGCGATATGTTGTATTGCCCCGACTTAAACCAGATTGTCCTCTATCACCGAGACGTCCAAGCTGACGAAGAGTACGCCAAACTCGGTTCCTTTGACGACAGATGGAATTTGTCGTGGCAATGGAGGAAAAACCGTTGCAAAAGGGATGAGAAAATGAAATCGTCCTCGTCAGCAGCGAGGGAATCATGGATATATCCAGGAGGCTGAAAACGGGTGGCCGATCCCGGAAGCAGGATAAAAAACTTCTCTTTGCGATGCCAAACAAAGGGAAAAGAGGTTCTAGAAAGCGCATATGATCAAAGGAAATGTCACAGAAAAAATTATTCAGAATTTAAAGGACGCCGGGTGCGGTCCAAAAACGGTAGAGCAGTTTCTTGCCCTAGAGGAAAAGGGCCAGACGAAGGAACAACTTAAACTACTGGCCCAACACCGGGAACAGCTTCTCGACAGGGTCCACAGGGAAGAAAAACGAATTGACTGCCTAGACTATCTAGTCTATCAGATCGAAAAAGAAACCGCCTGTTAAAATTTGAACTGAACCAGAAAAAGTGGACAATAGACAAATCCCCCCTGATGTAGGAAAATAGAAGTACATCAGGGGGGATTGCTATGAGTA
>CAJFOJ010000019.1 GCA_904396495.1 uncultured Oscillospiraceae bacterium
GCTAGGAGATAGCTATTAGCCGCGAGGATGTGCAGATGTCCTTGCGGCTGTTGGTTTGTGCAGAATTAGATATACTATATGCATGGGATTTGGATGCAACGCGGCGGGCGTTGTGGGGGCGAGGATCATCGATTCCCCCAGAGAGCGGCTTATTGCCATCCTCACCAACAATTTTGTTCCCTGTAACGGCCGTTTCCCAACCTTGATTACCTTAATTTCTATTTTCTTTGTCGGCACGGCTGCCACCATCGGGACGTCAGTCCTCTCCACTTTGTTCCTGGTGGGCGTCATCGTTTTAGGGGTGTTAATGACCTTCCTTTTATCCCGCATCCTATCGAAGACTATTTTAAAGGGAATTCCCTCCTCCTTTACCTTGGAGCTTCCGCCCTACCGGAAGCCACAAATCGGCAAAGTCATTGTCCGCTCCATTTTTGATCGAACTTTGTTTGTGTTGGGCCGGGCGGTTATGGTAGCAGCACCGGCAGGAATGGTCATCTGGCTTATGGCGAACATTTCGGTGGGAGGAGAGACAATATTGGCCCTCTGTACCGATTTTCTCGATCCCTTTGCCTCCTTGTTTGGGTTGGACGGAACCATTTTGATGGCGTTTATCCTGGGGTTTCCCGCAAATGAGATTGTCCTTCCCATCATCATTATGTCGTATATGGCTAACGGTACCCTTATTGAACTGGACCAGCTCTCTGAGCTCCACACCCTTCTTGTCGATAACGGCTGGACTGTAATAACAGCAATTTGCACCATGCTGTTTTCCCTGATGCACTGGCCCTGTTCCACCACCTGCCTTACCATCCACAAAGAGACTGGTAGCTGGAAATGGACGGGGGTTTCCATTTTGGTGCCTACGGTGACAGGCCTCATTATTTGCTTCGTCGTCGCCACTGTGGGGCGGATTTTCGGGATTGCTTGAATCTTCGCTATGTTTGGGCATAACAAGTAAGTTGAAAAAACACCGTCACCAGCGCGATGGTGACGGTGTTTTGACTTGTTGTGGTTTCACTGATTGGAGTTGGATGTTTCTGCACAAGACTCTATTTTTTCCCACAGAGGAGGGTTTGGGTAGGAAAGGCGATCTCTACGCCGATTGACTCCAAATACCCTAAGATTTGAAGGTTGATGTCTTCTTTTACCTTCATATAATCCCCCCAGGAGGTTTTTGTGGAGAAAAAATAGATTTGTAGGTTTAAGCTGTAAGCCCCAAATTCGTCGAAGGTGACGACGATGACATCCGGGTCGACGTCGGGGTGGTTTTGCAGCAGGGAACGAATTCCCTCAGTTGCTTTCTTTAGCTTTTCCGTGGGCGTGCCGTAAGTGACACCTAAGTGAAAAGAAACCCGGCGTTTTTTCATCCGAGACCAATTGATGATCTGGGCATTGGCAAGGGTTGAGTTGGGGACGATGACCTCTGCGTCTTTAAAGGTGCGAATTCGGGTGCTGCGCAGGGTGATATCGGTGACAACGCCCTCTAAATCAGGGGTTTCAATCCAGTCGTCGACAGCGAAGGGTTTGTCGGCGATGATAACCAATCCCCCGAATAAATTGCTGGCTGAATCCTTGGCTGCGAGCGCCACAGTGAGCCCACCGATGCCCAACCCAGTGATGAGACCCGATATGTTGTAGCCGATTTCTGCAATGACGATGACAGCGGCAATGATAACCAACACCACCCGGACAATTTTAGAGAAAAAGACTACTAGGGTTTTATCCACATCCTTTTCGCCGCCCTGAATAGCTTCCACAATGGGAGGGGCAGCGTTCAT
Organism: uncultured Oscillospiraceae bacterium; assembly: GCA_904396495.1. Classification (GTDB taxonomy): domain Bacteria; phylum Bacillota; class Clostridia; order Oscillospirales; family Ruminococcaceae; genus Fumia. Next base: position 1,779 of record CAJFOJ010000019.1, read on the forward strand.
CAGTCCCCAGGTGACGGCACAGATCACGCAGATTTTTAGAAATTTTGTCAGGAAAACGAGAAAACCCCCCGCTTCCAACCTCAGACCTGCAGCATATACAAATGCCACAATTCCCAAATAGACTGCCAGAACCGTCATTAAGAATACAGCAGGGCGCTCAAAACTGTCGGTGATTGCGGATGCCGCCCGAAACCGTCCAGTGATCTTTTTAATGATAAAGAGGACAAGATGCACAAGCTTGCGACGGAAAATCAAGACAATCGGTAAAACTGCCATCCCTACGACGGCGGGAATAAGAAAATCGGTTAAATTTTGAATGATTTGAAAAATGGCTTCCCAAAATTGTCCCAACATGAGCAATCCTTTCTATGTTGTGAAACTGTTTTTATGTGAAGGAACGGAAAATCACAGATATCAAACAAATTATACCATTGCTTTTTTGGAATTTCAATCTCCAAAAGGGAGATACTACTCTTGCAAGCCTTTTGGTTTGCGGGATTCAACTGTCTTCCAATGAAAGGAGCGCTTCAGATGGAGAAAAAAACACCTGAGAAAAAAAGCGTCCTGAAACAAAGTAGTGTCTTAAACTCTATTATACACCCCAGACCCAGCAAGGAAGACCCTTTTGGCATGTATACCGGTCTGCCGGTTGAGTATGGGGAAATTCCCGTGCAGGATGCCGACGATCTGTAGAGCCCTTATACGAAAGCCCCCAACGCGTCCGACGCGTTGGGGGCTTTCCTCCGTTAATAAAAATCTTTGATAATGGGTTTTGCTTTGTTGACCAGTTGCTTGTCGTTATCGTAGTTCAAAAAAGAGTGGGAAAGGTTGATTTCGACCCATTTGATCTGGGCAATTTCCCCTTGTCGGGGAATATAGTCGAAATTTTTCGCTCTCCCTAAAAAATAGATGACATCCTTTTTTACGTCCCGTTTGGGAGAGAAGGTGACTACTTCCCGGAAAGAGGGATCTAACTCCACGTCGATATGGGTTTCTTCCTTGACCTCTCGCAAAGCAGTTTGTTGCTCCGTTTCACCCAATTCCATATGCCCCTTGGGAAAAGACCAGTTACCTCCCGCGGAATGTTTAATCAGCAGGAGCTCGGTATTCCCGTGGTACTTTCTGAATACGATGGCACCACATGATTTTTCATATGACATTCCATTATTCCTTTCATCCCGTAATAACTACTGTTATTTTATCACAGACCGAAGTAAAAATCAAAAATTTAATAGTAAATTCACAAAAGGAAAAATTGTCTTTTGGTATGGTAGCCGGGTGTTCGAATTTTTAAAGGGCAGTGTAGTAAGAAGTTCCGGATAATAAGAGGACACTGCAGTGATGTAATGATAAAAACCGTTAATCGCCTGTATACAGGGGATAACGATATTTGTCCTCCTCTGTGATGGGCCTTAACACTCTGCAGGGAACGCCGACGGCAACCACGTTGCCGGGGATGGATTTTGTGACGACGCTTCCCGCTCCAATCACTGCATTGTCGCCGATAGTCACACCTGCGAGAATGGTAGAACCCGCGCCAATCCAAACGTTATTGCCCACGGTAATTGGTTTTGCAATCTCCATCCCCGCTTTGCGCTGCTCTGGGTCGATAGCGTGCTCAGCAGTTGTAAAACAACAGTTTGGTGCGATAAATACATTGTTTCCAAAGGTGACCTTTGCGCCGTCTGTAATAATGAGGTTGTGATTGGAATAGAAATAATCGCCCACAGAAATATTATAGCCGTAATCGCACCAAAAGGGCGGGGTAAAAATGACGTTTTCCCCCATTGTACCCAATATTTCGGTGAGTAATTTTTGCTGGCTTTCCCGGTCATTGGGGCTTAACTGGTTATACTGGTAGCATTTCTCTTTGCATTTGCTGATTTGAGCTTCAAAAGCGGGGTTATAGCACCCTTGGAACAGACAATTGATAGGGACTATCGGTTTTTCATTCATTTTAATCGCTCCCAATCGATTTTTCTTTAGTATAGTACAGTCCTTTCTGCAAATCAAGCCGGTATCAAAAAAGTAGTCTTTCAATATTTATTAGTTTTTAAGATGCAGCACATAAATTATTTATGAAGTGGGGTTATAATAACTACAAACAAGGATAGAGGAGATAAATTCCCCACCGTTTTGGCAGTATTTACTAAGGTTTCGAGCTTTTTTTACAGTTTATACACTAATTGGAGGGGAAAATAGGGTAGAATATGTTCACCACAAGTATGGATGGGTAAAAAGATAGGAATGAAGCCTCTTTTTCCCATAAAAGGCGGGTTTTCGTTGTTTGGTTATATCAAGCCCTTTAAACCAGAACTGAAAATCAAGGAATTTGATACTTATCAGGCTGTGTACTGCGGGTTATGCCATCAGTTGGGGACGGCGTTTGGACCGTTCGCAAAAATGACCCTCAGTTACGATTTTACCTTTGTGGCCATTTTGTCTATGGCGCTGCGAGAAAAATTTTGCGGTTTTCAGAAGACCCGTTGTATGGCCAATCCTCTCAAAAAAAAGGCCTGTGCTGTTCCCGGCGAAGACATGGAATTTGTCAGCAGTTGCGCTATGGTGATGTTGTATTACAAGGTGAAAGACAACATCTACGACAGTGGGTTTTTAAAGAAAATTGGATGTTATCTTTTGCTTCCTTTCGCTTCTTCCGCCAGGAAAAAGGCGCTTAGCCGTTATCCGCAGTTGGATGATGTTTTTGGCGGTATGATGAAGGATCAATTTGCATTAGAGCAGAAAAAGACCGTCAGTGTGGATGCAGCGGCGGAACCTACCGCCAAAGCTTTGCAGGCGGTATTTTCCATGTTAGGGGATGGAGAGAATGAAAAACGGGTCTTATCCAGGTTTGGCTACCTGCTTGGACGCTGGGTCTATCTTTTAGACGCGCTGGACGATCTGGAAGATGACGCAAAGACGGGTTCTTATAATCCATTCCTTCTGAAGTTTTCCGTCGGTTCCCTGAGTGAGAAGATGAAAAAAGAGATTCTCGATTACGGAAAGGGAACGCTTAATATCACCGTTGCCGAACTGGGGACTACCTATGAGCTTTTGGAGCTTAACCGGTATAAAACGATTTTAGACAATATTATTTATCTGGGTTTAAAGTCTTCGGCGGACAGCGTTCTTTCTGGAACAAAAGATAAAAAGTAAATGGCGAAAATTATTGAGGTTCTCTGCTTTTTGCGGCAGATGTGGAGAAATATTTCATTTTGCCTTTTCTTTTATTATAAAAATATATTAGAGTGAGTTATAGTTTTTATTAGAACTGGCCCGGGGCCAGTGATTGGAGGTCAACATGTCCGCAGGAGATCCGTACAAAATTCTGGGGATTCCAAACACCGCAACTGAAGAAGAAGTAAAAGCAGCCTACAGGGAATTGGCAAAAAAATATCATCCTGACAACTATGCCGATAGCCCCCTTGCCGACCTTGCAAATGAGAAGATGCAGGAAATCAATGAGGCGTATGATACCATCATCGCCAATTTGCGGGCCAACAAGGGCGGAGCGAGTACTGGACAGGCGAACAATGGATATGGCGGGTACAATGCTGGACAGCAGGGGTACCAGTCGTCCCACTTGTCAGATATTCGCCGCTTGATTCAGCAGAATCGTCTGGTTGAAGCGGAAGAACTGTTAGACGGCATCCCGACCGGCTCTCGGGACGGAGAGTGGTATTTCTTAAAGGGGAGTGTCTATTTCCAGCGGGGCTGGCTAGACGACGCCATGAACCATTTTTCCACTGCCTGCCGTTTAAGCCCCAACAATCCTGAGTACCGCGCCGCCATGAACAGGATGATGTGGCAGCGACAGGGTAATATGGGCTCGCCAAACGGGCCTTACCGCACCGGAAATATGCCCAATGGGGGTGGATGCTCCGCATGCGATATGTGTTCTGGTTTGATTTGCGCAGATTGCTGCTGTGAATGCTTCGGTGGGGATATGATTCCCTGCTGTTAAGGAAAGGTCGGTCATCTGTTGAAATCGGTAAAAAAGGTTGCTTTGGGCGGAATGATTGCCGCGTTATGCATTGTATTGATGATGCTGACCGGATTACTTCCAATGGCAGATTTTGCATTGCCGGCTCTTGCAGGCGTGCTACTGATTATACTGGTGGTGGAGATTAGTCCCAAATGGGCCTTTCTGGTTTATCTGGCGGTAGCGATCCTTTCGCTGCTGTTGGCGCCCAGTAAAGACAGCGCTGTATTTTTTACGGCGTTTTTGGGGTGGTATCCCATTGCAAAATCCAAACTGGAACACATTAAGAGTCTGGTGTTGGAATGGGTGTGGAAGGTTTTGATCTTCAACGCTTCCATCGGTGCGGGATTAGCCGCGGTGTTATACCTGTTCCGGTTAAGCGACTATCTTGAAATTTTTCAGGATTCTGCCTGGATGCTGATTTTGGGCTGGCTGTTTTTAAATGTGGTGTTCGTGATTTACGACATCGCTTTAACCAGGCTTATCACTGCTTATATTAAGTGGTTTAGGCCAAAATACGTCCAAAAAATAATGGGAAAGTAAGAGAAACGCACTTGTGCGTTTCTCTTTTTTGTTGGAAAGAGTGGCTAGTCGGCATTCATGCGGAGGAGGGCAATAATGAAAAAAGTTTTGGTGATGGGTGGCAGTTATTTTATCGGCCGTGCTTTGGTGAATCGATTGTTAAAGAAGGGATATAACGTTTTTATCCTCAACCGAGGGAGCCGTCCTGTCTGGGACGGGAGAATTCAAAACCTTATATGTGACAGGGACGATTCAGAAAAGCTCCAAAGGGTTCTCAGGCCATATCGATTTGACTATGTGGTGGACGTATCGGGCCTCAACGGACAGCAGGCGAGAAATTTATGTGATGCATTGCCAAGCGATACACTAAAAAGGTTTGTTTTCCTCAGTTCCAGTGCGGTATATGACGTGGAGCATTTGGCAATCCCCTTCAAGGAAACGGATGCTCTTGCGGAAAACCGGTATTGGACCTTTTATGGAAAGGATAAAATGGATGCAGAATCGGTTTACAGGGAACACTTTGCCGATGGCTCAACAAAGCTTATCATTCTCCGTCCGCCGTATGTCTACGGGGAAGGCAACTATGCCCAGCGGGAGAGTTTTGTATTCGACCATCTCCAGAAAAGGCTGCCCATTCTGCTCCCGACATCTCATTTCAGGTTGCAGTTTATCTATGTCAAGGATTTGGCGGAGATTGTTTGCAGACTGCTGGAGCGCTCTACCTTGTCTCATCTGGTTTATAATGTTGGGAATCGAGAGGCGGTTTCCTGTATGGATTGGGTGGCATGCTGTGCAAAGGCGGCGGGCTTGCCGGCGGTGTGTTACTCTTATGATTATTTGCAGGATGGCCGTACTGTGCGGGAATTTTTTCCTTTCTACGATTATGACAATGTGTTGGATGTATCTCGAATTCATGAAATATGCCCGAAGGAGACAGATTTTATAAAAGGTCTTGCAAACAGCTATCAATGGTATCTGGAAAACCGCGAAACAATCGTCTTTAAAGAACAGGTTGCCCGTAACGAGGAGCAGATTCGGAGAAAACTGGGCCTTAATCAATAGTGACAATTTAGTGGAAATATAATTTCCCTATTGATTCTTTGGGGATTTACTGGTATAATAATTTTTACATGAGCAGAGTAGGCAAACAGGCGTTAAGTGTCCGGCAGACGGGGAGTTGCTGCCGGGACGAAAAGCGGTATCGCTTGCGGTCTGGTTGTCGCATCCCGCTGTTACAATCTAAAATGAGGCAGATACCTCTTTGCGATGTGCAGCAAATTTATGATAGGAGGTATCTGCTATGAAAATTTTATTGTTTTTTAGACACTTGGGAAGAAAATTTGTGGATTCCACGTTGGAATTCAAGCGCCTGCGTTCCTTAACCGGTATGGGATTACTGTTGGCCTTAAGTATTGTTCTCTCCTTTTTTACCGTTCAGGTGACTCCTTCCATCAAAGTCGGAGTGGGCTTTATTGTCACTGCGCTGCTGGGTATGATGTACGGCCCGGTGGCCGGAGGGATCGCTGCGGGAGCGGGGGATATTATCAAATACATCATTCAGCCGACGGGGCCCTTTTTTCCCGGCTATACCCTGAACGCCATTTTGGGCGGTGTTATTTACGGCTTGTTTTTCTACAAAATGAAGCCCAGCCTACCCAAAGCGATTGGAGCCAAAGTAACGGTCACTTTTTTTGTCAATATCGTTTTGGGCACTCTTTGGAATGCCATTCTTTATAACAAAGCCTTTTGGGGAATTTTGGGGGCGAGGGTCATCAAGAACCTCACGCTGCTTCCCATTGAGATTGCAATGTTGTTTGTTGTGTTGACTGTTGTGGTCAAAGTCGTGCAGCGGAGTAAATTGAAGGCAGTTTAATGCTTGTTTTCCATTTGCCGGTCGTTTGGGCCGGCTTTTTATTTTTCTTTTAAAAAGGCTGTTTTTTAAGAGATAGACAAAAAAGAAATGGATTTTACATTATTCCATGGGGAAATTGCCATTGACTTGTCGCTTTAAAGCTGCTATACTTTAAAGCGACAAAGAAAACATTGGGATCATAATGGAAAGGAAAGACCGATGAAAATTGGTGTAGTTGGATTGGGGCTAATTGGAGGCTCCTTTTGCCGGGCGATCAAAGCGAAAACTCCCCATCAGTGTCTGGGGATGGATCGTGATATGGAAGTCGTAAAAGAAGCGCTGCAAGTCGGGGCTATCGATGAAATCCTAGAGATGCGAGACTTGCAAAACTGTGATTTGGTTATCGTTTGCCTCCATCCAAAGCAGACGATTGCTTTTTTGACCGAGCATGCGGGCGATTTTAGACAGGGAGGAATCGTCATCGATGCCTGCGGCGTCAAGACCGAGGTCGTCAATGCGGTGGAAAAGCCGCTGAAAGAAAAGGGAGTAGCCTTTATCGGCGCTCATCCCATGGCGGGGCGGGAATTTTCTGGCTTCGCTTACTCCCTGCCAAATTTGTACGAGGGGGCGAGTTTTATCATGACCCCTTTGCCGGACACGGATGCTGCCAAACTGGAAACAGTCAAAAAATTGGCAGAAGAGCTGGGCTTTTCTCGCATTGTCATCACCGATTGCCGTACTCATGATGAGACCATTGCCTTTACCTCTCAAATTGCCCATGTTATTTCTAACGCATACGTCAAAAGCCCCACGCTGCAAAACCAGAGCGGATTTTCAGCAGGGAGTTTCCAGGATTTAAGCCGGGTGGCAAAACTCAACGAGGATATGTGGACGGATTTATTTCTGATGAATCGTGAGCCGCTTTTGTTTGAACTGGATACCCTCCTTGAACATTTGTGGGAATACCGGGAGGCGCTTGAGCAAAAAGACGCAGCAGGTCTCCGGGACCTGCTGCGAGACGGCCGGATTTTAAAGGAAAACGCATAAAAAGGAACGGACAAGAATCCGTTCCTTTTTGCTGTCAGTGAGATAAATTCCCGGATAGGGGCAATCCATAAACCAGTAATGCACTATCTCCATCATCAGAAGTCAAAGTTTTTAACAGGTGGAACCCCGCTTTCTCTAAAACGTGGCACGAGGCAGTGTGGTCGGCCACCACATAAGCCAGCAGGTGATTTGCTCCCATAAAGCGGGGGGCCATGTCTCGGGCGGCGGAGAGAAGTTCAAAGGCATAGCCTTGGTTCCAGCTGTCCGGCGCCAAAAACAGGCTGATGTCCGCGGCGGCAGGGATATCTTCTGATATTTTGAGAGCAAAGACTCCGACAAACTCACCGGTTCGCGCCAATAAAACTTTATAGGACAGGTTCCCCGGTTTGCAGTAGCTTGTGATGAGACGCCGGGTTTCTTGTACCGTGCTGTGGGTGTCAAACCGCATGTATTTGGTGACTTCCGGATTGGAGGTCAGGGAAAAAACCGGTTCGGCGTCTTCGGGGGATAGAGGTAACAGCAAAAGCCGCTCCGTTTTGACGGGAGGGACAGGAGTGGAGGGGACTTCTCCCACAATGGACTGCTGATAGTTTCTGCTCAAATTCAGCAGAGTATTGAAAAACTCCAGGTCGTAGTCAGCAAACTCTTCCAGGGCGTTTTCTTTGACCCATTCGAGAATTTCCACCTCCCGGGCGGGGACAAAGATGTCTAAATGATGTTCTTTTTTGTATGCCGCCACCTGTCCGCAAAGCTGCATCCGCTGCTCAAATAGGCGCAGCAGCTCTTCGTTGAGCGCGTTAATTTGTGTTCGGATTTCATCCAGTTCCATGATACACTTCCTTATAAATGATGAATCGAGAGGTAGAGATAGCTGTTTTATAGAGTTAGAAACAGAGCTTTATCAGCGCATAGCCTGAGAACAGATCAGCCGGGACGGTTATTTCATATTTTTGGTCACCTTTTTTGCAAATGGGGATTTCTTTTTCCCCGTCCATTTCAGGAGAGGCAATGATTGCTTTGCAGTTTGCTCCCAACTCCACCTGCTCCAGTTTGACGGTCAGTTGCGGGAGCAGTTTTCTCTGGGGATCGGTATCCACAAACTGAGGAATAGTCTCGTCAATATCAACATAGCTATCGTTTTTTGAGACCATACCGGTTGTGTTGACCAAATGAAGGGCCATACCAGAATTTACCCGGTACAAAGTGGGGATGATGTCTTCCGCACTCTCAACCGTTACCCTTCTGCCGGCCAACAGAGCGACCATCCCGCCGTTTTCCTGTTTCATGACATCAATTTGCGACCCGTCAGCAAACGTTTTGCCATTTTCGTTTTTCCAGATAGCGGGCTGAATGGGATTGCTGCCGGTCTCACCGGAGAAGAGGATGACCTTTCCCTTGCCGACGTTCTCGATGACTCCGGCACAAAAGCCGTCTTTTGTCGTGGCAAACGGGGTACCAGCCACTTCCGAAACAATATGGTACACCAAGGCCTTTTTAAGCTCCAATGTTTCACCGTTATAGCGCACTGTAACTGGTGTTTGGGCGTAGAGGGGTCTTGTTTGAGACCGCATTCCGAGAATTTTAAGGGCTGTGTTTAAATCACGGCGCTGGTAGGTGTCATTTTTCTCTGCAAAGACGCCGGATATGTAAAGGGTGCCACCCTTCTGAACGTATTCCCGCAGCTTTAACAGCTCTGCGTGATCCATGGCCTCCACGCTGATTACCGCAATCGTCTTTTGTTCCAAAAGGGTTTCGACACTGTCCTCTTCAAAGACCATGTCACACGCGATGCCGGATACGTAGGCGGATTCAATATAGCTCATCAGAGGTTTCATAAACTTTCTGGGAGCGTCATGATCGCAGTAATCACGGGTCTTTTTAGAAAAGTAAAAGGAAATGTCACTGATTTTCTGAGGCTCGAAATAAAACGCTTCGTTTTTCTTCTCAAAAGTTCTATAATCTTTGTCGTAAAGGGCAGAATTCTTGTTGTCAGTGCCGGTAAAAAGCTGCCCCCAGGAACGGGATAGAGCCCACCCCGCATAGGTGCTGTCCTTGGTGGATGGATACATCAGCGCCATGGAGGGGACGTTGTAGCGGCGGGCAAGGGCATAGCGGTGCACTGCTTCGCCGGCAAAGCAGACATAGGATTCCCGGATAATGCCGCAGCACTCCTGGAAGATGTAGTCCCAGAGGGGAGCGCCTCCCTCAAAGCCGTAGCAGGTGGTGTCAAAGGGCAGTACCTCGGCACAATAGGCGGGGCGCATCGGGTCAAAGCCCAGGCTTTTATAGAATTCGTCCAGCCTGAAGTGGAAATCCGAACTGCTTTTTTTCTTAAACTTTTTCCATGCAATATAGGCGGAATCGTCGTAATTCTCGTAGAAGGCCGCCCAATTTTCCGGCGAGGGAAGTTCATAGCCCGTTTCATTTCTGAATTTTTCTCGGCAGTACTGACAGGTACAAGCAGTGCCGCCTCCAAACCACTGGACATCGTCATTCATCATTCCGTCGACGCCGGTGGCGATAATTTTTGCCAGGTGTTCTTTATAGGAGGTTTCATAGGCCGGATGGTTAAAGCAGTGGGCATTGCCGTTATAATGCTTGAAAATCCAGTCCATGTTTTTGCCTTCGGTGTGGATATAAGAACTAAGTGCTTTCTTCCCCGTGCTTCCGTCTATCTGGGCAAAATCGTCCATCCGTGCTCCACCCAAAACGGGATTTGACTGGGACGTTTCACGAAAGTTGGGGAAGAGATATAGATCCTGATGAGCTTTCCGCGCCATCATATCCTCCCAGTCTTTTTCCTGCAACGGCTCATAGGTCAAATGGGTGCTGTGGTGTTCGATCACCTTGATTCCGTGCTTGTGAAAGGCTTTCACCACTTTGCCGATCATTGCGACAATATCGTCCCAATAGGCCCAGAAGGAATAGCGAAAATGAGTGCCGAATAGGATGATGGTTGTAATGCCATTTTCCTTATATTTTTTCGCGTCTTCTTCGAATTGTTCTTCGTCCCATTGAAATACTTTTTCCGCTCCGTACCAATACCAGCCGAATCGTTCGTTCCATGTATCATAACCTGTTGCCATTTTTAATCCACGCCCCTTACTAGCAATTTATATTTGGGTTTGTCTAGTAGAAGATAGCATACTCAGAATCATATGTCAATGCTTAATCTCCACAAAAATACAGTGTATTTTTAGGGGATAAAAATTAAGGGAAAGATAGAAAAAATGGAGCGTGCTTTTTAAAGCACGCTCCATTTTATGCCATAGTCATCTGATTACTTAGACGCTTTAATAGCAGCCTGAGCGGCAGCCAGACGGGCGATCGGAACACGGAAGGGAGAACAGGAAACGTAATCCAAACCGATGTTGTGGCAGAACTCAACGGAAACGGGGTCGCCGCCGTGCTCACCGCAGATACCGCAGTGAAGGTCGGGGCGAGCTTCTTTGCCGAGTTTAACAGCCATCTTCATCAATTTACCTACACCGTTCTGATCCAGTTTTGCGAAAGGATCATTTTCGTAAATCTTTTTATCGTAGTAAGCGGTGAGGAATTTACCGGCGTCATCGCGGCTGAAACCGAAGGTCATCTGAGTCAAGTCGTTGGTACCAAAGCAGAAGAACTCAGCCTCAGTGGCGATTTCATCAGCGGTCAAGCAAGCTCTCGGAATTTCCATCATGGTGCCGACTTCGTATTTGAGATCAGCACCTGCTGCGGCGATTTCCGCATCGGCAGTGGCGACTACGATGTCTTTCACGTATTTCAGCTCTTTTACTTCGCCGGTCAATGGAATCATGATCTCGGGAACGATGTTCCAATCAGGATGCGCTTTCTTCACGTTGATAGCAGCGCGGATGACAGCAGAAGTCTGCATTTTTGCGATCTCAGGGTAAGTTACCGCCAGACGGCAGCCACGATGGCCCATCATGGGGTTGAACTCATGGAGGCCGGCGATAATATTCTTGATATCCTCCACGGATTTGCCCTGCGCTTTTGCGAGAGCGGCGATGTCAGCTTCCTCGGTGGGAACAAACTCATGGAGAGGGGGATCGAGGAAACGGATGCAAACAGGATTGCCTTCCAAAGCCTCGTAGAGTTTTTCAAAGTCGCCCTGCTGATAGGGGAGGATCTTTGCGAGAGCAGTTTCTCTTTCCTCAGCGGTATCAGCGCAGATCATTTCACGGAAAGCAGCGATTCTCTCTGCTTCGAAGAACATGTGCTCAGTACGGCAGAGGCCGATGCCCTCAGCGCCCAACTCTCTTGCTTTTTTCGCGTCAGCAGGAGTATCGGCGTTGGTGCGAACTTTTAAGGTTCTGAACTCATCGGCCCAAGTCATGATGCGGCCGAATTCGCCAGCGATCTCAGCGTCAACAGTGGGGATGATACCATCGTAGATATTACCGGTAGAACCGTCGATGGAGATGTAATCGCCTTCATGGAAGGTTTTACCGCCCAGGGTAAACTGTTTGTTTGCTTCATCCATAATGATGTCGCCACAGCCGGATACACAGCAAGTACCCATACCACGGGCGACAACGGCAGCGTGAGAAGTCATACCGCCGCGAACAGTGAGGATACCCTGAGAAGCCTTCATACCGGTGATATCTTCGGGAGAAGTCTCCAAACGGACGAGGACAACTTTTTCGCCTCTTGCGTTCCAAGTTTCTGCGTCTTCAGCGGTGAATACAGCTCTACCGCAGGCAGCTCCGGGAGAAGCGCCCAAGCCCTTACCCATAGGAGTAGCAGCTTTCAAAGCTTTGGCGTCAAACTGAGGATGGAGCAGAGTGTCCAGGTTACGGGGATCAATCATGGCAACGGCCTGTTTTTTGTCGATCATGCCTTCGTCTACCAGGTCGCAGGCGATTTTAAGAGCAGCTTTCGCGGTTCTCTTACCATTTCTGGTCTGGAGCATGAAAAGTTTGCCGTGTTCAACAGTGAACTCCATGTCCTGCATATCTCTGTAATGGTCTTCCAAAGTGGCGCAAACTTCTTTGAACTGTTTGAAAGCTTCTGGGAATTTTTCAGCCATTTCCGCGATAGGCATAGGGGTACGAACGCCGGCAACAACGTCTTCGCCCTGTGCGTTGGTGAGGAACTCACCCATCAGGCCGGGTTCACCGGTGGCGGGGTCACGGGTAAATGCAACACCGGTACCGCAATCGTCGCCCATGTTACCGAATGCCATCATCTGTACGTTGACAGCGGTACCCCAAGAATAAGGAATATCATTGTCACGACGATATACGTTTGCACGGGGGTTATCCCAAGAGCGGAATACTGCCTCGACCGCGCCCATGAGCTGCTCTTTGGGATCAGAGGGGAAGTCCTGGCCGATTTTTGCTTTGTATTCAGCTTTAAACTGACCTGCAAGAGTTTTGAGGTCTTCGGCCGTCAATTCGACGTCCTGTGTAACGCCTTTTTCCGCTTTCATCTTATCGATGAGTTCTTCGAAGTATTTTTTACCGACTTCCATCACAACGTCGGAGTACATCTGGATAAATCTTCTGTAGCAGTCCCAAGCCCAACGGGGGTTGCCGGACATTTCGGCCATCACTTCGACAACTTCTTCGTTCAGACCCAAGTTCAAGATGGTATCCATCATACCGGGCATAGAAGCGCGGGCGCCGGAACGAACGGAGACAAGGAGGGGATTTTGCTTATCACCGAATTTTTTGCCGGTGATGTTTTCCAACTTGTCGATGTATTCCATGATCTGAGCCTGAATATCATCGTTGATTTTTCTGCCGTCTTCATAATACTGGGTGCAAGCCTCTGTTGTAACGGTGAAGCCTTGAGGAACGGGAAGGCCAATATGGGTCATTTCCGCCAAGTTTGCACCTTTACCGCCGAGAAGCTCACGCATGTTTGCATTACCTTCCGAGAACAGGTAAACATACTTTTTCTGCATTACTATCTACCTCCAAAATTTTATACACAATTACAAGTCCGCTGACAGCATTTCTCAAAGAGGGAAAAGGCCGGCGAACAAGAACGGTTTCACCATATAGAAATTTTGTCAGGAAAAAGCCAAATTATGCAATTTAAGGAGCTTTTTTCCATTCCTGTACCATTATAACAAATATAATTGCATTTTTCCAGTGTTCTTAAAAATTTATTTTTTTTTTCACAAATACCTATAATTTTGAACATTTTTGGCTCTCTACTTTACAAACCGCATAAAAATTGGGATAATATAGAGGTAAAATGGCTTATGAAACCGCTATGCCAGAGAAGGAGGAAACTTTTGATGGGAGATTTTTTAAAGGCAATAGAGAAAAAGGAAAAAAAACGGTTGAAAATATTGGAGCGCCTGTTTGAAAAAGGTGTGGAATTTTTATCCATAGACGGTGTGCTCATCGAGGATACGGTGGAGGTAGGAAAGGGGACGGTGATCTACCCCAATGTGGTGCTGAAAGGCGGCACGGTCATCGGGGAGAACTGTACCCTCACCTCTGGTACCCACATAGAGGACTGCATTGTGGGGGACGGAACCGTCATCAACGCCTCTCAGTGTTACCGCTCCAAAATCGGGGATGAAGTAAAGATCGGGCCGTTTTCCCACATCCGCCCCGGGTCGGACATTGCCGACCATGTCAAGATCGGCGACTTTGTCGAGGTGAAAAATTCCAATTTGGGTGTGGGAGTATCGGTTTCTCACCTGACCTATGTGGGTGACAGCGACATCGGAAAAAACGTAAACTTTGGCTGCGGCTGTGTCACCGTCAACTACGATGGGGTTCACAAGGCCCGCTGTAAAGTGGGGGACAACGCCTTTATCGGCTGTAACACAAACCTCATCGCCCCGGTGACGGTGGGGGACAATTCCTTTATCGCAGCGGGCTCAACCATTACCGACGACCTCCCAGACGAGGGGTTTGCTATCGCCCGTGCGCGGCAGGTGAACAAAGAGAAATTGGGAGGCGAAAAACTCAAAGACCGGAAGCTGAAATACTGATAGGAGTATCCTCATTGGAGCAACGTTGCCTTCTCTTGTGTGGATTGAATGATTTGGGCGACATAAAGGAAAGAGAATGGTTTTTCAGAGGCTTCTATTCCTCGACTTATCAGTTTTGGGCAAGCTGTCCAACATCCATTTTCTGCCAAGCGGAGCAACTCTTGCAAGAACCCCTGAAGGAGACAGATTTTCTTCAGGGGTTTTTTGCAAGAGAAAATGACAAGGGAAATTTTGCATTTTGATTGGTTATGAATTCATCCGCGAAGATTTTTCAAAACCACTTGACAAACCTTAAGGGATATCTTAATATAAAGGCAAAATATAAGACGGCTGACGCAGGATATAGCGGCACAAATTTTCGAAACAGTCCCACAAATTTCCCGTTGTTAGCTGACCGCTGTTTTGACAAGGAGGAAAAGTCATGCTCAACGACTTTGATCGGGATCTCAGAGAAAAAACAATAAGTCCCCGCAAAACTTTAGTAAAAAAAGGCACCTTAGATATTGATATCGTCGAGGCAACACCGGTGATTTGGAAAGATCGCCTTTACCGGTTTGAGTGGATCCGGTATGAATTTGGTAGAGGCTATTGGAATAACAAAGAGAGGGTAGCCCATTTTCGTTTTACCGATATGGAAACCGAGGAAACGACCACTCCCTTTGCCCATGGATATAGTTATGGCAGCGCCTATACAGAAGAAGACCGCGCTTATGCTTTTGGCGTCCATGAAAGCGGGCACCGGCTGGATGTTTTCTGGTCTTCGGATATGGTTCACTGGGACAGTGCAGTGGCGCTGGATTTTCCATCTGAGTGGAGCCTGTTTAACACTTCTGTCTGCAAAGGGGACGGGGAGTATGTGATGGCCATCGAAATCGGAGGCCCCAGTGAGGTGTGTGGGGTGCCATTTACCATCGTTTTTGCCAAGTCGAAAGACCTTTTGCATTGGGAACTGCTTCCGGCGGCCGATCATATCTACACCCGGGAACGGTATTCTGCCTGCCCGGTGATTCGGTATGTGGCGGGCATGTATTACATGATTTATCTGGAGGGGCTGCCTTGTCACCGGTGGCTTCCTTACATAGTCCGCACCAAGGATTTTGTCCATTTCGAGTTGGGGATGCGCAACCCGATTTTCTGTTTTGACGACGATGACAAAAAGATACAACGGCCAGAAAAATTTACCGATGAGCAGATCAACTATATTTTGACTGCGCCGGATTGCAATAACAGCGATGTGGACCTGTGTGAATATCAGGGTAAAACGGTAATTTTGTACAGCTGGGGGAATCAGATGGGAAAAGAATTCCTTGCCGAGGCCGAATACGACGGCAGTATGGAAGAATTTTTGACTTCGTTCTTTGCATAAGTAATCCTTTGTCGTTTTTTCCACTTCTTTCTTATGATACGATAAAAGATAGGAGACACGTTTTGAGTGTCTCCTATCTTTATACAAAAATCCCCCACTTTTTTACAAAGCGGGGGATAACTTTTAAAATATTACTCGATAGTGACGCCCTCAATGCCTTCCAAGTCGGCAGCGTATTCCGAAACAGGTGCTTCCTCGGTGGGAGCTTCTTCTTCCGCCTCAGCGGGAGTTTCCGGCTCCAGGGTAGCGCGGATGGAGAGGCTGACCTTCTTCTTTTCAAAGTCGATGTCGATGATCTTGGCGTTGACTACATCGCCTACCGTCAAAACATCAGAAACTTTGGCAATATGCTGATTGGCGATCTGGGAAATATGAATCAGGCCGTCAACGCCAGGGATGATCTGAGCAAACGCACCGAAAGTGGTGATGGAGACGATCTTAACCGGAACCACCATGTCGATGGCGTAATCCCGTTTAAAGATTTCCCAAGGATTGTCTTCGCTCTTTTTGTAGCCCAGGGAGATTTTCTTCTTCTCGGTGTCAATGTCTTTGATGTATACTTCCACGTTGTCGCCAACGTGAACCACTTCTTCAGGTGATTTAATCCGGGTCCAGGATAGCTCGGTGATATGGATCATGCCATCTACGCCGCCCAAATCGACAAAGGCACCGTAAGAGGTGATGGATTTAACTTCTCCGTGGTAAACTTTGCCGATTTCCACATTGGCCCAGAACTCTTCCTGTTTTGCCTTCTTCTCGTCCAGCAGCACGGCCTTAATGGAACCAACTGCGCGACGACGTCTGTCGTTGACCTCGATGACCTTAAAACGCACTTCCTGTTTGAGCAGGGTGTTCAAATCCTCCACGCGACGGTCAGAGGTCAGAGAGGAAGGAATAAAAATTTTGATATTGTTGGTGAGAACCAATACGCCGCCCTTGACCACGTCGGTGACGACGCCGGTCAAGACGGTCTGCTCCTCGTAAGCTTTGCAGATTTCATCGAAACCTGCTTCTGCGTCGCAGCGCTTCTTGGACAGGGTGACAATACCCTCCTGATCGTTGACCTTCATGACAACGAGCTCGATCTCGTCGCCTTTTTTGATCTCGGTTGCGAAGTCGTAGTTGGGGTCGTCAGAAATTTCAGACGCGGGCACGATACCGGCCTGCTTTGCTCCGACATCCACGTGGATTTCATTCGGAGCGACGGTGGTGACGATGCCTTTTACCCTTTTCCCTGTATATAATTTCTCATTGAGAGATTGCTCCAAAAGTTCCGCGAAGTCGAGCTCTTCGCCTTGGTCTTTGATAATTTCACTCATGGTTTTTAAAACCTCCTTGATTATATCAGCCGGGGTAGAAGCACCGGCAGTAACGCCTATACTATTATGGCGTAAAATTTGCAATTTGTCAAGTTCTGATTTGGTTTCAATCAAAACCGTTTCGCAGTACCGGCTGCATATCTGGAAGAGCTTTCTCGTATTGGAGCTATCTTTTCCGCCGATGACAACCATGTAATCAGACTTTTGTGCGATTTCTACCGCTTCTTGCTGACGACAACTAGTCGCACTACATATTGTATCAAAAATCAAAACATTTGTATATAGGTTTTCGATATTTTGTTGGAATTTTCTCCATAATTCCCGGTTGAAGGTAGTTTGCGCCACAATTGCTACAGGTTCTTCACGGTTCCGTTTTAGATTGTCCAAAATTTCTGTGAGTTCTTCCAAAGTTTCAAAGGTAAAAACCGGCCCGCTGCAATGACCTTTGATGCCCTGTACCTCCGGGTGGTCTTTGTTTCCAGCGATGAGGATGACCCGCCCTGCAGCCGACTGCTCGGCGACGATACGGTGAATTTTTAACACAAAGGGGCAGGTGCAGTCGACTACATCGGTTCCTTTTAAGGCGTCGTACACCGATAGCGGTACGCCGTGGGAACGGATGATGACCATCTGGCCTTTTTGGATGTCCTCGGTGCTTGAAACAGAGCAGATGCCTCTTTGCGCCAGTCGATCGACAATCTGTGGGTTGTGGATAATGGGGCCTAAAGTGACAGCATTGACGCCGCTTTCGGCCAGTTCAAAAGCCTTGTCGACAGCTCGTGCTACCCCAAAGCAGAAGCCGGCTGATTTTGCCACAGTGATTTTAGTCATGGATTTCCTCCAGCATGCCGGTGAGAGTGTCAGTCAGCAGCTTATTGGCCTGTTTCAGTTCGCTGGGCAAGGTGCCGGTAAGCCCCAGGGCTTCATTAGGGATGACCTTGCCGTATT
Source organism: uncultured Oscillospiraceae bacterium (assembly GCA_904396495.1). Taxonomy (GTDB): domain Bacteria; phylum Bacillota; class Clostridia; order Oscillospirales; family Ruminococcaceae; genus Fumia. The sequence goes on from CAJFOJ010000019.1 coordinate 19,773, forward strand.
TGACAGTGACGGTTCTGCGCAGGAATTTCCGCCTACCCTTTTTGATGACACAGGGGAGGATGTCGCCCCCGGTTTTGGCGGCGACGACGAGGGCACCGGACTTGAGCTTTAAAAGTTTTCCATCCTTGGTGCGGGTACCCTCTGGGAAAATAGCGAGGACATGGCCACTATTCACCACTTGGATAGCGTGCTGGATGGCGGCGGTGTCACCCTTACCTCGGGCGACTGGGAAAGCGCCCAAAGCCTTCACGATAGTGGCGAGGACAGGAATATGAAACAACTCCTCTTTTGCCATGAAATAGCACTGGGGCTTGACACGGATGGCCACCAAAATCGGATCCAAGTCAGAAATGTGGTTGGAGCAAAGAATAAATCCCCGCTCTTCTGGGATGTTTTCCAGGCCTTCGACCCGGAAGCGGTAGATGAGGTGGACAAAAGCGGTAGTCACTACCCGTCCAAAGTTATAAAGGCTCATGGTATTCTTCTTTCTCAGAATTATTTCATCCGGGAACGGATGAGGGTTTCCAACTTTTGAATAGACTCTTCCAAGGCACAGCCGGTGGTGTCAACCAAAATGGCGTCATCGGCCTGTTTGAGAGGGGCGATTGCCCTGTGGCTATCGTTATAGTCCCGCTCTATAATTTCCTTGTGGATTTTATCAAACTGAACCTGCTCACCCTTTTGAATGAGCTCGTCATAGCGGCGGCGGGCCCGCTCCTCGGAAGAGGCGGTGAGGAAAATCTTGATGTCGGCGTTGGGCAGGACGACGGTGCCGATATCCCGGCCGTCCATGACCACATTGTATTCCTCTGCAAATTGCCGTTGAAGGTTTAAAAGAAATTCCCGCACCTCCGGGTGAGCCGACACATTGGAGGCCGCCATTGAGACAGGGGGTTTACGGATCTCTTCGGAGACGTCCTGTCCATTTAGATAGACCCGTTGAACCCCGTCAAGATAACGGATTTTCAACTCAATTTCCGGTAGAAGGGAGGATACCTCCTGCCGATTTGCCGTGTCTTTTCCCTGGTTCAACACGTAAAGGCCGATGGAGCGGTAGAGAGCTCCGGTGTCTACATAGATGAACCCCAGCTTTTGGGAGACTGCCTTGGCAATGGTGCTTTTTCCGGCGCCGGAAGGGCCGTCTATTGCAATCGAGATCATGGGGGATTTTCCTTTCTAATGTCTATATGTGATGACGTTTACTTGCGCCCGCCGGTACGGATGGCAAAAGGGCGTTTGTCCTGGTATTCCGAGTTACCCACCGGAATCTTTGGGCAGGCGTACCGGAACAGATCGGTAGCCAGTGCCTCTTTTTCCGCTAAAGCGGGGAAATCCTTTTGAAGCTTGGCAAAAGAATGGTAGATGGGAAGGGTGGCCGACTTTTTCGCCTCCTTGAGGATTTCCTTGCCCTTGGCGTCGAAAGCCAGGACACGGATATAGGGCGGCTCAGTTTCCAGCAGATCTTTGTCAATCCCCAAAAGAGCACAGATGATAATGCGTTTTAGCCTGCTCATAGTATAGCGTTTGGTCTTGACCCTTTTGAGAAAATCGTCGAGGGAGATGGCGCTTTTGGCCTCAGCGCAGAGACGGTTTTCCAGCCCTTCCGAAACGTCGGGCAGGCGGGCGAATTCCTCAGATGTCATGGTGCGGAGTTTATAGAGGATGGCCCTGGTCAATTCGTACATTGAAGCGCCGCCGACCTTTAGGGCAAAATCCTGCCGGAACAGGTAAAAGGCTTCCTCCGGGAAAAAGCGGTTTAGGTCGTAAATGTCCTTTTGCTGGAGAGTTTCCCGGATCAGGGAAGCGCTGGCATATCGGGCGGAGGTCTCCTTGCTGTCGTGGCCTGGGCCCTTGCGGCGGATAGTGGTGGGCTCTATGGGGGAACCGGTGGCCTGAAGGGCCTTAAGGTACTCGATGCCCAAAATGTTGTTGGGGGCGCGGAGCAGTCGGGACACTTCTGAGCCTACGAGCTGTTCTACAGCCTTTTCTCGCGCTTTTGGGAAAGACAGGCCTTGATTGAGAAAACCAGCTATCTCTGGCGAATCGTTTACGTCAATACAGGCTTGCGCACAACGGGATAGTTCTCGGAGATCTCCCGATTCACTGCCGAAAGAAAGTCCATCGATGAGCCCCAATCCATTTAAAATAGAAACGCTGGCCGACGCAAATTTTTCCGCGCTGGCCACGGCATAGACAGCAGGGAGTTCAACGACCAGGTTAACCCCGGATTTCACCGCGGCAGACGCCCTGGTCCACTTGGAAAAACAGGCAACTTCCGACCGCTGCACTACGTTGCCGCTCATAACGGCGACAATATGACTGTAGCCCAAAGCTCGGGTTTGTCTGATGTGGTAAAGATGCCCATTGTGAAAGGGATTGTACTCTGCAATGATCCCCGCAGTCTTCATATGTATCCTCGCTATTCCATCTTTGCCATTTTTGAGGAAATGGAAAGAAGTACTTGAAATTTAAATCCTATTATATTAATATATAAAATAGTGTGTGGAAAGTCAAGGCTGCAAAGTTTATTGATTTTCTAAAAGGCCCAATTTAGTTAGATTTCATAATTGGAGCGATCAATTATTAGCGGTAATTTCTGAATGAAGGATTACCGTCGAAAGGACAGGGAAAACCCATGATAATTTTGGTCATTAACGCGGGAAGTTCTTCTTTGAAGTATCAGCTCATCGACATGACGGACGAGCATGTCATTGCAAAGGGAAATTGTGAGCGGATTGGCGCCGAAGGAGGAAAAATTTCCCACAAAACGGCTGAGGGGGTAGAAATTAAGCTGGACTGCGAGTTCCCCACCCACACCGAAGCCTTTGAAAAGCTGGTCGAGGTTTTGCTAAACGGCGAGGGAAAGGTGTTAAACGACTTATCGGAAATTTCTGCTGTCGGCCACCGCATTGTACAGGGGGCGGAGCTCTTTTCCGAGTCGGTTTTGGTCACCGAGGAGGTTATCGAGAAAATCAGCTCGATTTCCGAATTGGCTCCCCTTCACAATCCGGCCCATGTGCTGGCTTTAAGGGCCTGCCAAAAGGTGCTTGACCCTTCGGTTCCACAGGTGGTCGTTTTCGACACCGCTTTTCACCAATCTATCCCGGATTACGCCTACACCTTTGGTGTGCCCTATGAAGATTACCTCCAGTACCACGCCAGAAGATATGGGTTCCATGGTACGTCCCATCGCTATGTCTCCCAGCGGTTTGCTAAATTGATCGGTCGTAACATCAAAGACCTGAAGATCATCACCTGCCACCTGGGCAACGGTTCCTCCATCACCGCCATCAACGGCGGAAAGTCTATCGATACCTCCATGGGCTTTACCCCTCTTGACGGCGTCATCATGGGGACCCGCTGCGGTTGTATTGACGCGTCTTTGGTCCTTTACCTGATGGAAAAGAAGGGCTTTACCCCGAAAGAGATGAGCGATTATCTCAACAAAAAATCCGGATACTTGGGAATTTCCGGTTTTACCAACGATGACCGGGACATCCGGAAAGCAGCTGCCGAAGGAAATAAACGCGCTCAACTGGCCGGTGATATTCTCCGTTACGGTATTAAAAAGTATATAGGCGCTTACACCGCCGCTATGGGCGGTTTGGACGCCGTGGTGTTCACCGGCGGCATCGGAGAGAACTCCGCTCCCGTCCGGGAAGGGGCCTGCGACCACATGGAGTATTTAGGCATTAAGCTGGATCTTCAGAAGAACCAGGACCTCAACCACAAGGAAGGTGAGATTTCTACCCCTGATTCCAAAGTCAAGGTATGGATTGTTCCCACAAATGAGGAACTGCTCATCGCCCGTGACACCAAGGAGATCATCGATAGAATCAAGTAATTTCTGGATAAAAAGCCCCCGAATTTCGGGGGCTTTTGTGTTTAATTCCGTTTTTCCTTTGCCTTTTTCCGGTATGCCGTTGGGGTAAGGCCAATCTGCCGTTTAAAGGCCTTGGAAAAGTGAGAAACTCCGTCGAAGCACAGGGAGTTGGCAATTTCAGTGGCGGTGATGTTGCTTTCCAGGAGGAGGGCCTGTGCCTTGTTGATTTTGCGCTTCTGGATGTATTCCGAAACCGAGCACCCCAGCTCCCGTTTGAAAATCCGGTAAAGGTAGGAGCGTTCGACACCTACATGGTCGGCCACGTCTTCCACTGTTAGACGGTAATAGCAACGGTCTTCTATGTACTGGACGGCACTTTCGATGTAATCCTGCGCGGGGCGGCCCCACGCCACCGATTCCCGGATGATACAGGAAAAGACTAAGTAGAGGTAACCGATCATGGCGTACTCCTTGTAACCGGAGCTTTTGGAAGCGCTGTAGAGTTTTTCCATATATTCTCCCACCTGCGGAATATTTTCGCAGGAAAAAACGGGATGATTGTCGTCAATTTTTGCTTTTTCCAGCATTTTTCGAGCCTCGGTGCCGTTAAATCCCACCCAGTGGTATTCCCATGGGTCGCTGCTGTCGGCCCTGTAATAGGCGGTGGTGTTAGGAGAAATCATAAATCCCTGTCCCGCATGGATGGGAAAGGTTTTTCCGCCGTAGACAAATTCCCCTTTACCCTTGATAATGTAGTGAATGACATAGTGATCCCAGATGCCTGGACCGTAGGAGTGGTTTGGACCGCATTGCTGCCATCCGCACTGGTAAACCGCCAGAATAGGGCTTGGTTTTTGGTCACTGACATAGATTTTTCCGATGAAGTCCGGCATGTGCCACCTCCTATAAAAACAACATGGATACAAACATTAACCCCAATTATCTCTTTTTATTGTATCACGGGAAACCTATAATGAAAAGGTATTAAAGCACATTTTATCTTGAAAAGGATGGGTACATATGGAAAGAAAAGTAACAGTGGCTGTAGTGGGATTAGGCGGACGGGGAAGCGTCTACATGGAGTATCAGGACCTCTTTCCCGGAGAGATGGAAGTGGTGGCGATTGCCGATATCATTCCGGAAAAGGTGGAAAAGTGGGCGAAAAAGTTTCATCTTCCCAAAGAGCGCTGCTTCAGCAGTGCTGAGGAGTTGTTAAAGCAGGATCGTCTGGCCGATGTGATGTTCATCTGCACCCAGGACCGGCAGCATGTGGGTCATGCCATCCCGGCTCTGGAAAAAGGGTACCATCTGCTCTTAGAAAAACCCATTTCCCCCGACCCCGCTGAGTGCAAACGGTTGGCGGAAATCGCCAAACAGCACAACCGCCATGTGGTTGTCTGCCACGTGCTGCGGTACACGCCCTTTTACCAGAAAATAAAAGAGATCATTGACTCCGGGGTTATTGGAGATATCGTTTCCATCCAGGCCATTGAGAATGTGGCCTACTGGCACCAGGCCCATAGCTTCGTCCGGGGAAACTGGCGCAACTCCAACACCACCAGCCCGATGATTTTACAGAAGTGCTGTCACGACATGGATATCTTTGTCTGGCTTTCCGGTAAAAACTGCAAACGGGTTTCCTCCTTTGGCTCTCTCACTCTGTTTCGAGAAGATCGTGCACCGGAAGGCTCGACTCTTCGCTGTTTGGACGAGTGTAAGGTTAAGGACAGCTGTCCCTTTGATGCGGAGAAAATCTATATCACCAATGAAAAGACCGGTATCCTTCACGACAATTCCGGGTTCCCCTGCGATATTCTTTCGTTGAACCCCAATGAGGAGACCATTAGAGAGGCTCTGAAAACCGGCCCTTATGGACGTTGTGTCTACCACTGTGACAACAACGTGGTTGACCACCAGGTGGTCAACCTGGAGATGGAGGACGGTTCCACCATCAATTTCACTATGTGCGCTTTCACCAACAAGACCGGCCGCGCCATCAAGGTCATGGGCACCTTGGGGGACATCGAGGCCAATAACGATGACAACATCATCGACGTTTGCAAATTCGGCGGCGAGCATGAGATCATCGACGTGTCAAAACTGGCGACCGACTTCAGCGGCCACGGCGGCGGGGATCATCGGATGGAAAGGGATCTTTTGGATTTGGTGCGCGGCGGTTCTGCGCCCGGCTCGGCCCTCACTTCCATCGACAAATCCACTCAAAGCCACTTTATCGCTCTGGCGTTGGAGAAATCCCGCGTTCACGGCGGGCAGGTGGTCGATATGGAAGACTATATCAAAAATATATAGCAAGCTTTATAGTGGAAGGAAAAAATCCCGGCGAGATAAACGCCGGGATTTTCTGGTAAATAGCAGTTGCGCCGAGGGAAGGCAGTGTGGTATAATAAACGCAGCAATGCAGGTTTTTATAGAAAATCTGCGAATCTGTATGACATGGCGTGCTAAAATGCGAGCATTTTAGCATGGGGTTTCTTTTTTTATGACGGCTTATTTTTTGTGCCGGCGGATATAGAGTAATTACTTTCATGGTGATGATTAGACCCGATGGGTCATATCAATAAGGAATGGGCTTAGGCCACGATAGGATATTCATGGGAGGTTTTATGATGTTCAGTGACATCGAGATTGCACAGCAGGCAAATTTGCTGCCCATCGAGGAAATTGCGGAAAACCTGGGGATTGATTCTGACGATTTGGAGTTTTACGGCAAATATAAAGCAAAGCTTTCCGACGACCTTACAGCTAAATGCGCAGGCAATCGGGATGGCAAGCTTATTTTGGTCACCGCCATCAACCCAACTCCCGCTGGGGAGGGGAAGACCACCACGTCGGTAGGACTGGGGCAGGCCATGCACAAGCTGGGAAAAAAGACGGTCATTGCACTGCGGGAGCCCTCGTTAGGGCCGGTGTTCGGTGTCAAAGGAGGTGCTGCCGGCGGCGGGTACGCTCAGGTGGTCCCTATGGAGGACATCAACCTCCATTTCACCGGCGATATGCACGCTATTACGGCGGCCAATAATTTGCTCTGCGCCCTCATCGACAACCATTTGCAGCAGGGAAATTCACTGGGCATCGACCCCAGGCGCATTCTTTTTAAACGCTGCCTCGACATGAACGATAGGGCTCTCAGAAACATCGTAGTGGGCTTGGGGGGCAAAACAAACGGCGTCCCCCGGGAAGACGGCTTTATCATCACCGTTGCAAGTGAGATTATGGCCATCCTTTGCCTGGCGGACGATTTGAACGACTTAAAGAAGCGGATTGCGGGAATCTTAGTGGGATATACTTATGATAATAAGCCCATCTTCGCCCGGGATTTAAATGCTCAAGGAGCGATGACTGCGCTTCTCAAAGACGCGTTGAAACCAAATTTGGTCCAGACATTGGAAAATACCCCTGTGTTGATGCACGGCGGCCCCTTTGCCAATATTGCCCACGGCTGCAACTCGGTGAGAGCGACCAAATTAGCTCTCAAGCTGGGGGATTACGTCGTCACCGAGGCCGGGTTTGGTTCTGACTTGGGAGCGGAGAAATTTTTCGACATCAAGTGCCGATACGCGGGGATTTCCCCCGACTGCGTTGTCGTCGTGGCGACGGTTCGCGCGTTAAAATATAATGGAGGCGTCCCCAAAACCGAACTTGCCCATGAAAATGTAAAAGCCCTTCAGCGGGGAATCGTAAACCTTAAGGCCCATGTGGAGAACATGCGGAAATTTGGCGTTCCGGCGGTAGTTGCCATCAACCGGTTTTCCACTGATACCGACGCGGAAATCGCCGTGGTAGATCAGTGCTGCAAAGAGCTAAACGTCCCCTACGCTTTGTCCGAGGTGTTCACCAAAGGTGGGGAGGGCGGCATCGACCTGGCCCAAACCGTGCTGGATGTTTTAAAACAAACCGAGGGCAAGTGCCAGTTTAAGCCGATTTACGAGCTCAAGCAACCTATAGTGGATAAAATTGAAGCGGTTTGCAAAAATATCTACGGGGCCGACGGAGTAGAGTATTCTGCTTCCGCGAAAAAGGCCATTGCCGAAACTACCGATTTAGGGTTTGGAAATCTTCCCGTCTGCATGGCCAAAACCCAGTATTCTCTGTCCGACGATCCCAAAAAGTTGGGCCGTCCCACCGGCTTTACCATCCATGTTTCAGAAGTAAAGGTGTCGGCGGGAGCGGGGTTTCTCGTCGTGCTTACCGGCAGCATTATGACCATGCCGGGCCTCCCCAAACGCCCCAGTGCCGAACTTATCGACGTGGACGAAAAGGGGCGTATTTCCGGGCTGTTTTAATGATAGGTAGACATCCGGTATATGGCACATCAATTCTACAATGGGCAGTTTAGTTGCCGCTGCCGTTTGTGGAATTCGCGTGTTTTTAAGGCAGGCAGTCAACAAAAATGGTTGGGCAGCAAAAATCCTGGCGAAAGGAGTCCTTTGGGGCGGCGATTTATCGGCTTTGCACAAAGGTATGATGAAAATGAAAAACATTTGGCTTGCAATCAAAGGGTATTTCCGGCGTTTGGACAAAGTGCTTCTCTTGCTCTGCCTGATTGCTGTGTCGTTTAGCTGCCTTATTCTCTACTCCGAGCTAAAGGCCGGCTTTATTTCCACCGGTTCCCGGCGATTTAACCCCTTTGTCATGCAGGTGATTGCCTCTGTAATTGGCATTGTAGCATTGCTTGTTATGACGGTGGTCAGCTACCGGCTAATGGCGAAAATTTGGTTTATTCACCTTCCCATTACTTTGGGGCTGGTGCTCTTAACCTTTACCAATCTCCCCATCGTCTACCAGCCTTCCGGATCGGATGACGCCGCCTGGCTGCGGATCGCGGGCCTGTCGCTCCAGCCGTCGGAGTTGTTAAAATTTTCCTTTATTCTCACTTTTGCCCTTCATCTGTCCCGGGTCCGGGAGGAACTGAACAAGCCCAAAAACCTGTTGTTTTTATGCCTTCACGGAGCAGCCCCCTGCCTGCTGATCTTTGTTCAGGGGGACATGGGTTCGGCGCTGGTGTTCTTTTTTATCTTTCTTTGCATGATTTTTGCGGCGGGAATTTCCTACAAATACGTATTTGCGGGAATGGGGCTGATTGCTATAGCGGCGCCGGTAATCTGGTTTAGCGGACTGTTGCCCGATTACTTAAAGCAGCGGTTTACCATTTTGGCGGACTTGTCCAGCGACGCTTTGGGGTACGGCCATCAACAGCTAAACGGCAGACGTATTTTGGGCTCCGGTATGCTGTTTGGAAAAGGACTTTTTTCCGATGACCTCAATTGGGTCTATGCGTTGGAGAACGATTTTATCTTAGCTCATGTGGGCCAGACGCTGGGATTTGTTGGTTGTGCATTTGTCGTCTTGCTATTGGCGGCAATTTGTGTTAAAATACTATTGACAGCGCGAATTTCGTCGGATCCGTTGGGATGCTACATCTGTGTCGGCGTCTTCGGCATGTTTATGTTTCAGTCTATTATCAATATTGGTATGGTGCTGGGCGTACTGCCTGTCATCGGCATCACCTTGCCGTTTATGAGCGCTGGAGGGACCTCTATTATCACCTCTTTTATATCGATGGGATTGGTGATGAGCGTCTATTCCTTTAACAGAGGACACGGTTAATATAACATCCACCGACCAACGAAAGGCTGGTATTATATAAATGAGAGTCATCACTGGTACGGCGCGGGGAAGAAAACTCATGGCTCCCGACGGGATGGACACCCGCCCCACTACCGACCTTGTAAAAGAAGCGGTTTTTAGCGTCATCCATTTTATTGTACCCTATGCCAATGTGCTGGACCTGTTTGCGGGCTCGGGACAGATGGGCATCGAGGCGTTAAGCCGTGGCGCAAACAAAGCGGTTTTTGTGGACAGTTCCCGTAAGGCATTAGACGTCATTAAGCAAAATGTTCAGAACACAGGTTTTGCAAAGCAGGCGAAGATCCAATTAAACGACGTTGAGAGCTTTCTCAAAAACTCGGGGGAACAGTACGACATTATTTTTCTTGACCCGCCTTATAACAACGGATTTCCGGAAAAACTCCTGCCTTTGCTTCACAAACCACTTTCCGAAAACGGCATCGTTCTCTATGAACATGATAAAAAAGAGGAACTACCGGAAGAAACCGACGGCTTGGTTCTCAAAAAGAGGTACCGCTACGGGCGGACGATGGTTAGCTCCTATATTCGCAAAACAGCAACGCTTTAGAAAGGAAGGTCCACTGTACGTGGCCTGTTTGACAAGACAATGAAGATTGCAGTTTGCCCGGGCAGCTTCGACCCCATTACCCTGGGCCATATCGACGTCATTAACCGGGCGGCTAAGCTGTTTGATCGGGTGATCGTCCTGATTTCGGTGAATGCGGCCAAGCGCTCGGTTTTTACAAAGGAAGAACGGGTGGAGCTTGCCAAAAAAGCTACGGCTCATTTGCAAAATGTAGCTGTCGATTCCGATGACGGACTGTTGGCAGATTACCTGAAAAAGAAGGGCGCTTGTGCCATCGTAAAGGGATTGCGGGCGGTTTCTGACTTTGAATACGAGTTTCAGATGTCCTTGGCCAACAAAAAACTCAATCCAGAAGCCGAGACCATCTTTTTGACAGCAGCAGGTGAAAATATGTATTTAAGCTCCAGTCTGGTTAAACAGATTGCGAGTTTTGGAGGCGATATCAGCGGTTTTGTGCCGGAGTGTATCGCCGATGATATCAAAAAAAGGCTGATGAATCGCAAAGTGGAGCTGTAAGGCCCCACTGCCTTAGATGAAGTGTCATTGCCGTCGCGCGGGCAGCGGACCAGAAGATTTTCGCGCGGAGAAACGGAGTAAGCCCATGAACAACAATATTGACAGTATTTTGATGATGATGGAAGAAATGCTGGACAGCGCCTGGACCATTCCAATGTCCCACGGAAAATGTATGGTCGATGTGGACAAGTTCAGGGAATTGGTGGAGGATATCCGTCTGCATCTCCCCGTTGAAATCAGCAAGGCACAGGAGATCGTCAACGACCGGAAGATCATTTTGGACGACGCCAAAAAAGAGGCCGAGATGGTAATCCGGGTGGCGGAGGAGCGAGCGAAAAAGCTCACCGATCAAAACGAGATTGTCAAGCAGGCCCAGGCTAAGGCCAACGAGATTCTCAGCAATTCCCAACTTCAGGCAAGGGAACTGAAAAAAGCCACCAGCGATTATGTGGATGCCATGCTTCGCACCAGTGAGGAGCAGCTTTCGAAAAACCTCAATGAGCTTCGCTCCAAACGGCAGGCTATTAAGGTCAATAAGTTGGGGTAGTTACATACGGCAAATAGTTAGGCGGAGATTTTTTAAATCTCCGCCTCATTTTATGTATATCGACTTCATTTGTCTCTGCTGTTGATAGATTTTGAAGTAATTTTCGTTAGGATGTTTAAACATATTGCTACGTTTTTTCGTCCAAGTTATGGATATTCCATATTTTATAAAGAAAAGGAAATATAGTGGAAACTTTTATGCCGTCCTAGGCGTCTATTTTTAATAAAAGAGTATTTTTACCGGATTGATACCAAATTTTCATTGTTTTCGGCAAGGCGTTATGCTATACTCACAGTGTAAGACGGATCCATCATCCATACGTCTGTTTTTGTTTCATACCAATTTTTTCAATAAGGAGGCTGGGAGTTAATAGAATAAAGGCCCTTTATGACAGAAGTTAGGAGAACGACAATGAGCCTTATTTGCGTCAAAGATATCCGAAAAGTCTACCACCTGGGTACAGAAAAGGTCGTCGCCTTAAACCGCATCAACCTCTCCATTGAACAGGGGGAGATCTGCTGTATTTTGGGCACCTCTGGTTCGGGAAAATCCACCCTTTTGAACATTATGGCCGGACTGGAAAAGCCTTCTCGGGGAAGTGTGCTGATTAACGGGGTGGACATTGCCAAACTAAACGAGCGTCAGCTGGCGGTTTTCCGGCAGAAAAACATCGGATTTATCTTTCAATCCTACAACCTGATGCCCACTCTAACTGCGGTGGAAAATGTGGCCATGCCTCTGATGTTCAAAGGGGTGGCTAAGAAAATCAGGAACCAGCGGGCAGTGAAGATGCTCAAGGCGGTGAAACTGGGAAACCGGATGCACCACAAGCCCACTCAGATGTCCGGCGGGCAGCAGCAACGGGTCGGCATCGCCAGGGCTTTTGTGGCCCGGCCCAAAATCGTCTTTGCCGACGAGCCCACTGGAAACTTGGACAGCAAGACTACCATCGAAGTAATGGAGATGATTGTGGGCCTTGCCCGCAAGCACCACGAGACGCTGATTTTAGTCACCCATGACCGGGAAATTGCCCAATATGCCGACCGGATTGTCCACCTGTTGGATGGAAACATCAAAAGCGACAAACCCAATGAGGCGGTTTTCACCCCTGAAGAACAGGTGCGGGAATCGGCGGGGTAATTGCTGGACATCCATGCGGCCATTAGCCTGTTGCAGAGGCGGCCGCCTGTCAAAAATATCATCAAGGAGAAGGACCATGAACGACATTAAAAAGAAAGGCGAACGGCTTTTAGCGATCGCCGTAACTCTCATGATACTTGCAACGCTTATTTTGGCGGCTGTACCGGCTTTTACTGCCCATGCCGCCGGAGAGCCCACCGTCTCGATCACCACCGATCCTGCCAGTGGAATTCAGGCGTTTGAGGATTTCAGCATGGATTTACGCTTTTTCCACAATGATTATACCGACAGCGACGTTACAAGTGTTGACATCACAGTGACGGGCATGGGCGGTATGAGCGGCTCCTTCGCACAGAAGGATATCCGTCCCAGCGGCGGCTCGACGCTGACCTATGAGCTTCATATCCCCGAAGGGAACTTCACCTATACCGGCATGGGGGCTACCACGCTGCTCATCGACGTAAAGTACAGCGGAAAGGTGACTGACAGCTATTCCATCCAGCGGACAGTCTACAGCATTGACGGAGGCGGAAATGACCAGTACGACCCAGACGAGCCGATTACTCCCGGCCCTTTAGACCCTCCAAAGCTGGTGGGAAACGCCATTATCGTCAAAGAGGGTTCTCCCTTGCAGACTATTAATGCCGGACAGAGCAAAACCCTTCGGATTCGGCTTACCAATACCACCAACTCCCTTTTGGGAAAAATTCAGGTGAGTACCACCCTGCCGGAAGGAATGACCTTCAATTCCTCCGACGCCGTCAAATCAATATACCTGGGAAGGGGAGAAACGGCGGAACTGACCCTCGGCGTGACGGCTGGTGAGGAGATGACTACCGGCACCCAGACCATCTCCCTCAAAGCCATGTACAAATATGGAGCTGAGGTCAAGACCGAAGAGATTCCCGTGTATTTGAAGGTTACCGGCAAAGAGGAACAGACGGGTAGCAACGGGAGCCTCGTTATCACAGGTTACAAGGTGGATAAGTCGACAGTTCCGGCTGGGGATTCCTTTAAGCTCAATGTAACCGTCCGGAACAACACCGGCAAGGCGGTACAGGGCGTACAGGTCAAGCTGGACGGGTTGGCGACAGAGGGTATCACCGTCAACGGCGGATTGGACACCCAGACCATCCAAAGCCTCGCCCAGGGCGCTTCCACCACTTTAACCTACAACATGTCCACCAGCAATAAGCTGGAAACCGGCAACCAGATCCTCACCGTCAGCTTAAAAAACGGCGAGGAGGAAACCTCCTCCAAGGTGTTTGTGCCGGTGAAGGGGACTAAAACCTCCAGCGACGAGGAACCAGAGGGCGTCGGCATGAGCAAGCCCCAGATTATCATGCAGAGCTACAGCTTCGGGGATAGCTCGGTTGTAGGCGGCCAGACCTTCCCTCTGACACTCAACGTGAAGAACACAAGCGGGGTCTCCGCCATCGAAAACGTCAAAATGACCATCGAGTCGGCCCCTGACGAGACTACCGGCGGCGTCTTTACTCCCGCCAATTCCAGCAACACCTTCTTTATCGCCAGGGTTCCGGCGGGCGGTGTATTTTCCGAGCAGATCGACATGGCGGTCAAGGCGGATGCGGCCCCAAAATCCTACGGTTTAGAGGTGAAGTTCAGCTACGAGGCGGTTTTGGACGGCAAGCGGGAAACATTGGAGGCTACCGAGACCATCACCGTCCCCGTGACCCAGCCCGACCGCTTTGAGGTAAACGAGGTGGAACTGTGCAACCCGATCTACCTGGGAGACAGCCCCTCCATTTCGGTGCAGTACGTAAACCAGGGCAAGAGCACCATATTTAACCTGTCGGTGGAAGTAGAGGGCGAAAACTTCACCACCGGTGAGTCCAAGTCCTATATCGGGAATGTGGAGTCCGGTTCCAGCGACACCTTTGATCTCAGCATTAACCCGGTGGACTTGGGGCCGCTTAATGGCACCCTCAAATTTACCTATGAGGACGCAAATGGCGAGACCAAGGAAATTATCCGGGAGTTTTCCTCTGAGGTCATGCAGATGGATATGCCTGCCATTGACGACCCAGGATTGGAGCCCATGCCGGAAGAGCCCCAGGGAGGGTTTCCCGTGTGGGGATGGGTTCTCATCGCAGTTGGCTCCGCTGCGGTGGTTGCGATAGTTGTTATCGTAGTCGTCGTTAAAGTCAAGGCCCGCAAAAAGAGACTTTTAGAAGAAAACGACGACTTTGACGACATCCCCGAGGACGATGAGGATATAGAGACATGAAATTAAAAGACATGATTGTCATGTGCCTTTCAAACCTCTTTAAACGGAAGGTGCGAACCCTCTTGACCGTTATGGGAGTGGTCATCGGCACATGCGCCATCGTTGTGATGATTTCACTGGGCCTGGGGATGCAGAAAACCACCGAGGAAGCCCTGGCCCAGATGGGTGACTTGACGGTGATCCAGATTTACAACTGGAACAGCAGCCCCGACATCCCCGCCTTGGACGACGCCATGGTGCAGACCATCAAGGAAAACCAGTACGTCGAAGCAACTATGCCCGTCTACGAGGGAGAATGGGGCCAATTCACCATCAAGAGCGGGAAATACGCCTACGAGGGCATGGTGTACGGTGTGTATATGGATGACTTGGAAGCGTTCGGCTACCAGCTTACCGAGGGGAATTTTCCCACCTCGGAGACAGGTGGGGAGGAAAGCTATGTCCTCTTTGGCTCCCAGGCGCCCTATGAATTCTACAACACCAAAAAAACCATGAACAACCGGGTCAACATGATTCCTGACGCGGAGGGGAACATGCCCGATCCCTTTGTCGACGTGATGAAGGACAAATTGGAAATTGAAATCAACAAGCAGGACCCGGAGAACAACAAAAAAGCCCCCGCCTTTAAAATTAAGACAGCGGGCATCATGGCCGAGGACTGGAGTAAAAACCCAAGCCCCAGCTATTCGGTTTTTCTGGACATTGATTACCTCAAAAAGCTTCAGACCGAGTACAACAAATTAAACAACGTCAAGGTGGATAAAAACAAAAAGGACACCGGCTATCAGCAGGTAATGGTCAAGGTGGACGACATGAAGCACGTGGCCGAGGTGGAGGAAATCATCAAAGGCTACGGCTACGAGACAAACTCGATGGAGAGCATCCGTAAGCCCATCGAAGAGCAAGCCAGAAGCCAGCAGATGATCCTGGGCGGCCTGGGAGCGATTTCGCTTCTGGTGGCGGCTTTGGGCATCACCAATACCATGATTATGTCCATCTACGAGCGCACACGTGAAATCGGCGTTATGAAGGTTTTAGGCTGTATGATTAAAAATATCCGCACCGTCTTTTTGATGGAGGCGGGCACCATCGGCCTGATTGGAGGGGTGATCGGCGTAGGTATCAGCTACCTCATCTCCTTTATCATCAACTCCATCTCCGCCGGTGCGGGAGGGGATATGTCCGGCATCGTCATGGGGAATGGAGGGCTGGGCGGCTCTTCGATTATCCCGTTCTGGCTGGTCCTGGGGGCCATCGCCTTTGCCACGATGATCGGCCTCATATCCGGATTTTATCCCGCCAACCGGGCGGTGAAAATCAGCGCGCTGACCGCTATCAAGCAGGAATAAGAGCGGTTATCAGGCGGTAAAACATCAAAAAACGGACAGCTGTTACGACTGTCCGTTTTTTTGTCGTTCCTCTTCGTCCAGTGTGTCCAGGGCATAGCGCAGAGCCTCTCGGACGAACGCAGAAAAGCTGCAATCCAGCTTTTTGCTGACCAGATCAACCTGATCTGCCAACTCTTTAGAAATATAGATGGTCCGGCAGGTATGGGGCGGACTTTGAGGGCGGGGAAGTATCTTAAAATTTTTCATTGGCGTCCTCCAGAAAAAATGTGGAGCGGATATTTGGCCCTGCCCCGGCAGGAAGCCCGAAAACCGCGGCATGTCCCTCGTTTTCCTATTTTGGCGTGGTTCGTCCGGTTGTATAGAGGAAGATGGGGAATGCAAAACGCGGTGAAATAGTGAACTCGGGCCTCCTGCCGAGGCGGGGGGAGGAGATGCGAGGGAAACGTAGGGGGAGACATCCACGTTGCCCCGCGGTCAACTATTGCCGTTAAACACGAGCGGAGCAGAGTCCCGCCCCTACAGGTTGGCGTTTACAGAGAACAAGAAATAAAACCCACGGATTTTCGTTGACTTTCCGGGGCGGGGATGGTATGCTGAAAAGGAGTATACACGCAGTTTGTTTCGTGTTTCTACATTTCATGAAAAATTTTTCGTGTTTTGTTATTTGTAGTATATCACGAGAATCTTTTCGTGTCAAGCGTTTTTAGAAAATTGAGGTGAAAAAATGGAAAAATTCGTTGAGAGAGTTAAAACTTTGAGGGAAAAGAGAGGATTTACCCAAGAACAGGTAGCAAAGGCTATCGGGATTAAGGGAAGAAGTTATCAGTATTATGAAGGCGGACAATCTGTGCCATCAGCAGTGAATCTGATTGCACTGGCCAAACTCTACCATGTCAGCATCGACTACATTCTTGGCCTGACCGACGACCCGACCTGTCACTGGTAATCGCAGGGGCGGCGTCCACGTTGCCCCGTGGATACTTAGAAAATATACCGGATAATGACGTGCCGATGGCCCTCATCGGCCCCTACAAACGGCAGAGTGAATCGACGACTCAACCTACCATTAGTGAAAAAACCGCTTCCAACTTAGTTGGAAGCGGTTTGTGCTATTGTTTGGGTATCAATTTTTGCTCCATTTCCATGCAGCGGTTGATTTCCTCGATGGTGGGAATTGCGGGGATTGCCCCCTTCTTTGTGGTGACAAGGGAGCCTAAGGCATTTGCAAAATCCAGCATTTCGCTTACGTCTCCGTCGCTCAAATCCCCGATGTCCTTGCCGCTTTGGAGTAGGCGATAGACAACCCCAGCTAAGAAAGAATCCCCAGCCCCGGTGGTGTCGATAGTGTTGAGGTCGTAGGCATAGGAGTGGTAGTCCCGGCCGTTGACATAAGCGTAACAGCCGTCGGCCGCCTTGGTGATGAGGATGAGTTTAATACCGTGCCGCTGGGAAAGCTCTTTGCAGATTTGGTGATCCTCCACCTCCCCAAAGAGGAACTCCACCTCTTCCTCCGACAATTTGAGGATGTCGGCGTAATGGAGGGTGTCTAGAATCGTTTTTTTGGCCTCGTCTGCCGATTTCCAGAGGGGCAGACGCAGGTTGGGGTCATAAGAGATGATGGCCCCTGCTTTTTTTGCCTCCTCCACTGCGTAGAGCACAGTGGATTTTTCCGGATCCTCGGTGAGGGAGACCGAGCCAAAGTGGAAAATCCGGGTATTTTTGTAAGAGGATTCGCTCAGATCCTCTTTTTTCAGGCTCACGTCGGCGGTAAGATGGTTGCGGTAAAAGGAAAACTCCCGGTTTCCGCCGGGGAGGAGGGTGACGAAAGCCAAAGTGGTGGGGTAGTCGGAGGTAAGCACCAGATGCTCGGCGCAGACACCGGCGTTTTGGAGGGCCTCCTTGCAGCTGAGGCCGAATACGTCGTTGCCCACCTTGCCCACAAAGGCGCTGTGAAGTCCCAGCTTGGCGACCACGCTCGCCACATTGGCGGGAGCTCCGCCGGGGTTTGGCTGGTAGAGGGTGGGGCCGCCGTCCGTCCCATAGGGGGTGAAATCGATCAGCATTTCACCGATACTGACAAAATCAAACATCATTTTACCTCAATCCGCCGCTGTGCGCACCGGCTCGTTTTGAAAACTCCATCTCCCTACGCACAGAAACAAAGGGGACGGTTTTATGTGGTTTTCCGCTCGATGAGTTTAACCGGCAGGACGGTGCGATGGTCCAGCTCCTCTCCGGCAATACAGGTTAAAAGCTGCCGGACGCATTCCATTCCCAAGGCGGGAATGTCCTGCCCGATGGTAGTCAGGGGCGGATAGATCATTTTGCTGAAGCTGATGCCGTCAAACCCGACGATCTTCACATCCTCGGGGACGCGATAGCCCAGCGCCGCACAGGCCTTGACACACTCGGCGGCGATCATGTCAGAACTGGCGAAGATGCCGTCCACCTGGGGAAACTCATGGAAGATGCGGTCAATAATTTCAGAGTAATTGAGGTCGCGGAGCATCTGCTCGGTGGCCTCAAAGATGCGGTAACAGACGCCCGCCTGTTCGCAAAGTGTTGTAAAGGCGCTGGCCCGTTCGTCGGACGAGAGTTTGAGCCGCAGTTCGCCGCTGACGTGGACCAGGTTTTTGCAGCCCTTGGCCAAAAGGTGGCGGGTAGCCAACGAACCGCCCTGAAAGTTGTCAGAAATCACGGCGGGTATGTCGTCGGAAATGATGGTCTCCACCGACACAATGGGAAGGTGGCTGTCCTTAAAATAATCCGTTTCGCCGGTATGGCTTCCCACGATGATCCCGTCGACCATGTTCCGCCTCAGCATTTCCACATAGCTTTTTTCCTTTTCCGAGTCGAAAAAGGAATTGCAGAGCATCAGCTTATAGCCGTGGCGGTAGGCGGCATCTTCGATGCTGGTAGCCAGCTCGGCGTAAAACTGGTGAGTGAGGGGCGGCAAAATCAGGCCGATGATTTTGGAGCGCTGTTTGCCCAGGGAACGGGCCACTTCGTTGGGGTGGTAGTCCAGTTCCTTCATTGCGCGGTAGACGGCTTTCCGAGTTGATTCGCTGATGGCGCCCCGGTTGTTGAGCACCCGGGACACGGTTGCAATGGAAACGCCGGCTCTCGATGCAACGTCTTTGATGGTAGACACGGTTATTGACCTCCTGTGGTGAAACGCCGTCTTTTAAAAAACGGATAAAAAGGATTTAGTGCAGTAATATTTATTATAAAAAACGAAAAAGCTCCTCACAAGGGGTATTTGGCAATTTTAGCAGACTGCCCAGATTATGGGCAAAGGGAGAAGTAGAAATTATGAAAACATCTCTCTATTCGACGGAAAATAGCACCGCCTGCCAAGGCTTTAATAGGAGACCATTGTGCTTCATTTGCAGTTCCCCGTAATTGCTGAGAAGGACTTCTCCCACCGTCCAATGGGTTTTCACCAGGACTTCCTCTTCACTAAAGTTGCAGAGGATCAAAACCCGCTGCCCATTGTGCTCCCGCAGATAGGCGGCAATGGTGTCATACTCAGTGAGGCAGGGCTCAAACCCTCCCAGAACGAGAGCGTCCCGCCATTTTGCGTCTTTGTGGAGGGTGACCATTTTTTTATAGTAGGATAGCACCGATTCCGGTTCCTTGCCCTCTGCTTCGGCGTTGACGGCCAGGTGGCCACCTGCCACCGGAAGCCAGGGCGTCCCCTTGGTGAACCCGGCGTTTAGCTCCCCAGTCCAGGGGAAGGGGGTACGGCTGTTGTCACGGCTGCGGCGGTTGACTACCGACATGGCTTCCTCTACCGACAACCCGGCAGCAATTGCGCGGCGGTACTGATCCTTGGTCTGGATGTCGTCCAGGCTGTCGATGGATTCCCAGTCGGCATTGACCATCCCCAGTTCCTCCCCTTGGTAGATATAAGGGGTACCCCGCAAAAAGAAATAAAATGTGCCGAGCATGGTGGTGGAGTGGTAGTTGATGCTGTCTTCGGGCAGGTATTTGTTGAGGGAACGAGGCTGGTCGTGGTTTTCGAGATAATTTGCGCCCCACCCGGCTTTTTGCAGGTCCAATTGGGTTTCAAACACCGTATCCCGGAACTCTTTAGGGGTGAACAGCCGGCGCTGATACCAGTCTCCTCCGGGAATTACGTCCATGTCGGCGTAGCTAAAGTCAAAAATCATCGAAAAATAGCCGTTCTCCCCAATGTAGTCGGGCAGCTCATCGGCGGGGACGCCAGGGGCTTCCGCCACCGTCATGCAGTTGTGAGGTTTAAAGCACCGGTCCCGCAGCTCGCCCAAAAACTCGCCGATGCCGGGGTAATTCTGGGAGTAGGGGTTGGCGCTTGTAAGGCCGTCTGCGCCGTCCGCCGGCGCGGAGGGAAATTTGGGGTCTTTTTTGATATAGGTGATGGCGTCCACC
Organism: uncultured Oscillospiraceae bacterium; assembly: GCA_904396495.1. Classification (GTDB taxonomy): domain Bacteria; phylum Bacillota; class Clostridia; order Oscillospirales; family Ruminococcaceae; genus Fumia. The sequence goes on from CAJFOJ010000019.1 coordinate 40,041, forward strand.
CGGAAACCGCCTAAGCCTTTGTCCAGCCACCAGTTGACCATTTTGAAAAGCTCTTCCCTAAGCTCCTTGGTCTCCCAGTTTAAGTCCGGCTGCTCCTTTGCAAAGGTGTGGAAGTAGTATAGCTCAGTGCCGGGGATTTTTTCCCAAACACTGCCGCCGAAAATCGAGCGCCAGTTGTTTGGCGGATTTCCATCTTTGCCCTCCTTGATGATGAAATACTTGCCGTAAGGGCCCAATGGGTCTTTTAACGCCTGCTTAAACCACTCGTGCTCACTGGAGCAGTGGTTGATGACAAGGTCCATGATGATCTTGATATCCCGTTTTCCGGCTTCATCAATGAGGCGGTATACGTCCTCGTTGGTGCCGAAACGGGGGTCGATTTTGTAGTAATCGGCGATGTCGTAGCCGTTGTCCTTCATAGGAGACTGATAGACCGGACAGAGCCAAATGACGTTGCATCCCAACTCTTTGATATAGTCCAGTTTTTCGATGATGCCGGGGATGTCTCCGATGCCGTCTCCGTCCAAGTCGTAAAAGCTACGGGGATAAATTTGGTAGACGATCGCGTCCTGCCACCATTTTGAATTCATATTCGTTCTCCTTTAGAATGAAAAGTAAAAAAGGCAGTTTTTTAAAACTGCCTTTTTCCGCCGTTAGGCCGGCAGTGTTCCATTTAAATTAAGCATTGATAGCGTTACGCCTTGATTGCGCCGTCGGATACGCCCTTAACGATGTATTTCTGCAAAAACAGGAATACCACAATGATCGGGATAATGGAGACGAATACTGCCGGGAAGATGAGCTCCCACGGGTTTCCGTACTGGCCGGAGGTCATCTTTGCAAAGTAGAGCTCCAGCGTTAGGGTGCGGACTTCTCCGTTTCCGATGACCAGGAAGGGCAGCAGGTAGTCGTTCCAAATCCACATGGCGTTTAAGATGATGACGGTGGCAGTGGTGGATTTTAAAAGCGGGAACACCACTCTGAAAAAGAGCTGGAAGATGTTTGCGCCGTCGATAACCGCTGCTTCCTCGATGGAGGCGGGAACGCTTTTGATAAAGCCGTGGTACAAAAATACCGAGAGGCTTAAGCCAAAACCGCCGTACATGAGGATGAGTCCTGTGATGTTTTTCAGGTACATGCCTTCAAAGAGGCTCAAAAGGGGATACATAACCGCTTGGAAGGGAATGAGCATCGCCGCGGTAAACATCAAAAGCAGGATATTAGAAAACTTGTTTTTGTTGCGCACCATCACCCAGGCTGCCAACGACGAAACGATGACCAGCAAGGCCACCGAAATCACCGTGACCAAAAAGGTGATGCCCAACGCTTGGAAGAAATTGATCTGTTCGGCCGCGTTGACAATATAGCTGAAATTCCAGGTTTTGGGAAGGGACAACGGGGAGCCGACAATATCCGCCTGTGGCTTAAAGGAATTGATCACGAGAAAAGCCACCGGGAAGAGGGTGTATAATGCGATCAGGGTCAAAACCACGTATAGGATCACCTGACCGATTTTGCGCTTTACGCTCATGTGGTGATTTTTTACCATTACGCTTCCACCTCTTTCCTCTTTGTCAGCGAAACTTGAACCAAGGTGACAATCGCGATGAGGACAAAGAAGATAACAGCCTGTGCCTGTGCCATACCGTAATCCGGAGGCGAGGTATCGCGGGTCGTCCGCAGGATCTGCGTCGCCAGCAGGCGGGTATCGAAGTTGCCATCGGTCAAAGCGATGTTCTGGTCAAGGAGTTTAAAGCAATTGGCCAATGTCAGGAAAAAGACGATGGTAATAGCGGGCATCAGCATGGGAAGGGTGATGACCCTAAAACGCTGGAAAGCGTTTGCGCCGTCCATTTCCGCTGCCTCGTACAGGTCGGTGGGAATGTTGTTGAGACCGGTAATGTAGATAATCATCATGTAACCGGCCATCTGCCAGGTGACTAAAATCACCAGCGCGAACAATGCCTTATAGTGGTCTTGCAGCATGTTTGTGAGCACCGGAATGGAAATCAAGGGATTGTCTCCGCCAAACAAAATCTGGGAAAAGACGATCTGGAAGATAAACTGCCAGATAAAGCCCAGCGCCAGGCCGCCCAGAAGGTTCGGCATAAAGAAGATAGTGCGGAATATGCCGGAGGCTTTGGAGATTTTTGTCACCATCATCGCCAGTGCCAGCGCCACCACATTGATGACGACTACCGCTATTAAGGTAAACTGGATGGTATACACCAAAGCGCTAAAAAATTTATCGTTTTGAAAGGCGTTGACGTAGTTTTGCACCCCGACAAACGCCTCAAAGGCATTGTCTCCCCCAGCAAAATAGGTGCCTCTCCACGCAGAGAAGGAGTATAGGACGCCCATTAAAAAGGGGATTAAAATAACAAACAGAAACAGGATAATCGACGGAAGCGCCAAAGGCAAAAACCATTTTTTATAGTATTTCTGCATAATGTACCTACCTTTCTGATGCCACGCCAAAGCGCAGATCGTATTTTAAACGCTGCCATCGAAGGCAGGATGTGCTTGTAGTAAAGGGGTGCAGGCGGAGAAGGGGGCGTACCCCCTCCGCGCTGCTGAAAATGAAGGATGTTTATTGAATGCCCGCCATTTCTTTCCAACTGGAAATAGCGTAGTCGGCGATAGCGTTGTAGTCTTCCTCGGTCCACTCAGCTTTGGTCAGGTATTTTTCCATGATTTCGAGGCCCAAGGTCTCGGTCGCCCAGTTGATGGGAGCGCCGGCATAAGCGTTGGTGATAGTGTCGCCGTCGGCCATATACTGAATGATGGAGTCACCTAAGGAGTTTCCGAGCTGAGTAGTGGAAGGATCCGCGTTATAGGGGATGAATGCCATGTCTTCGGTAATGAATTTTTGACCTTCCTCAGTGGTGTTGAGCCAGACTAGGAAGTCCATTGCCATATTTTGCTCTTCTTCGCTCACCTTTGAATTGATGGCGTAGTAGTTGGGAACAAAGACAGGGATGGATCTTTCCATCTGCTCGACGGTCAGGTCAGACACTTTGATATCGGACTGGCTGAAAGGCATTTTGACCGGGATAAAGGTGAGAGTTTTGACGATTTCCGGATTGACCTTTTCGATGTTGGTGTAGACCCAGTTGCCTTGTTTCATAAAGATCGCCTTATGATCGGCGAATTTTTGGACGGCGGGGTCGTATCCGTTGGTGGTGGAGTTAATCATCTCCGGCCCGCGGGATAAGGGTCCAGCATCACCGGCTACGTGGGAGGTTTTCAGATCCAGCGCCTTAGCGTAAGCAATGAGCGGATTTTTCAACTGATCCAGCTCTTCAGCAGTAGCGTTTTTCGCCGCAGAGGGGTTTGGGAAAACGGTGTCAATGGCAATATTTACCATGTGGTCGCCATAAGTCCATTTTTCCGATCCCGCAACCGAGAAGACCCCGGTGAGATTCTGGGCAAGACCGGTCTTTTCAGCAGCTAAAGCATAGTCATTGCCGTTTACAGTGACGGTGCCGGCGGTGCCGTTTTGGATGTAATCATCTAAGGTTTCCACCATAGCGGCAAACTCGTCATAAGTGGACAGTTTGCAATCAGCTAAGAAAGCATCCACGTTGTCGGCGCCAAAGAGGTCGGCCAACATCAAGGTGTCGACGATGTAGCCATAGCCCTCAACGTTGTAGGGAATGCCGTAGCTGTCGGTACCGTCGGTGGTGAGTTTCAGGTTATCGGGAAGGGCATCATGCAGAGCTTTGAAGTTGGCGTTGCTAGTCAAGGTGTTTAAGTCGGTGGCAAAGCCGCCTTCCTTCCACTCGGCCAGTTCCTGGATATTCATAATGGAGAAAATAGCCGGTTTGTTTTTGGAGTTCATCTCCGCCCGGAGAGTATCAGCGCTGTTGGTTCCGGATCCCAGGGAGAAGAGTTTGATGGTGAGTCCCGTTTCAGCTTCGTAGGCGTCCACCGCAGCCTGCATGGCTTCGGCATTTTCACCCTTGGTGTTGAAGATGTAAAAATCGTAGTCTTTGTTGCCGGAACCGCCGGAGTTGGAGCATCCAGCAAAGGCGGATGCTGTCATGACAGCGGCTAGCCCGATGGCCAAAAGTTTTCTGAACTTTTTCATAATGAAATCCTCCTCAAGTTACACAAATGATATTTTGATGTGACCTTCATTGTCACATTTCGCTCAATTGACTGTCAAAGGGATAATTCTTTCATCTCGCCGTTCTCAGTATAAGAGACAAAAAAGGAATTGGACTTGAGATTCGCTTTGAGGACGGCCTCATGCGCACCGTTTTTACGCCGGATGACGAGTTCGCTGTCGAGGCTCTCCTCTAACAAAAACTCTCCGTCAAAGGCGGGATGGTTGTTTCGGAAGCGCATCAACTGAAGAAGCTTTTTCACAACCGGCCGTTCGACCTCTTTGAGCACCTCTTCTTTGGTGTAGTAGTGGCGGTTGATGTTGCGCCCGACCTTGGTCTCTTCCAACAGCTTGATGTCGTTGGCTCCCGCCAACATTCCCACATAGTAGACCTGCGGGGTGCCAGGGGCAAAGAATTGGATAGCGCGGGCCAAAAGATAAGCGTCGTCATCGTCACCCAGAGCGGAATAGTAGGTGCAGTTAATCTGATAGATATCCAGGTTGTTGTAAGCGGCAGTACTGTAAATTTTCTTGACATTGGCGCCGCGACTGTATAAGTGTTCCCGCGTTTTTTCAATTTCTTCATCGGGAAGTAAATCCCTTACATCTACCACCCCGATGCCGTCGTGGGTGTCCAGGGTAGTGTATTGGTTGCGGGGGCAGATTTCAAACCAGTGTTTTAGATATTTGCTCTCTCCATAGTAGATGCCGTGGAGCAAAAGCATGGGAAGGGCAAAATCGTAGACCGGGAGCCCGTGGGAGGCGATTTTCTGCTGCATGGTATAATGCTCGTGGATTTCCGGGAGGATGATGGTGCCATATGGCTTTAAAATTTCCTCGCACTCGCCGATCAGCTCCCAGACATCGGGCTCGATGAAAAAGCAACTGGTGCCCGCTTTCTTGGTGGCGTAGGCGAAAGCGTCCAACCGGATGATGGCGGCGCCGTTTTGAGCGAGCCACTCTAGATTTTCCCGGATGAATTTTTTTGATGTTTCACTTTTGACGTTGATGTCGATCTGTTCTTCGTCAAAGGTGCACCAGACTTTTTCTTCGGAACCGTCGGCAAAATGAGCTAACGTGTATGGAGCCCGCGGTTTCCTTTTATAGATGGCGTTAACCTCTGCTTCTGTGGGTTCTCCGTTTTCCCAAAAGTCCTTGTAACGGATAAACAAATCCTTATAGGCGGACGCATCCTTTTTCTTCAGAAAGTCTTTATAGTACTCGCTTTGGGCGGAAATGTGATTAATCATGTAATCGTACATGAGATAGTACCGCTCCGACAATCTTTTGACGTCTTTCCAACCTCCGAAAGCGGGATCTACCTCCCGATAGGTCATAGGGGCGAAACCTCTATCTCCAGAAGAGGGAAAAAATGGAAGCAAGTGGACGCCGCCAATGGCGTCTTTTATGACGGTATCCAATATTTCAGTCAGTTCCTTGATGTTGCGGCCCATCGAATCGGAATAGGTGATGAGCATAATCTGGTTAGTGGCCTTTTTCATTCTATCATCCTTCCCGAACGGTTTTACGACTCTTTCTGCCTGTATTATAAGTCGATATATGTCAATTGTCAACCGTTTACATAAAAAATTTTTTGTGCAATTTTATATTAGTAAAAAATCTCTAAAAGTATTATTTACAATTTGTGCAAAACATTCTAAAAAAATAATTTTATTAAAGTAAAGCGTAAAATCATTAATAAAATTATTAAAGAAAACGTTTACCTAAAATTTCCGGAGCTTGAATGATTATTTTCTGATTTCGTCACTTTAACGAAGTATTAGAATCCTTATCCATTTGATTATGTACTTTACAGTGGAAAATTATGCGCTTTGCTAAAAATATCGAAAAGCAAACTGATATCTGGAAATCTACAACTTCCCATTTTCTAAGGTCCATTGCTAAGAAACGATGAAAAAATAGATTCTCATTACAAAGATAAGTTTGTTCTTATTTATATATTGTTAATCAAAAATAAAATATTGAAAATCAATAAATAATACTTGACAATCAATATAATTGATGGTAAGATATGGACAGAAAAGGGGGAAAGCCTATGTGGAACCAATCCAAATCCATTGTCTTGTCTATATTTTGTACCCGTCTGTTTATGGTGTTAGTAGTGGCGGCGGTATTCTTTGCGCCTTATATTGCAAATTGGTATTTTGGAAATGGGGGAGTGGATCAATCCCATCTCGCCTTCCGGGTGACGATCTACCTCTGCGCGCTTCCAGCCCTGTTTTTGCTGCTATTGCTGGACTGGCTTCTTAGGAATATCCGCAAAAACGCGATTTTCGAGGAGCTAAATGTCAAGCTGCTCCGAGGGATTTCCTGGCTGTGTATTGTTTTAGGGCTGATTACCCTGGGCAGCGGCTTTTTCTATTCCTCCTTCTTTCTGGTGGCAGCGGCAGCCGCTTTTTGCGGGTTGATCGTACGGGTGGTTAAAAATGTATTTGAACGCGCCATTGAGTTAAAGGAAGAAAACGACTACACCATCTAGAAAATCTGGGGGAGGAAGGAAAACCCATGCCAATTGTGGTAAATTTGGATGTGATGATGGCAAAGCGGAAAATATCCGCTGGCGATTTGGCGGAGCGGGTGGGCATCACTCCCGCAAACCTGTCCATTCTGAAAAACAACAAGGCAAAGGCGGTGCGTTTTTCCACGTTAGAGGCATTGTGCCGGGAACTGGACTGCCAGCCGGGAGACCTGCTGGAATACGTGGAAGAACCCTGATTGATGAGAAAACTGCCTACTTAGAATAAAAAGGCGGGGCAACCTAGCCGGTGTCCCGTCAAGCCTTAAAGGAGAATAGAATATGACTGAAAAACTATTTGGCGAGGGCCAAAAAGCTCCCGCTTCAACTGGTGCACCCATTTTTAAGGAATCCGAGCCTCAAACGGCCGATGTCTCGCCGGATACTATATCCGAAACCGTTCAACCGTCAGATAACAAGGTCACGGACGTAGGCGCCACCGCCGAGGTGGAACATAAACCTACTTGGAACCGCCCCTCTTACTATGATTGGTCCAAAAATCCCAGCTATCCCGCCAATGCACAGGTAGCTAAAGAACCTCTAAATTCCGACCGGAAGGATGTGATTTTGGCACTTTTGATGCTGGTGTGCGGGTACCTATTTTGCCGCTTTGTGTTGGATACTGGACTGGGATTTAGCACGACATTATTTTACGGAGTATTTGAAACTCTTGTTTTTGTCTATCTGAAGCGTCCGGGTAAGCTCCCCAAGGGAAGCGTTCCCTGTTTTGTTTTCGCCACCTTGTCCGCATTTAACTTCTCCCTTTTTTCCAATCCCCATATCCAGCTTTTGAACCTGCTGTTTTTGATGGGATGTGTCGTTTACCAAATTGCGATTTTGGGCGGGACGCGGATAGAAGGGAGATTGGGGGATTATTTCCCGGCGGATTTGCTAAACCAGGGTTTCAATGTGGCGTTCCGCAATTTTTTTAATAATTTCCGGCTTTTGTTTTCCCGCAAAAACAAAAAAGATCAAACTCTGTTGGCGGTTTTCGTAGGGCTTGTGATCGCCGTCCCGGTGCTCACCGTCATCTTTTTGCTGCTCATTCAGGCAGATGCCGCCTTTGAAGCGTTGACCTCCCATTTTTCCGACTGGTTTCGCTCGGAAATCGGACGGTTTCTGTTCTGGCTGGTGCCGTCTATTCTGGTAGGTTGCTACTTATTTGGATTGCTCTACGGTAACCGCTACCATCGCCGCACCGGATGTATCACCGAAGAAAAGGTGACAAGGCTCCGTAAAAGCTTCCAAAAATTGGCGCCTGCTGCATTCGGAACCACATTGGCGCTTGTTTGTGCGGTATACATTGTGTTTTTGGCGGTACAGGTTATCAGTGTTGTCGAGTCATATCAGGCTGGGCAGCCTCTGGCGGTATCCTACGCAGAATACGCCCGCCGCGGCTTTTTTGAGCTCTGCGGTCTGGCGTGCTTTAACCTACTCATTATGGGGGGAGCCTGGCTTTTCACCAGCGCCGGGGAGAGGCGTCCTCTCTCCCAACGCATTCTTTTCGTGCTGTTGTCAGCGGAGACCCTGCTGCTGATTCTGACCGCAGTGGGCAAAATGGCCCTTTATGTGAAACGCTATGGGTTGACGCAGAAAAGGGTGTACACTTTATGGTTTATGGCGACGATGTTTCTCTTTTTCTGTGTACTTCTGGCATCCCAAATCAAAAAGCTTCCTTTGACGCGCTTTGCCGTGATTTTGTGTAGCGTCAGCTTTCTCATCCTTAGCTATTCCAATGTGGATGGGCTCATTGTGCGGTATAACATGGATGGCTATCAAACGGGAAAGTTGGATGAACTTAATGTCGCCACCTTTTACACCGTACCCGCTGCCGCTTTGCCGGAAGCGGTTGAGGTATATGAAAAAATGGATGAGGACACCGCTCTTAAGCAGGAACTGGGACAGTTTATCGTAAGTGCCCGCGAAAATCTCGACTATTTGGATTGGAACAGCCTCGATTTCCAGCAGCTTCGAGCGCGGATGATAGAACTTCCTTCGGAGCTTTCCTAATCCTAAAAACCGTCCCCAGCATTTGCCGGGGACGGTTTTTGTCATCGTGAGACGGTGGAGAAAAATATCTACGGTCGGGGAGGTTAGCAGGCATCTAGCCCGTTCATGACTCTCTGGGGAAAGAAAATGAAATTAAGGAAATCGTTTTTACAATAAAGTGTAAAACATGTATGCAAAAGAAAAAACCGCCTAAACAGGCGGCTTTCTTTAAAATTGGTGGAGACACAGGGGCTCGAACCCAGGACCTCTCGCATGTGAAGCGAACGCTCTAACCAGCTGAGCTATGCCTCCGGATGGGAAAGCCCACGGACAAATGAAAACCGCAAGCTCCGAAAATATTGGCTGGGGTGGAAGGATTTGAACCCTCGGAATGGCGGAACCAGAATCCGCTGCCTTACCACTTGGCGACACCCCAATAAAGAAACCGCTCGTAAAAACAAGCGGCAATATGGTCTGAGTGACAAGATTCGAACTTGCGGCCTCTACCACCCCAAGGTAGCGCGCTACCAATCTGCGCCACACCCAGACGACGAACTATATTATAGCATACAGATTATTAAATTGCAAGAGTTTTTTTCACTTTTCTGACAGAAAATTCCCTTTGTCCATTGAGCAATGAATGTACAAGGACTAGGAAAAGTTATCGAGGTACAAGCAGCAAAAAAGCACACGGTGGTAAGCCGCATGCTCTTTGTTGTCTTTGTATGATGACGCCATTACACCGCTCTAGTTACTTTGTTCGAACGTAGGCAACGGGTGCAGGCGTGAACGCGGCACGGTTTTCCGTTGACGATCGCTTTAACGCGCATCACGTTGGGTTTCCAGGTTCTATTGGAACGCCTGTGCGAGTGGGACACCTTGATACCAAAAGAAACGCCCTTTCCGCAGAAATCACATTTCGCCATATTCTGCACCTCCTTTAGAATTACATAACAGTGATATTCTATCAGAACAAAGGGAAAAAATCAAGGGCTTTTTCAAATAAAAATGGCAAACTTTCAAATTTTCCTCTATGGACTGCCGTTTTGGCCTTGCTGGTTTGAAAAATACATTCTAAAAATTCCTTGAATTTCCTTACGGTATGCTTGTATTTTACAATGGAAACCAGTATAATGAATACATTGCCCAGTATTTTGGCACTTTTCCCAAAGATTTTGAAAGGAAAATTAAAAAATGCCTTTTTCTATGAGCTTTGAACGAGTTTTTACCATGTTTGTCAGTGCCATTGCCCTGCTGACGGCGCTGCCCTTTCACGAATATGCCCACGCTTGGGCGGCAAACAAAATGGGCGACCCAACCGCCAAATACCAGGGGCGGCTGACTCTCAACCCTTTCCGGCACCTGGATTTGTTCGGTTCTATCTGCATGGTGTTATTTGGGTTTGGTTGGGCAAAGCCCGTCCCGATCAACCCCTACAACTTTAAAAACCCCAAGATGGGGATGGCGCTATCGGCGTTGGCTGGGCCCATGTCCAACGTGTTGTACGCCTTTGTCGCCATGATACTTTATAAAATCCTCTGGTATCCGGCCATGATGGTGGATCAGTCCACCTTCTGGGGCTTTTTCCTTTATTATATTGTACAAATTCTCGCGATTATTGTCAGCCTTAACGTGGGCTTAGCGGTGTTTAACCTATTGCCGGTGCCGCCTTTGGACGGCTCCAGAATTTTAAACATCATTTTGCCGGACCGGATTTACTTTAAAATTATGCAATATGAGCGGTTTATCATGTTTGCCATTATGATTTTGTTGTTTGTGGGCGTACTGGATCGACCGCTTATATACCTTCGTGGATTATTGGTAGACGGGTTGGACTTTCTCACCGGTTTTGTAGACATCGCGGCTCGGGCCATTATGGGAGTGTAGGCCATGGCGGTGCAGCTAGAATTTAAGCTTGACAACTTTGAGGGGCCGTTGGATCTGCTTTTGCACCTGATCTCTAAGCACAAACTGAACATCAACGACATCGAGATTTCCGAGCTTTTGACCCAGTATTTAGACGCTATCGAGCAGATGCAGAGCGCTGATTTAGAGCTCAAGTCGGAGTTTTTGGAGATGGCGGCCCGATTGGTCTACATTAAGACGGTATCGTTGCTGCCGAAGCACGAGGAAGCGGCTGAACTGAAAAAAGAGCTCCAAGGACAGCTTTTGGAGTACCAGCTCTGCAAAGAAATGGCGGAAAAGTTGGCCCTTATGGGCAAAGAGCGCCATGTCTATGTGCGGCTCCCCATGAAAATAAAACTGGATCCCACCTACCGGGGAAGCCATTTGCCGGACGAGCTTGTGGCGGCCTATTTGCTGGTGGTGGGCAAGGCAAAACGGCGCTTGCCGCCTCCTGCGTCGGCGTTTTCGGGAATTGTCAGCCGGCGGGTGGTGTCGGTCACCTCCAAAATCGTCTATGTGTTGAAAAAGCTCTATCGGACGGGACAGATGCCCTACGATGAGTTTTTTACCGCGCCCGATCGCAGTGAACTGGTGGCCACCTTTCTCGCCATGCTGGAACTGATGAAGTCTCACCGCATTTCGGTGAGCGCGGACAACAAAACCGTTTATTTTCACCGGGATCGGCATCCAAAACCGGAGCCAGCTGGAGAATAACCAACAAGCAAGGAAGAAATAGGGGGAAGTTATGGGCGAGAACCAGTATTTTGGCCCTTTGGAGGCCGTTTTGTTCGCCTGCGGGGAGCCAGTCGAAATCGGACGGTTGGCGGAGGGCCTGCAAATCGACAAGGCGGCTGTGCGGCAGCAGCTTTTGGAATATCAGCAGTCGTTACTGGCGTCAAACCGGGGCATTGAACTGCTTTTTTTAGACGACAAGGTTCAGCTTTGCAGCAAACCCCAGTATGAGCAGCTCATCATCTCAGTGACGACTATCAAGAAAAATGCCCCTCTTTCAAACGCCGCCATGGAGGTGTTGGCCATTGTAGCCTACAACCAGCCGGTGACCAAAAGTTTTGTGGAACAGGTCCGCGGCGTAGAAAGCGGGCAGGTGGTCAATAATCTAGTGGAAAAGGGCCTCATTGAGGAGGCGGGGAGACTCAATGTCCCCGGCAGGCCGCTCACCTATCGGACGACGGCGAACTTTCTGCGGTGCTTTGGACTGACGGGTTTAGGTGATTTGCCCAACCTTCCCTCTGACAGCGAGGAGGAAGAGGGGGAGCAGCTCTTAATGGAGACTGAGCCTTTGACGGAAGATGGGGATAACGCCAGCACATCGGACGAACCGACACCGGAATAATCCGCGTCGGATGGAGGAAAAAGGGGGGATGGCATGGTCGGATGGATGATTTTCGGTTCGATTTTGTTGCTGCTCATCGTATTGCTGTCCCTGAGTGTCACCTTCCGAGTGCAATATGACGACGACCTGACCATTACGGTAGGGGCGGGGAAGTTCCGCTATACATTGGTGCCTGTCCCGGACGAGGAAAAAGCGGACGCCAAAAAAGGCGGCAAGGCGGCGAAAAAGGGAATCCAGAAAGAGCAGAAGAAAGCAAACTCCAAATCGGAAAAGAAAATTGAAAAAGGCGACATCAAGGAAACGGTCTTTCTAGTATTGGACATCCTAAAATCCATTTGGCCGCCATTTAAGGATTTGATGAAACAGGTGCGGATCACCGCACTGTCCATCCGCGTCGTGGCCGGTGGGGAGGATGCCGCAGAAACCGCTTTGCTCTACGGAAAAATTTGCGCCTTTGTATACGGGGGCCTTGCGGCGCTGAAAAATCTTATGACCATCAAGGTGGATCAAATCGACATCAGCTGCAACTTTTTGCAGGACCACACTGAACAGACGGTGTTTTTTAAGGTAAAAATCCGCGTTTTATCTGTGATTTGGGCTGGTTTGCGCATGGTCTGGGGATTATTGGTGAATACTTTCAAAAGAGCGAGAGTAAACGCGGCTAAAAGGCAGGAAAATTCACATACGGAGCCGGAGGGCGTCCCCGTGAAAAGCGGGACTGCCGCCGGAAATAATAGGAGGAATTGATAATGGCAGAACATCCGATTCAAGGTTTAATGGGCGTAACCATGCAGAAAATCAAGGAAATGGTGGACGTGAACACCATCGTCGGCAACCCCATCACCACTCCAGACGGCACCACCATCATCCCGGTGTCCAAAGTGACTTTTGGCTTTGCGTCGGGCGGCTCAGACCTGCCCACCAAAGATCCAAAAGAGACCTTCGGCGGAGGAAGCGGCGCCGGTGTCACCTTGCAGCCGCTGGGATTTTTGGTGGTAAAAGACGGCGACGTCAAATTGTTACAGCTGGCCACTTCGTCCAACACCGCTGACAAGATTGTCAACTCGGTGCCCGAAATCATCGACAAGGTGTCCGACGCGCTGAGCAAGAACAAGGACGGAAAATCCGCTAAAAAGGGCGGAAAATCCAGCACAGACCCTGAGAAAGCTGACGAAAAAGCAGAATAATCCACATGAACGGCCTGCCCTTCGCATAGGATGAAGTGGCAGGTGGTTTCATGAATAAGAAAGTATTGTGTTTTGTCTTGTCGCTCTACATCGGGGCGGCAGGTTGCTTTCCCGCTTCCGCATTTGCTGAAAACAGGCAAGGGGAATTGGCCGAGACGGCGGCCCAATCGGATTCTTTGGGGGTATCGGCTCAGTCGGCTGCCCTTATCGAAGCGGACAGTGGCCGCGTCATTTACGTAAAAAACGGGGAGGAGCGCCTCCCCATTGCCAGTACAACTAAAATTATGACAGCGCTTCTCACCCTGGAAGCCCCGAACCTGGACACCTACTTTACAGTGGACCCGGACGCTATTATGGTAGAGGGCACTTCAATGGGGCTCCAGGAAGGGGATCAGGTATCGCTGAGGACCTTGGCGGCGGGGATGCTCCTGGCCTCCGGCAACGACGCTGCCAATGCGGCGGCGGTGAAGGTGGGCGGTTCCCTGGACGAATTCGCCATTATGATGAACAAGCGGGCTGCCCAGCTCGGTATGAAGGATTCCAATTTTGTCACCCCGTCGGGTTTGGACGCCCAAAATCATTACTCTACGGCGCTGGACATGGCAAAGCTTGCCCGAGCGGCACTCCAAAACCCGGATTTTTGCGCTATCTGTTCCCAGCAGACCATGAAGCTCTCCTACGGGAACCCACCCTACGACCGGTGGCTTTCAAACCACAACAAACTGTTGAAGACCTACCCCGACTGCATCGGTGTCAAAACCGGTTTTACCAAAAAAGCGGGACGGTGTTTGGTGTCGGCAGCGCAAAGGGACGGGGTGACCCTCATCTGTGTCACCATTAAAGCCCCCAACGACTGGGAGGATCACCGTAAAATGCTGGACTACGGCTTTTCCCAGGTGCAGGCCGTGGAGCTTTCAAGTGAAGTCCCCGGCACCATCCCGGTGGTGGGCGGCGTGGCCGATGAGGTGGCCCCCATGGTTCAGGTGGCGCCAAAAGCGACCGTATCGTCGGAGGACGCCTCTAAAATTGAGATGAAAATCGTCTCTCAACCGTTTTTGTATGCGCCCATTCAGCAGGGTGACTACATCGGTGAGGTGCGGTACTACCTAAACGGAGAGCTTTTAAAAACCGCTCCCCTTACCGCCAAGGAGACGGTGGCGGTAGACGAACGGACCCCTGAAAAGAGCCTATGGGATAAAATGAAAGGCTTCTTTGCGGGATGGGGGAAGTGGTTCTCCACAAAACGGACAGAATAACCCCTTAACAGAAAGGAAAACAAAAAGATGGATGGAATCAGGTTGCAAAAGGTCATCGCCGAAAGCGGGCTTTGCTCTAGACGGAAAGCGGAGGAATTGATTGAAGCGGGAAGGGTGCGGGTCAACGGTCACAAGGCGATTATTGGGCAAAAAATCAATCCCGCAAAGGATATCGTTTTAGTGGACGGAGAGCGGCTCAAACGCCGCAACCGCCGCCAAAACGTCTACCTGATGCTCTATAAGCCCCGCGGGTATCTGACGGCTATGTCGGATGAGCGGGGCCGGAGGTGCGTCTCGGAACTTGTAGAGGACGCCCCTGACCGGGTGTATCCGGTGGGGCGGTTGGACTTAAATTCCGAGGGCCTGCTGCTTTTTACCAACGATGGGAACTTTGCTAACACCATGATGCACCCCGCTTATCAAATTGAAAAATGCTACCGGGTTACCGTCCGGGAACCGGTGTCGGACGAGCAGATGATCCGCCTGAGTGAAGGGGTGGAGATCGACGGGCGGATGACAAACCCGGCCGAGGTGAAGATCGTTACCGAGGAACCGGGGCGCACCGTCATGCTCATCACCATTACCGAGGGGCGTAATCGCCAGATCCGCAAAATGTGCGAGGCGGTAAATCTCAGCGTGGCGCGGCTCAAACGGATTTCCATCGGGCCGTTAAAGCTGGGAATGCTAAGGCCCGGCGCCTGGCGGGAGCTATCCAAGGACGAGGTGGATACGCTGCTGGAATCGGCCGGACGTGCTGCTCGCAAAACGATGAAAGGGGAGGAACCGCGTGCTTCATTTAAGGCCGTTAAACGACGGGGATAATTTTCCACAGCTGCAAGGTGGGATGTACTATATCGCCCTGGATGGGGAGAAACTGTTGGGCTACTGCAAATACCACAAGGAACGAGACTGCGTTGTCGTTGAGAAAATACAGGACGGCGGCAATCTAGACCTGTTCGACGGGCTGCTGCGAGCGGTATTCGCATATGTTGTGGAAGCGAATGTCAACCGGGCAAAGCTGTCGGACACCATCGATAAAAAGAAGCTGCAGGCCCTTATGGTACCGGTGGACGGACAAAATTGCGTAAATTCACTAAAGGACTTTTTATATAATTGTAAGAAATGTAAAATGTCCTAAAAAATGCCAAAAAGGATATTGTTATTTTTTTCACGTTGTAGTATAATACAATGGGTGAATTTGAGGATTGTGTGAGTTGTCCTCCGGGACAGGCTTCCCTTTCTTCAATTTCTGTATTTAAACAAGGTTGGGATGACTTTTCCAGCCGAGCAGATAGAAATGGGGGCAATATAATGAACTTGCAAGCCAAGCTGAATCAGCTTGAGGAAATGAAGGCTGACTTAAAAAAGACGTCGCCTGCCCGTGAAAGGTTGGAGGCACTGTTCGATGAGAACACCTTCGTTGAATTGGACGGATTTGTCGCCAACGGCAAAGAAGGCGTCGGCGTTGTAACTGGCTACGGTATGGTGGAGGGAAGCGTGGTCTATGCCTTCTCCCAGGACGTCACCGTCATGGGCGGTGCGGTTTCCAGACTCCATGGGGAAAAAATTGCGAAAATCTATGAGCTCGCCGTCAAAAACGGGTCTCCGGTTGTGGCAATTTACGATTCCAACGGGGCAAAGCTCTCTGAGGGACCGGAAATTTTAAATACTTACGGCAAAATTCTTGCGACCGCCAACAATCTTTCCGGCGTCGTCCCCCAAATTTCGGTGGTGGCGGGAAGTTGTACCGGAATTAGTGCCATGATGGCGGCATCCGCTGACATTGTGGTCATGGCTGAGGACGCGGTACTCTACCTCTCCGACGCGGACGGCGATATTTCCGCTGAGGCGGCTGCGAAGGTGGGTGCTGCTCACATCGTTGAAAAAGACGCCAAATCCGCTGTTTTAAGAGCACGGGACATTGTTTCGATGTTACCGCTCAACAACATTTCCATTGCGCCCATTGCTGAAGGGGCTGCAAACCCCAATGCCGCTTCTATTGACGACGGTAAATCTGTGGGCGAAATGGCTGAGCTTCTCTGTGATCTGGGCTCCGTCACCGAGCTCAGAGCGGATTACGGCAACGCCGCTTATACTGCCCTTGCTTCTATTGGCGGGAACACGGTGGGTCTCGTGGCCGTCAAGGGCAAGCTGGGTTCCAAATCCAGCGAGAAAATTGCTTCCTTTGTCCGTTTTTGCGACTGCTTTAACCTGCCTGTCGTCTCTTTGGTGGACACGGAAGGCTACTGTTGCTGCAATGAGTTAAAAGCACAAGGAGTTGCCGAGGCTGCAAAGCTCGCTCACGCCTATGCGGACGCGACAACCGCCAAAGTCACTGTATATACCGGTAGCGCGATTGGGGCCGCAGGCGTAGCCTTTGGAAGCGCTGACATCCGTTTCGCCTGGCCTACGGCCGTGATTTCCGCCTTAGAGCCCCACACCGCTGTGGAGTTTTTCTGGCACGACAAGCTGAAAGGCGCCGAAGATGTGGACAAACGCCGCGACGAATTGGCCCAAGAGTACATCGACACCATGGCAAGCCCCTATGAGGCGGCAAAAGCTTCCCTTATCGAAGATATCGTCGCGCCGGCCGGCACCAGAGATGCCATCATCACCGCCCTCGACATGTTGGCCAGCAAGCGGATTTCTAAACTTCCCAAAAAACACTCCAACTGAGGAGTTTTTGGATAAAAACCGAAATTTTTATAAAGAAAGGTTTTGTGAATCATGAGAAGATTTAATATAACTGTCAATGGAAAAGGTTATGACGTGGCTGTTGAGGAAGTAAACGGCGCGGCACCCGCTTCTACCCCTGTAGCTGCACCTGCACCGGCTGCCGCTCCTGCTGCTTCCGCACCTGCAGCACCTGCCGCCCCAGCTCCTGCGGCGCCCGCTGCTCCCGCGGAGGGAACTGATGTTAAGGCCCCGATGCCCGGCACCATCATGGATGTCAAAGTCAATGTGGGCGACACCGTCGAAAGAGGTCAGGTTGTTGTCGTGTTGGAAGCAATGAAGATGGAAAACGACATCGTCGCCCCTGTAGCTGGCAAAATTGTGTCAGTCATCGCCAAAAAAGGCGATTCTGTCAACGCCAACGACGTAATGGCCGTCATTGGCTAATATAGAGGCTGGAATGCCGCAGCGGGCAGAACTTTGCCCGACAATTCAAATGAGGAGGACCAGAGATGGCTAAAGTAAAAGTTACAGAAACCGTCCTTCGAGACGCGCACCAGTCCCTGATTGCCACTAGAATGACCACGGATGAAATGCGTCCGATTTTGGGCGAAATGGATAAAGTGGGGTACTATTCCGCTGAGGTTTGGGGTGGCGCGACCTTTGACGCCTGCCTTCGCTTTTTGGACGAGGACCCCTGGGAGAGATTGCGCATCATCCGCAAGGAAATGCCCAATACCAAGCTACAGATGCTTTTCCGTGGACAGAACATGTTGGGGTACCGCCATTACGCCGACGATGTTTTGGAGTATTTCGTCCAGAAGTCTGTCGCCAACGGCATCGACATCATTCGTATTTTTGATGCTTTAAACGATATCCGCAACCTGGATACCGCCATTAAAGCGGCGAAAAAAGAGGGTGCTCACGCCCAGGTGGCGATTTCCTATACCACTGGCGACATCTTTACTACCGAGTATTATGTGAACTACGCCAAACAAATCGAGTCCCAGGGCGCCGATTCCATCTGCATCAAGGATATGGCGGCTTTGCTGACCCCTTATAAGACCTACGAATTGACTAAAGCTTTGAAGGAAGCGGTCAAAATCCCGATTCAGCTCCACACTCACTACACCTCCGGTTTGGCTTCTATGTGCCTCTTAAAGGGCATTGAGGCTGGTGCCGACATCATCGACACCGCCATGTCCCCCTTGGCACTTGGTACGTCCCACGCCCCCACCGAATCGATGGTTGCGGCATTGCAGGGCACCGAGTATGACACTGGCCTGGATCTAAAGCAGCTCACGGTGGTTCGGGATTACTTTATGAAGCTCCGCAAGAAATACATCGATTCCGGCCTTCTGGATCCCAAAATGCTGGCTACCGATGTCAATGCCCTCATCTACCAGGTCCCCGGTGGCATGTTGTCGAACCTGCTGTCCCAGCTCAAACAGGCGGGCAAGGAAGATCAGCTGGAAGAAGTTATGAAAGAGGTTCCGAGAGTACGTAAAGACGCGGGTTATCCTCCTTTGGTCACTCCAACTTCCCAGATTGTCGGCACCCAGGCTGTTTTCAACGTCATCACCGGCGAGCGGTACAAAATGGTCACCAAGGAGTTTAAGGGCCTCGTCAAAGGCGAGTACGGCAAGACTCCGGCTCCCATTTCCGACGAGTTCCGCAAAAAAATCATCGGGGATGAAGAACCCATTACCTGTCGTCCGGCTGATTTGCTGGCGCCTGAGCTGGATAAGCTCCGGATGGAGTGCGCCGAGTGGGTCGAACAGGAAGAGGACGTTTTAAGTTACGCCCAATTTGGCCAGGTTGCGCTGAAATTTTTTGAGAAACGCCGCAATAAAAAGTTCCATATTGACGGCGAGCGCGCAGACTTTGAAAATCAAGTTCATCCGGTGTAATTGATTAATAATTCCAAACCTAAAAGCGGCGGTTTATCCGTCGCTTTTTTATTGTATAAAGAAGCCACTTTTATTTTTATCCCGCCTCTTATCCTTTCTGCTGTTTATTTCGACGGCGCCTGCCAATATGACAAATATTACCGGGATTACTTGATACAAATCCAAGATAATGAGGAGTTTTGATACTTTATTTTGTAAAAAGTTTATAATATTTTAAAGATAGATAGCAAAATGGAGAATTAATATTGACAAATTATGTCTATTTTATTTATAATATAAGAAGGCCGGGATTTTATAGCGGCTAATCGAATATAGAGGAGGACATTTTTATGACACCAAATACCGTGCCAAAGGGAAAAATGATGCTCAAAATAGTGGGGATCCTGTACATCATTTTTGCGGCGATCAGCATTGTTACCGGGCTCGCTGCAATTTTTGGAGGTGGAATTACTGCGATTGCCAGCGTGGGATTGGGTGCCCTCTTTATTTTGGGAGGCATTGTGATGATAGTTGGCAGCATTTTGGGCCTTGTGGCAGGCATCCTCGGAGTTAAAAACTGCGATAAGCCGGAGAAAGCGCAGACCTGTTTTGTTTTGGGAATCATCCTCATTGTGTTTGCCGTTTTGGATTTGATTGGCGCGATCAGCGGAAGCGACAGTATTTGGAGTGCTATCATCGGTCTCGTTCTCCCCATCCTCTATACAGTGGGAGCCTATCAGAATAAACAATCTTAGACCCTCTCATATTGCGTTAGAATTTAAAAGTATGTTGTGAACAGCAGGCGGTTTGAAAAAATCGCCTGCTATTGTGTTTTTTTGACGGCACTTTTCATATATATACAGTTACCGGGCCATTCGAGAAGCGCAGCAATGGGCACTGAAAGCTCGCCGATAACCAGGTGTCCACTCCCGGAATCAGATATGAGAGGTGTCGCTATGAAAAAGGCTCTGCTTCGGTGGGAACTGGTTGGCTTTGTGTTTGTCATTTCCTTGGGTTCGCTTTTACACTTTGTCTACGATTGGTCGGATCGAAGCTCTTTTGTTGCGTGTTTTGCCCCGGTCAACGAAAGCACTTGGGAACATCTAAAACTGCTTTTCTTCCCCTCCCTGCTATACGGAATTGTGGAATACATCGCCGTTGGTCATAAAATAGAGGGATTTGTGTTCACAAAATTCGTCTCTATTTTGTTGGGGTTGGGGACAATTGTTGTGCTGTTTTACACCTATACTGGCATTGTGGGAGGCAACTGCCTTTGGGCGGACATCGGCACTTTTGTGGTAGGCGCTGCACTTTCCTCCGCGTTTACCGTTAAAAAAATGCCGATAAACTCTGATGGACGCGTCGATTGGATTGGGTTATTGCTTTTTGCCATCATGATTTTTGCTTTTTGTCTGGGGACTTTTTTCCCTCCCCACATCGGTCTTTTTCTTGATCCTGTTACCCTGACCTATGGAATATCATAAAAAGAGGGTTAGGGCAAAGCAACTGTTTAAAATTCTCTTGCAGTTTCCTTCCTTTTCATATAAAATAGAATAGTTACAGTACAAAGGAGGAACTTTCCTTGGTTTATGACAATATATTGGAAGCCATTGGGCACACCCCGCTGATCCGGCTCAAGCATATGACCGGACCGGAGGACGCCCAAATCCTTGTGAAATACGAGGCTGTCAACGTCGGCGGTTCGATCAAAACCCGCACAGCCTACAACATGCTTCACGAGGCGGAAAAAAAAGGCCTTATCGGGCCGGATACCCTGATCGTGGAACCCACCAGCGGAAATCAGGGGATTGGCATTGCTTTAGTAGGCGCGGTGAAAGGCTACCGCGTCTGTATCATTATGCCGGATTCGGTTAGCGAGGAACGGCGCAAGTTGGTGGCCCAATACGGCGCCCAGGTGATACTCATACACGATGAAGGGGATATCGGCGCTTGCATTGAAGAATGCATGAACACAGCGCTTAAAATGGCTAAAGAGGATCCCAACGTCTATATTCCCCAGCAGTTTATAAACCCTGACAACTCGGCCGTGCACAGAAATTACACAGCGCGGGAGATTTTGGAGGATTTTCCCGGCCCCATTGACGGATTTTGTTCCGGGGTGGGAACCGGCGGCACCATCACCGGTATTGGGGAGACGTTGCAAAAACAGTTTCCTGCCATTGAGATTTGGGCTGTGGAGCCCGAAAACGCGGCCATTCTGTCCGGTGGAAGTATCGGCACCCATTTGCAGATGGGGATTGGCGACGGCCTCATTCCGAAAAACCTCAACACCGATATTTACAGCGAGGTGTGCATCGTCACCGATCAGGAGGCTTTGGGCACCGCTAGGGAGCTGGCCGCGAAAGAGGGCCTGCTTTGCGGGATTTCCAGCGGCTCCAATGTAGCGGCTGCTCTCAAGCTTGCGCGCAAGCTTGGACCGGGCAAAACGGTGGTGACGGTTCTGCCCGACACAGGAGAACGGTATTTCAGTACGCCCCTTTTTGAAAAGTAGGCGTGGGGTTTAGCCGCCCAATTGGAAAAATCAAATAGATAGTAGGGGGATGACTCCAATGACCCGCTCTCGGGCGAAAATTTTTTGCAAAGCGGGCTGATGTTGGACATTGCCCCTATTTTTTGTGATTTGGCGATCTGCGTTTGTTGATTCTAGGTGCAGGCAATGCGCTTCTGTTTGTATTTTGCGTTCATAAGCGGCGTCATACAGGGGATACTAATGGCAAATCCAAATCAAAGGGGAATGAGCCATGAATAAACCTGTATTTTTAAAAAGCAAGCAGTGCGGCAATATTGTGGAGGTCATCTGCTCTGATGGCGAAAACGCCATCACCTGCTGCGGAGAACCCATGGAAGAAATGATTCCCAATACCTCAGAAGGGGCGGCGGAGAAACATCTTCCGGTCATCGAGGTAAACGGAAATAGCGTTACGGTCAAGGTCGGAAGCGTTTTTCACCCCATGACCGAGGAGCACAGCATCACATGGGTATGTCTCGAGACAAAACAAGGGTGTCAGCGCAAAAAACTTCTCTCTAAAGCTGATCCGGTTGCAGTTTTTTCCATCACGGATGAGGACGAACCGACAGCCGCCTATGCCTACTGCAACCTACACGGTTTCTGGAAAACGGATTGCCGGAAATAGGAGGCTGCTATGAGTACTTTTTATGAAAATAACCCGGAACTGCGGGAGTACTTTGAATCGCTTCCCATTTCGGTCAAAAACCGGATATTAGAGGCCCGTATCCCAATCTATACGGTGGAGCAACTGCAAAAGGCGGCGGACGCCATGCAGGCGGTTAACCATGAAAACCAGTATTATTAATAAAGATTCGCCTGGAATTGGATTTTGCTCCAAACCAGGCGAATTTTTCCTTAAGGGTTGAAAAAAAAACAGTTTTTATAGTATAATAATGCATATCGAAAAATTGGAGAGATGAAATTGA
The DNA here is from genome assembly GCA_904396495.1 of uncultured Oscillospiraceae bacterium. Lineage (GTDB taxonomy): Bacteria > Bacillota > Clostridia > Oscillospirales > Ruminococcaceae > Fumia. The sequence goes on from CAJFOJ010000019.1 coordinate 62,394, forward strand.
AAAGATTTTTTACACTTATAGTTTTATCACTGGCCGCATGCCTAGCTTTTGCGTCCTGTTCCGGGTCGGAGGGAGTTTTGCGGGGGGTGGAGATGGGGATGACCTCTTCGGAGGTATTCGCCGTTGAGGAAAAACGCGATGACAGCGGCGCTGCTGTCACGGGGGACAACCAACTGGTTTACCACGATATAGCGGTGTACGACATCCCATGCTATATCACTTACTTCTTTGGGGTGGACGGAGGGCTTTATAAGATTTCCTGTGTTTTTGATGAGGCGACCGAAGAAAATTATTTAAGCTTAATAGAGGCTATTACTGACGAATATGGCGAAAGAGAGGATTTGCCCGATTCTTATGGTAATCTCTGCGAATGGAATAGCAAAAATCTCGTCATACGGCTCACCTTTATTCACGGAAATGAGAACATCAGCGACAGCCTTGCCCTTACTTATTCTGTCCCCACGGACGATAGTGCTTCCATAGAATAATCTCTTTTTGGCAGAATACATTAACCGAAAAAATGTGAAGATAAAAAGAAATAGGATGAGGCGGCTTCAATCAGCCGCCTCATGGTTTTGTTGTCCCCGATGGGAATGTCCTAGCGGCGTTAGTTTCGAAGTCCTGCTACAAAATCCTGCATTTCCTCAAAAGAGCCGATATCCTCGTGGACAATTTTTTGTTGAATCTCTCGTGGAAGGGAGTGGAAATATTCATAGCTGGTCAAATCCTGATCCAACAGATCGGTCAGGCATAGATGCTGGTCTAAAGTGCCTCTCATCGCTATTCCCTTTCTTCCGTCTTGAACTAAATTTGCGCTACCAGCGCAATTTTAGTGTCTGCAAAAGATGCCGTCTCCATCCTGTTAGTTTCAGGAAATGCTGATCCGTTAACGATAAGGGTGTTCAGCATCAAAACTGCGTAAACCTAGATATAAAATAGGGGCTATCATGCTATTTCCCGCATTGGAAAAAGATTTTTTCTTGCAATGCGGCTTCAGCGTGAAGCCCCTATATTTTGTATGCTATTTTCAGTGGGTTATTTTACAAAAAGCCCTTTTTATTTTGTCAAAACCTTCTGACGCGGCGCCTTCTCCGGCGTTTCCGTTTGTTGTACATAACGGTATAGGCGATATACAAAGCAATGAGGATAATGAGAACCACGATAGCCAGCTTAAACCAGATGGAGGTAAAGATTTTTTTAATGCAGTCCAAGATAAAGAGCCAAAAACTCCGATCCAAATCCTCTCCCGCAACCAGGTTGACGGTCGCCAGCGTTTCATCGGCGAGCTTTACTTCCATCGTCCCCAAAACGTCACCCTTTTTCACCGGCGCGTCCACCGATTCTTCGAGGTTTTTGATCTTTTGAAGGGAGGAGATATCAATGTCATTCCGGAGAAGTTTTTGGATCTCCTTTTCCGGGAAAACCTGTACCACGTCTTTGTCCTTGGCCAACCGCACCTTGACTTCCCCTTCAGGGCTGGTGGGTTTGACCACCGGTTGAATGGCCCATTTATCAAAAGCCCACTGATACAACTGTTTGGCGTCGATAAAAGAGAGATTGTCGGAGATGGTATCGCCGTTGTCGTAATACATAGGCGCGCCCATGGTAACTAAAATGTAGGTGTAAGCGTCTTGGGTGGCCATCGAGATCAGGTTGCGTCCACTCTCGTCAGTAGTACCGGTTTTGATGCCTTTGATGGGGGCATAATAATATTTGCCTGCCCGGCGTTCGTCCATCATGGTGTTGGTGTGGTAGATGGTGCGTTCCTCAGAGTGCTTATTGGTGGCCGGCATCACATAGCTGTTGGTGCAGGCAATTTCCTTGAAAATCGGAAGATTGTCCAAGGCGTACTTGGTGATGATATACATGTCCTCGGCTGTTGTGTATTGGTTGTCGTCGTGTAAGCCGTGGGGGTTAACGAAGTGTGTGTTTTTGCAGCCCAGTTCCTGGGCCTTTTGATTCATCATCTCAACAAATGCGTCGATGCTGCCTCCGCCGATATAATCGGCGATAATACTCGCGCCCTCACAGGCAGAGCGGAGAAGTAAAGCATAGAGCAGGTCGATCATTCGGATTTCTTCCCCATGGCGGATATCAGCGTTGGAGACGTTGAGAGTGTACAACTCGTCGAAGATATAACTGGGAGCTGTCACCACTGTCTCCAGATCGGAGCAGTTTTCAATGGCGATGATAGCGGTCATGATTTTGGTCAAGGAGGCGGGATACATCTTTTTATCGGCGTTTTTCTGATAGAGCACTGTGCCGGTGTCGTAGCTCACTAAGTAGACCGCCTCGCTGTTAACCTCAAATCCCAGGTCGGGGGAAGATTGCGAAGCCCCCTCGTCGCTGGAAGCGGATGTGCTGGTTCCAGAATCGGAGCTGGTCTCGGCAAAAACGCTGGATGCAAAAGAACACGCAAACACCGCCAGGGCGGTGAGTAAGGCGGCTAATTTCTTCATAGATGGACCTCCTGTCACTTTTCACATATCTTTATCATGGATGTATCATCCTTGTCATATTCATCTGTTAAAATAAAAATCGCCCTCAAAGGAGCCTGATATTATAATCTATGCCAATTTGCATATCTATAATATACCATAAAACGATCAAAACGCAAAGCATAATTTTTCATTTTCCCTGTATAAAACGCATATGGACTGGAAAAAACTGCATTTTCAAAAAACTCTTGTCTTTTTTTATAAGGTATAGTATAATAACTTCACAGAAGTGCCTTTTGGCGCTTTGGATTTGCTGATGCGGAACTTGTGGGAATCGTACAGCGTCATTTTATTGCCCTTTGTGTTAGAAATTGATTTTATTGGGGCACGATAGAAACAACAATTGAATTTAAAATAGGAGCGTGCCATTGGACATACGGATAAGCGGGTCCTGCGCGATGAAGCACCGTGAACCATGTCAGGCGGGGAACCGAGCAGCATTAAGCGGACCGTTTTATGTGCCGCAGCAAAGCCTTCTTTTCCGTATGTCCAACCGCACGGTCCGGATGTTGCCTTCGGCCTTTGGCTGGAGGCTGTTTTTTACAAGACGACAACATGTTAGGGGGAAAATCATGTATCTTGCGCTCTATCGGAAATGGCGGCCTCAGGTTTTTTCCGACGTGGTGAGCCAGGAGCACATTACGACGACGCTTCAAAACCAGGTGCGGCTGCAAAAAAACTCCCACGCCTACTTGTTCACCGGTCCTCGCGGCACCGGAAAAACCACCTGCTCTAAAATTTTGGCCAAGGCAGTCAACTGTTTACATCCCGTAGACGGCAACCCCTGCCTTGAATGCGACATCTGCAAAGGTATCGAAGACGGCTCTATCTTAGATGTGGTGGAAATGGACGCCGCCAGCAACAACGGCGTCGATGACATCCGCGACCTGCGAAACGAGGCGAATTTTTCCCCCGCTATCTGCAAATACCGGGTCTATATCATCGACGAGGTGCATATGCTCAGTGTCAGCGCCTTTAACGCGTTGTTAAAAATTATGGAGGAACCGCCTCCTCACATTCTATTTATTTTGGCGACTACCGAGGTGCACAAGGTCCCCCAGACCATCGTTTCCCGCTGTCAGCAATACGATTTCAGACGAATCCGTCCTCAGGATATCGCCGGAAGGCTGCTCGCAATAGCGGGGCAGGAGACCTTTACCCTTACCGAAGACGCCGCCATGCTGATTGCAAGGCTCTCCGACGGGGGAATGCGGGACGCACTGTCGCTGCTCGACCAATGTGTGGCCTTTTCCCAGACGGTAGATCTTGATACTGTTACCTCCACGGCGGGAATCGCCGGGTCTGAGCACTTATTTGCCCTATCTGATGCCATTGTGAAAAAGGACGCGGCTCGCTGCATTCAGCTTGTCAATGAGCTGTACGATAACGCCAAAGGCGTGGAACGGCTGATTTCAGAGTTGATTTCCCATTTCAGAAATGTTATGATAGTCAAGTCGGTAGCAAATCCTGAGGAATTGGTGGTTTGCTTGCCCGATGAGATGGAACGGTATAAAGCTCTTGCCAAAGCCCTCTCTCTTTCGGAAATTTTGCGGATTCTTACCACTTTGCAGCAGTGTATTGATCATTTGTCGAGAAGCGGCAACAAAAAAGTGGAGATGGAAATGACGATGATCCGACTGTGTAGCGCCGAGGAGGCAGATGCCTCAACGCCTGCTGTGAGCAGCGATCTGGCGGCTCGAGTCAGCCGTTTGGAACAGATGTTGGCGCAAGAAGCGACTGTCGGGAGAGAGTCTGCTAGGCGGCCGTCTAGCAGAAAGGAGCCGGCACCGTCAGTTCTTGTTTCCCAATCGCCTCCGGCTGTGGTTGCCACGGTGGAGGGCGGAGCCCCTATCCCTATGCCAGGGTGGGAAAACCTATTGCGGGAGCTCTCCCAGACTGAACCGCCTCTTTACGTCATGCTGAAAGAAGCAAAGGCGTATGTGGGGGGGAACATCGTCACGATTGATTCCCCCAACCCCATGCTCAAGAGCCTTTTGATGACCGACAACATCGGCGCGAAGTTGGCGGATGAGGTGGAACGGGTTTTGGGCAAGAGACACCGATTGCGGATCGCGAAAGTGGAGCGCCCAGCGGAGCAGGACGTCCCCGATGCATTAAACGATATTATCAAAAAGGCGGAAAGCCAGGAAATAGAGGTCCATGTCAAGGATTAAAACAGCGGACCCAACAGAAAGGATGTTATCGACAAGATGAAAGCGAGATTGCCACAAGGATACGGCGGAAAAGCCCAGAATATGAACAGCATGATTAAGCAGGCACAGAAAATGCAGGAAGAGATGGAAAAAGCTCAGGCCGAAATCAAGGCCAAAGAGTATAGCACCACTGTCGGCGGCGGGGCCGTGGAAATCATGATGACCGGCGACAAAGTACTGCAGTCTATCAAATTAAAGCCTGAAATCATCGACCCTGACGATATTGAAATGCTGCAAGACCTGATCGTCAGCGGCGTCAATGAGGTGCTCCGCACTGTTGAAACCGAAACCGAAGAGCGGATGAACGAAATTTCCGGCGGAATTAACATCCCCGGATTGCTGTAAGCCATGAGTGGACTTCCACTGCCGCTTCGCAAACTGACCGAGCATTTCGCCTCATTGCCGGGCATCGGTAAAAAAACAGCCCAGCGGCTCGCCTTTTATTTGCTCGACATGCCGGAGGAGCAGGCAAAAAGCTTTGCCGATTCGATTTTGGAGGCAAAACGTTCTATTCACAATTGTAAGGTGTGCCAAAATTTTACCGATAAGGAGATTTGTGACATCTGTGCTTCTCCCGACCGCACTGACAAAATCATCTGCGTGGTGGAGGATCCAAAGGACGTCCAAGCTTTTGAGCGGTTGCAGGAATATAAGGGTCAGTATCACGTGCTCCATGGGCTTATCTCCCCATTAGACGGGGTGGGACCGGAGCATATTAAAATCAAGGAGCTCCTGCAACGGCTTCAGACCACCGAAGTCGACGAGGTCATCATGGCAACCAATCCCACAATTGAGGGAGAGGCAACTGCCATGTACATCTCCAGGCTTTTAAAGCCGTTAAACATCAAGGTGACACGGCTCGCTTTTGGCATCCCTGTAGGGGGAGAGCTGGAGTATGCCGACAATGTGACTTTAAACAAAGCGCTGGAAAACCGCATGACAATGTGATTACAGGCAATACTCTATGGGAAAGGATGGTGAACCGAAGTGGCTGCTGGAAAAATCATCACGATAAACCGGAAGGCCCGGCACGACTATTTTGTGTTGGAAACCTTTGAAGCTGGGATTGAACTGGTGGGCACCGAGGTGAAGTCTATCCGCCAGGGTGGTGTCAATTTAAAGGACAGCTGGTGTGGCGTTGACGACGGGGAGCTTTTTATCAAAGGGATGCACGTAAGTCCCTATGACAAAGGGAATATTTTTAATAAGGATCCTTTCCGCGTCCGAAAACTGCTCATGCACAAGCGGGAAATCATGCGGCTATATGGAAAAATCAAACAGGATGGCTTGACGCTGATTCCGCTGTCGCTCTATTTTAAAAATAGCAACGTCAAAGTGGAATTGGGACTCTGCAAGGGTAAACAGCTTCACGATAAGCGGGACGATATGGCCAAGCGGGATGCCAAAAGGGAAATGGATCGGGCGATGAAGCAGCGGTTTAAGGGTTAATTGAGAAAGATAGGATGGGATGACATGTTTGTTCAAGACATCAATCTTAATGTAGATTATGAAGCTTTGGGACTTAAGCGGCCGGAAAAAGCTCCTACATTTACCGGGTATATCCTTAAAAATTATGACGAATACTGTAAAGACAGAATCCGTCCGGCAGTGATTATATGCCCTGGCGGAGGATATGCTTACACTTCCGACCGGGAGGCCACTCCCATGGCGACCGAGTTTTTGGCTGCGGGCATGTGTGCCTTTGTCCTGCGGTATAGCTGTATGCCAAGCAAGTTTCCCACGGCTCTTGTGGAGCTGGCAACTGCGGTAAAGCTTGTTCGGCAGCACGCTGAGGAATGGCATATTGATCCCAATAAAATCGTCATTCAAGGCGGTTCCGCTGGGGGACATCTTGCAGCTTCGCTGGGCGTTTTCTGGGATCAGGATGTTCTGCGCTCACGGGGATTTGTGGACGAGATGCACAAACCAAATGCTTTGGTTTTGGCTTATCCTGTCATAACTGCCGCTTTCCGTTCACAAATCATTTCCTTTCAAAACCTTTTAGGTGACGATTTGAGCGATGAAATGTTGGATTTTCTGTCTTTGGAGAATCATGTTTCCAAGAATACACCTCCTTCTTTTATCTGGCATACATTGGAGGATGGAGCGGTTTGCCCGCAAAATTCCATGTTGTTCGCCAGTGCGTTAATGGAGCAGGGCATTCCGTTGGAACTGCATATTTTTCCAGAAGGCTCCCATTCCTTGGTAAACGGCAATGAAATCGCAAATGTGCCGGAGCGCATCCGGCCAAAAGTCAGACTGTGGATTCCTATGGTAATGGATTGGATTAAAAAGCTTTAAATAAAAATTCCGCGGCCTTTGGCCGCGCCCATATGGGGGCGTAAAGGTTTCGACGGGGATTTAGAAGTTCAGTAAGCGGGTAGAGCGGGCGAAAGCTCTTTAATCGTCGCACCTAAATATAAACGCTAATTCTAACAACAGAACTTTAGCTTACGCTGCTTAATTTTAAGCGGCTGGCCCGTTAGGAAATTACCGCGCTTCCTTTCCGGCCTCTAATTTAGCGGTCAACGTCACAAAAGTGTTTCCCGGCTTCTGTGATGTATGAGGGAATACCTTTTCGGTAAGCCTGTTTATCGGCGTACCGGGAAGGGAAATGCAAAGATAAACTGCACCTGGAGAAAGCTGAATGGAAGAATTTTCGGACGCGGGTTCGACTCCCGCCGCCTCCACCAAACAGTGCAAATCCGAACACCTTGTTTTTCGTAAAACATTGTTTCGGATTTGTTGTGGACATAGAGGAAGTAGGTTAAC
>CAJFOJ010000020.1 GCA_904396495.1 uncultured Oscillospiraceae bacterium
GCAATGGCGACGGGCTGGAACTGGATAGGAGGTAAGTGCTACTACTTCTATTCGAGCGGCGCCATGGCTGCTAACACCACTGTGGGCGGCTACCGGGTAGACGCTTCCGGCGCTTGGGTGCAATAAGCATTTGCTTATTGGTTAGCCTACAATTTCGTTCTCCTTCTTACTTTCCATACTATATTGCGTAACGGATTTATCTCTAAAATTTCGTTACAAGCAAAAGCTCTCACCTATCAGTAGGTGAGAGCTTTTGTTATAATCATTTCTATTCTTTTATGGGAATCATTTCATGGAATGCTGATATCCTTCTCCCCAGTTTTTCATGGCGTCCAGGATTGGTTTTAAACTTTGGCCGAGATTGGTGAGCGAGTATTCCACCCGTGGCGGAACTTCCGCATATACTTGCCGGTTGATAAGGCCACTTTGCTCCATATCCCGGAGCTGTGCGGTCAAAACTTTCTGGGAAACGCTGCCAATAGATTTTTTAAGTTCTCCAAACCGTTTCGTCCCGGTGAGCAAATCGCGTAAAATCAGCACTTTCCATTTGTCCCCAATAAGGGTCAAGGTTGTCTCCACCGGGCAGATGGGAAGTTCTTTTACTGTCTTTTGTCCTGTCATATCCACACCTCCACGCAATAGTTTCATTTTGATACTTTGATTCTAATTATATGATACCATCTATTTTGCGTCAAGGTTTCTAATCGAAAATAAGTTTTTACAAAAATTTTTTGAGGGCCTGTTTAGCCGCGAAGACCATATACATCCAATTGTTTCTCTTTGGTAACTGCCTAATTGTTTCCTTTTGGTAACTACAGCACAATAAAGTGCGTACTTTACGGATAAAATTTAGCCGAGTATAATAAGGACAAGAGCTAAGGAATCGGCCGATCCAAAGCGTTTTACAGCAAAGAAAGTTAACATTGACAAACTGCAAGGAGGATTTTTCCATGAACAAAAATACATTTCAATCGATAAAACTGGATAAAGGTGAAATGAACATATACGATTTTGGCACAGCGAAGCTGCACGCCTATAAAACCAACGATTTGATTGACGACGAGGTATTCATCGTCGAAAAGGACGGCAAAGCCGTTGTCATCGAATCCCCCTGTTTTTACGATAACAACGAAGAGCTGACCGACTATCTAAAGGATATGGATGTGAAAGGCATGCTCGTTGCCTATCACGGTGCAGGCGGCAGTTTCCTACCTAACGTCCCGAAGTACGCCACCCAAAACGCCATTGAATATTCCGAAAATGGCGGTGGCAAAGCGCTGGTCCAAAACTTCACCAGTGCGTTTGGAGATGCTTTTGATTCCTCTGTTCATAAAATCACCAATGTGATAGGGGAAGGGGAATGGAACATCGGAGGCATTTTATTCATCATCAAGCAGACACCGGATGCCTTTGATGTGGAAATTCCTGAGCTCAACGCCGTTTACACCCATATGATGGGACATGACTGCCACTCCATCGTCGCTGGTGCCGCTCACGCTGACGGGATGATCGCGGAGCTGCAAAATTACATCAAAAAGGGGTATGATCTGATCTTAACGTCCCACTACACCCCTGAGGACCTGAAAGATGCCCAAACCAAAATCGATTATCTAAAGAATTTGAAGGAAATTGCGGCTGGCTGTGCTGACTCGGATAGCTTCAAGGCGGAGGTTCAGAAACAATACCCCGCCTACAGCGGTCAAAACTACCTGGATATGACGGCGGGCTTTTTCTATGCCTAAAAAATTGTGGGGCTGTTGTGCGCGACGGCCCCATTTGGCCTTTTTCGATGAGAGAGACCGGTCGAAAAGGCGTGGTTGGATGAATGGCCAGTGTGTCCCGTGAAGCTGGACAGGGATCATACACTGGAAAAAGTTGGGGTGAAGAGAAGATGACACAGCGGGAAAGACGGCTGTATTTAATCAAAATACTGTTGGCGGAGGATCAAAAATATGCTGGAATAGCCATTCCAGCGGACGAGGACGGACAAAGACGCCTGCTCCGTTCCCTGTTAAACGTCCGCATGCCGCGTCCCGTTGACGGTGAGTTCCGAAAGGTGCAAGACGCCTATCTACAGGAGGAGATCAGACGCAAGGGCCTTACCGATTTTAAAGATCTGAATCCGGTGGAGGAAGGGCTTTATCTTTGGCGGGGCGATATCACTACCTTGCGCTGCGACGCCATTGTCAACGCCGCCAACAGCCAGATGCTGGGTTGTTTTTACCCTTGTCACAACTGCATTGACAACGCCATTCACACCTACGCAGGTGTTCAGCTTCGTTTGGCCTGCGCAGAGCTGATGCGGGAGCAGGGATGTGAGGAGGAGCCTGGTAAGGCGGAAATTACGCCAGCTTTTAATCTGCCCTGCAAGTATGTATTGCACACAGTCGGGCCAATTGTTCAGGGAATTTTGACACGGCAAGATAAAGAGCTGCTCGCTTCCTGCTACCGTTCCTGCTTGGAATTAGCGGAGCAAAACGGCGTGAGGAGCCTTGCGTTTTGTTGCATCTCAACGGGGGTATTTCATTTTCCACACGACATAGCCGCCCAAATCGCAGTCGAAACGGTCCGGGCTTATAAAACGCAGGCCAAAAGCAAAATCGAGGTGATATTCAATGTCTATCAGGAGGCCGATTACAACATCTACCGGGAATTACTCGGCACAGCTTCAAAAGCTTAAAAACGAGATGGACACCGCCGATGCAATCGTAATCGGAGCGGGGGCGGGGATGTCGGTCTCCGCTGGCCTGCACTATGACGGCGAGCGGTTTTACAAAAACTTTGGAGATTTCTATGAAAAATACCGCATCACCGACATGTATGCAGGCGGGTTTTACCCCTTTCACTCCCTGGAAGAGTATTGGGCGTGGTGGTCGAGGCATATCTATCTCAACCGCTACGACGTGCCGCCGGGTGGGCCCTACACCGATTTGCTGAGGCTTGTGCGGGATAAGGATTATTTTGTGCTCACCACCAACGTGGATCACCAGTTCCAGCTTGCGGGCTTTGACAAAAAGCGTTTGTTTTACACCCAAGGGGATTATGGATTGTGGCAATGCTCCAAGCCCTGCCATCAAAAGACCTATGACAATGAAGACACGGTTCGCCAGATGGTCGCCCAGCAAAGGGATATGAAAGTCCCTCCGGAACTAGTGCCTCGCTGTCCCGTTTGCGGCGCGCCGATGACGATGAACCTCCGGACGGACAATAAATTCGTGCAGGATGAGGGCTGGTATGCCGCCGCCCTTCGATACCATGATTTTATCTGCTGCCACAAGAATTTGCACATCCTGTTTTTGGAGCTGGGTGTCGGGGACAATACCCCGGGTATTATCAAATATCCCTTCTGGCAGATGACGGCGGAGAATCCAAAGGCAGTATATGCCTGCGTTAATTACGGAGAGGCCTTTTGCCCGCAAGAGATTCAAAGCCGGTCGATTTGCCTGAATGCCGATATTGAGGCGGTGCTCAAACAGATTGTTTAGAATATATAGGATAAGATAAAAATAACCTCTATCTTTCTACCGAAAGATAGAGGTTATTTGCCATTGTGGAAGAAACTAGGTGTTAATCCTCGTTTACATAGTTGTCAAAATATCCCTGGATGAGTATAATAGGAGTACCTTTGTCGCCGCTTCCCGAGGTCAGGTCGCATAACGAACCGATGAGGTCGGTCAGCCGGCGGGGCGTAGTGCCCTGGGTTTCCATCGAGCCCACCAGGCTTTTATTGGCGGCGTTTTTGTCGGCGATCCGTTTGGAGATGGCCGCTTTGAGTTCCTCACCCTTCAAATCGGCGAAGTCGTTGTCGGCCAAATATTTGAGCTTCAGTTCGTTGGGCTGTCCGATCAGGCCCTCGGTGTGGCCGGGGGAGACAACCGGGTCGGCCAGCTCCCAGATTTTCCCAACCGGGTCTTTAAAGGCGCCGTCGCCGTAAACCAACACTTCGATGTGCTTTCCGGTACGGGTTAAGAATTTCTTCTGGACGTTTTGCACAAAGGTGTCGCAGCCCCGGGGGAACAGCTTGACGGTGGATTCGGTGGCCTTGTTGGAGCCCAGCAGGCCGTAATCGGGATTATAGCCGCTGCCGTTGACAGGAGCGGTCATAATGTCGTCCAACCCCAACACCACTTCTGCGCCGGCTGCCTTTAACAGCCGTTTGGTACGGGCGCGGGTGTGGATGTCACAGCAAATAATGTGTTTGGTGTAATTTAAAATGGTGCGGCAGTCGTTGGCGAAGATCACTTCGACTTGGGCACCCTCCTCGCGGATCAGGTTTGAATAATACTCGATATAATCCACGCCGGTGAAGGTGTGTTTTTGATAACCGAAGAGCTCCCGGTATTTTTTCTCGTCCAGCACGTCGGTCCAGGGGTTGATTCCCTTTTCATCCAGGGTGTCCAGATCGACCAGGTGATTGCCCACTTCATCGGAAGGGTAGCTGAGCATCAGGACGATTTTTTTCACCCCTCTGGCGATGCCTCTGAGACAGATGGCAAAGCGATTCCGGCTGAGGATGGGGAAAATGACGCCGATTTCGTCGCTGTTCATTTTGGCCTTGACATCGGAGGCGATGTCGTCGGTGGAGGCGTAGTTGCCCTGTGCGCGGGCGACGACTGCTTCGGTGACACCGACCACGTCTCGGTCGCGGAGGGAAAATCCGTCGGAATTAGCCGCGTCGATGACGCTTTGCACCACGATTTCCTCCATGTTGTCGCCCTCGCGGATGATGGGGGCGCGGATGCCTCTGGAAACGGTACCAATCAATCTGGACATAACAAAAGCTCCTTTAACGCAATAAATTTTTTCTTTGTCGGGGTTGCAATGCAACCGAAGATATTATACAATAAGAATAGATATAAGTAAAGTAATTATTTATTATCACTATGATAAGGAGCACTTATGAATACCAATCTGGAACTTTACCGGGTTTTCCGGGAAGTGGCCCGGCATTCCTCTTTCTCGGCGGCCGCACGGGAGCTGTACGTCTCCCAGTCGGCAGTGAGCCAGGCCATCGGCAATCTGGAAAAAAGCCTCCACACCACCCTGTTTGTCCGGGGGGCCAAGGGCGTCAAACTGACCGGGGACGGTAAGCTCCTCTATGACTGCGCCGAATCCGCCTTGGCCATGCTGGAAAAGGGGGAGGAGATGCTGGAGGAGCGGGCGAAGCTTTTGGCGGGTGAGGTGAAGATTGCCGCCGCCGACACCATATCGAAGCATTTTTTGCTGCCTTACCTCCAGCGGTTCAACGGCAAAAATCCCGGCATCCGCATCCAGGTGGTCAACCGCACGTCGATGCAGAGCATCGCCCTGCTCAAATCGGGGACGGTGGATTTTGCCTTTGTGAACCTTCCCATCAAAGAGGAGGGGATCGACACGGTGAAGTGTATGGACGTCCACGACATTTTTGTGGCCGGGAAGAAATACAAACACCTTTCCCGTTATCCCATGGCTCCCTCTGAACTCATCAAATACCCGCTCATCATGCTGGAGGAAATTTCCAACTCCCGCAAATACGTGGATCGCTACTTTATGGACTATGGCATCCTGCTGGAGCCGGAAATTGAACTGGGGAGCCACGACCTGCTGTTGGAGTTTGCGAAAATCGGGCTGGGGATATCCTGTGTCGTCAAGGAGTTTTCAAAAGAGCATTTAGAGCGGGAGGAAGTTTATCAAATCCCGCTGGAAGTCCCCATTGAGCGGCGGAGCATGGGAATGTGCTTTCTCAAAAATGTTCCTATGCCGGCAGCGGCCCAGGCGTTTTATAAGACGGTGGCTTTTGGGGAATAATATCGCTGTTTAGAAAGTGTTCGGTAGGTTGTAGTAGTTTGTTCACAGGTTACTGGTAGGATAAAATAGGCTTTTGGAGGAATGCTCGGTGTTTAGCGTATTGATTTTAGCGGCGGGGAATTCTACCCGGATGGGCGGGGAAAATAAGCAGCTTTTAATGGTGGGGAAACTACCCGTCGTCGTCCGCAGCGCGGAAGTTTTTCGGGATATTTTGGGCGTTAATGAGATTTTGATCGCGGTAAAAGCGGAGGAAAAATCGGCTTTTGAGGATGTGTTATCCCGGTTTCTCAAACCAGGCGAGATCCCGGTCAAGGTGATCCCCTCCGGCGGCGAAACCCGGCAGAAAACGGTGGAGCAGAGCCTTGATTATCTTTCCAGTGGGGCCAAATACATCGCCATTCACGATGGGGCCCGACCTCTCGTACGGAAGGAGGACGCCGCCAGGACCTTTGCCGCCTGCCAGACGGTGGGGGGTGCGGTGCTGGGCGTCATGGCGAAGGACACGGTGAAAATCGTGAGAAAGGACGGCCTCATCGAGGTGACTCCCGACCGGAGCACTCTGTTTACCGCCCAGACCCCCCAGGCATTCCGGCTGTCGGAGTACCTAGATGCCCTGAAAACGGCTGAGCAGGAGCACTTTGACTTTACCGATGATGCGCAACTGTTCGAAAGGACGGGGCGGAAGGTGGCCGCTGTCATCGGCCATTACGACAATATCAAAATCACCACCCCAGAGGATTTAAAAATTGCGGAATCCCTGCTTGGACAGATGACATAACCGCACTTTTCCCGTAATAGAAATGAAGAGCAGAACCAAAGCAGGGATTTTAAAAGCTTGATGAAAAGTAAAGGACAGGATCGATATGATGCGAATTGGACAGGGATACGATGTTCACAGGCTGGTGGAAGGCCGGAGGCTTGTTTTAGGCGGGGTGGAAATCCCCTATGAAAAGGGCCTTTTAGGCCATTCTGACGCCGACGTGCTCACCCACGCGGTGATGGACGCCCTACTGGGTGCGCTTTCTTTGGGGGACATCGGAAGCCACTTCCCCGATACTGATCCTCAATACAAAGGGGCGGATAGCATCGCCCTGCTAAAACAGGTGGGGGAAATGGTCGGCAAATTGGGGTATCAGGTGGGGAATATCGACTGCACCGTAGCGGCACAGGCCCCCAAGCTCAAGCCCTACATTGAAAAAATGAGGGAGAATTTGTCGGCGGCCCTGGAAACCGCCCCCTCCAAGATCAGCGTTAAGGCTACTACTGAGGAGGGCCTGGGTATTACCGGCAATGGCGAGGGAATGACTGCAACGGCCATTTGCCTGCTGATTTTGAAGGATTAAGGCCCAAACGCTTTATTTTGTCAAAACGGGGATTTCTGCATACTATGAAATTGGGGTCTTTCCCAATTTATAGATGAAGAGGTGTCGTTTATGGCACAAAGCTTAATTGTTTTGAGCTCCATCACCTACGCGTATAAAGCCCAGAAAATGCTGGATCAGATGTGGATCAAAAGCACGGTTATCAGGACTCCCCGCCCCTATTCCAACAAGGGTTGTGGATATAGCCTGCTCATCCGCGGGAGCCTATCGGAGGCCGTGACAGCGCTCAGAAGGGAAGGGATTCGCATCCTGGATGTCGTCCCTGACTACCGGCCTTAAGTGGTATGGCTTAAGGCTTTTTGCGCGCTTGTGATGCCTTGAGTCAAAGACCGTGTGGGAAAACCCGTAAGACGGGCGGCTTTTCCCATATGGTTTTGAAGGTATTCGTCCTCCTTTTTGCAGCGACAGAATTTTACGATTGACTTTTTCATAAGTCGGAGGAATCAGATGGTTTATTTTGACAATGCAGCGACAACATATCCAAAACCCCAGTCCATCCAGTTTGCGGTTTCCGATGCGGTGAAGAGCTATGGGGGAAATCCCGGCCGGAGTGGACACCGCGTATCAATGAAGGTGTCGGAAAAGGTGTTCGAGGTGCGACAGAAGGCGGCGGCCTTCTTTGACGCCGAGCCGGAAAACGTCATCTTTACCATGAACTGCACCCACGCCCTCAATATGGCTATCAAAGGCGTCATGGAAGGTGGCGGGCACGTCATCACTTCCTGCCTGGAACACAACTCAGTGCTCCGGCCCATTTACGCCATGGCCCAGTCGGGTCAAGTCACCTATTCGGTGGCGGACGTCTACGAAAACGACAGCGACCGGACCTTGCAGTCCTTTGCAAGCCTCATCCGCCCCGACACCCGGGCCATCGTGTGTACCTATGCCTCCAATGTGTCCGGGACAGTCCTTCCCGTCAGGAAACTGTCCGCCCTCTGTAAGCAGTACGGCCTGGTCTTTATCGTCGACGGGGCCCAGGCGGCGGGGATGTTGCCTATATCTGTCAAGGAGATGGGCATCGATGTATTGTGTACCGCTGGCCACAAAGGCCTTTACGGCGCCACCGGCACCGGTTTGATGGTGTTAAACGAGGGGGCAAAACTTGGCACCATTATGGAGGGCGGTACCGGCAGCAACTCCTTAGAGTTGGAGCAGCCCGATTTTATGCCGGACCGATTTGAAAGCGGTACCTTGAACACAGTCGGTATCCTTTCTTTGGGGGCGGGGCTCGACTTTGTAGCCCACAGGGGCATCGACGAAATTTACCGCTACGAAATGGCCCTCTGCGCCAGGGTCTACAACGAGATGAGGCAGATGAAGGGCATCGACCTGGTCGCTGAAAGTTTCCGACTGGGGGAGAAGGCCCCCATCGTCAGCTTTAACATAAAAGGGGAGGATTCCACCGCCGTCACCGAGTATTTGAGCCAGAAAGGCTATATGTTACGGGGCGGGTTCCACTGCGCGGCACTGGCCCACCGGTACTTCGGCACGGCGGAGCAGGGAGCGGTGCGCTTTTCGCCAGGCCATTTTAACAAACCTCAGCAAATTAACGCATTTTTAAATGAAATCAAAAAAATTGAAAAATATGGACTGCTGTAGTTGATTTTAAGGGAATTTATGATAAAATATAATTAGAATCTATAGGTGCGCTTGTGCTATACGCCGTTTGATGGATAGGATGGTACCGGCTTTTGGTGCAGAGGATCCTGTTGTTTAAAATGAACCTGTATTTTCTAAAAAAGTGAAACATAAGGGCTTTTTGAAAGCTGTTTATCATAGGGCGGAGGCTTCCCGCTTCCGCTTTGGGACGTATAACAGA
The DNA here is from genome assembly GCA_904396495.1 of uncultured Oscillospiraceae bacterium. Classification (GTDB taxonomy): domain Bacteria; phylum Bacillota; class Clostridia; order Oscillospirales; family Ruminococcaceae; genus Fumia. The sequence continues at coordinate 8,989 of CAJFOJ010000020.1, forward strand.
AAGGGCAAACGATATGCAGGTTTTCGCTCAGATCTGGCAGGTGATTGTCCAGGGGCTGGATCAGTTTTGGGATGAAATTGTGCTCGCCGCCAATGACTTCTCCCTGATCCGCGACACGCTGGACATCGCCCTGATTTCTTACATTATCTATAAGGGCATCCGCATCGTCAGAGAAACCCGGGCCGGACAGCTGGTCAAGGGAATCCTTTTGATGGGCGGGCTTTATCTTGTTGTCAAAGTATTAAATATGACGGCTATGCTCTGGCTGTTAAACCGGGTATTCGAAATGGGAATCATCGCCGTCATCGTCGTGTTCCAGCCGGAGCTTCGCAGCGCTCTGGAACGGGTGGGACGGACTAAAGTAGCCGGTATTGCGCCATGGGCTCATTCGGCGGAGGAAAGCATCAGGCGCAGCGCAGTGTGGGGCAAGCCCATTGACGTCATCTGCGACGCGGTGCAGAGGTTGTCCATCTCGGCCACTGGTGCCCTCATCGTCATCGAACGTGACGTGAAGTTGGGCGATCAGATCAGGACAGGCGTCATCGTAGACGCGGTTCCCAGTGTGGAGCTGTTTGGAAACATCTTTTTCAAAAATTCACCTCTGCACGACGGGGCGATGATTATGCGGGAGGGCAAGGTCTACGCAGCTGCCTGTTTTTTGCCCAAACCCAAAAATGAAGCGGATATCGACAAAAACTTAGGGTCCCGGCATCGGGCGGCCATTGGCATCAGCGAGGTCTCGGACTCTGTCACCATCGTCGTCAGCGAGGAGACCGGCGGCATTTCCTTTGCCGTCAACGGCCGCCTTATCCGCAACCTTTCCATCGACAAGCTCCGCTCCACGTTGGATTACTATTTGATACCGGAAGTGAAAGAGGAACAGAAAGAGAGAAAAAAGGGCTTTTGGAAGGTGAAAAAACATGAAAAACAAAGAAAAGAGGACAGTGCCGAAACCCAAGATTGACTTGGGCAACCTGTTCAACAACAATACCTTCGTCCTGGTTTTCTCTATCGTGATGGGCATAATCGTATGGTTTGCCATTTATGTGGATCAGCGGCCTAACTCCAACACCTTCATCACCGACGTACCCATCACCATCAACTACGAAAACTCCACGGCGAAGGACTTGGGGCTTGAGATCATCGGCGATCCCCAGTACACCACTGACGTGCAGGTCAACGGCAAGAAATATAAGATCACAAGGCTTGGCCCCGACGATTTTACCGCCCAGGTTTCCCTGGCCAACGTGACGGAACCGGGTGAATACACCCTCCCCGTCCAGGTCATCCGCAAGGAAAGCGATCCGGAATACAGCGTCATCTCCTGGACCACGACCGAAGTGACCTTAGTTTTTGACAAGGTGGTTACAAAACAGTTCCCCATCGAAATTATCGCCCCCGGCCTCAGCGCGGCAGACGGTTATCTGATGGAGACCCCATACGCTGACATCGACTATCTCACTGTCAAGGGGCCGGAATCTGAAGTCAATAAAATCGACCGGTGCGTCATCCGCATCGACACCGAGCAGGAGCTGACCGAAACCTTCAATGTCTCCGGACAGGTCGTTCTGCTGGAGCAGAACGGGGACGAAATTAAAAGCGACCAGCTGGAGATGGACAACCAGGACATGGTTTCGGTGACCATCCCCATTTATAAGGCAAAAACCCTGCCTCTGCGGGTGGAATTCGTCAACATTCCCCGGGGCTTCCCCATCGACGAGTTGAGCTACACCCTTTCTAGGAGTTCCCTGCTCGTCGCCTCCCCCAGTGAGACCATCGATAACCTAGACGCCATCACTATCGGCCCCATTGATTTTAGGACCATTGACGTGGGATCGGAGATTACGTTGGACCTCGATTTGGCGGCGGGGCTGAAAAACGTGGAAAACGTCGAGAGCGTCACGGTGACGTTCCCATCCGACGGCCTCTCCTCCAAAAACCTTGAGGTTTCCAATTTCGTTTTGGAAAACGTTCCGACAGGCTATGAGGCTCAGGTGCTCACTGAGCGGCTCAGAAACATCAAGGTAGTAGGGGATACTGACGTGGTAGGAGACCTCACCTCCGACGATTTGGTGGGCATCGTGGACATGTCCCAGGATTCCGCCAAAACAGGGCGCTACAGCGTCACGGTGAAAATATACTGCCAAGGCGGGGTGTTGGCCTGGGCGGTTGGGGAATATACCGTAGACGTCAACGTCCGTCAGGTCATTTCATAAGCATTGATATTCAGCCCTTAATTTCGGTTAAGGGCTGGTTTTTTGATAGGAAGGTTTTGTATGATTCTCGTTCGCAATGTCAAAACGGCGCTGGGGCAGCCGGAATCGGAATCGGTGGCGTTGGCCTGCCGGAAATTGAAGGTGCGCCCCGAAGAGATTCGGGACGCCTATGTGATAAAAACCTCCTTAGACGCCCGGAAGCGGGGGCACGTCGTCAAGGTGAGTACCGTGGCAGTCCATCTGCGCAGCGACGAGGAGAAGGCGGTGAAAAATGCGGGAGGGGATGCCCAGTACAAAGAAACGGTTCCCTTTCATGTGGAGAAGGGGACGGAGCCACTCAAAACCCCGGTGCTCATCGCCGGATTTGGTCCTGCCGGCATGTTTGCAGCAGAGCTACTGGCGAGGGAGGGTTACCGGCCCATCGTGGTGGAACGCGGCTACGATGTGGACCGGCGGGTCAAGGAGGTGCAGAACTTCTGGACGGCGGGGAGGCTCAATCCCACCTGCAACGTCCAGTTTGGCGAAGGGGGAGCGGGCACCTTTTCCGACGGCAAGCTCACCACCCGTATCAATGACCCTCTCTGTGAATACGTGCTGGAACGGCTGGCCCATTACGGCGCGCCAAAGGAGACCCTCAAAAAATCAAAGCCACACATCGGCACCGACAAGCTCCGGAAAGTGGTCAAATCCATCCGGGAAGAAATCATCGCCAAAGGCGGGCAGGTGCTCTTTGCATCTCAGCTCACTGGCCTTGCCGCCCAAAACGGCAGGCTACGGGGCGTGCTGATAAACGGGGAGCCCTTGGAAACCGGGCACCTGATCCTCGCCGTGGGCCACAGCGCCCGGGACACCTTCCGGATGCTCAGCCAAAGCGGGGTCAAAATGGAAAGCAAAGCCTTTTCGGTGGGGGCACGGATCGAGCACCTCCAGTCGGACATCGACAAGGGGCTGTACGGAGAACTTTTGGGGCACCCTGACCTGCCTCCCGGGGAGTACCAGCTCTCCCACCGGCAGGGAAGCCGGGCGGTGTATACCTTTTGTATGTGCCCCGGGGGATTGGTGGTGCCCGCCGCCTCGGAGTCGGGGCAGGTGGTCACAAACGGCATGAGCGAATACGCAAGGAATGAGAAAAACGCCAACGCGGCATTGGTGGTATCGGTGGATCAAGCTGACTTCGGCAGCGGCGTGTTCGCCGGGATGGAGTTCCAGCGGGAAATAGAGGAGCGGGCCTTCGACTTGGCGGGTAGAAGCTACCGGGCCTGCGGGGCCACGGTGGGGGATTTCCTTAAGGGGAAAACCGGCCTCCATTTGGGGAGGGTGGCGCCCAGCTACAGCTTGGGGGTGGAACCTGTTGATTTTAACCGGCTGTTCCCAAGGGACATCACCGACATGATGCGGCTGGGGCTTCAGCTGTTTGACCGGAAAATCCGGGGATTCGGGGCGGCGGATGCTGTGCTCACCGGCCCGGAAACCCGCACCTCCAGCCCTGTCCGCATCCCGCGGGGGGAGAGCGGGGAGGCCGATGGCATGAAAGGCCTCTATCCCTGTGGGGAAGGGGCGGGCTACGCCGGCGGCATCATGAGCGCGGCGGTGGACGGGGTGAAAGCCGCCCTTCACATCATCCGGCGGTATGCCCCCGATTAACAGGGAAAAAACGCGTCGCCTGCCATGATTCGGCAGGCGACGCATTATTGTTGCCTTTAGGCTTAACAAAACCCCTGGTTCAACCAGGGGTAAATAAAGAAAGCCTTGGCAAATAAAACCTCCGTGCTAC
>CAJFOJ010000021.1 GCA_904396495.1 uncultured Oscillospiraceae bacterium
CTTCCCAGGTGTAGTTGTCGTCGCCGCTGGGAGCGGTGGGTTCTTCGGGAGTGCTGGGTTCATCCGGCTCATCGGGATCGGTGGGATAGTACCCTCCGCCACCGCCTCCACCGGAGCCAGAGCCGCCGCCGGAAATGTCGCCGCCGGAGATGTTCCCCGGGAACTCACCAGTTGCAGGATCATCCGGGAAGTCACCGCTGACGTACTCTCTGGGAGTATAGGTGCCCTTCATCATCTCATAGCAGTTAGTGTAGAGCTGGCGGAAAAGGGGTTCGCCGGAGGTGGCCATATCGAGGATCGGGTTAGCGTAATACCAAGCGCGATGATATTCCGGTCCATCGTAACCGTAAACTGCTGCAGAATTCAGGTAATCAAGGAATTTGTTGTAATCCGCAACGCCGTTCAATTCCCGGCCGTCACATTCCATCTCAGCGCCGATGTTGCCGTAACCGATCCGTCTGGAGAACTCTTCGAACAGCGGGTTGCCGTCGCCAACCAGTTCTCCCATACCGCCTTCAATATAAGCGCTGTAGAACATGTGGTTGGGCTGATAGGAAACGCCGTCAAAGCCGTAATCATGCCCATACAAAGCAGCGGTAGTCCCCCAATAGGGAATCCAGTAAGTGTAGTAGCCCTCTTCATGGACACGGTCGTTAAAGTACACCATCTCTTGTTCATAGTCGCTGTTTTCGTCCAGCCAATAGAATCCTTTAAAGTTGATGTAATCGTGGCTGACATCTTCGAGTCTAGTCAGAACCTGATCGATCCACCAGTCGATGGCGAAAGTACGCTGCTCCCACTCGAGGAAATTGCCCATATCATGGCCGTCCAGGGAGCCAAACTCTTTCCCTTCTACCTTCTGGTAAATAAAGGGTGTGGGGAACATGATGACCATGTTTACCTTATAATTGGGATCTCCCAACTCAATGGAAGCATTTCTGGCAGCCTCATTGAGGGTTTCTACGTCGCCGCCCTCTCTGAACAAGCTATCGAGATACCAGTACCAGTCTTTGTCACCGGCCAAAATTTTGGTGTCGCTGGTGATGTACTCGTTGCCGTACTGGGAGCCCAATGCCAGGAACAAAACGGTGTCATACATGGTGTCAACCGCCTTGTTTTCGTCGTTGACGTAGGTGAGGAGATAACGAAGTTTATTCACATCGTAATGGGGTTTCAGCCAACTGCTTTGGCCGGTGGAAGAATCGTAGCCCTGCCACTGGTTGTAGCAGAGGAGCATATCCCTGACGCCGCCCGCCTGCTCGGCTGTGCCGTAGTCTTTGCTTTCCAAGCCGATCACATCGCCGAAATCAGCGAGCCTTACGCCATCCAGTTGCCCGTCGTAGCCGTTGACGACGATTTCATCCACAAAGGACCATGCGTTTTGCTGGATATCCACGCGGACATAGCGCGCGGCGATCATTTCATCGGTGATTAAGTCAGTGGTGGGAACGGTGCTGAATCCGTCCGGCACGTGCCAGCCGTAGGTGTGAATACCGGAGGGAGTGTTCCGGCTGCCCACAGAGTGGCGGGCAAGGGGAAGCCATCTCTCGCCGTCCACCGAAACCATGATAGTGGTGCTGAGAGGTCCGTTAATACCGGAGGAACTATCTATCAGAGAATTAAAGTAGATAGAGGAAATGGTCGAAACCGCGCCCAAATCCACTACTCGGGTCTTAATGGCGTGGGAGCCTCTCGAGTCGGTGGAACCGTTGTCGCCGGAGTGGCTACCGACCCAACTTGCGTCGTTGTACCCGCCGGAGCCGAAGACGCCGTCGGTGAGCTTGCTGTCGCTCCAGTCCTCGTACTGGGAGCCGGCGACATTTTCAGGATATTCGATATAGGGTTTTAACAGGGCCAGGTTATACGCGCCGGTTTCGTCCTTATGAACGACTTCAGAGGCGTCGGAACACTTGCCCAGTTTACCAATAATCTTAATCTCGTCCAGATATACCATGCCGTTTTCCGGGATGTCAAACTCGATGCGGACCTTGCTGCTGTAAATCTTGGTGGTGCCCGCCTCGACTAACTGGACGCTGTCCACTTCGCTGTCCCAGGTCAGTTCCACATTGGAGGAAGACGAAGGCAGGGTGTTCGGGAAGGATTTGATCTGATCCCAGTTGCCTTGGCCGTTCTGGACCCAAATGGACATGTTGTTGGGAATGGTCAGATTTTTTTCAGAATCATATCTGGAGCTGACCAGAATCTGAGAAATAGAGACAGGAGAATACAGGTCAAACTCGATCTCCACATGATTGTCGGAACCGTACTCAAAGCCCATCCAGTTGGGGTCATAGCTGGTATAGGTAGAACCGTAAAGTCCATCGGTCAGCTTACCAGCAGGCTCAGCACCCACGTCCGGTGTCCTGGAAATGGTGTAGCTGGAGCCGCGCACCATGTTGAATTCCCTACCGTTGTCGGGGTTTACGTTGGCGTCCTCATTGGGGTCAGCCGTAGCCAAAACCTCGATTTCGTCCACAAATACCCAACCATCATAGGTGTAATGAACGCGGACATACTGAGCGGATACCGGTTCATCGGCAGTGGCGATATAGCGGTTAACCCGCTCATCGTCGCCAAAAGTGGTATCCTCATCGGACAGAACGGTCCAATGCTCGTTATCAGTGGAGTACTCCACCTTGATGTGCGGGGGATTCAAAATACCTGCGCCCTTGTGGCGGAGGACACCCGTCTTGACCTGTTCAAAGCTCTTGACAGATCCCAAGTCAACGGTGATGTAGAAATCGTCAATTCCCAAAGCGTCGCCGTCCCAGGAGAGGAAACCGGTCCACTTGGGATCCTGGTAGTTGACCACTGCCCTACGGCCGTCGGTCAGTTCTCCGCCCTGGTCAGAGTAAGAAGAATTCGCGGGGTAAACTGGAGTATAGCTGCATCCGTAAGCCAGGTTGTTGGGATCAACCTCCTCATCTTCCGGATCGGAGACGATGACGGTCCGATCTTTAAGCACCTGGATTTCATCCAGGTAAACATTCTGGCTGTTGGGAATGGTCACTTTTATGTATCTTCCGTTTAAGTTACTCTGGGAAATCGCTTGGAAAACGTAAATAGGCGTTTCCATGGGCTGATCCAGATTCTGACGGGACATGGTGGTCCAGCTGCTCTGGTCTGTGGAATACTCCACCTGTACCCATTCCGGCCAGACTGCCTGCAACGCTTCATCTTTGAGGAAATGCAGTTCCACCTGTTGGAAGGCTGACTCCGCACCCAAATCGACGACGAATTCCAAGTCGCCGCTGGAAGAGGGATAGCCAATCCATCCAGTGCCCAACAGGCTTCCCATGGTGCCGTTTGTCAGCGCCGTGTTGGAAGCGTCATCGGCAGAGGTTTTATTGGCGGTGTAGCTCTTGTTCCAGGACAGGAGGTTATCCACATCCCCTGGCTGCTCGCTGCCGCCCAAGATTGCGTCGGGCTCTTGCCCTGTCGCCGTTTCCCACAGCTCGATTTCGTCTAATCCCACATAGTTGTTGCCCTCAATGGAGTAGACGTCTACCTTAATATATTGGCCGGAAATTTTTACGCCGTTCTGTGTGGCGAATACAAATTCCTTCACAGTGGCGGAGCTCTTGAGAGAACCGTCGAAGACCAGTTTCCAGTCCTCGCCGTTTCCGGTGTCGGAAACAGATAACCGCACCCTTGTGACCGGCACAACGCCGTTCGAACCGGAAACAGTGCTCACATTGAGCTGCTCAAAGGATTTGACGCTTCCCAGATCGAAGACGAAATCCGCAAAGCTGAGCCCGCCTACAGAACCGTTGTAGCGGCCCACCCGGTTACCCGATGTAGAGCCGTTTTCCTGGCGCAGGCCATCGGTGAGCAGGGTAAAGGAGGGATAACCCTCGCCATTATCCACAAAGTTACCGGGATTCCCGTAGGTCATCGAAGTGGTAAAGGGGATGCCGAACAAGAGGTTCTGCTCTGAAACATCCCGCACAAAGATATCAATGCTCCGAGAATTGGTGCTTTCATGATAGGTGCCTTTGTTATTGGTCACCTTGACATAATACCGGCCCGCGTCGTCAGCGGTTGCACCAGTGATGCTCAAAGAAGAGGAAACCTCTCCTTCCACAGGAGCGCCGTCCTTGTACCACTGGTAGGTCAGCTCACCGCCGTCCACACTGTGGGCTTCTACTGTAAAAGTAGCGTCCTTCCCCGTGGGGATCAGTGCTTCGCAGTTGAGGTCGGTGTCGATAACCGGGGCCTCGGCCAGGTAATCAGCGTTGGGACCCCACATTTCAATTTCATCCAAAAAGGTCCAGGTATTGGTACCCGATACGATAAAACGGACCTTTGCCGCGCCGATGTCAACATCAGAGGACAAATCATAAGCCCCTTCATTGATGCCGGATGCCGGCAGGGTGACAACAGTAAGCCATTCATCGGTGCCCAGCATATCCGACGACTGGTATTCCACCTGTACGTCACAGGTACCAATTCCCGAGCCAGAATCGGCAAAACCGCTGACCACTACTCTGGTGATTGGGTAATCCTGTTCGCCCAAAGTAAACTCAAAGGTAGCCGGTTCTTCCGTCGGTCCGGCGTAAAAGCCGACCGTGTTGACCTCCCAGCTGGTCCCATACACGCCGTCGGCAAACTTCGTTAAATCCGGATCGTTGTTACTGTGATAGTAATCATCCGGCAAACTGGACGTATAGGGTTTTCCCAGCGCCCAGTTGACTTCTTCATCCGCGGCGCTCACTTGGGCTATTCCGCCTACGGCGGTCATCAGCCCGCTGCTCAGCGCAACCGCTATTGCAAGCGCGCCGGACAGCACTTTGTTGAGACTCCTCCATCTCATTTCACTACCTCCTCCTTGCAATTCCGTGACTTTTGTCATTTTACAATCCATATACCCTTTTACATGGAAAGGTATACAAAAAAATACAGGAATTGCCAAAAAACACTTGACAACATCTCCATAATACATATTGTCAATTGTATTATACTATTTTTCTTTTTTTACTTCAATACGCCTAAATTGACATCATAAAAATACTAAATCTATCCCCTAAAAAACTAAATTTTATTCATTGAATTTTACTTATTATATTTTTTTCTCATTAATATTTTACTCAATATTTACTTTTTTCTTACAAATTTCAATCGTCTACTCACAAAGATTCTCTGACCAACGTCAGGGGCAAGAAGTGCCCCCAATGACCTGCAAAGTAGGCAAATGTGGATCCCCATACAAATTCATTGCGATTTTTATCAATATTTTCAAAAAGCCGTTGCCTTTTGAATCTTTCCTCATTGGAATTCACCGTATCAAATGCGGTAACCATGAAAAATAAGATCTACTGACAAATATTCTAAAAATAGGGCCTACCCTTTTCCGGCGCGAGGTCCCTCACCCTGATCCAGCATCTGCTTGATTTTCCCGTAAACAGCCTCCAAATCGCTGTCGCAGAGCACCGGTAGGAATTGTGCCAGCTGCTCCGGCTCAAAATCCCACCATCGCAGTTTAAGCAGCATCCCAGTGAGCTCTGGGGAAAACCGTTTTTTGATCGGCCTGGCAGGGTTCCCACCCACCAGGGTGTAAGGCTCCACATCCCTGGTCACCACTGAATAGGCGGCGACGATAGCCCCATCCCCGATCTTCACACCGGGCATGATGACACTCTCTCGTCCAATCCACACGTCGTTTCCTACCACAGTGTCCCCCTTAAAAGGGAGCTGTGCCAAATGGGGCGGCAACCGCTCCTCCCATACTCCGCCAAACACTGCGAAGGGATAGGTGGAAATGCTGCTGAGACGGTGATTTGCACTGCCCATGATAAATTTGGTGCCGCTCGCGATAGCGCAGAACTTCCCGATAACCAGCCTGTCTCCGAACTGGGGCCAATTGAACAAGACGTTGTTTTTTTCGAATCCGGTAGGATCTACAGGATCGTCATAATAGGTGTAGTCCCCCACTGAAATGTTGGGGGCGGTGACGACATTTTTGATAAAACAGGACGTCTTAAACTCGTTTGGAAAAACCTGATTTGGGTCTGGAATCTGTTTCATATTCTCCTCCTATACTTTGTTTCAATCACCTCTAGTCTTATTTCTCCTCCGGTAGCCAGCGCTTTTATTTTTCGCAGTTTCTTCATTATAATGCCCTTTCTCATTTTTGAGGGTAAAGCTCGCCCGGAAACAGATTTGAATTGCCCCTGCTATAGTTCTTGCCCGCAGAATCGCTTGGGACGGCTGTCCGGAGCGGGATTTTCCTCCCGGACCGCCTGCAAAATCTCATCTTTTCTCCCACGTACTGGTTCCTCGACCCAAACCTCTTCCACCAGGAAGGGCCCGTTTTTAAACCCGCCGTAAACCGCCCCCTGAAACCTGCCGTCAACGAGCAGGTATTGGAGCACCTCCTCGTCCGGGCGGTCAAACCGCTCCTTGAGGGTGGGCTCCATCGCCTTGACCAGGAAATCATTGCGATGGAGAGCCAGTGCCAACGGCTCCATGGAAATCCGCTCATTTTCCAGTAAGGCGGCATCCTCTGAGAGCAGCAGCCGGTCTCCTTCCCCTTCCACCGTCCTCGCCACTAGGGCGCCCTGGGTCAACAGGCCGTCTACAGCGGCCTTTAAGTCCCTTACCGGCAATCGAAAGAAGGCTTTGGCCATCTTCAGGTCAAAAGCCACGATCCGGTATCCAAACCGGAGCACTGCCGCCTCGATAGCTTCCCCCCTGGGCAGGCCGAGGTCGAGCTCCGGGAATTCCTCCTCCATTAGATACCACGCCCGGTCCCACTCGTTGCTGACCTGATCCTCAAAGACGATAAACGCCTCCTGTAGTTTGTGCAAAGCTGGCGTGATCTCTTTCACCAGCCGCCCGGTCATCTCCTTCATCAACCCGATATTCATCGGTCCTTCCCGCCGCAGCAGCGCAATGAGCTCCTCCTGAATTTCCGTGAGGGCTTTTGGGGCTTTGCGGTAGATACTACCGTAAAGGGATAGGTCCCGCCTGTCCACATAGCCGATATTCCCTCCCTGGAATCGTCCTTTTATAACCTCCCGCCTTTCCCGGCGGCAGGCGTTAAACGACCGGTCATCAAACCCTGCCCGAAAACGGAGCACCGGCGGCTCTCCCGGACGGCACCAGTAAACGGTGGCCACTGGGGACAGGTCCCGGAAGAGCAGTTGGTACTCTTGTTCCGACGCCTTGTTTCCGATCAGTTGCCGCCTCATCCGCAGGGCGGCCAAATTTTGCCCATCGAGAGCGAGCATTCTCATTTCTCTCATCTCCTCAATATTCCTCATCCCCCTTGGACAAAGGAAATAGATTCGAAACTAGCACAAAGTTTATTCACATTTTACCACGGCAGGCCCCAAAATACAACCGCCTTTCTCATCCTCTGCTCACCGTCGTCCTTACTAAAGCCCATTGGATTCCCTCGTGAAAAGGAAAACCGCCCATACCTTTCAGTACAGGCGGTTTTCCCAATCAATAAGGATGGATATATCAATGAGGTGTTAGCAAAATCGAATACGTGGCGACGCCTGCCGGCGGCTAGGATATCAAAGCCTGTCGCAAATTCTGTACGGCAGGATTCCCCCCCTTCATCTGGCCTGAGGCTGTCGCCGCAACGTCCAAAGGAAAAGAATACCAAAGCCCCAGCCGGGTTACAAAGCGCTGATCCACCACATAGCGGTTTCGCCGGTCACCGTCCATTAGGGACGGCGCTGGAAAAACCGGTTGATTTGTCGCCGCCAAGGAGAGGGGCGGCGGGAAAGCTTTCGGATGACTGAGGATCTACTTTTTACGTCCCTGCCGTTGCCCGGCGGGAGCTCTGGAAATTCCGACGGATATTACGGCCAAGTGAAGCTGCACATCTGTTGAAAGCAGTTAGTTAGCATATGCTAACTAACTTCCAGAAATTAGTCTACCACAGCTTACAAGATTTGTCAACAACTATTTAAAAAAATTTTTCCCCATCCAGTTTTGGCATCCCCTACCCACGATTTTCAGGGAAACCCGCACCCATTTCTTTCATGTCAAGCGCCCACCAGCAGCCCAATATCCTACAGTCTCAAATTTTTTCTCAAATGGTTAAAAAACCGTTCACAAAGGGTTGCATTTTAACGCCCAATATGATAGAATTATAAAATCAACGTGGCAGTGACAAGCTGCTCATGATGATGTTCCAAAAATTCCCATTGAGACTTCCCACTCGAAGCTCTCGATAGTTGGAGTTAGAAGGAGATTGGAACACAAAGGCCGCGCCTTATGGAGAAAGGTGCGGCTTTTGGCTTTTATATCGGAAAAAGCAAACCGGCTAGGATGTTACCCCCAGCCGGTTGTATCTTTGTTTTTCGGGATGTAAAACTTGATATCGTCGGATGTACGTTCCAGCTTGTCGCAGATATCGTCAATCATCTTCAAGAAAACATAGTCATTTTTGGCTATCCATTTGATGCTGCCCATAGAAATCTCCACCGCCTCCAACCCATACAGGTGAGGCGGTGGACTTTGAAAAACGGAAGGCCCCGCTGGTAAATCCGGCAGTTTCTCCCGTAGACTTTCATTGATTAGCCGTCCGCGTTTCATCGTTTCAAACGCGCCTATAAACTCCCTCCTGCGGTCATTGCCCCAAGGAAAATCGTCTATTCAGAGGCCGCTAGATATTATCTTCCCCGCTTCTTTTTAGGATAGGGAGTGGGTTCGTCTGTCAAGTCCAAAAGGTAGTCAACACTGACGCTGTAATATTCCGCCAAGCTCCTCAAAACCGACTCCGTGAGTTGCTGAACACCCGTCTCGATGTAGCTGTACTTCCGCTGGGTGATGCCGATGGCTTTTGCGAGCTTCGTCTGCGTTAAGTCCCTGTCCTCCCGCAAATCTCTTAAACGATTCAAATCCACAACACTCCCAACAATTCATCATTATTTATAAAGGCACACTTTTTTTGCGAGCGCAATGCGATTACTACGCCCCGGCAGGCAAGATTCCATCCTGGTTCGAGATACCACACTCTAAAATATCACCCACTGAAGAGGCGCTCCAATCATTGTAAAGCTATTATACACGAATTGGAAGAGGTTCGGCATCCTTTAGATTGATTTTATCTATTGAGGCAATCAGAAAACAAAGACTTTCCCCGGTACTATACAGGAGTTAAATAGTATTTTGCAGGAGCGTGGGCCTGATTTTTGCAATCCCATCCGAAAGCCCGTTTACTTTAGATGTCCCGCCAATGCGCCAGTTTATCACACGGAAAAGCAAGCCCTAAAAGATGAGATACCCGCCGCTTCACGTCTTTTAAGGCAGTTTTCATTTGATTGTAGATGTCTTCCCTAATTAGCGTTTCCCCCAGCTGGAAGAGTATCCTTCCAAACGGGGATGGGGCACTCCAATGCCGGTCAGGAAACCAAAACTCCAATTATGACGAAAACCGCTTTATTTTCTAATAAATTTGTATATTATTTTCTGATTTAATTGTATTATTAAACGATGTTATAGAGGCAGTTATTTGGATTTACGAGAAAAAACCAGCTTCTCCTGTGATGGGAGCCAGGTTTTTATTTTCAGTGCAATTCTTATGATATAAATTAAGATAATTTTATAAGGCCGGGCAGTATTTCAGCACCGCGCATAAGACAACGCCTTTTAACTTTGTAACATTTTTTCAAACCAAAATGAGTATGGCAGGTTCCCTAGCAGGCATAGGAAAGGGTTGACCTTTCCGGATAAATCACTTGTTTTGGTCTACCGTGAACAGAGTAATCTCTAAATTCTAAATCTTTTACTACGGTCGGAACCTACCCTTGCAATTCTTTAATAAATTTTTGTATGCGTTCAGTTACTAATTCGCTTTTTTTCATTGCCACTAACTCATTTCTGCTTACCCACTTGTATGCAATAGTTTCACCATCCTGCAGAGTAATAGAATCTTTGTCGCAATTCGTCACACATAGAAACTCCACATAAATAGCACAATAATCATCACTTACCACTCGGCCCACTTCTAGCAGAGAATCTGAATCAATTCCCGTTTCCTCTCGAAGTTCCCTTGCTGCACAATCCAAAAGAGTTTCATTCTGCATGGCGGAACCTCCTGCTGTAGCTTCCCACATGCCGCCAAAATGTTTGCGTCTGTCTCTCTGCATTAACAAATAGCTTCCGTCCGCATGTTTCACAATAATATCGCATACCAAATGAAAAATACCCTTTGGAATACACTCTCCACGTATTAAAGTCATACCTTTAATCTTATTTAATTTTTCATCATAGGCATCCCATAATTCCATAAGTCAATTCCTCCACAAACTGTGATTTTATTGACATCATCGATATTGATATCATATCATTCAAACATAAATTTTTCACTTTGCACCTTCCTTTTGTCCTTTTGAGATGGTTCTACGATAACATAGATATCCACGTTTGACATTATGCTTTAATTAGTATTATACTTGTACAAGTATAATACTTTAAATAGGATATCATTTGGGGATATTTCCCAAAATAGGCTAACAAAGTGCCGGTTTTACAGGTATTATCAAGCCCAGGTAAAAAATTTAACATCAAGCCGTAGCTTTTATGACCATATACGACAGAACCGTCCACTTAAAACTGAGTGGTCTTCTCAAGAAAAGCCGCCAAATACACATGATCTTTAGGCCAAAATTTTACAATTTTTATAGATATTATAGTGTATTTGTTGACAGTTTAGCGTATGGTAATTTATACTGAATCTTATTCATCTTTATTTGGGAGAAAAGAATATGAATTTTTTATCGGAGGAAAAAAAAACTTGCTATATCGTAGGTCGCCCCGACATTCCCCAAGGATATGAGACAGTGGTGGAATATGAGCTAGACCGGCTCATGGCGCGAGGGGTTTTGAATTTCGTATTTACCGGTATGGGTCCCTTTGAGCGGCTCTGTATGGAAACACTACAAAGGCTCCAAAGTTGTTATAACTACCTTCCCATCCGATTGACCCTCATTGGGTCTGACGCCCGCTGGCTTGCCGATTTTGAGACCGATTTTAACGTGCTCTTCTGCCTCTGTCACGAATCCAGCCTGAGACTGTCCCCCGCCCGATATGCAATCCGGCACTCTAATTATTTGCTCTATTTCCAGCAGACAGACTTCGGCGGTGCCTTCAGCGACCTTCGGTATGGTCGAGATTTGGGGCTTACTCTAGTGAACGTTGCTCATTCCAAACGGGAACCCTTCAGACCGATTTCCCGGCTGTGGTGACGGAGCAAAAAACGAGCCAACCATAAACACACAACATTTTATTTTACCGTTTTGCAACGATATAATGGCCTCATCTGACTTCCAATTTTTATCTGCATTGAAAACTATCGATGCATGGCAGTGGGGTTTTAATATTTTAACGGGTTTTACATTCCCAGCAAATAACAAATTATATATGGATATCCATGAAAAAAATAGTAAATTGTTGAATCAATAAAACTTGAACAAATCAAGATACTCTTAAGTATCTAATAAAACGCAAAATATTATCATAAAAGCAGGTCAAAGGAGAGGCAACATCCTTTGGCCTGCTTTTTATTATGTTCTACCGGAATATTCTTCCCATGCGTAAGTCACGGGCTGACAGCAACTAGAATTGTTCAAACCCATTGCAGCCAGGTAGTTCCATTGATTTACAACAACATTTCATCGCTCTATTTTTTAAAGTATCCCATATTTCTTTCAATCGCCAATCAAGCTATCAAAGTATTGATTGAAAAGCCACACATTAATGATTCACCTTCAGTAGTGTAAATGGATAACATAGGCTTTCACCATTCGATTCAGATGATGGTATATGTTAGAAATGTGAAACATTTTTGCTGTTTTCCGAATAGTCATTTCATTCCACGCCAAAATGCATCGATGATCCTGCCCCAGTTCTTCTCTGGCACTATCGTCTAAAAATAACCAAATTCAATAACCTCGTCCGCTTTTACAAAAAATAATTAAAATTTTTATGGAACAATCTAATTTTGTTTTAGATAATTTAATTTATAAATATTTATAAATGTTTTAATATAATTTCTAATTAAATAAATATTTTTAGTCGCATTATATCTAAAAAATTAGATATTTTGGATTTTTATAGGATTTTATATGGTAATTTTATTGAAAATACTGTATAATATTGGAAAATAAGGATAGGAGATTTTTGAATGATGACCTTTCATCTATCCGCACCGTTTCAATCAGATTTTACGATACAGACAAACTGTACCCATCTAAGTCGTGCGCTTCTCCTCAAATATGGAAAGTACCTGCAACATTCTCAAGAGCTGAAAGGAAAAACCGTCACCGCTTTTCGGGAAAATGATCGTTACCGGATTGAATTTGAGGGGCATGTGACCCATACCCCAAACGCTCTATTGGAAATCGACTATATTCTCTGCGAGAACACCCAATACGATGAGAAGATTTTTGCCCTTCACGGAGCCGCCGTCGGGTACAAGGGAAAAGCGTATCTGTTTTTAGCGTCTACTACCAGCGGCAAAACAACGCTGGAAAGCTACCTTGTCCATGCCGGTTTCGGTTACATAACTGATGACTGCATCCTCCTGGACCGGACAAACTTTGTCATATATCCTTATCAGTCGCCTATCCATCTGCGGGAGGGCGGGCTGCAGGTCCTAAAAAGGCTGCATGCCGCTCCCCAAAACCTTGAACGGTTTGGCGAAGGGGGAAACATTCGTTACGCCTATACGCCTGAAAACTGTATCAACGGGCCAGTTCCCCTTGGAGGGATATTCTTCATCCGGAGGACGGAATCCGAAAACCGGCTGATCGAAATGTCTACCACAGAAAAAATGACCGCGTTGATGGAAGCGCCAATCACCGTATACACCGTCAGCGGGGATTATCTCAAATTCATCTCCACACTAGCGGGCCAAAACTGCTTTAGGCTATGTTATAGCGATCTCGATTTTGTGGCGGAGGTGATAAAAAATGGATGATAAATTGCTGCAAAAGGTGCTGATGGCGCAGATGAGCGTCGGAAAAGCAGTGGAAATTTCTGTTACCGGCTTCAGTATGAATCCTACCCTCTACGAAGGGGACACCATCACCGTCCAAAGGAAGGCGGATTATGATGTGGGGGATATCCTGGTGTTCACCTATAAAAATGATGAGCTGCTGGTACACCGGCTTCTGGAAAAGAGGGACGGCTTGTATTTTTGCAAGGGGGACAACGCCTTCCGGCTGGAGGATGTGCCGTTAGAACAAATTGCTGGAAAGGTGACGGCGGTAAACGGGAGCCCCATGCTTCCCTGCCCTCAAAGGCTCATAACCCTGTCCCTGCTGGTCAACCAGGCCTTTTTTCGCTTCCGGTACGACGTTGAGAAAACAAGGCAGTCGTCTATCTATCAACTATATCAGAAAATAATTTTAAGGAAAGAGGAAAATGTGATGATTTATCAAAAGAACAAGGATTTAGAGTACATTCAAAGCGACGAGACCTCCCTAGCTGTCTTTGATCCGGAGACCCAAGATACCCATTTTTTCGATGAAGTGGGTATCGACATTCTAAATGCTTTGGAGGAGCCTTGCGATCTTCAAATGCTGCTTCAAAAGCTTTGTACCATTTACGACGCTTCCCCCGACGAAATTAGAGGGGACGTGGAGGAATTTTTAAAAGAAACGGTATCAAAGAGGGTTGTGGTCATTATATGAGAGTGGAAACGATTTATCTGGAAATCACAAATCAGTGCAATTTAAACTGCCGCACCTGCTATAACCGCTCCGGCCTCAACCGGGAGCGAAAGGAGATTACCGCCGAACAGCTCAAAGAAATCATTGAACAGTTCATCCCCTACGGGCTAAACCGGGTAATTTTTTCCGGGGGAGAACCCAGCTTGCACTCCGATTTCCACAGCGTTCTCGACCTTGTCGACCAGTACCCCCAACTGTCCTTCGGTATCGTCACCAACGGGACAAACCTCGATGAAAAACTCATCGAAATGTTAAACACCAGGAAAAACTTCACCTTGCAGATCAGCCTGGACGGCTCTAATGAGCAGCAGAACGCAAAGACCCGCGGCAAGGGCAACTTCGAAAAAACTCTATCGTTTGCAAAGCAAATCCACTCCCCGAGCAGCCCTCCCCTATTAAAAATGGTCATCTCCCAGCAGAATTACGACGACATTGAGGCCTTCTACAAGCTGGCCATTTCCCTAGGATTCCTCCCGGAACTGGCTTTCATCTACAAATCCGGCAACGGGTCGGATCAATGGGAGGACAAAAGCTTGTCGGCACGACAAAAACTGAAGGCATTAAACCTCATCGAACGCCTCAACGGGGAATATCACAAGGAGGCCCATTTGCCTTTATGCGCCATGAGCTGCCCTTACTTACAAGGCATCGAACATTTATCCCTCTGCGTCAAGACCGACGGCTCCATCCAGCCGTGCCAGAACCTTTACGACAGCAGGTACAACCTGGGGAACATCTTTTCACTGGATATGGATTCCTTCACTCAGCAAGCGCAGAAGATGGCGGACATGGCAAAAAAACGGCTGCAAATGGATTACGGGTGCGAAAGGTGCCTACTCCGGGATGGGTGCACCAAGGGATGCATGGCCGCAGCCGTCAACCTCCACGGGGACCCGATGCAGGATGACGGGGAATGCGAATACCGGAGATTTGTACTTTTAAAGAAAACGCTAGCCAGTATGAAAAAGGATTTGATGGGATGAACAGAGAAGCGGTTTTACATTGCCTCGCAAAGGTATTGCGGCAGCCTGTGGAAAATCTGTCCTCTATTCCGCCGGAGCAGGACCTCTCCGAAATCGGGCTCGATTCCATCCGGTTTATCGAGCTCGTCGTTGCACTGGAGGACGAGTTCCATCTTGTGATACGGGACAGCGACCTTTTATTCCAAAAGTTTAACACCCTGTCAAAAGTTTACTCCATGGTGTCCTCCTATCTGTCCCCTTTGAAAAAATGCCTTATCTTGGATTGCGACAACGTCCTGTGGAAAGGGATTGCCGGCGAAGAGGAAATAAAAGTGGACGAGGAGGTACTCGCCTTCCAAAAAGAGCTGATCTGTTTATACGAAAAAGGGGTTTTGCTCTGCATTTGCAGCAAAAACGACCAGGAAACCATCAAAGGGGTTTTCCAGGATGAGAGGATGCTTTTAAAGGAAGAACACCTTGTCTTATCCAAGGTCAATCGAAAGGACAAAGCAAGCAATATTCTGGAAATTTCAAACGAGCTCTCCCTTTTTCCCGACAGTTTTGTCTTCGCAGACGACCTTCCCTATGAGTTAGGGCTTGTTTCCGCTATGCTGCCGGAGATTGCAACTGTCCTGGTGGATTACTCCGACATGGGCTTTATAGAGGAAATCAAAAGTCACTTTCCCTATACGGTAACGGAAGACAAAAACCGGACCATCCTCTATCGGGAACAAAAAGAGCGGGAAAAACAGCGGGCCCATTGTAGCAGCGTGGAGGAGTATAATGCCTCCCTGCAAACCGCAGTGGTCTGTGAAATAGCCTCATCGGCACAGGCAAAGCGGTTATCAGAGTTGTCAAACCGCACCAACCGGTTTAATCTGGCATGCACCAGATACTCCGAAGAGGAAATCCTGGGCATGTTGCAAAATCCGGATTATCAGGTGATCTCCCTTCAGGTTTCCGATATTTACGGTGATATGGGAATCGTCGGCATGGGGGTTTTGCACCAAAACCGCATTGAAGGGTTCATGATTTCCTGCCGGGTATTTGACAGGGGGCTTGAGGAAATTCTACTGAAAAAGTTGCAATCCCTGTCGGCTGACCCACTCATAGGGGTTTATCGGGCAAGTGGGAAAAATAGAGAATATGAGGATTTTTATCTAAACCACGGGGTGGCAGTCGATGAATAACCATGTGATTTTTGAGAAAATCCGAAGGCTTATAAAAGAAAGAACTCCCTGCCCTGAACTGATACCGCTGTTCAAAAAACACAAATGCCTCTACCTGCAAACTCTCGCCGGGGACAAAGAGGCCCTGATGGACATCCAGCTTACAAAGGCGGCCATCGCTGCCCGCTTTCAAACCTGTGAGCCCGTTTTTGCAAAGCTCCGCCAAATCCCCTATGCCGTCATCAAAGGGGCCGTTTTGTCCCAGGACGCATATGGCGCCCCGTTTTTGCGGAAATCCGGCGACATTGACCTGCTCACCTCCCGGGAATACGTGGACATGATAAAAGGCGTTTTGTTGGAACACGGATTTATCCAGGGAAGGGTTACGGAGGAGGGGCTCATCCCCTTTTCCAGAAAAGAGCTGCTCTTCCAAACCGCCATGAGCCATCAGACGGCGCCATTTGTCAAAAAAATATTTAATCCCCTTTGTCCATATGTGAACGTGGACGTCAACCTGGACATCCTTTGGGGGGAAAGCAATCAAGATACCAACATGGGCTACGTGTTGGCGCACACAATCGAAACAGAAATCGCAGGGGTGTCGGCAAAAAGGCTTACACCGGAGATGTCCTTTCTCTCCCTTTGCCTCCACCACTATAAGGACATGAATTCCCTCTACCTTTTGTATGAGGGAGGATTGGGGCTTCACCTTTTTTGCGACCTCTATTTTGCCTTTCAGAATCTGCCTTTGGATGCTGACCTTCTACGAGAACAAAGCGAAGTTTTATCTGTTGCCCCTTATCTGTATTACTGTCTTTTCTACACCAATGAGGTATTTGACGATCCCAATTTAAAGGCCTTTCTGAAAAACTGGGAAGGATATCGGGATGACCGACTGCTTGACAGCTTTGGATTAACTGATACCGAGCGAAAAACATGGCCGATTCCTTTTACAGAGCGGCTCTTCACAGATGACATCCGCCCCCTGATAGACGAGCTGCTGGACGATAAAGACAGGGAAAAAATCGCTTTAAATGAGCGGTTAATGTGACGGCAATCAGCCGGCTCCATCTTATGTACCCGCTTTAAGGGTAAATTATTTTAGCCGGAGGCGCAACCGCCTCCGGCTCTCTCTTTCTGTGTAGAGTTGGGACAGGAAAGCCCTCTAATACAAACTGCTTTCCAAAGTTACTCTAAAATTCTCCCGTCTGTGGAAATGGTCACCACCTGCCAGGGGATAAACTTGCCGCTCTGTTGCAGCGCCCGCTTGGCCGCCTGCTCGATTCCGCCGCAGCAGGGCACCTCCATCCGGACGACGGTGACGCTTTTGATATCATTTTGGGCGAGAATCGCCGTCAGCTTGTCGGCGTAATCCCCTTCGTCCAGCTTGGGACAGCCGATTAGGGTGATCCGGTTGCGGATAAACTTCTGATGGAAGTCCCCGTATGCGTAAGCGGTACAATCCGCCGCAATGAGTAAGTTTGCCCCGTCAAAATACGGCGCGTTTATCGGGGCCAACTTAATCTGCACCGGCCACTGGCCCAACATGCTCTCCACCTCGGCGGCGGGAGAAGAGCTGACACCAGTAGCTTCCCGGCGGATGGCTTTGGAGTTGGAACCGGGGCAACCGCAGGGCAATGGGGCTTTTTGTCCCTCTTTTTTGGCCATTGCGGCTTTGACTGCCGCTTCGTCGTAGGCAGCCGCCTCCCGCTCCTCAAAGGTGATAGCCCCCGTGGGGCAGACCGGCAGACAGTCTCCCAACCCGTCGCAGTAATCGTCCCGCAAAAGCTTCGCCTTGCCGTTTACCATGCCAATGGCCCCTTCGTGACAGGCTTTAGCGCACAGTCCGCAGCCGTTGCATTTTTCCTCGTCAATTCGGATAATTTTTCTGAGCATCTATAAATTCCTCCCAAAATTTTAAAGGCTGTCATACTTTGTGCAGTTTCTGGCAATGCTGTGGATAGATGCAGCTATACTTTTGGCCCCATCCGCACATCACCTTGACTTGCTGAATTGATTTTACTATAATGAAAAGAAATAATCCGTTGTTTTTCCAACGAAAGGATGGTTATGCTCAAATTTAAGCAAATTTTATTAGATACTCCCCTGTTCGCCGGAATCTCCGGACAGGATTTGGAGCAAATGTTTTCCTGCCTCGACGCCCAGGTTATCTCTTATCAAAAAAATGAGGCGGTTTTTCTCGAAGGAGACAAAGTGCGTTTTATTGGGCTGGTGCTGTCGGGAAAAATCCAGGTGATCCGGGAGGATTACTATGGAAACCGCAATATCGTAGCAAATCTGGGCCCCCAAGAAATTTTTGCTGAGACTTTTGCCTGCGCCGGGGTGCCGTCCGTCCCTGTCAGTGTGTTTGCCGCCGAAAAGAGCGAAGTTTTGCGGCTCGACTGCAAAAAAATCCTCTCCCCCTGCCCCAATAGCTGCGGCTTTCACAGAAAGCTCATCGAAAATCTTCTTCAGGTCATGGCTCGAAAAAATCTTTATCTCAGCAACAAGCTGGATCTCCTCTCCCAGCGCACCACCCGGGAAAAGCTTTTGGCCTACCTATCTGGCGAGGCCAAAAAGGCGGGCCAAAACGAATTTTCCATCCCCTTTAACCGCCAGGAACTGGCCGACTATTTGGGAGTGGAACGCAGCGCTATGTCCGCCCAACTAGGCCGTATGCGGGACGAGGGGATGTTAGAGTTTCATAAAAACCATTTTAGGCTGTTATAGCGCCTGTGCCTAAAATAAAACCGGCAGCCTTTTTCAGGAAAGATATCATCAATCGCCTTTGAGTCAAAAGCAGCAAAACCGCCTGGGAATTGAATCCCCAGGCGGTTTTCTTACGATTTATCCGTTGAAATCAATGGGCCAGAATGACCTCTACCCCCAATTTTTGCAGGCTCTCCACCGCTTCCCGATTCGCTCCTTCGTTCGTGACGCATTTGTCGATGCAATCCGGCGACGAAACATGGTAAAATCCCTCGTGGCCGAACTTCTGGCTGTCCGCCACCACGATGACCTCCCTGGAGCGTTCCATCATCATCCGATCGAGGGAAGCCTCCTCGGCGTGGAAGGTGGTAATCCCTGTCTGATCCCCGCAGATGCCACTGACCGAAAGGATGGTTTTGTCGGCCTTGTAACAGCGAAGCTGATCCAGCGCCTCATTCCCGTACAAAAACAGGTACTGGTTGTTGATATCGCCGCCCAAGAGCTTTACCCGGAAGGAAGGGACATCCCCTAACTCGATAGCGATATAAATGGAGTTTGTCACGATATTCAAGTTGTTTTTCTTTTTCAGTTCCAAAGCGGTGTAAAAAGTGGTGGTGCCGGAGTTGATAAAAACCGTCTCCCCTTCCCGCACCATGGCGGCGGTAGCGGTGGCAATTCGCTTTTTCAAGTCGGCGTTTTCCCCTTTGCAGCGTTCAAAATAGGCGCCGTGGAGATTGCCGGAAAAAGCGGTTTTCAAGGTGGCGCCGCCCTGAATCCGCTCTAAACGCCCGGTTTTTTCCAGTTCGTCCAGATCGTTGCGGATGGTGACGACAGTTGTCCCCAAAATCTTGCTCAGTTCGGAAATTCTGACCTTTCCGTCCCGTTCTAAAAGCTCCAGTATTTTTTTGCGGCGGGCGTCAATTTTTAAGCCGTTAGATTGGGGCATTTTCTTCACCTCGTTTGATTTATGACTTGTAATGGAACAATTTTGCCGGCGCAAGAACAAAATGCACTGCACAGCTGGCATTCAGCCAACGGCCTCACCTGCATCAGCAACAGCGTTTTTACACATTCCTTCCAGCACGGCAAACGCCGCGCAGATTTATCTTATTATACAACTATCCGCGCAGCAGTTCAAGTGCTACTTTCCGATCCCTGGCGCGGAATACCGAGCTGCCCGCCACCAGAATATCCGCCCCGGCCTCCCGGCAGAGAGGCGCGGTTTTAGGGTTCACTCCACCGTCCACGCTGATAAGGAAATGGGCGTTTTTCTTATTTCTCAGGGCGCTGGCCTCCCTAATACGGGGTACGGCCTCCGGCATAAAGGGCTGCCCGCCAAAGCCGGGTTCAATACTCATAATAAGCAGGATATCCAACACCCCCGCCCAAGGCTCCAACACTGAAACCGGCGTTTTGGGACAGAGGGCGACGCCGAACTTGACGTTTTCCTCCCGGCAGGTTTTAGCGATTTCGTCGAGGGTGTCTGTGGCCTCGTAATGGACGGTGACGCCGTCGGCTCCCTCCCGGATGAAAGGGTCGAGAAACCGCTCCGGTTTTTCGATCATCAGGTGTACATCGAAAAAAAGTCGGCTGTTTTTGCGGATGCCGGACAGGATGTTATATCCAAAGGAGAGGTTGGGGACAAACATCCCGTCCATCACATCAATGTGGAGATACTCGGCGCCTGCCTGCTCCACTTGGGCGATTTCTTCATCCAGGCGTCCGGCGTTGGCGGCAAATAGCGACGGTGACAAAATCATGGAAGTTCATTCCTTTCAGGGCACCGCCGTCCGGCGGCAAAAAATAAACGGAAAGGGTTTCTCCAAAAAAGTTTCCGGGAGAAAACCCCTCAGACGGATTTTCTATTCTAAATTGGCGTGGAGGTTCAACGCCCCGGACAGAGGAATTCCCATCTGCCGGGCCAAAGCAACCACCATGCCGTCCAGCAGGATCAGGAGGCTCTGCTCAAAGGAACTGCCCCCTGGCTGCCAGGAAACTTTACCGTCCTCGACCTGATTGGTAGCGGCGGGGATGACCAGAATGGAATCGGCGAGTTTGCCAATGGACGAATTTTCGTAAATGGTCAGCACGTCGAGCCCGGCGCCCGCCTTTTTGGCCTTTTCGGCCACAACTTTCAAGGTAGCGGTTTCGCCGGAAGCAGTGCCAATCAGCAGCAGATCGCCTTTGCCGATGGCGGGGGTGACGGTTTCACCCACCACATAGGCCACAAAGCCCAGATGCATCAGCCTCATGGCAAAAGCGCGCATCATCAAAAGGGAGCGGCCCGCTCCCGCCACAAACACCCGGTTTGCCTTACTGATATCCGAGCAGATGAGCTCTGCTTTTTGCGGATCGACAGCGGCTAAAATGTCCCGCAGATCGTCGAGGATACGGGCGGCGTTTTGCAAAGGTTCCATTTCATCGTCATCCTTTCTGGAAAATTCAGGATTTGAGCCTGATCTACCGAAGAGTCCACCGCCTTTGGCTCAGGAGAATAAGCGGCCGGGTGGGCAGGCGTTGGAAATACCTGCCCCCTCCGCCGCAAAATTGAGGAAATTACTCGCCAATGATCTGCACCTGCACCTGACGGGGACGGGCGCGGACCTGATCCCAGTCGATGAAGTAAACGTAGCCAAACTGTCCGAGATCCATCTCGCCGTCGGCGATAACAATGCTCTCGCTGCGGCCAAAAAAGACGGAGCGGAGATGGGCGTCGGTGTTCAGCGAAGCGTAAGGCTCGTCGCCAACTGTGTAAGCAAATTCGATGTGCTTCTCGCCGGGATGGAGATACTGGCCTTCATAGCGGCAGGTAGGGACAAGCTTTTCCATGATGTTGCACAAATCCTGTTGCAAAAATTCCAACCCGAAATAGGTGTGATCGTGGGAGCACTCCTGCACCATGACCGAGCAGGTTGTGTGATGGGAGTAAACGACGCAAATGCCGTCTTTTACGCCGGATTCCTTGACGATTTCCTTCACCTGTTTGGTGACGTCGTGAAAAGTGGGGTGCAGGCCCTCAGACTGTACATCAATTGCTTTGCGGTAAACTTTCATAATAATTTCCTCCAAACCTCTAAATTTTTCAAATAGAAAAAATATGTAATATAAAATTCCATTTACTTTCCAAAAGGACAACTTACTTAGACATCCTTTCGTCCCAGGCCTCCCGGGCCGCCTGTAACATCTCGTTTACAATAGCCCGTTTATCCTTGGCGCAAGCCACTGCGCTGGACGAGCCCGAAGCGTCGGCCCCCTCTTTGATGACGTTATACACATCCTGCCCGCAGGAAATTCCCGCGCCGATAAGGACGTAGATGTCCGGGTTAATGGAGCGGATAGCGTCCACCGAAGTATGGATATAGGAAAGGTCGCTGGCTTTTCCGGTGCCGATGAGATCGTTGGGCTCTGCTGTGATGACCGTCGGGGCCAGCAGAGCTGCCGCCTTGGCTTCCACCGTGGAATCGGAGCAGATGAGCGTCAGCATGTTGAGCTCATTGGCCCTGTCCATGGTGTTTTTCAGGGTCAGATAGGAAAGCTGTTTTTCCACGTGGTTTAACATGACCCCGTCGGCGCCTGCCGCACGAACCGATTCCGGCAGGATGTTGGCAAGCCCTCTACCCACAGGGATCGGATCCATAGAGGGCGCGAACACG
Organism: uncultured Oscillospiraceae bacterium; assembly: GCA_904396495.1. Classification (GTDB taxonomy): domain Bacteria; phylum Bacillota; class Clostridia; order Oscillospirales; family Ruminococcaceae; genus Fumia. Next base: position 22,185 of record CAJFOJ010000021.1, read on the forward strand.
ATGAGGTTTTCGGTAGCCTCCGCCACCCGCCTAATATCGGGGAAGGGGGTGGTAAAAATCACCTGAACGCCGTATTTTTTGGACGCTTCCTCCGCAATCAGCGCCAATTCCAGAACCTCGTCGCCGTAGAGGTACTGCTTGGGGCCGATTTCGAAAAACGGCGGCTTTAACAAACGCTTGGTATACACAAAATCACTCCTTTTTAAATTGGAATAAACGATGCTTCTTCTTACCTAAAGAATACATCTTATTTTCTTAAATGTCAACTATATTTTCTATTTATTTTCAATAATATTTCTATAAAGCAAAATATTATTTTCTAAAAAGAAAATATTGGGCAAAAATTGAGAGGCGAAAGGCTGATTGGAAACGGATTGATCGTCGCCGCTTCTCCCATCGACTATCATAAAAAATACTTTATATGGGGACTATATCCCTTTAATCATCCCGACTTTTTGCTGTATCATGTGACTGAGGTGATCAATATGAGCTTTAGAAGGCTCCTTGATTTACGGAAAAAGAAAAAATTGACCCAGAAAGAGGTGGGAAAATACTTAAAAATCAGTCGACAAACCTATTCTTTGTATGAAACCGGGAAACGCGATCTTACCTCTGATATCCTTATGGCATTGGCAACCATTTATCATGTCAGTACCGATTACCTGGTGGAACCGACCGACGACCCGACTCCTTATCCCCGGGCAAACCAAGATAAAAAGCGTGACTGACGTATCGTCGGCCACGCTTTTTATCTATCCGGGAGACATCAGCTTTCCCTGTCACATAAGCTTTCCAGCAGGCTTTTCAGCTCCCTTTCAGTGGCGGCGCTCAAGATGGCGTCCACCTTGTCTTTCATCTCATCAAAACGCAGCCTGCTGACAATTCTCCTGGTGGCCGCGATCCGCGGCGCAGACATGCTCAGCTCTTGGATTCCCATGCCCAGGTATAGTGGAATGAGCAGCGGGTCTCCCCCGCTCTCGCCGCAGACGCCGACCCAGATGCCGTTTTGTTCCGCCGCCTTGACCACATGGTAAATCAGCCGCAGCACAGCGGGCTGGTAGGCGCTGTGAAACTCCGACAGCTCCCCTGAGGTTCGATCTGCCGCCATGACGTACTGGTTTAAATCGTTGGAACCGATGCTGAAAAAGTCTACGAGCTTCGCAAGCTCCCCACTCATCACCGCGGCGGCAGGTGTCTCGATCATCACGCCCACCTGGCATTCCCCCAGTTCAGTTTTTTTAATTTCCAGTTTTTCCCTTTCCTCCTGAAGGATATGGAGCGCTCGGAGCAGTTCTTCCACTGTGGAAATCATGGGGAACATAATCCGCAGCCTGCCGTAGGCACTCGCCATAAGGAGCGCTCGAAGCTGGGTGCGGAAAATCTCCTCATTGCGCAGGCAAAACCGGATGGCCCGTACCCCCAAAAAGGGGTTTTCCTCCCGGGGCATCTGAAGGCAGGGAGTGGGCTTATCCCCACCGGCATCCAGGGTACGGATGGTCACCGGTAAATCACCCGCCCGCTCCAAAAGCTCCTTATAACAGGCAAATTGTTCCTCCAGGGACGGCGGGTCGGAGCGATTCATGTAGAGGAATTCCGTCCGAAACAACCCGACCCCTTCCGCTCCCAGCGAAACGGCGTTTTTCATCTCCGCCCCGCTGAAAATATTAGCGGAAAGTTCCAGCTCCCATCCATCGATAGTCCGGGACGGCCCGCTTAAATAGGCTTTATCTCTTTCCTTTTCTTCTCTGCTCCGGGCCAGCTTCTTCTGGTACTCCTTTTTGAGTTTTTCGTCTGGAAAGAGGAAATACAGCCCCCTGTCCCCGTCGAGAATCATGGGTGCGCCGTTTGGGATGCTGTCCAGAGCACCCAACACGTTAGAAATGGCCGGAATACCCAGACTCCGGGCCACGATGGCGCTGTGACAGTTCTTGCCGCCCTTTTCGGTGATAAAGCCCACCACCTTGGAGGGGTCCAGGTGGATGGTGTCCGAAGGCAGCAGTTCGTCGGCGATGACAATGGTGCCCGGCTCCTGCACCTCAAGGCTTTGGGAGCCGCCCATGATCTCGTCGATAAGCTGGTTGGACACGTCTTTGACGTCGGCAGCCCGCTCCCGCATCCGCTCGTTTTTGAGAGCCTCGAACTTTGCCCGCACCTCCTCCGCCACCAGGTGGATGGAGTAGATGGAGGAAAAACCCTCGGCGGCGATTTTCTCCCGGATGGACTCGATAAAGGACCGGTCGGAGATAATCTCCCGATGGGCCTTGAGAATGCCGGCGGCATTCTGGTCGGAAGCTTCCTGTTCCATCCGGCAGAGTTTTTGCAGCACCGCCTCAATGGCGGCAAACAGCTTGTCAGTCTCGGCGTTAATATCCTGGGCCTTTTTTTCGTATTCCCGTTCTCCCCGGCGGTAGACCATGGTTTTTCCAATGGCAATCCCCCCGGACAGCGAAACGGCGGCTTCCGGGTCCCCTACAAGCCTTTCTTCCTCCGACGCGGGAGGCTTCTTTTCTTCCTCAGTTTCGACAAAATACCGGTCAGGGGAAAGGGCCATCCTCTGATAGATGGCCTCATAGGCATTTTCCTCATCCGGGCCGTCAATCCGCAAGGTAAAGATGCAGCCGTCCTCAATGCAGCCGCACATGATGGACAGCGGGCTTTTTCCCTCGTAGACTTCCCCGTCGAACTCGATCTCGATGCGGCTTTCAAACCGCTTCGCCACCTCGACGAACTCTGAAACCGGCCGGGCATGGAACCCCTCTTCCCCCGAAAAACAAAACTTTTTCTCAATCATAGTTGATCTCCTATTGACGTAGAGATAAGTTTGGGAAGTTTTCCTGCGAAAACTTCCCAAATTCTCAAATTATGTATCTTGCAGTCAGGCTACTTTTTTCTTCCCGATGGATTTCGTAAAGTTTACAGTGATCGCTGTGACCACCGCACCACAGATGATCGACAGGATATACAGCCAGACGTTTCCTACAACGCCGGGAACCGCAATGGCGAAAATGCCGCCATGAGGGGCCGCCAATGTGCAGCCGAATACCATGGACAACGCCCCGGTAACCGCCGACCCCAGCATCGTCGCCGGGATGACGCGCAGAGGATCCGCCGCCGCAAAGGGGATGGCGCCTTCGGTGATAAAGCAGGCGCCCAGAGCCCAGGCGACTTTGCCCGCTTCCCTCTCCTGGGAGTTAAATTTCTTTTTAAACAGAACCGTCGCCAACGCAAGGCCCAAAGCCGGGCTCATACCGGCCGCCATATTGGCAGCCATGGGAGCGGTGATGCCTTCCGCCAACAAACCAACTGAGAAGGTGTACGCCACCTTGTCGCAGGGGCCGCCCATGTCGAAAGCGGTCATCAAGCCCATGACAACGCCCAACAGGATGGAGCTGGTGGTGGACAGGTTTTTCAAAGCATCGGTGAGCCAGTTCATCAATGCCGCAATGGGGCCGCCCAGTACGTAAATCATCAAAAGCCCCACCACTAAAATGGTCAGGAGCGGGATAAACAGCACCGAGCTGATGCCTTCCAACGCCCTCGGCAGCTTGACTTTTTTCAGCAGCAGCGCGAAATATCCGCAGGCAAGGCCGGCGATGATAGCGCCTAGGAAGCCGGCGCCGATGACGTTTGCGCACAAATACCCCATGGCAAGGCCAGGTGCGATACCGGGCCGATCCGCGATGGAGTAGGCGATAAAGGCACACATGATGGGCAGCATGAAGGAAATGGCGGCGCTTCCCAAGGTGTTGAGCGTCGCGCCAAAGGACCCCTCATCCGGTTCCAGCCCCCACAGGAAGGAGACGGCGATCAAAAGGCCGCCCGCCGCCACAATGGGGATCATATAGGAAATACCGGTAAAGAGATGCTTTAAGATACCAGACCCGTGAGTGCCCAAATTTTCAATTGCAGAAGCGGCCGGGGCCTCTTTTTTCTCCACTTCAGCAGGCGCTTTCCGTTCTACCTTAATGGCCGCCTCTACAGCCTGCTTTGCCTCTTTGATAATTTTGCTGACCGGCCACTCCACCACTGGAATGTCGGTAAATCTTGACATATCCGTTGCCACGCCGGACGCGATGATGACAGCGTGAGCTTCTTTAATATCCTCCGGCGTCAGCTCGTTTTCCACGCCGATGGAACCCTGGGTCTCGACTTTGATGGAAACACCCAGTTCCTCCGCCGCCTTTTCCAGTGCTTCAGCGGCCATATAGGTGTGGGCGATCCCGGTGGGACAGTTGGTAATCGCAACTAATTTCATGCTTGTTACCCTCCTCGTAACAGAATGGTTTCTGATTTAACGCAGAGCGTCGATCACTTCCTCCGCGCTCTTGGCGTTTAAAATCTTCGCGCGAACCTCCTCATGGACCAGCTTCCGGGAAATCTGGGCCAGGAGCTTCAAATGCTGGTTGCGGGCCTCCATCGGAACCACGATCAAAAAGATCATCCGCGGGTTTTCCCCGTCCTCCGTAGGCCAATCTACACCGCCCGCACTTCTGCCAAAGGCGATAGCCGCCTCGTTGACATACTGGCACTTGGCATGTGGGATAGCGACCTGCATACCGATACCGGTGGAGAATTCCTCCTCCCGCTTCATAGCGGCCCGGACCATTTCCTCTTCGTTGGAAACAGCCCCCGAAAGCTCCAAAAGGTGCATCAGCTCGGCGATAGCGTCTACACGGGTTTTGGATTTAAGCTCAAGGGTCATGTTTTCCAGCCGCAAAAGTTCTGTAATGTCCATGTCGGTGTCCTCCTGATTTTTTGTGATATGATAAGAAGCATCATTTATAACAGAAACGCCGATGGAACGCAGTGCGTTAACCGTCGCCGCGTCCATCCCTGAGTCGGTGACGATTCCATGGAACGCCTCCGGCTTTGCAATAACCGAAAGGTAATCCTTTCCGGTTTTGCCACTGTCTACAGCCAAATAGACCTCTTTTCCCGCTTTGATCATCACCCGTTTGATGCTGGCCTCGGTAAGGTTGGGCGTAGTCGCCCCATACCGGGTACTAAATCCGTTGGCGGCGATAAACACCTTATCGGGAACCATGTTGCGGATAAAATTTTCCGCGTCCGGCCCAATAAATGAACGGGTGCTGGCCCGATAGACGCCTCCGGTGGAGATAAGCTCCATTTTGCAGTCCGCACCGTTCGCCACATCGGCGATAATAGTGGCGGAATTGGTAATCAGGGTGATCTTTTTATTCCGAAGGGCCCGGGCAATTTCGAAAGTAGTGGTGCCGGAATCCAGTAAAACAGTGTCTCCTTCGTTGACGAGCGCGGAAGCAATCGCGGCGATCTGCCGTTTTTCCTCTAGAAATTCCTGTTCTTTTTCCAAATACCCCGCTTCAAAAACGGACAAATTGGTGGACACTGCGCCCCCGTGGGTACGTTGGAGCTGGTTGCGTTTTTCAAGCTCGGTCAAATCCCGGCGAATTGTTGCCTCGCTGACGTCGAACAACTCGGTAAGCTCGGTCAGCGCCACACTACCCTTTAGTTTGAGCATATCTAAAATAATGGACTTTCTCTGTTCTGCGAACATAATCTTGCACCTTTAATGTTTATTTATTTTTGATTTTGAACGTTTATGCTTATATTGTCATTATATATTTGCTAAAATATTTCGTCAATGTGAATATATAACAATATTATTTAAATTTTATCGTATATATATCACTAAAAACAAAATATTTTATTGAAGTTTTTATAAAAATGGTCTATTATAAAATTGTTTTTCACAATGATTGTTTATGATTGTTTTTATCACGATATGCGGGGGAGATCAATGAAAACAAAATACATTTTATTCGACATTGACGGTTTGATGGTGGACTCAGAAAAGCTCTCCTTTTCCCTGATTAGGGAAATTGTCAGGGAGCACGGTTTTGACCTGTCCCTAGACTTTTACCGGCAAACCATCGGCATTAACCAGAAAACCGGCGCCCGGCTCTTTAGCGAAGCCTACCCCGGTATCGATGGGCAGCGAGACATTTACGACGCATTCACCCCCCGTTACGAAGCCGCGGTAAAACAGGGGCGCCTGGAGCCAAAGCCCGGCCTTTTTGAGCTGCTGGACGAGCTGGATCGGCGGAGTATTCGCCGCGCCGCGGCCAGTTCCAACGTAAAGCGAGTGGTCATGGCGAACCTCACAAGCATCGGTGCCCTGTCTCGGATGGACGCCATAGTCTGCGACGGCATGGTAAAGCGTGTAAAGCCCTTCCCCGACCTGTTTTTAAAGGCGGCTGAGCTTTTGGGGGCATCTCCTGAAGAGTGCCTTGTTTTGGAGGATTCCACCGCCGGGGTGCAGGCCGCCCATGCCGCTCAGATGCCTGTCATTGTCATCCCCGACCTCATCGAGCCCACTGCAGATACCCTCTCCCTCTGCCTTGGACAGATGGACAGCCTGTTGGACGTCAGGGACTACATCATGAGAGAGGACATCCGCGGCTAAATGCTGGAAAAATTCCTTCCTTTCCATAACTTACCTTTGCAATTGGTGCAACAGATGTGGTATTCTGGACACGCCGCAAAAAACCTCCCGCTATTTTCAGGACGGCTTAACTGAGGGGTTCCACCCCGGCAGCCATCTCCCAGAAGCGGGCGGTTATCTTGCAAGCCCCGGAAGATAACCGATGGAACAAACCCCAGACCAATGCAAACGTTGGGACCTAGGTCTGTATGACAAGGAAGGAGTTTAACATGAAACGCAAATTAATCGCCAGCCTGTTGGCTGTCACTACTTTGTTTTCCGGCATGGCAGTAACTGCCCAGGCCGCGTCCAAAACCCACACTGTCGTCTCCGGTGATACCCTTTGGAAAATCGCCGTCAAATATCAGGTCGGCACCAGCGAGATCATCTCGGCAAATCCTCAGATCAACAATCCTGATCTCATCTATCCCGGACAGGTGGTGACTATCCCCACCCTCGATTCCTCTGTTTCTTCTTACGAGCAGAAGGTAATTGATCTGGTCAACGAGATTCGAGTGAAAAACGGGCTGAAAAAGCTCACTGCCAACTGGGAACTGAGCAGGGTCGCCCGTTACAAATCCCAGGACATGAAGGACAACCGATATTTTTCCCATACAAGCCCTACTTACGGTTCTCCTTCCAACATGATCAAAAACTTCGGTATTTCCTTTAAAACAGCAGGAGAAAACATCGCCTACGGCTACAGCAGCCCTCAAGCGGTAGTCAACGGCTGGATGAACTCTGAAGGACATCGCAGAAATATCTTAAACCCCAACTACACTCAAATCGGCGTCGGATACGTGGCCAGCGGCCATTACTGGACCCAGATGTTCATCGGGTAAATCAACAAATATTTCGCCGGATAGAGCTTTGTGCTTTATCCGGCTTTTTATAGTGCTCAACAGAACCCCTTACTCATCCATTCCGTTTTTCTGCCAAAATCCGCTTCCATTTTTCTCTGATTGTGGTACAATAAGGATATTAATTTCTACTGAGGAGATGCCGCTATGCCCATTGAAAACTATCTTCCTTTTTGGCAGAAACTCACTTCTACCCAACGGGACACCTTATCCCGTACCGCAACCCTCCACCGGGCAAAAAAAGGGGCAGTCCTCCACAATGGCGCAGAGGATTGCGAGGGGCTACTGCTCATCGTAGAGGGACAGCTTCGGGCTTTTACCCTCTCTGACGAAGGAAAGGAAATCACCCTATACCGGCTGTTAAGCCGGGACATCTGCCTGTTTTCCGCCTCCTGTATGCTGGGTAGTATCCAGTTCGACATCTCGGTAGAAGCGGAACAGGACACCACCTTTTACCAGATTCCCCCCAAAATTTATAAACAGCTCATGGAGGAATCCGCTCCCGTCTCCAACTACACCAATGAGCTCATCTCCTCCCGATTTTCGGATGTAATGTGGCTGATGGACCAGATCCTTTACAAACGTCTCGATTCCAGGCTGGCGGCCTTTTTGCTGGAGGAAAGCACCCTTTCCGGCACAACCGAGCTGAAAATTACCCACGATACAATCGCCCGCCATCTGGGCAGCGCCCGGGAGGTCGTAACCCGGATGCTCAAATACCTCCAATCCGAAGGTGCGGTCACTCTTTCCCGAGGAAACGTTGCCATCGCCGACGAAAAGAAGCTCCGTAAGCTGGCCCGGGAAAGCCTCCGGTAGCTCTATGTGATAAAGTCACGGTAACGAAAGTAAAGCAGGCGTATAATAAGCTCATCAAACAAAAAAACATATCCGAAAGGAGCAATCACTATGTCTGCTGTAACCATCAATAAAAACAATTTTAAATCCGAAGTTCTCTCTTCTGACCAGCCGGTGCTGCTGGATTTCTGGGCTCCCTGGTGCGGTCCCTGCCGGATGTTTTCTCCTGTGATCGACCAAGTGGCCGAGGAAAACCAGCACTCCGTCAAGGTGGGCAAGGTGAATATTGACGAGGAACTGGAACTTGCCCAGGAATTCGGCGTCACCAGCATCCCAACCCTCATCCTCATAAAGGGCGGCAAAATTTCCGCCAAATCGGTGGGTATGCGCTCCAAAGGCGCAGTGGAGGAGATGATCGGATGAACCTGTTTTCCCGTAAATCCATCGTCGATTGGGTGGAGGAGGCTCGCTTAAACGGCGGCCTCCTCATCGACGTCCGCACCCCGGAGGAATACCGTTCCGGCCACATTCCGGGAAGTGTCAATCTTCCCTTAAACCACATTACTCTCATAGAATCCGTTGCTTCCGGCCAAAGTGTCCCCATTTACGTCTACTGCCTAAGCGGTGGCAGGAGCGCAAGGGCTTGCTCCCTTTTGAGCCGGATGGGTTACAAAAAGATACAGAACATCGGCGGGATTTTATCCTGGCGCGGTGAAATCGAGAAAGGAGAACCGGCATGAAAGTTCTGATTATCGGCGGAGTGGCGGGAGGTGCCACCGCAGCGGCCCGCCTGCGCCGTCTAGATGAAAAGGCGGAGATCATTATTCTTGAGCGGAGCGGCTACGTCTCCTACGCCAACTGCGGCCTCCCCTATTACATAGGCGGAACCATTCAACAGGAAGGAGCCCTGACTCTTCAAACTCCAGAGAGCTTTAAAAGGCGCTTTAAGGTGGACGTCAGGGTGCATCACGAAGCAATTGCCATCCACCCGGACCAAAAATCAGTCACTGTCCGCCGCCTCAGTGACGGCACCACCTACGAGGAAAGCTACGACAAGCTCATCCTCTCCCCCGGCGCCAAACCTATCCGTCCCAACCTTCCCGGCATTGATCACGAGAAAATTTTTACCCTCCGTTCGGTGGAAGATACTTTTCAGATTCATCAGTTCGTAAACCAAAAAGCCCCCCAAACCGCCGTAATCGTTGGAGGCGGCTTTATCGGGTTGGAGATGGCGGAAAACCTGACCCATTTGGGATTATCGGTCACAGTGGTAGAGCGACTAAACCAAGTCATGTCCCCCATCGATTACGACATGGCTTGCGGAGTCCACTCCTATTTGAGAAACAAGGGCATCAATCTCTTATTGGATACCTCGGTAGAGGGCTTTGGGCCAAACGGCAGCGGCTTGCGCACTCTGCTGGATGGTGGACGCCATTTAGACGCCGACATGGTGATCCTCTCCATCGGCGTCGCCCCCGAGACCCACCTTGCCAAAGAGGCGGGCCTTAAATTAGGTCTACGTGGCTCCATTTCCGTAAACGACCGGATGGAAACCTCTATTCCCGACATTTACGCCGTAGGCGACGCGGTGGAGGTCCGAAATTTCGTCACCGGAATGGAAACTCTGATTCCCCTGGCCGGCCCCGCTAACAAACAAGGCCGCATCGCCGCCGACAATATCTGCGGCCGCGACAGCCGCTACAACGGCTCCCAGGGCTCATCTGTCCTCAAACTCTTCGACATGACAGTAGCTGCTACCGGCCTAAATGAAAACGCTGCGCAAAAAGCAGGCATCCCCTTCGACAAAGTGGTCACATTCTCGGCAAACCACGCCACCTATTACCCCGGTGCCAGTAACATGACAATTAAAACCCTTTTTGACCCTCAAAATGGAAAAATCTTGGGAGCACAAATCGTAGGCTTCGAAGGAGTAGACAAACGGATCGACGTCTTTGCGACCGCTATTCGCGCCCACATGACAGTATACGATCTAGCTGAACTGGAACTTTCTTACGCCCCGCCCTACTCATCCGCCAAGGACCCGGTGAACATGGCAGGTTATGTCGCCTCAAATATCCTGGACGGCCTTGTCAAGCAATATCATTGGCACGACGTATCCTCTCTGCCCAAGGATGGCAGTGTCACCCTTCTGGACGTCCGCACAAGCGCAGAATATGCCCGTGGCCATATCGAAGGGACACTTCACATCCCTGTGGATGACCTCCGGGAACATCTGCGGGAACTCGATCCCCAAAAGCCCATTTATATTAACTGCCAAAGCGGGCTTCGCAGTTACATCGCCTGTCGTATTTTAAGCGGCTACGGATTCGACTGCTACAATCTTTCCGGCGGCTGGCGGTTTTATGAGCTCATTCAGCAAGATGGAAGCTTTGATGCCTCCCCCGCCCATCCCTGTGGCATGAAAATTGAAAAATAGGTATCTACGTAATAATCGATTTTTGTTTCGTCATTTATAGTCAGAACCCCCGGCTTTGCCGGGGGTTCTCTTTGCGCTAAAGCTTACAAAACGGCAAAACCGGCCGGGTAACAACCCAGCCGGTTTTGCCTTGTGAGAGTTTGGAGATAAATACTCTCAAATATAGGAGATGAAGGAGATGTGATTACTACATCAACTAGATGTTAGCAATAATAATGTTATTATTGAATCCAAGCACCGCTTGCATCTACCCGGTAGTTGCCCACAGTGGTGTTAGCAGCCATGGCGCCGCTCGAATAGAAGTAGTAGCACTTACCTCCTATCCAGTTCCAGCCCGTCGCCATTGC
>CAJFOJ010000022.1 GCA_904396495.1 uncultured Oscillospiraceae bacterium
CAGCTTGGAAGCACCTGGTACTATCTGAAATCCAGCGGTGCAATGGCGACGGGCTGGAACTGGATAGGAGGTAAGTGCTACTACTTTAACGCTAGTGGCGCCATGGCTGCTAACACCACTGTGGGCGGCTACCGGGTAGATGCAAGCGGTGCTTGGATTCAATAATAACATCCTTATTGCTAACATCTAGTTGATGTAGTAATCGCATCTCCTTCGTCTCCTATATTTGAGAGTATTTATCTTTAAACTCTCACAAGGCAAAACCGGCTGGGTAATAACCTGGCCGGTTTTATCTCTTTTTTATTTAAATGATGTCAAAAATTCTATTTTTGTGGACAAATGAGGGGTTTTTATAAAAAACCCCTTCCACACCGTCAAACGATGTAGTATAATAACGGTCGGGCAGATTGCGCTGCCCTATAACATAATTTACAATGGAGAGAAAAAGGAGATGGCCTGTTCGCGGGCCGCAAAGGGGAGCCGGGAAAGCAGGGCCCGGCAGGTGGGCAAATCGTCCGCAATCCCCCACCCGGCTGCTGCGGATAAAACTTTATATTGCGAGGGATCTTTATGAAATTGCAGGTTTCTGCAAAAAACGTTCTCGCAGAGTTTTATCCTGAAACGGATACCATCTCTGTTACACAAGACGGCTACACCTGGACACAGGACCCGGCGTTTTGCCCCACGATCACGCTGGTGTTAAACGGCAGGGAAACCATCCTCCCCTTTTCCAGCGCCCTTTGCGTCCACCGGGAGGAAATCCACACCGGCGTGGGCGACGGCTGGAAAATCACCTACTCTCACTGGAAATATGAGGGAAGCCTTTTGCCGCTGAGCCTCACCGCATCCTACTGGCTCGAAAAGGCCACCGGCAGGCTGTATGCGGAGCTGAACCCGCTCGTCGAATCGGACGAGACGGTTGATTTTTGTTGGCCTGCGCCGTTTTTATGGGAAAACCACAGCGAAAAAGCCTATACTGTCATCCCCATGATGCAGGGAACCCTGATTCCCAACAATTGGCCTCATCCAGTCGAAGCGGTAGCGCCGCCTTTTGTCTACGACCGGGCCGCCTACATGCCCTGGCTGGGCCAAATCGACCGCGGCCACGGCTGTTTGCAGATCATTGAGACGCCGTTTGACTGCGGATACGATCTGAACCATCCCGCAGGAGGCCCTACCCGTCTCAATATGCGCTGGTGCTCCTCTATGGGGCGGATTTCCTACAAACGGGTTTTGCGGATGGAGTTTTTTTCGGACTGCGACTACAACACCTTCTGCAAAAGTTACCGCCGCTATGTCAAAGAACACGGAAAGCTGCTGACACTCAAACAAAAAGCGGTGTCAAATCCCAATTTAAACCGGCTGGCGGGAAGCCCGGTGATCCACACCTGTATCTATTCCTACATCAAGCCCGAGGCGGCCATCTATCCCACTGCTACCCCGGATATGCTCCGGCAGTTCGCCACCTTTTCAGAGCGGCAGGAGCAGCTGCGGGCCCTCAAGGCAAAAGGGCTTGAAAAAGCCTACCTCCACCTGGACGGATGGGGGGTGGACGGCTACGACCAGCAGCATCCCGACGTCCTTCCCCCCTGTGAGGCTGCAGGAGGCGCGAAAGCGATGAAGGAATTTCAGGATGTCTGCCGGGAGCTGGACGTTCTTTTCGCCATCCACGACCAGTACCGGGACTACTATCACGACGCCGCCACCTACGACCCCAAAAATTCCATGCACGAAGCCGGACAGAACATCCCCAGCGAATGCACCTGGAACGGCGGTCCCCAGGACTATCTCTGCACCTCCATGGCCGACCAGTACGTCCGCAGAAACCACATGGGCCTTGAAGAACTGGGAATCTCGCCCGACGGGGTCTACTTAGACGTGTTTTCGGTGGTCCGCCCCGACGAATGCCGCCACCCGGAGCACCCCATGACCCGGACCGAATGTATTGAATACCGGGCCAACTGCTTTGAATACCTCAGGGCCAAAGGGACGATTATGAGCAGCGAGGAAGCCTGCGATTTCGCCATTCCCCACCTGGATCTCTGCCATCACGCCCCCTATCCGGGAACCCCAAACGACGACCAAAGCCAGACGCCCCGTGGCATTCCCGTCCCCTTGGCCAATTTGGTCTACCACGACTGCATCATGACCCCGTGGCAGATTTTGGACGGCGCCCACGGCTCCCTCCGAGGAAAAAAGCCCTACCTCTACGCCCTGTTAAACGGCGGGTTGCCCTATCTCGACATCCAGGCGGATGAAGAGGAAATCGCTTTGGCCAAAACCGTCGCCGATTTTCAGCAAAAGGTGGCCTTTTCAGAAATGGTGCGCCACGAGTTTGTCGGCGGAAATCTCAACCGGGAACGGGCGGTTTTTGACAACGGCCTGTCCATTACGGTGGATTTTGAAGCGAACAGCTATCTCATTGAACAAGTGTAAAAACCCCGGCGCGGAGGAAAAGTCTGCGCCGGGGTTCAGTCTATAGAAAAGGTCCGCCTTAGCGCTCGAGCCAAGGCGGACCTTTTCTACTGACAGGCCAACGCGCATCTCGCACTTCGGCCTGCTTCCACAAAATTACCGGCCATCATTGTTACCACACCCAATGGATCTGGCAGCCGCTTTAACGTGACCCTGTAGTTCCTTTGCAACTACCGTAAGGATTTCTGGTTTCCCCCAATACTTCATTCTCCTTCCCCTCCTTTTTCCTGATATTTCTTTAAAGCCTCCATCAGAGTGTTAAAATATCTCCGGTTCAGGCTATAAAGCATGGAACGACCCTGATTTCGAACTTTTATAATGCCAGCTTTTATCATCAAGGTGAGATGATAATAGGCGTTGGTGTTCGATATGTTAAACATTTTTTCAACTTCTCGGATCGTCATTTCATCCCGCTCTAGCAACGCGTTGAGAATCCCCATCCGATGCTTGTCCGACACCGCTGTCCCAAAAACCTCCAACTCTGGCATCAAAGCTCGATTCTGCAAATAGTCAAGCAAGACGTCAACTTCTACTCCTAACAATATTACCGTACAATTTTGCTCATAAAAAATAATATAAGTACCTTTCGCAATCATGCAAGGGCTAATATAAACAGGCAGTTTTTGGTCAATCGTGAACTTTTTATTTTTCACTTGCGATATTTTCCATGTCACTTCTGGAAATTTCAGATTGCTTTGAAATTCAGAAATCTGAATATAGTTTTCTGCGTAATAATGCTTGAACTCCGTCTCTTTGGAGACAAATTCATAATTCAGTTTCCTGATTATCGACTCATAATCGAGAATAAACAGGAATAATTTGCTCTTTATGTAATCGCTATATTGAGACCCATCAATTAATCGCGCCAACTTTTTTAAATCATTCCGGTACTCTTCAACTTCTTCGTCACAGAGTTCAGGAAAATAAAACTGGATCATTCGAAATAATATTTTATCAATATCAAGCAAATCCTGCTGCATGCATTCAAACTTAAAGTTCTCTTGATATTTTTCGACATTATTATAAAAACAATATTGTAACAAAAAGCATTTTCCATTGTCCTTCATATAAAAAAAGAGAAACAACTCATCCGGGATTTGCGGAAATTTATTTTCAAATTGATTCCATAAATCCAGGACTTCGGCTTTGCTTTTATATTCCATACAATTTTCCATGTAGTTTCTGTTAAAATGATACATAAAGATATTTATTAAATCAAAAATATAGCCCGGTTCCTTTATAAACGTCGGATTTGACATCTTTCCACCCCCTGATAGCCAACATACCCCCATACAAAAACCTTTTCTATAATTATATTACAAATAAATATAGATAATCAAATGAATAATATGGAAATAATAACTAGATATATTATTTCTTTATTTGATATGTTAAATAAAATGAAGATTTATCCAAAAGCGCGGAATTTTACTTTCCGTGCTCAGCTTGCCGAAACTAGTCGCCTTTCGGTTCCCCTTTTCGACAGCAAACCCCCGGCGCAGAGGAAAAGTCTGCGCCGGGGGTTGCGTCAGTTTTTTTGCGTCAGGGGATGAAATACCGCTCCCTGTCGGTCAATTCCAAGATACCTGTGACTTCCTCCATGGTTTTCGCCACGTCCAGGCGGTCGGGGTGATGGGCGTCGGAGCCGCAGTAAAACTTGCAGCCCGCGTCCCGGGCGATGCGGTAGAGCTTTAAGTGGGCGTCCTCCTGCTCCCGCCAGCCCGGCAAAAAGCAGTCGGCGTTCAGCTCAATCCCCGCCCCCAACTGGGCAAACCTGGCAAATACCGGTTTGAGCCGCTCTTTGTCCATCCGTTCAAACACCTCCGGATAGCCGCCTTTCATCCAGACAAGGCCGGAGGTCAGATGGGCGATGCCCACCTTTTCCCAGGGCAGGTCCAGCTGACACAGCTCCTCTAACCGGCAGGTCAAAAGCTGTGCCACCTTCTCCTTGGTGTCGCAGGACGCAGGGCGGGTAAACCCCTCCATGTGGAAGTGGTTGGGAGGGATGATAATAAAGGAAAACCGGTCGTAATCCTCCGGGGCGATGCCCAGCTTTCCCTCCCCGCAGTACTCCGTCTCGCAGCCGAACAGAAACCGCACGGCGCCGGACTGGGGCAGCGGCAGGCTCTGTAAGACGTGGGACAGGCCCTGTTCTGCGTAGAATTCGCTGGCGCCGGGGACGCTGTCGCTCCAAAAATGGTCGGTGATACACTGGACGTCATAGCCCGCCTGTTCGGCGTGGCGCAGGATTGCCTCGGGCGTCATCTTCGGATCGTTGGAACAGAGGGACAACCCGGTGTGGCAGTGGAGGTCGTGATGGATGGGAAAACCCATAGCTTGCACCTTCTAAACCTTATTTTTCCCCATGATACACCCCTGGGGCCGGGAAGTCAAGGGGGGTTGTGGCGAAGCGGTTGCCCCCTCAAGCCTCTTTGAGCCGAAACCAGAACACGCTCCCCTCCCCTACTTTGCTCTGAACGCCGTACTGGGCCTTGTGCATGTCGAGGATGTTCTTGACGATGGAGAGGCCGAGCCCCGTCCCCACGGCGGCCCGCTTGTGGGTCTTGTCCAGCTTGTAGTACCGCTCCCACACAAGCCCCAGCTGCTCTTTGGGGATGCCCTCGCCGGTATCCCAGATGGACAGGGTGACAAAGCCGTCCTTTCGCTCCTGGCGGATTATCACCTTTTTGTCCTTGCCGGTGTAGTTGACCGCGTTGTTAATCAGGTTGTAAATCACCTGGGAAATTTTCATCCGGTCGGCCTCTACAAAGGCCTCTTCGGAGGCCTCGAAGGTGATCTGATACCCCTCCTGTTCCCGGAGCTTTGTATACCGGGTGAGGGTC
This sequence comes from uncultured Oscillospiraceae bacterium, assembly GCA_904396495.1. Lineage (GTDB taxonomy): Bacteria > Bacillota > Clostridia > Oscillospirales > Ruminococcaceae > Fumia. The sequence continues at coordinate 5,319 of CAJFOJ010000022.1, forward strand.
TCCCGCACCAGGCCGGTCAGCGAAAACCGCTCCTTTGAGAGCTTCTGCACCCCCGCCTGGTGCTTGGACAAATCCAGCAGGTCGTTGACCAGGGCGTTTAGGTGGGTTGCCTCGTCGATGATGACCTGGACGTTTTCCGGGGTATTCTCCCCGGGCAGGTCCCGCATGGCCTCGGCGTAGGCGGTAATCATGGTGAGGGGGGTGCGCAGATCGTGGGAGACGTTGGCGAGAAGCTCCCTTTTTAAGGTCTCGGATTTTTGAAGCTCCAGCGAAACATCGGATAAGGTCTCGTCAAGCTCCCTTATCTCTCGGTAGCTCTTTCCCTTGTACCGGTGGTACTCCCCTTTGGCCAGCTCCTTGGCCGAGTCGTTTATCCGGATCACCGGCCTTGAAATCTTTTTAGACAGCAGCACGGCAAACCCCGCCGCCAACAAAAGCATCAGCGCCGTCAGGATGGTGAGCTGGGTCCGCAAAGTGGTGGTGGTGGCGCTCACCGGCGAAATCACCGAGTTTAACAGCAGCACCCGCTCGTTTCCCGCTTCATCCGCCACCACCCGCACGCAGATGATGCTCTCCTCCACCCGGTCGAAAAAGGGCGGCAGCGGTTTTTCCTGGTTCAATACGTCATTGGCCGCCTCCTCCGGCAGTTCCTCCAGGAGCGCCTTTCCCGACTCCCCGTAGATGAAAAACCGCCCGTCCTCCCGGCTGGTCCGCTGGATAAAGCTGCCGCCGTTTTCCACCGCCGCGGCGTAGAGGGAGAAAAGCTCCGCCGGCGGCATCTTGTGGATGCGGCAGTTGGGCAGGGTGTCCGCAGAGGCAATAAGGCTCCCGTCGGTTCCAATGGCCATGGCGCAAACCTGGTTTTGCTGAGCCAAATTTTTAAGCAGAGTGCTCAGGTCGCTCTCAAACATCTGCTCGGAAATGGAGTCCGCCGCGGCGTTTAGCTCCCGGGTTTTAATCGCCTTGTAGAACTCCTCCAGGAAAATCACCTGAAAGCACCACAAAAGCGCCAGCACAATGGCCGCAAACCCGCCGAAGTAGAGCAGCAGCTTCCACTTGACGCTCAAGGGTTTCCTATTCGCTTTCAAAACGGTACCCCACCCCTCTCAGTGTGACGATTTTCCCGCTGTATTCCCCAAGGCTCTTCCGCAAAAGCTTGATGTGGGTGTCCAGCGTCCGGTCGTCGCCGTAAAAGTCGTAGCCCCAGACGTTTGTGATGAGGTTTTCCCTCGTCAGGGCGATGTTCCGGTTGCGGACGAGGTAAAAGAGCAAATCGTACTCCTTGGGGGACAGCTCCACCCGCTCCCCGTCGATTGTGACAAGCCGCCCGGTGAAATCCACCTTGAGCCCGCCGCTCTCGTAGATTTCGCGGCCCCCGTCCCGCTGGGGCTGCGCCCGCTTGAGCACCGCCGCCACCCGCATCATCAGCTCCCTGGGGGAAAAGGGCTTGACCACATAGTCGTCCGCCCCGGTCTCGAACCCGTGAATCCTGTCGTATTCCTCCCCCCGGGCCGACAGCATGATCACCGGCACCTCTTTTCCTTTGCGGATTTCCTTACAGGCGGAAAACCCGTCCAGCCCCGGCATCATAATGTCCATGATAATCAGGTCGAAATCCTCTTTGCCCGCGATTTCCACCGCCTGCATCCCGTCTTCCGCCTCTTCGATGTCGTACCCCTCGAAGGCGGCGTATTTTTTGATTATTTCCCGGATGCGCTGCTCGTCGTCCACCACTAAAATCCGCGGCATGGCGTTCTCCTTTCTCATCGAAACCTCTTTCGGCGAACACAATTCGCCCCTACAAACCAAAAAGCCCTGTGTATCCGTAGGGGCGGGGCTCTGCTCCGCCCGCTTCCCCCTCAAAACCGCTTTAGGCGGACACAATTTACCCCTACAACATGAGGCTCTCCAAAAAGGTGAGGGTCCCCTTATCCGCGTCCAAATGGGCCTTTGCCCCGATGGGAAGGATGGCCTGGTTCTCCCCGTGGCCGAAGTCGTCGCACCAAACCACCGGAATCCCATACCGCTCCCCAAACCGCTTGAGGATGTTTGCTATCTCCGGCTGGGGCTTCTCGTCGTAGTGGCCAAATAGGAGCCCGTCCACCCTATTCATCAACCCGCTCTGCCCGATGTGGGAGAGATACCGGCTGACCGCAGGCGGCGGGTTGAAGCAGATATGATCCTCCAAAAAGAGGAGGTAGCGCTTTTTTGGGTCCACTTTAAAAAACTTCCCCTCCATTAAAAGGGCGAAGTTTAGAAGGTATCCGCCGACCAGTTCTCCAGAGGCTTCGCCGCCCCGGATGACCTTCCAGTCGCTGTTTTTCCGGTAAACAGCCCTGCCCTCCACCAGCATTTCGGTAAAACGCTCCAGGTTATAGGGGTTCCCCCGGTCGATGGTCCCAGGGGACTGGCCGTAAAATGTCATCAGCCCCGAACCGGCCGAAATAGCGTTTAAAACCGAGGTGCCGTCGCTGTAGCTACAGAGGATTTTGGGATTTCTGGCCGCCGCCTCGTAGTCGATGAAGGGGAGAATTTCGTTGCTCACCTCTCCCCCGTCAAAAAAAATCATCCGCACCCCGGGGTCCAAGACCATCTCGTTTAGATCCGCCGCCCGCTCCTCCGGCGACCCGGCGTACCCCTCCGTCCGGCTGAACAGATGCTTCCCAAGCTTTACCGAAAACCCCATTTTCACAATGGCCTTTGAAGCCTTGTCCACCTCCCCCTTCTCTGCCGCCAGGCAGGGCGCAATAATCCCAATGATATCCCCTTTTCGCAGCCTCGATGGTTTCAGCACTCCGATTCCCCCTTTTTAGCTTTTTCCCTTTCAGTGTACCATATTTTCCCCGATCCCGTCCACTGTTTCATTTTATCGGGTCTTTGTGACGGCAGTGTGAAAAATCCAAAGCCTTTCGACAAAAAAGGGTTGACAAATCCTTCCTGGGAGGGTATTATTGCAAATGAGAATCATTTTCATTTAAATCAGGAGGGCATTATGACCCACGTTTTACTACACACCTTATTAGACACCTTAAAAACCGTCCCCATCCTCTTTGTGGTCTACCTGTTCATTGAATGGCTGGAACACCGGGTGGATTTTGTGAAATTTATGAACGGCAAGGGCGCCCGGTTTGGCCCGCTGATCGGCGCATTGGTGGGCTGCATCCCCCAGTGCGGTTTTTCCGCCGCCTCCGCCTCCCTCTACAGCGGGGGTATGATCGGCGCGTCCACTCTCATCGCCGTTTTCCTCTCCACCTCTGACGAGGCCATCCCCATTATGCTCTCCAACCTGTCAGATATGGATTTGGTCGTCTGGCTCATCTTGGTGAAGGTAGCCGTCGCCGTGGCGGCGGGATACCTGTTAAAGTATACCCTCTTTCGGAGCGAAACCCTCCGGGTCCGCACCCTGGGGCAGCATGACTGCGGCCACGACCACGACCACGCCGGAGGAGAGTGCGGCTGCTGCAGCCACCACGGCTCCATTTTCAAGAGCGCCGTCGTCCACACCCTGAAAATCACCGCCTTTTTGGCGGTCACCATGTTCATCATCAACCTGGTGGTCGAATGGATCGGCGAGGACAACTTGGAGGCGGTGCTCCTGTCCGGCAGCGTGTTCCAACCCATCCTGACCGCCCTCATCGGTCTGATCCCCGGCTGCGCCACCTCGGTACTGCTGACCCAGCTGCTCATTAACGGCAGCATCTCCTTCGGCGCCGCCATCGCAGGGCTTTCTGCCGGGACGGGTTTTGGATACTTAGTGCTCTTTAAGGAGTGCCGCAACAAAAAATCCGCCTTCAAAATCCTTGTGTGTACCTACCTCATCTCGGTGGTGGCGGGCATGGCCATCCACCTGGCCATGCTGTAACCCCAAGGGGCGCGCACCGGCATTTCCGGGCGGTGCCCCCTCCGCAAAGGCTGGGGATGCCATCCCAGGCGGCCCCCGTTCCCGGCGGGGCCGGCCTCACTCTTTAAACAAACCATTGGCCTCCGGGCCGGAAAGGCAGCGATGCTATGAACGGACAAGTTCTGGAACTGTTGAAGAAATCCGGGCTCAAAGTGACCAAACAGCGGGAGGCGATTTTGGACATCCTGCTCTCCTCCCCTGCCCACCTGACGGCGGAGGACATCTACCTGGAATTGAAGGGAGCTGGCCACGACTTCGGCCTCTCCACCGTCTATCGCACCCTCTCTTCATTAGAGGAGCACCGCATCGTCGAAAAATCGGGCCTGCCCGGCGACGGGGGCAGGCAGTACTACAACATCGCCCACACCGGCCACCGCCACCACCTGGTCTGCGTCAAGTGCAAGCGGTGCATCCTCTTGGACGAGTGTCCGGTAGAGGCTTTTACCGCCGCCGTCTGTAAGGCCCACGGCTTCACCTTGACGGGGCACTCTTTTGAGATTTTTGGCGTCTGCCCCGACTGCCAGGGTTAGGAGGGAGCGCCATGTTCACCGAAACACGCTATGAACACGAGGACTTCAGAGAAGCGGAAATCCTGGAGGATTCTCTCACCTCGATGACCTTTGTGAACTGTTCCTTTCAGGGGGCTGATCTGGCCGCCATTGAGCTGCAATCCTGCCGCTTCGACCGGTGCACCTTCGCCGGGGCCAAACTAAACGGCATGGTGGCCAAAAACACCGCTTTTTTAAACTGCAAGTTCCAGCTCTCCACCCTTTTCGCCGCCACCTTTGACGACTGCAAAATGACCGGCTCCAATTTCTGCGGCGCCGACTGTCAGGCCATGACCATCCTGGGCGGCGACTGGTCCTACACCCTCTTTGACAGCGAGATGGACTTCTCCGGCACCGCACTCGACCACGTGAATTTCCGCAGCGCCGAGCTGCCCCAGGCCGATTTCTCCAAGTGCCGGCTGTCAAGCTGCTGCTTCGACGGGGCCAACCTGACCGGCGCCTCCTTCCGGGGAGCCGACCTGAGAAGCTCATCCATCCACGACCTGAATCTTCTGGAAATCGACTTTAAGGACGCAAAAATCGACCTGGAACAGGCCGTCATCCTGGCCTCCGCCCTGGGTGCCCGGTATACGCCTTAGAGGAAGCCCCTCCTGTGCCACAGGAGGGGCTTTTACCGGCCTCTGGTCGCTGGCCTGCAAATTCCTCCCACCTCGAAGGCCAGCGCCCCTCATCCCGATGTCCCAATGGGCGGCCTCCCGATTGCTCCAAACAAAAGCGCCCCCGTCCCCGCCGATTTGGCGGAGCCGGGGGCGTTGCAACAAAAGTCACTCCTTTTTGGCCTGGGTGCCGAAGTAAAAGGCGATGACAGTGGTGAAAATGACCAAAAACTGGTCTGAATCCAAACTGCCATTCAAAGAAAGCCAGGCAAATACAACGGTCAAAACCAGCGTCACGATGCTTTTGATGGTCAGCAGCTTATCCAGGCGGTTGAGCAGTGATTTCAGCATTCTGATTCCTCCCTTTTTTCCGTGGGCAGCTTTTGGATCTCTTCCACCAGTTGGGTGATGGTTCCATTGCCGCCCAAATTGTGGTATTGTTGGTACATCTGCAGCAGATTGTCCCTGGCGTAGATGGGACAAAAGCCCTTTTCTTCATAATGGTTGTAAAGGCCAATCATCCGGTCTCTGAGCAGGGCGACAATCCCCATGCGGATGGCGTCTTGTTGCCGGATTCGCTTTAACAGCGCGCGGTAGGCCAAGGACAGGGCTGTAACCGCTGCGCCAAACAGCAGTTGGAGCCAGTACTCGGCGATGAATTCCACCAAAGGGGACCCCTTCTTTCTCGTTTAGTGTCCTTGCATTGATTGGGAGGCAAAGCTCGAAACAGGGAAATACTTTCCGCCGGCCATGACGGAAAGCCGGCCGTTGTGGGCCCGCAGAGATGCTTTTTCAATGGTTAAAAGCCTTCTCCCGAAGACGATGGCTCCATCCGCCGCCAAATCGGCGCAAAGCTCCGCCATTGCCTGGAGGGAAACGCCTGGGGGCGCCGCCAAAGCGACCCGAAACCAGTCTTCCCTCCCCTCCAGCAAGATGAGGTCAAAGCCCTCCGGCAGATGTTTTAGGGTATTCGACGGGGAGATAAAAGGTTCCTCCACTTGGCCGGCGGACTGATGGCAGGTGTTTTTCCAGATTTTTCCCCCCTGTTGCTGATAGGCGGAAAACCACTCCCCGACCCAGGCTTTGAGGTTTTGTAGCAGTCCCCTCCTCTCCTCTTTGCACTCCATGAGATATTGATGTTCCATCTTGTCCCATTCCTTCCTGTCGCCCGCCTTCCAGCCCCGTGGAGATTGAGACAGGGCTGGAAGGATGGCGGTTATGGTAACGGTCCTTGGGGTTCCCCCGCACAAGGAGGACGTCTGGGCTCCTCGGTCTTTTAGCAGGAGAGGGATTTTTTAAACGGGGGTATACCTTATCTGGACCTGGAAATAAAGCGTCACCGCGCCGCAGCCCTGAAAAGCAAGGCCTTTGGGGCGTCTCTTTCTTTGTCTTCCGTGGTCAGTATAGCACAAGGGCACCCTGACATTCCATGACATCTTTTGGGCGATCAAGAGAAAAATTTAAAGTCTATTCACGGGTTTGATACCCATTGCGGGTATACTGAAGGTAGAAAAAAGTGGCAATTGACCTTATGATTACAGGAGGTGTCTGGATGAAGGAAAAAATTTATATCGTAACCGGCGCAAACGGGCATTTGGGCAATACCGTTGTGCGAAAGCTGTTGGACCGGGGCAAAATAGTCCGCGGCTTCATCCTGCCCGGCGACCGTTCGGTCAGGTGGGACGACCCCCGGCTCACCCTGTTTGAGGGCGACGTCCTCTCCCCTAAAACCATGGCGCCCCTGTTTGAAGATGCGGACGGAAAAGATCTAACCGTCATCCACGCCGCCGGGATCGTCTCCATCGCCTCCCGGTATCAACAGCGGGTCTGGGACGTGAACGTGACCGGTACCCAGAACATCGTCAACCTCTGCCGGAAATACCGGGTCCAAAAGCTCATCTACGTCAGTTCGGTCCACGCCCTTCCCGAAAAGCGAAAGGGGCAGGTCATCACCGAGGCGGGGCAGTTCGACCCCAGGCTCGTCAAGGGCCTCTACGCCCGCACCAAAGCCGCCGCCACCCAGATTGTGTTAAATGCCGCCAAAGAGGGGCTCAACGGGTCGGTAGTCCACCCCTCCGGCATCATTGGGCCCAACGACTTCGGCCACGGGCACCTGACCCAGCTGATCCTGGACTATCTGGACGGGCGGCTCACCGCCTGTGTGAACGGCGGCTACGACTTTGTGGACGTCCGGGACGTGGCCGATGGGATCCTCGCCTGCGTACAGCGGGGACGCCGGGGGGAGTGCTACATCCTGTCCAACCGGTATTACCCGGTGACCGATCTTCTCTACACCCTCCACGAAATCACCGGCCGGAAGGAGATCAAAACCGTCCTCCCCACCTGGTTTGCCAAAGGGACTGCGCCGCTGGCGGAGGCCTGGTACAAAATGCTGAAGCAGCCGCCCTTGTACACCGCTTATTCCCTCTACACCTTGGAGAGCAACGCCCTGTTCTCCCATGAAAAGGCCACCCGGGAGCTGGGGTACATTCCCCGTCCCCTAAGGGAGACGCTGCTGGACACTGTCCAGTGGCTGGAGCAAAACCACCGGTTAAAACACGCCGTCCGCTGGACCCAAGCGGCAAAAACCATGTAAACGCCATTGAATGGAGGAAACCAAATGAAAACCGACAACCGCAAAGTCGTATTGATTGGGACTGGAATGGTGGGGATGAGCTACGCTTACGCCCTTTTAAACCAAAACGCCTGTGACGAGCTTGTCCTCATCGATGTGGACAAAGAGCGGGCAAAGGGGGAGGCCATGGATTTAAACCACGGTCTCGCCTTTTCCGCCTCCCACATGAAAATCTACGCGGGGACCTATAAGGACTGCGAAAACGCCGACATCGCCGTCATCTGCGCCGGCGTCGCCCAAAAGCCCGGCGAATCCCGTTTAGACCTGCTCACCCGGAACACCGAGGTGTTCCGCTCCATCATCGGCCCCATCACTGAGTCGGGCTTTAACGGCATCTTCCTGGTGGCCACCAACCCGGTGGACATCATGACCCTCATCACCGCCAAGCTGTCCGGCTTTAACCCCCGCCGTGTCCTGGGAAGCGGGACCGCCCTGGACACCGCCCGCCTGCGGTACATGCTGGGGGAATACTTCAACGTGGACCCGCGGAACATGCACGCCTACGTCATCGGAGAACACGGCGACAGCGAGTTCGTCGCCTGGTCCCAGGCCATGCTGGCCACCAAGCCGATTTTGGAGCTCTGCGGTGAAACCGGGGGTTGCAACATCGAGGAGATGCGGGACATCGAGGAACAGGTCCGCACCTCCGCCCAGCAGATTATCAAAGCCAAACGGGCCACCTATTACGGCATCGGTATGGCTTTGGTGCGGATTACCAAGGCCATCTTTGGCAATGAAAACAGCGTCCTCACCGTCTCCGCCATGCTCCGGGGTGAATACGGGGAGAGCGGCGTCTATGCCGGCATTCCCTGCATCGTCAACCGAAACGGCATCCAGCGGGTGCTGTCCCTTCCCCTCACTGAGGAGGAAACCGCCAAATTCCACGCCTCCTGCCAGACCCTCCACGAAGCCTATGACGAGCTGAATCTGGGCCTGTAAAACGTTCCCCCTCCCCTTTGCCTCGCCGCGACGGCTATCTATGAAGAAACTGCCCGGGCTTCCATTGCAGGAGGCCCGGGCAGTTTTACGATGGAGAAGGCCCTCCCGGAAATGCCGGGAGGGCCTTCTCCTTTTATAAACGATTGCGCGATAAGGGGAGGGCGCTCGTTCCCATCCCTTAGGCGGCCTACTGGGCGCGCCTGCCCAGCCGCACCTGATACTCGTAGATCAGCACCCGGTCCACAAAGGGAAAAACCGCCTCTGCCTGTCTTCTCACCCGCTCTTCGGGGGCGGCCAACAGCGGGCTGTCGTAGACCTTCCCCTCGAAGGAAAACGCCTCGATATCCGCCCAAAGCTTGCTGCGGCCCGCCTTGTCGTGGGCTTTTTTTAAGCCCTCATAGACTTTGGAGAGTTCCTCCACCTGGCAGCGCTGCACGCCCACCTCGTCCTGATAGGCGATAAAGTCGCAATCCAACCGCTCCAGCTGGGCCACATATTCGTCGTTGGGGAGGATCAGGCGGGTGTTGTACGGCGCCACCAGCATCTTATACTCCTTGCTCAGCTTGTGCATCTGAGCGGAATACCGGTTGATGTAGTCCATAAATTCATCGGTCATCTTCCCTTGGACACCGGCCTCGTCCGGGAGATACCACCCGTACAGGCTTTTATACTGCCCATACTGCTTGCAGATCTGTTCCATCGCCAGGAAGGCGCGGCGTTCAACCTCCGCACTCTGGCGGTTGTCTGCCGGGTAATTCCAGTCGCCGTAATACCCGCAGGACATAAAAACCTTCATGTTCTGGGCTTCCGCCTCCGATAAGAGCACGCCGATGGGGTCGGTGCAGGCGAGCTCTGCCCTGGGGTAGATATCGGTGTCGAAATAGGCTTTAAAATCCAGCGCCGTCGCCAACAGGACCAGGACCTCCATCCCCTCTGCCTTCATGTCCCGGATGAGCTGCCGCCACTGTCCGTCGTCCATCTCCCTGAGCTGGGGATTCCAGTAGGTTCCCTCAATTTTGCTGTGATGCTGAAACTCAAACCACGTTCCCGTCACCTGTTTGATCATCTTTTGCTGCCGCCTTTCTGTCTCAATGCTTTCCTCATCAGTGTAGCAGCCGGTGATGTCGTTGTCAAGCTGAAAATCGGTTTCCCCGCCAGTGATGTTTTCGCACCTTTCCTTTAACCGCCGGCATCCCGCCTAGAGTGCCGGAGAACAGGGCGGACGGTGTATCTGCTCAAAAGAAAATCCCCGGAGCCGAAAACCCCGGGGATTTTGCAAAAAATCATGAAAGAAAAGGAAGGATTTATGGGAATTGAGGGTCACACAATCGCCCCGCTGCCGTCGGTCTTTAACATCTGGCACTCCTTGACCGATTGGAAGGCCTCCTCGGCGAAGTAGTAGTCCTTCCCCGCCACGGTCCGAAAGCCTCTGACCGCCTTGCCGGAGGAATCAAACCAGTACCACCGCTTGTCGATTTCCTTCCACCCGGTTTTCATGGCGCCGCTTTCCTCCAGGTAGTACCACTCTCCCTTGTCCTTGAGCCATCCGGTTTTCATCGCCCCGCTGGCGTCTAGGTAGTACCAGACATTGTCAACCTTTTGCCAGCCTGTGGCCATCTCCCCATTGGACTTGAGATAATACCATTTGTTCTTGTCCAAAAGCCACCCTGTCTGCATGGCCCCGTTTGTCTTCAGGTAGTACCACTTGCCGTCTACCTTGACCCACCCGGTCGCCATGTAACCGTCGGCCTTCAGGTAGTACCAAACTCCCTGGACTTTCTTCCACCCGGTCACGTCTTTGCCGTTTTCCCGATAGCGCCATTTGCCATCCTGCTTGTACCAGCCGTCGTCGCCGGACGGCGTAGGAGGGGTGATAGGTTCCGCTCCGGTTTCTAAGAGCTTGCCGTTCAGATACACCCCATCTACCGCCCAGGCGTCAAACATCGACAGGGGGAAGTTGTGGCGCTGGCTCCAATCGACGATGGAATAAGGCATGGTAAAGAGCCCCTTCTTCCCGAATCCATCCCCCCAGGAATTGAGGACGGTAAAGCCCGTTTTATCCCAGCCGACGATCAGCATCATATGGCCTCCCGCCATGGGTTCTAA